>JAZKCD010000071.1:0-39984 GCA_040388355.1 Pseudomonadota bacterium | reverse complement strand
CCTGCAGACGTCCGGGGGAAAGGAGACCTCCTCCGGCGGGCGTGCCGTTCACGGCGGCCGGCACTGTCAGCGGCGACTCCGGCACCGCGAAGCGCTCGACCAGCGGCAGTGCCGCCTCGACCCGCCCGGTCCGCAGCAGGTGCCGGACCCGGCGCACTGCGAAGCCCGGCTCGTCGACGTCGGCCAGCCGGGCGAACAGCGCGTCGGCGCCCGCCGCATCGCCGGTCTCCGACAGCGCCACCGCCTCGTTGGCGTCGAAGAAGATATTCCCGCCGGCCGCCGCACGGCCGCGCCGGATCGCATCGAGCGCCGCGTCGAAGCGGTCGCCCTGCGCCAGCGTCTGGACCAGCGCCTGCCACAGCGCGAAGTCGCCGGGCCAGGCCGCGAGCGCGCGGTCGAGCGACGCCGTCGCAGCATCGCGCTCGCCCATCAGGCAGCGCAGCCGGGCGAGGCCATGGTGCCCGGCGATCCAGCCGGGGCTGCCTGCGAGCACGGCGTCGAGATCGGCGATGCCCCGCGCGCCGTCGCCCGCCGCGAAGCGCGCCGCGGCCAGCCCGAGCATTACGTCGCCGTTGTTCGGCAGCACCCGCGCCGCCGCTTCGAACAGCGGGACCGCGTCGAGCCCGGCCTCGAGCGCCGCCAGCGCCCGGCCATAGGCGATCGATCCGTCGCCCGGCGCGAGCGCCGCGGCCTTTACGAACGCGTGCAGCGCAACCGCGTGCTGGTGGAGCGCGCGGTGGAGCAGCGCGCTCCACTGCCACAACTGGGCATCGTCTCCCGCGCGCCCGGCGGCAGCGGCGAGCACCGGCGCGGCCGCCGCCTCGTCGCCGCGCTCCAGCGCCTGCCGCGCAAGCTGCCCGAGCGCCGCGGAGTCGGTCATCGCGTCGTCAACGTCCCCGGGAGCGTCAGCCGATCCGCCGCGCCTTGACCGCGGGGCTGCCGTCGACGCTCATCTTGAAGCTGCCGAGCACCCCGCGCTTGATCGTCACTTTCGAGCCCGGCCGCGGGCTGCGGCCGAAGACCATCGCGCCGGTCTGCTCCCAGCGCGCGCCGTCCTCGAGCGTGATGATCCAGCCGCCATCGGCGTTGCGCGTCGCCGAACGCGCGACGCCGTTGATTTCCTTGATTTCCTCGGCATCCTCGCCGCCCTTTTCGCCGCCGCCGAACAGGCCGAGGCGCGGCAGGCTGAAGCCGAACAGGCCGCGCCGCGCCTTGCGGACCTCCTCGCGGTCGACCACGACCACGGCGCCGCTGGTGCGCGCGGCGTCGAGCTGGCCGACCGTCGAATCGAAGCAGGCGAGCCGCGCCTTCTCGTCGGTGACTGCGCGGCATTGCAGCACATTCTGCAGCGCGGCGGGGGTCGCGGGGGCGGTCTGCGCCGCGCAGGAGAGCGGCAGGACGGCACCGGCGAGCGCCGTCAGGACAAGCGTCGGGCGAAGGGCGGGCATGGGCGTCTCCAGGCTGAAGTCGGGGCGCAATCCGTACGGAATTCCGCGCTTGCGGGCAACGCCCCGGCAAAAACCGACTGTGGCCGAATAGTTACAGCGGCCTCCGTTTTTATACATAGGTGTGTAGGGAGATTGCCTGACGTTCCCCGCATCTGATAGCAGGGCAAACTTCAGGGCGTGTGCAACGCACAATTTGCCGCGTCCTCGCAGTTAGCTAAGGGGAATACACAATGAGTGGCAATCTGATGCGGAAGCGCCTGCTGGGGTCGACCGCCATCGCCGGGGCCTTCCTGCTTGCGGCGCCTGCCTTCGCCCAGGACGCGCCTGCCGACACCACGCAGGAGGAAGCAGCGCCTGGCGGCGACATCGTCGTCACCGGTTCGCGCATCCCCCATCCCGATCTCGAGTCCGCGAGCCCGGTGACCATCATCGGCGCGCTCGAGGTCAAGCAGACCGGCACGACCCGCGTCGAGGATCTCGTCAACGCGCTGCCGCAGGTCTTCGCCGGCCAGGGCGGCAACATCTCGAACGGATCGACCGGCACCGCCACGCTCGACCTTCGCAACCTCGGCCCGGCGCGCACGCTGGTGCTGGTCAACGGCCGCCGCATCGTCCCGGGCGATCCGCGCTCGCCGTTCGCCGACATCAACATCATCCCCGCCGCGGTGATCAAGCGCGTCGACGTGCTGACCGGCGGCGCTTCGTCGGTGTACGGCGCCGACGCGGTCTCGGGCGTCGTCAACTTCGTGATGGACACGGATTTCGACGGCTTCAAGCTCGACGGCCAGTACAGCTTCTACAACCATAACAACCGCGTCGGTCCCGACGTCACCAGCGCGCTCAATGCGCGTGGCTTCGGCTATCCGGACGGCATGGTCACCGATGGCGGCGCCGTCGACGCGACCGCCGTGTTCGGCACCGGCCTCGACGATGGCCGCGGCCACATCACCGCCTATGCCAGCTACCGCAAGATCAACCCGATCACGCAGGACAAGCGCGACTATTCGGCCTGCTCGCTCAGCGCGAACACCGACGCCAACGTCACCGCGCTCGGCCGGCTCTACAATTGCGGCGGCTCGGCCACTTCGGCGCCGGGCTCGTTCTACGCGCAGGGCGTCTACTACCATGTCGAGGGGAACCAGTTCATCCCCGGTCAGGTGCTCTTCAACTTCGCGCCGACCAACTATTTCCAGCGTCCGGACGAGCGCTACAGCGCGGGCTTCTTCGCGCACTATGACGTGAGCGACTCGTTCAAGCCCTATCTCGAGTTCATGTTCATGGACGACCGCTCGGTCGCCCAGATCGCGCCGTCGGGTAACTTCTTCAACACCACGACGATCAACTGCGACAACCCGCTGCTCTCGGCGCAGCAGCGCTCGATCGCCTGCGCGCCCGGCAATACCTTCGTCAACGCCAACGGCGTGCTGACCGGCAACCTCTACATCGCACGCCGCAACATCGAAGGCGGCGGGCGTCAGGACGATCTCCAGCACACCACCTATCGCGGCGTGTTCGGTGCCAAGGGCGATATCGCCGCCGGCATCACCTACGACGCCTATTACCAGTATGGCCGCGTCAACTTCGCGCAGACCTACCGCAACGACTTCTCGGTCACGCGCCTCGGCCGTGCCACCGACGTCGTCAGCGTGGGCGGCGTGCCGACCTGCCGCTCGGTGGTCGACGGGACCGATCCCAACTGCGTTCCGTACAACGTCTTCACCACCGGCGGCGTCACCCCGGCGGCGCTGAACTACCTCCAGGTTCCGCTGTTCTCGCGCGGTCAGACGACCGAGCAGATCGCCAACGCCTCGATCACCCTGATCGGCAGCGACTATGGCATGGTGGTTCCCTGGGCGACCGAAGGCTTCGCGATCAACGTCGGTGGCGAATACCGCAAGGAGACGCTGAACTTCGAGGTCGACTCGAACTTCCTGAGCGGCGACGGCGCCGGCCAGGGCGGTCCGACCACGCCGGTGGCCGGCGAGCTGAAGGTCAAGGAAGCGTTCGTCGAAGCATCGCTGCCGCTGGTCCAGGGCAAGCCCTTCTTCGAGGATCTGCGCATCGGCGCGGGCTATCGTATCTCGCATTACGATACCGCGGGTAACGGCACCACGAACAGCTTCGACACCGACACGTGGAAGGTCGAAGGCTCGTGGGCTCCGACCAACGACCTCAAGTTCCGCGCGAGCTACAACCATGCGGTCCGCGCTCCGAACGCAGTCGAGCTCTACAGCGCACGCAGCGTGTCGCTCGACGGTTCGATCGATCCGTGCGCGGGTCCGGCGGTTGGCGGTACGGTCAACGGCAACACCCTTGCCAAGTGCGCCCTCACCGGCGTCACTGCCGCGCAGTTCGGCTTCATCGCCGCCAACCCGGCAGCCCAGTATAATGGTCTGCAGGGCGGCACGGCGACGCTGGAACCCGAAGTCGCCAACTCGTTCACGGCCGGTGTCGTCCTGACCCCGACCTTCCTGCGCGGGTTCCAGGCGACGATCGACTATTTCAACATCAAGCTGACCAACCAGATCTCGCAGTATGGCGCGGACGCCATCCTCACGCAGTGCATCTCGAGCGGCGATCCGTTCTACTGCGGCCTGATCCATCGCAACGCGGCGGGGAACCTCTTCCGCAACAGCGATGGCTATGTGATCGACGTGCTCACCAATGCCGGCGGTCTCTCGACCAAGGGCGTGGACGTCACGGTGGGCTACACGACCGAGATCGGCGGCGCGGGCAATTTCGGCCTCAGCCTCGTCGGTACCTATCTCGACTCGCTCGTGATCGATCCGTTCGGTGCGGCCGAATATAACTGCACGGGCTATTTCGGGTCGCGTTGCGGCACGCCGAGCCCCGAGTGGCGCCACAAGCTCCGCTTCAGCTACACCGCGCCGTTCGGTCCGACCCTGTCGATGGCGTGGCGCTACTTCTCGGCGGTCGATTCGGACACGCTCAGCCCCGACACCGATCTCGCCGGCCCCGGCTCGGTCGGATCGCGGCAGGGCAACCGTCACATCGGTTCGCAGAGCTACTTCGACCTGTCGATGGCCTACCCGGTTGGGGATCAGTTCACGTTCCGTCTGGGCGCGAACAACATCCTCGACCGCGCGCCGCCGATCAACGGCCTCGCGCTGGGCGTTGTCATGAACGGCAACACCTTCGCTCAGGTGTACGACTCGCTCGGCCGCTACATCTACGCGGGCGTGACGCTCGACTTCTAAGTCGAACGAACACCGGACAAAGCGAACGGCGGGCCGAAAGGCCCGCCGTTTTCTTTTGGCAGTCAGTCTGCCATCATGAATCGCATGGGGCTGGGGGAAACCGACCAGGCCGCGCTCGACGCGGCCGAGCAGGAGGCGGATCGCGCCGCGGGGCGCGGCGACATCGCCGCGGCGCGAACCATGCTCGAGCGGATCGTCGCCGATGCCCCCGGCCGCATCGACAGCTGGCTCAAGCTCGCTGCCATGCGCCGCGCCGCGAGCGACATGGCAGGCGCGCAGGAGGCGATCTCGGGCGCGCTTCGAGTCGATCCGCTCCATTTCGTCGCGCTGCTCAGCCGCGCGCGGATGCTGGAAGGCGCGGGCGACGCTCAGGAGGCCGCGCGCGCCTATACCAGGGCGCTCGCCCAGCTCCCCGCCGACCAGGAGATCCCGGGGCCGCTGCGCCCGCTGGTCGACCATGGCCGCAAGCTGAGCGGCGCCTACGAACAGCGCGTCGAGGCGACCTGGGACCGCGCGATCGCCGAGGACCCCGGCCTGTCGCCGCGCCAGCGCGGCCGGCTCGAACGCTTCAAGTCCAACGCGTTGCGCCGGACCCGGACCTATCATTCGGAGCCGACTCACTATCACTATCCCGGGCTCGCCGAGCGCGAGTTCCACGATCGCGAGGATTTCCCCTGGCTGCCGCTGCTCGAGGCCGCCACTGCGGACATCCGCCAGGAATGCGCGGCCCTGCTGCTCGACCGCAGCGCCCGCGCCGAACCCTATGTCCAATATTCCAGCGACACGCCGGTGCGGCAATGGTCGGCGCTCAACCATTCGCTCGACTGGACCGCGTTCCACCTGACCCAGGGCAGCCGGGTGATCAGCGAGAATGCCGACCGCTGCCCGCGGACGATGGCGGTGCTCGCCGCGATCGACCAGCCGCGCATCGCCGGGCGCTCGCCCAACGCGATGTTCTCGCTGCTCAAGCCGCGCACCCGGATCCCGCCGCACACCGGCATCGCCAACACGCGCCTCGTCTGCCACCTGCCGCTGGTCGTGCCCAAGGATTGCTGGTTCCGGGTCGGCGCCGAACGCCGCGAATGGCGCGTCGGCGAGGCGTTCGTGTTCGACGACACGATCGAGCATGAAGCCGCCAACGACAGCGACGAGCCGCGCATCGTCTTCATCATCGACGCCTGGCACCCCGGGCTCGACTCGGCCGAGCGCGCCGCGGTCAAGCGCGTGATGGAAGCCGACGAAGCGGAGCACGGAGCCCCGCTTTGAGATGACCCCGGCCTTCGACCAGCAGCTCGCCGCGGCGCAGGCCGCGCCCGACCTCGAGCGCGTCCGCGCGCTCGGGCTGCGCGCGCTCGAGGAGCGGCGCGAGGAGGATGCGGTGGCGCTGGTCGCCCAGGCAGCCGAACGGGCGCCGGGGGACGCGGTGCTGCTCCACATCCTCGGGCTCCACCACCGCGCGGCGGGCGATCTCGCCCCGGCGATCGCTGCGTTCGACCGCGCGCTGGCGCTCACCCCCGACAGCCCCCGGCTGCTCCACGCCCGCGCCCGCGCCGCGTTCGAGGCGGGGCTGCCGAGCCTCGACTGGTTCGCGCGCACGCGCCAGGCCGCGCCGAGCGACGGCGACGTCATCCTCGGCCACGCCGCGGCGATGCTCGGCGAGGGCAAGGCCGCCGAGGCCGATTCGCTGCTGGCGACGATGCTGCGCGAGCATCCCGGCTGGATGCCCGGGCACGCCGCGCTCGTCCGGCTTCGCTATGCCGCGGGGGATATCGGGCAGCATCTCGCCGAGCTCGACCGCGCGATCGCCGGCGCCCCCGGCGACCCGCGGCTCCACCACCTCAAGATCATGGTGCTCCACCGCGCCGGGCTCGGCCAGCCCGCGCTCGCGGCCTTCGCGGCGACCGACGGGCAGTTCGACGAGGTCCCCGAAATGCGCGCCGCGGCGGCGATCGTCGCGACCGAATATGGCGCGTTGCGCGCCGCGGACACCGCGTTCGAGACAGTCGATCCCTTCTCCGAGCCCGACCTCGCCGCGCACTGGCTCCGCCACTTGCTCCGCCGCGGCGAGCCCGAACGCGTCTCGGCGCTGGCCGACGCCGTCCCCCCCGCGGCGGCGGGGGTGATCTGGCCCTATCTCTCGATCGCATGGCGGCTGACCGGCGACCCGCGCGCCGCATGGCTCGACCGCGACGAATTCGTGAAGACAGTCGATTTCGACGATCTCGCCATCGCGCCGCTCGCCGATCGGCTGCGCAGCCTGCACGTCGCGCGCCACCAGCCGCTCGACCAGTCGGTCCGCGGCGGCACCCAGACCGACGGCCCGCTGCTGTCGCGGCTCGACTCCGAGCTTCGCGACATCCGCGCGCGGCTGGCGCAGGCGGTGTCGGACTATGCCGCGGCGCTGCCCGCGCCCGATCCGGCGCATCCGCTGCTCGGACGCGTGCCGCGGCATCCGCGCTTCGTCGGCTCCTGGTCGGTGCGGCTGACCGGCGGCGGCTTCCACGAGCCGCATATCCATACCGAGGGCTGGCTGAGCTCGGCCTTCTATGTCGCGCTGCCGCAAGCGGGCGAGCCGGGCGCCGGCTGGCTTACCCTCGGCGAGCCGCAGGCCTCGCTCGGCCTCGGCCTGCCGCCGGTCCGCACGGTCGAGCCGCGGCCCGGGCGCCTCGTCCTGTTCCCCTCGACGCTGTGGCACGGCACAAGGCGCTTCGACGCAGGCGAGCGGCTGACGATCGCGTTTGACATCGCGTGACGGAATCGGCAGCGTAGCTGCCAACGACCGCGCACCATGATTGCGCGGCTGGGGGATTTTGTCTTAATCCATGAGGTTCGAAATGCGTACTATGATGATCGTCGCCGGCCTGGCGCTTCTCGCCACCCCGGCCATTGCCCAGCAGGGCGGCAAGAAGACGTCCAAGGATCCCAATCGCGTGATCTGCAAGACCACCGACGTGATCGGCTCGCGCCTGCAGACCAAGCGCACCTGCATGACCGCGGCCGAGTGGCAGATCCTCGAGCGCGAGCAGCGCAGCACCACCGAGCGGATCCAGTCGTACAAGCCCAACCAGGGCTGATCTTCCGGATCAGATTTTGCCGGCCCGGGTCCAGCGATGGATTCCGGGCCGGTCGCGTTTCTGGCATCCCGCCCGTTCTTGTTCCCCTGCGAAAGCAGGGGCCCAGGGTCACAAGGGCTGAACTGCGTGGCTCTGGGCCCCTGCTTTCGCAGGGGAACAAGGAAGTGCCTGGTACAAGGCAATAAGCGCTCGACGAGTCCGGGGTGACGGGGAGGGTTGGGCCACGCAAAGTGACGTTGGTGCGCCCTAGCCGTCCAGCGAATACCCCATCCGCTCGGCCCAGGGCGCGAGGATCGGCAGCACCTTCTCCATATGGCCGCGATAGCGCAGCCAGCGCCCCTTGGCCCGCGTGTAGAGCGGCTCGGCGACCTGCGCGTAGCTGGGCGACCCGATAAACGCGCGCGCGCTGGCGTTGGACTGGTGCGCGAGCAGCTGCGGGGTCCATTCCAGCCCGGCGAAATCGGCGAGCGCGCGCAGCTCGGCCTCGGGGTCGGCGATCAGCCGTTCGTAGCGGATCGTGTGCACCTGCATCGGCAGCGCCGCCTTGCAGCGCTCCCAATAGGTCAGCACCCGGTCGTACAGCAAAGCCGTGCCGGTGAAGTCGAAGAAATTGGCGATGTTGGCGTCCATCTGCGCGCTGGTGATGAAGCAGCTCAGCACCACGTCGCACGGGTGCCGCTCGACGAACACGAAGCGCGCTTGCGGGAACAGGCGGAACATCAGCGGCGTGCTGCCCAGCGCGAGCGGATGCTTGTCGACGATCAGCCGGTCGGCCGCGGGCGCGATCCGGTCGGCCTCGGCGAAATAGGCCGCGCGCAGCGTCTCGATCTCGGCGGCCGAGAGGTCCGGCAATTGCTCGAACGCACCGAACCGCTTGGCGATATTGTCGATCATCGGCTCTTCTTCGTACACCACCGCATCGGGGTGCCCGCTCAGCATCGTGTCGATCAGCGTGGTGCCCGAGCGCGGGAAGCCGAAGATGAACAGCGGCGACCGCCGCGGCCCCGGCGGCGGCGCGGGCGTCCAGCCGGCGGCCCATTCGGGAGTCACCAGATCGGTCAGCCGCGCGAAGATCTCGCGATAGTCCGCGGCGCGCTCGGCCGAGCCTTGCCACGAGTCGGCCAGCGCCGCGGTCGCCTCCGAAAAGGCCGCGAACGCCGTGTCGGTGTCGCCGAGCCGGTCGGCGATCTCGCCGATCAGCTGCGCGCGGGTCGCCTTGTCCGCGCCCTCGGCGCCCTGCGCGGTCGCCAGCGCCTCCTCGAGCCGGCCTTCGCTGCGCAGCGCCCGTGCGCGCAGCAAGGCGGTCGCGTCGCGCGAGACTCCGGCGGCTTCGGCGGCTTCGAGCAACTCGAACAGGTCGGCGGTGCGGTTGGTCCGCTCGGCAACCTTGGCGAGGCCGAGCCAGGCGAGCTTGAGATCGGGCCGCAGGGCGAGCGCGGTGCGGTAACCGGCCTCTGCGCGGTCGAACGCCTTGCAAGTGAATTCGGCGTCGGCGATCTCGGTCAGCAGCTCGGCATTGCCCGGCGCCGCCGCCCTGGCCGCCGCGAGGCTCGCCAGCGCCGCCTCGACTTCGCCGAGCCCGGCCAGCGCGCGGCCGAGCACCAATTGCGCCGAAGCATCGTCGGCCGCGCGGCCGACCGCGGTGCGCGCCGCCTCGGCGCCGGCACCATAGTCGTGGACCGCGACATAGGCGCGCGCGAGGTTGACCCAATAGGCGATCGCGGTCGGGCGCAGCGTCGTCGCGCGGCGCAGCGCCTCGATCGCGCCGTGCGGGTCGCCCAGCGCCAGCCGCGCCGCGCCGAGCCCGTCCCAGCTCTCGAAATCGCCGCCGTCCGCGCCGGTCAACTGCTCGAACAGGTCGCGCGATTCCTCGGGACCAGCCTCGCGCAGCAGCGCGTGCGCGCGAATCCGCTGCATCTCGCGCCCCGCCGGGCTGGCGAGCGACGCCAGCGGGCCGGCCACTGCCTCGGCCTCGGCATTCGCCCCGTCGGCGAGCAGCGCGCGCGCCAGCTCGATCTTCGCCATCGGCTCGGCAGGCGCGAGTTCGACCGCGCGGCGCAGATGCGCGATCCCCCGCGCCAGCTCGCCCTGGCGGCAGCACAGCACCCCGACGAACAAGGTCAGCCCCGGATCGGCGGGGCCGCTCGCGAGGAACCCCTCGCCCGCCGCGATCGCCCCCGCGGTGTCGCCCGCGCGCGCGAGCCCGATCACCGTCGCCGCCGCCTGCTGATTTCCCTGCGCCATCACAGCGCCTCTCGCAGCCCGTCCAGATGCTGTCGATAGTTTTGCCACCGGCCCGACGAGCCGCGATAGAGCGGCTCGCGCACCTGCCGGTTGCTCGCGGTGCGCACCGCGCTTTGCCCTTCCTGATGACGCAGCACGCCATCCTCCCAGGGCAGGCCGAGAAAGCCGAGCAGCTCGGCGATCGCCGGCCGCGGCTCGCGCACCAGCCGGTCGTAATCGAAGTCGAAGATATCGTCCGGATACAGCGCCCGCCAATGCGCCATCAGCCGCCGGTACTGGCCGAAATAATGAGCGATATCATCGAGATCGCTCGCATAGGCGAGCGCGGGGCCGGCATGGAGGAAATAGACCGAAAGGCTGGTGTCGAGCGGGTCGCGGACGGTGTGGACGATCTTCGCGTCCGGAAACAGCCGCTTGATCAGCCCGATATGCAGGAAATTGTCCGGCCGCTTGTCGGTGAGCAGCCTCCCCGGCGCACGCCGCACCGCCGCTTCCGCGAGATAGGCATCGCGAACCGCGCCGAGGTCCGCCCCGGCCACCGCTTCCGGGTACGGCTGGAGCCGCTCGTCAATCAGCGCCGGCAGCGCGTCGAGCTCGCCCCCGGCGACAATCCGGCTGTGCCGCGCGAGGATCTGCTCCGCCAGCGTCGATCCCGATCGGAACATCCCGCAGATGAACACCGGCGAATCCGCGCCCGCCCCCGCCGCCGGCTCCGGAAACGCCGCGATCAGCCGGTCGACCAGCTGTTCCTGGGCCCGCCGGTCATAGCCAAAATCGGTCATCTCGCGGCTGGCCTCGTTCGCGGCGGCATAGGCAATGAACGCCTTGTTATACGCGCCGGTCCGGTCGAGCGCCGCGCCCAGCGCGAAGCCGAGATCGGCGCAGTCCGCCGCGCTCGCCGCGGGCGAGGCCATCCGCGCCTGCATCCGCGCGAGCAGCGGATCGTCCGCCCCGCCGATCTCCGCCAGCCCGCTCAGCCGCGCGAGCGCCAGCGCGTTGTTGGGCTGGAGCGCCAGCACCCGCTCGCACGCCGCTCGCGCCGCGGCCCAGTCGCCGCGGTCCTCGTGGAGGTTGCCGAGATTGAGCAAAGCCGCGACGTAATCGGGATTGAGCGCCAGCGCGGTCTCGAGCTCGGCCTCAGCCCGCTCGCTGTCGCCGAGATGGTCCGAAAAGATCACTGCGCGCCGCAGATGCGCTTCCTCGGGCTCGGCGATCCCCAGCGCCAGCGCCTGCGCATAGGCTTCGAGCGCCGCGTCGTAGCGCCGCGCCCGGCGCTGGAGCATCGCCAGGTTGAACCAGCTGTTGGGCAGGTCGGGCCGCACCGCGAGCAGCGCCTGATACGCCGGAATCGCCGCCGCGACGTCGCCGGCGCGGAACAGCTGCGACGCGCGCCGCTGCAGGGTTTCGGCGTCGTCGGCCAATCTAGCGGTCGTCCGCGACCGGCATCGGCCCGGCAAGCAGCAGCGGATCGATCCGCGACTCGCGCCACTTGAGCCCCCAATGGAGATGCGGCCCGGTGACTCGCGCGCCGGTCTTGCCGACCAGCCCGATCGGCTGGCCGCGCCGGACATGCTGCCCGACCGTCACGTCGATCCGCGACAAATGCATCAGCGCGCTGTTGAGCCCCATGCCATGGTCGACCATCACCATGTTGCCCTCGAGCGTGAACGGCGCCGCGGTGGCGAGGATCACCACGCCGTCCGCCGGCGCCAGCACCGGCGTCCCCGCCGGCCGCGCGATGTCGATCCCGCTGTGATACGAGCCCGCCTCGCCATTCTTGTAGATGCGCTGCGACCCGAACAGCGTCGAGATCCGCCCGGTCACCGGCCACAGGAACGGCTGGCGCCAGCCCTGCGCATCGGTCTGCATCCGCCGCGCGGCGTTGATCTGCGCAACCTCGGGCGGGCGCAGCCGGTCGTAGGCGGGCTGCCCCATCGGCACCTTGGCCACCGTCGCGAGCCGCTGGATGTCCCAGGCGCGCGGCGCGATGGTGAGCGCCTCCTCGACGCGGCTACCGTTCTCGAGCGTCGCGGTCAGCTGCGCGCCCATCGGCGCGTCGCGGTCGAACGCGATCAGGAAGCGCCGGTCGGGTGCGATCGGCACGGGCACGTCGCCGAACATCAGCAGGGTGGTGCCGCGCGGCGCGGCGCCGATCGCGATTCCGCCCTGGGTCAGCGATCCCGTGAGCCCGAAACGGCCGGGCACCGGGGCCGGCGCAGCAGCCTCCGCCACAGGCATCGCGGCGGCGAGCGGCGCCTGCGCGGGCAGCGGCGCGCAGGTGCCCAGCAGGATGATGGCAACCGAACCGGCGGGAAACCGCGCCACCAGGCTCATGACGTGCGCATGGCCTTCATCGCGAGCTCGGCGCTGGCATAGGGCTCCTGGCGCGCGACGCTCCAGTAGCGCAGCTCCTCGAGCGGGATACGCTCGCTGCTGATCGCACAGACCACGTGATCGCCGGGAGTCAGCACGCGAAAGCCGTTGGCCATATAGTGCAGCCGCGCGGCGCGGGCGGTGTTGGACATGAGCATAAGCGGCGACCTTTGGGCGGATTACAACAGGCTGGGCTGTTCGGGCTTGCCGCCATCATAGGATTTGCCGCCCGCGCGCTCAACCCGTGCATCGACGGGCCCGTCCCGAAAATGCAGCGTGATGGCGCCCGCGGCGCGCGCCGCCTCGGCAGTGGCGATCACCTTGCCGCCCAGCTTCGCCCCGACGCGGACATAGCCGCGCTGGAGCAGATTGTCGGGATTGACCGAATCGAGCAGCCGCGACGCGCCTTCGAGGCGCTGCCGGGCGGCCGTCAGCCGGTGGTCGAGCGCCGCCGGGCGCAGCGCCGCCCCCGAGCGGTCGAGCTGGCCGCGCGCGACGGTCACCCGCCGCTCGAGCGCGCGGTCGAGCCGTCCGCCGAGATCGTCCATCTTCTGCCGCTGCGGCCCGAGCAGCGCGTCGCGCCGCGGCAGCACCCGCACCAGCGCCGCCAGCCGCTCGCCCGCGCGTTCGTGATAGCGCCGCGCGCAGCGTTCGGTGCGCAGCGCCAGCGTCGCGATGGTGTTGGCGACATCGGCGAGCACCGGCACCGCCATCTCGGCCGCCGCGGTCGGAGTCGGCGCGCGCAGGTCGGCGGCATGGTCGGACAGGCTGGTGTCGGTCTCGTGCCCCACCGCCGAGATGACGGGGATGGAGCAGCCGGCGATCGCGCGGACCACCACTTCCTCGTTGAACGCCCACAGATCCTCGATCGAGCCGCCGCCGCGCGCGACGATCAGCAGGTCGGGGCGCGGCACCGGTCCGCCCGGGGCGATCGCGTCGAACCCGCGCACCGCCGCCGCAATCTGCCCCGCCGCCGCCTCGCCCTGCACCGGCACCGGCCAGACGATGACGTGCGTCGGGAAGCGATCCTCGAGCCGGTGGAGGATGTCGCGGATCACTGCGCCGGTCGGCGAGGTCACCACGCCGATCACCTTGGGCATGTACGGCAGCGGCTTCTTGCGCGACGCGTCGAACAGCCCCTCGCCCGCCAGCTTCGCCTTGAGCTTCTCGAGCAAGGCCATCAGCGCGCCTTCGCCCGCCAGCTCCATCCGCTCGATGACGATCTGGTATTTGGAGCGCCCCGGATAAGTGGTGAGCTTGCCCGTCGCGATCACTTCGATTCCGTCCTGCGGGCTGAACGCCAGCGCGCCCGCGGCCCCCCGCCAGATCACCCCGTCGATCACTGCGTCGGCGTCCTTGAGGCACAGATAGGCATGCCCCGACGCCGCGCGCTTCCACCCCGAAATCTCGCCGCGCAGCCGGACATGGCCGAACTCGCCTTCGACCATCCGCTTGAGCGCCTGGGATAATTCGCTGACGCTGAGCGGCGCGGCGTTGTCGCCGGGCACCGGCTCGGCTACCAGCCGCCCTGAAGCATCTTCAGAAACGCGTAGTTCGGAAAAGGGATCGGGCATGAACGTCCTGCTGGTGGGGTCGGGAGGACGCGAACATGCGCTCGCGTGGAAGCTCGCGCAATCGCCGCTGCTCGAAAAGCTCTACGCCGCGCCCGGCAATCCGGGGATCGCCCAGCATGCCGAGATCGCCGACATCGCCGCGGGCGACCAGCGCTCGCTGATCGATTTCTGCCTGCGCCATTCGATCAGCTTCGTCGTGGTCGGGCCCGAGGCGCCGCTGGTCGACGGGCTCGCCGACAATCTGCGCACGATGGGGATCGGCGTGTTCGGGCCGAGCAGGGCGGCGGCGCAGCTCGAAGGGTCGAAGAGCTTCACCAAGGACCTGTGCGCGCGCGAGAAGATCCCGACCGCCGCCTATGCCAAGGCCCAGTCGAAGGACGGGGCGCTCGCCGCGCTCGAGGATTTCGGGCTGCCGGTGGTGGTCAAGGCCGACGGGCTCGCCGCGGGCAAGGGCGTGACGGTCGCCCTCACGACCGCGGAGGCCGAGGCGGCGATCGCCGACATCTTCGCCGCGCCGGGTGCCAGCGCGGTGATCGAGGAATTCCTCGAAGGCGAGGAAGCCAGCCTGTTCGTGCTCACCGACGGCACCACGCTGATGCCGTTCGGCTCGGCGCAGGATCACAAGCGCGTCGGCGACGGCGATACCGGCCCCAACACCGGCGGGATGGGCGCCTACAGCCCCGCCCCGGTGCTCACCCCCGAACTTGAGCGCCAGGCGATCGAGACGATCGTCCGTCCCACCGTCGAGGCGCTGGCGCGGATGGGGTCGCCCTATTCGGGGATACTCTATGCCGGGCTGATGCTCACCGCCGACGGGCCCAGGCTGATCGAATATAATGCCCGCTTCGGCGATCCCGAATGCCAGGTGCTGATGCTGCGGCTGCAGGACGACCTGCTCGAGCTGATGATCGCCGCCGAGCGCGGCACGCTTGCCGGACGGCCCGATCCGGTCTTCGCGGCGGATACCGCGCTCGGCGTGGTGATCGCGGCGAAAGGCTATCCCGCGGCCCCCGAGCAGGGCGGCGCGATCGGCGGCATCGCGAAGGCCGAAGCCGCCGGTGCGCGCGTCTTTCATGCCGGTACAAGGCTCGACGGCGGCAGGCTGGTCGCCGCGGGCGGGCGCGTCCTCACCGTTTCGGCGACCGGTGCCGATATCGGCAGCGCCCAGGCCGCCGCCTATCGCGGGGTCGATGCAGTCGACTTCCCCACCGGCTTCAGCCGCCGCGATATCGGCTGGCGCGAAGTCGCGCGCGGTAAGTGACCGCCAAGTCATTCGCTGGACAATCCCAAGTCGTCGCATAGACTGGCTTGATGAGCGATAACGGCGCACGGACTTCAGCCTGGCTATTCAGCTTCAAGGCCGCCGCGGCGACGATCGGCGGCGCGCTGCTGACCTTCTGCGTCACGATCGCCCAGACCAGCTATCAGCACGAGCTGGAGACGCTGCAGCGCCAGCGCGAGCAGGGCGTCGCGTTTCAGGACGCGCTGCTGCGCAAGACCGGCGACATCGAAAACGAGATCATCCGCGTCTCGAGCGTCCTCAAGGACACCAAGGACGAAGCCGCGTTCCCGGCGGACCTGCTTTCGCACCTCGACACGCTGAACAATGGCTGGCGGCTCGATCGGCTGCCGCTGCGCGTCCGCGGCGCGCAGATCTACGGAAACACGGTCGGCGACCTGATCTACGATCCGGGCGAAGAGGCGATCGATCTCGACAAGTGCAGCATCCAGGTCCCGATCGACAGACGCGAAGGCGGCGGCAACTGCACGGCGCGCCAGGCGGCGGAAATCGCGCGGCTCGACGCGCTGGTGCGGCAGCTTCGAAACGCGGCCCGGCACGGGGGGACGCCGCAGTGGCGGCCCGCGGGATTCCAGGCGAATTTCCGGATGGCGCGCAAGGTGCTGCGCCTCTACGTCGCCTGCCGGCTCAATTCCCCCGAGGCCCGGCATTATCCGTGTCCGCCGCCGGGCCAGATGCGGCAGACGCGGATGATTTTCGAGCGGCGGGTCGATCTCCTGGTGCTGTCGCGCGAACGCATCTCGACCGAAATCATCCGCGGCTCGGTGCTGGAATGAGCTGCGCCAGGGCTGCCGGCGCCTGAAGGCGCGGCGCGGTCCGTCTCGCACGCGCACAAAAGTCTTTGCCGTCGCGCGGGGATTCGCTGGACGTGTCCTAATCGCGCGTTATTCATTTGCGCGAGACTCGGGCCACGCGTCGGGAGGGCGCCATGATGGAAACGCTGCAAAGCACGACCCCACTCGTTGCGGGGGGGCCGGACTGGCTCACATTGCCGTTCGCGCTGATCGCGGGCGGCGTCCTCGTCGCGCTGCTGATCCTGTGGGGCGGCGCCCGTGCCGCGGGCAAGCGCCGCCGCGCCGCGCGCGAGCTCGAGGAGAATGACGCCGCCTATCATGTCGAGGAGATCCCGACCGCGCGGCCGATCACCCCGCGCCCGCCCGAGCCCCTGCCGGAGCCGCCAGCCCCGCCGCCGGTCGCCGAGGAGCTCGCGCCCTTCTTCGAGGCGCCCGCGCCCGAGCCGGTCGCCGACCATGTCGAAGGCGCGCCCGCGCGCGAAGCCGAGCCCGAGCCGCTGGCCGAAGCGCCCAATCCCGAAGCCGAGCCGATCGATTCGACTCCCGCGGGCGTCGCGTCCGCCGATGGCGATCCCCCGGTTGCGGCCGTAGGCGAGCCGGTGCCCGAGCCCGCTTCCTTTGCCGACGAGCCGATCGCAGCCGCCGCGCCGATGGAAGCTTCGCCCGCAAGCCTCGCCGCCGATCTCGCCGAGCCCGAACCCGCCCCCGAGCCCGCACCGGTGCACCTCGCCGCGGAAGAAGCCCCCGAACTGGCCGCCGAGCCGGTCCCTGCTCCCGAGCTCGTCGCCGCCGAACCGCCGGCCGAGCCCGTAGCGCCTGCGCCCGAGCCCGTCGCCGAAGCCGCGCCCGAGCCGGCGCCCGTCCCCCTATCCGCGCCCGACGACCTCACTCGCATGAAGGGCGTCGGCCCGCGGCTTGCCGAGCGGCTCAACACCGTGGGTATCGCCAGCTTCGCCCAGATCGCTGCGCTCACCCCCGAAGCCGCCGCTGCGCTCGATGCGCAGCTCGGCGACTTCCAGGGCCGCCTCGAGCGCGACCGCTGGATCGAGCAGGCTGGCTATCTTGCCGCGGGCGATGTCGCCGGGTTCGAGGAGACCTTCGGAAAGCTTTGAGCTTTCTTGTTCTCCCGCGAAAGCAGGAGCCCAGGGCCAAGCAATTCAGCCCTCGTGAACCTGGGCCCCTGCTTTCGCAGGGGAACATGGAGGTGCTTGGCGCAGGGAGGGGGTGACGGCCGGGAATGCGATAGGCGGCTCCCTACCCCTCGCCCTTCCGCTTCGCCTCCCGCACCAGGAGCTTGTCGATCTTGCGCTCGTCCATGTCGACGATCTCGAAGCGCCAGCCCTTTTCGACGAACACTTCGCCTTCGACCGGCAAATGCTTGAGCACCGCCAGCGCGAGCCCCGCCACGGTCGCGTAGTCGCGGTCCTCGGGCAGGTCGATTCCCAGCCGCTCGGCAAGCGCATCCGCCGGCATCTGCCCCGAGACCAGCAGCGAGCCGTCCTCGCGCACCACGACGTTGGGATTGTCGCCCGGATCGCTGTCCGAAACGAACTCGCCCGCGATCGCCACCAGCAGGTTCACCGGCGTCACGATGCCTTCGAAATGGCCATACTCGTCATGGACCAGCCCCATCGGCACTTCGGCGCGCCTGAGCGCCCCGAGCGCGTCCATCGCATCGATCTGGTCGGGCAGCACCGGCGCGGTGCGCATCAGCGTGCGCAGGTTGAGCGGTTCCCCACGAAACAGCGCCGAGACGATGTCGCGCGCCTGGACCACGCCGATCACCGCGTCGATCGACCCCTCGGCCACCGGCAGCCTGGTATGCGGCGTATCGAGCAAGGCCTCGCGGATCCCCGCTTCGTCGAGATCGACGTCGAGCCAGTCGACATCGGTCCTGGGCGTCATCACTTCGCGCACCGGCCGGTCGGCGAGCCGCACCACCCCCGAGATGATCGAGCGCTCATGCTCCTCGATCACCCCCGAGCGCGAAGCTTCGGCGACGAGCAGGTGCAGCTCCTCGGCAGTGACTCGGTTCTCCGATTCGCGGTTGAGCCCGATCAGCTTGAAGAAGGCGCCGCTGGTCGAATCGAGCAGCCACACGATCGGCGCGGTGATGCGGCTGAGCCACAGCATCGGGATCGCCATCGCCGCCGCGATCGGCTCGGGCGAGCGCAGCGCGAACTGCTTGGGCACCAGCTCGCCGATCACCAGCGAGAGATAGGTGGTGACAGCGATCACCAGCGTGAGGCCGACGGTATGCGCAGTGTCGGCGCTGAGCCCCAACCCCTCGATCCGCTTCGCCACCGGCTCGCCCAGGCTCGATCCCGAATAGGCGCCGGCGATGATCCCGATCAGGGTGATGCCGATCTGGACGGTCGACAGAAACTTGCCGGGGTCCGAGGCGACCTCGATCGCGGTCTTGGCGCCGCGCTTGCCGACGCGCGCCATCGCCTCGAGCCGCGCCGGGCGCGCCGAGACGATCGCCAGCTCGGACATCGAGAAGACGCCGTTGAGCGCGATCAGGGCGAGGATGATCGCGACGTCGGTCCAGGGGAAGGGAGGAACCATGGGCTGGCGTCCTCATAGCGGCTCCAGGGTGCGCTTCACAACATCGCATGATGCAAATCGTTGCGCGAGTGGAACCGGGCTATCGCCGCGCCTTGAAAAACCCGCGCAATAGCGCCCCTGCCTCGGTCTCGCCGATCCCGGGATAGACTTCGGGGCGGTGGTGGCAGGTCGGCTGGGCGAACAGCCGCGGGCCGTGCTCGACCGCGCCGCCCTTGGGATCGGGCGCGCCGTAATAGAGCCGCGCGATCCGGGCATGGGCGATCGCGCCCGCGCACATCGCGCAGGGCTCGAGCGTCACCCACAGGTCGCAATCCTCGAGCCGCTCGCGGCCAAGCAGCCGCGCACCTTCGCGAATCACCCGCATCTCGGCATGCGCGGTCGGATCGGCGAGTCCGCGCGGCGCATTGCCCGCGGCCGCGACGATCTCGCCGCCGCGCACCAGCACCGCGCCCACCGGCACTTCGCCCGCCTCGGCTGCAGCCCGCGCGGCATCGAGCGCCGCGCGCATCGGATCGGGGAGCGGGAACATGGGCAGGGACTAGCCCGTCTTGTTCCCCTGCGAAAGCGGGGGCCCAGGGTCGCAAGGGATGAATTGCCTGGCTCCGGACCCCTGCTTTCGCAGGGGAACGGCAGACGTCAGGCCGCGACGCCCACCGAATCGCCCCGCAGCACCGTCCACAGCGCAAAGGCCGCACCCGGCAGC
This sequence comes from Pseudomonadota bacterium, assembly GCA_040388355.1. Classification (GTDB taxonomy): domain Bacteria; phylum Pseudomonadota; class Alphaproteobacteria; order Sphingomonadales; family Sphingomonadaceae; genus Sphingomonas. The sequence goes on along the minus strand of JAZKCD010000071.1, from coordinate 20,688 downwards.
CACCCCAGCAGGGTGAGCCCGCAGGCGATCGCAAAGTCGCGCCCCGCGCCGCGGGCGAGATAGACGCCCAGCGGCGGGAGGAGGATCGCCGCGGCTATCCGCCCCGGCGACGCGCTCATTTCTTTTCGGCAGGCGCGGTCGAATTCGCCTGCTTCACTTCGATCGTGGGCAGCGTGACCGTGGTGTTCTTCATCTCGACGGTCGGCACCGCGACGGTGGTGTTGGTGGTCCCGACATCGACGGTGCCGGTGGTCACGGTCGGCAGCTTGCCGCCCTGCATGTTGAAAGACACGCTCGGCATCGAATTGTCCATATTGACCTTGAGCATGCCGAGCGACATCAGCACGACCGCAGCGAGGATGATAATCCCCAACAGAACCAGAATTCCACGCATCGTTCGCTCCCCTATTGAATCGTTTGCGTAATAACGCGCTATCAACCATGTCGGTTGCACCGACAATGGGTAATCTGGGGCGAATCGGTTGACGCTCCGTCCCATTGCGGGTATCGGCGCCTCCTTTCCAGCTTAGGCTAACTCAGGATTTCAAGCGATGTCGCGCATTTGCGAGCTGACCGGCAAGGGCCGGCTGGTGGGTAACAATGTTTCCCACGCCAACAACAAGACCAAGCGCACCTTCCTGCCCAATCTGCAGAATGTGACCTTGCTCTCGGACGCGCTCGGCAAGGGCGTCAAGCTGCGCGTCTCGACGCACGGCCTGCGTTCGGTCGAGCATGTCGGCGGTCTCGACAACTGGCTGCTCAAGACCAGCGACGACGACCTCTCGCTGCGTGCCCGCCGCCTCAAGCGCGAAGTGCGCAAGGCCGGGACCCCCGCCGAAGCCGCCTAACAACGGTTTTTCAGGAACTGCGTCGGCCCGTTCTCCAGCTGGAGGGCGGGCTTTTCGCCGTCTTTGGCGCAGGCCCTATTCTTTCCCCGGCGAAGGCCGGGGCCCAGTTGCGAGCCGCTTCGAAGGCGGGCTGCTGCCTGGAGCCCGCCGATACTGGGCCCCGGCCTTCGCCGGGGAAAGAGTCGCCCGGCCGAATCGCTAAAGTTCCAGCCGGAACTTGAGCAGCAGCGACTTCTCGAACCATTCGCGATTGTCGTCCGAGGCGATCCACAGGATCGTCGCCCCCTTCTCCTGCGTCACTGCCAGCGCCTCGAAATTGTCGTGGAGCAGCGGCGATGCCAAAGTCGCGATCTCGCGCCCCGCGACCGCCGCGCCGGGCCGCACCGCGCCGCGCTCGATCAGCACCAGCTTGCCGGTGAACATGTCGGCGATCGACACGCGGCGGTTGAGCACCAGCAGCCGCCCGTCGGGCAGCTCGGCCATGTCGGTGGGGTCGTACCCCTCCGGCGGCTGGTAGGTGAAGCGCTGGACGGCCGCCTTGGGATCGGTCGGGTCGCCGCCGAAGATCAGCCCGACCCGCCCCTTGCCGCCCGGGGGCCGGGTGGTCTCGCTGATCACCAGGAAGCTGCCGTCCGCCCGCCGCACCATCGCCTCGGGCCCGCCATTGGCCGACCATTCGGCCATCGCCTTGGGCTGGGCATGCGTCTCGGCGCGGCCGAAGCCGTCGAAGCGCCAGATCGCGTTGGTCTGTTCGAACCCGATCCACACCCGGCCGGTGGCGGGATTGGTGGTCTGCGATTCGCTGTCGCGGTCGGACTTGCGCCAGCCGGTGCCGGGCCCTGCCGCGAGCGCGCCGAACTGGACGTCGCCGGGCCTGAAATCCTCGCCCATCCGGAAATGGACGATATGCCCGCCGTCGCTGAGCAGGGTGAAGCGGTCGCCCGCCACCTGGATCGACGAGAAGCCGCCGAACGCGATCTGCGGGCTGGTGAGGCGGATGCCGCCGAGATAGGTCAGCGCCCCCACCCGCGTCCGCGCCGGATCGCCGGCATCGAGCGGCAGCCGGGTCGCCACCATCCGCGCGCCGCCGTCAAAGGCCAGGCGCGGCTCCTCGCCCGAGGCGGAGAGCTGGCAGAGCAGCAGGAGCAGGACCGACAGGACGATACGCATCGGCGCCTCATAGCCGCTGCGGCGCGGGGGGATAGTGGCAAGGGCGTAATCCAGCCGGACCGAACCACGCTTTTCCCCGGCGAAGGCCGGGGCCCGGTATCGGCGGACTCAAGGCGGCATCCCGCCATCCGACATGGCGCGTAACTGGGCTCCGGCCTTCGCCGGGGAAAGAGATTGGACGGGCAGGAGGACGCCAGCCACTTTATGAACGCCGGATAACCACGTCGTTCAGCAAGGCATCAAGGGAACCGGGTTATGGTTCATTTGTTGTTGGCGTAGAAAATCCCTCGCGTCGCGTATCGAGGGGTAGGGGGCCGGTCCTTCGGGACCGGCCCTCTTAATTTGTCTGTTGCGGGCCGGGACGGCGGCAAAGCCGCCGTCGGACGGGTTCGGCAAGCCGACCCGCCGGCCGTGCCGGGCGATGTGCGCGGGGCGCACAACGGCGCGGGCGTGGCCGCGCCTTCGCCCGTCAGTACATATGCTGCCCGCCGTTCAGCGACAGCGTCGACCCGGTGATGAACCCGCCTTCTTCCGAGCACAGGAAGGTCACGCCGCGCGCGATCTCGCTCGCCTGGCCCAGCCGCCCGACCGGGATCTTCGCGACGATCTTCTCGAGCACTTCGGGCGGCACCGCCGCGACCATGTCGGTGTCGATATAGCCCGGCGCGATCGCGTTGACCGTCACGCCGGCGCGCGCGCCTTCCTGCGCCAGCGCCTTGGTGAAGCCGTGAATGCCCGATTTCGCCGCGGCGTAATTGACCTGGCCATATTGCCCGGCCTGGCCGTTGATCGAGCCGATATTGACGATCCGCCCCCATTTGCGGTTGCGCATCCCCGGGAAGGTCGCGTGCGCCATGTGGAAGCAGCCGCCGAGGTTGATGCGGATCACGTCCTCCCACATGTCCTTGGTCATCTTGAGGATCGTGCCGTCGCGCGTGATGCCGGCATTGTTGACGAGGATGTCGACCGGGCCGAGCTCGGCCTCGACCTGCGCCACGCCCGCCGCGCACGCGTCGAAATCGCCGACGTCCCACTTGTACGACTTGATCCCGGTCCGCTCGGTGAAGGCCCTGGCCTTCTCCTCGTTGCCGGCATAGTTGGCGGCGACCGTCACGCCCTGCTCCTTGAGCGCGAGGCTGATCGCTTCGCCGATCCCGCGCGTTCCGCCCGTCACGATCGCTACGCGTGCCATATGCATTCCTCTCTCGTTATCGTTGGCGCAAGGCTAGGTAGTTGGCACCCAGCCCGCAAGTTCCCGTCCAATAATATTGCGCAGCATTGCGATGCCGGCGCCGCTTGTATTGAGACAAGGCAGGTAGGCGAAATCGGTTCCGCCGCTCGCGACAAAGGTTTCGCGCCCGCGGATCGCCAGTTCCTCGAGCGTCTCGAGGCAATCGGCGGAGAAGCCGGGTGCGACGATCGCCACCTTCCTGCCCTCGGCACCGAGCCGCGCCAGCGTGACGTCGGTCGCGGGCTCGAGCCATTTCGCCCGCCCGAAGCGCGACTGGAAGGCGACCACCAGCTCGCGCCCCAGCGCCCCGGAAAGCAGCCGCGCGGTCTTTTGGCAGTGGCAATGATAGGGATCGCCGAGCGCGAGCGTCCGCTGCGGCATCCCGTGGAAGCTCGCGACGATCGTGTCGGGGACGAAATCGAGCGCGGCGAGCGACGCTTCGACCGATGCCTTCAGCGCGGCGATATAGCCCGGATCGTCATGATAGGGCGGCAGCGTCCGGATCGCGGGCTGCCAGCGCATCCCCGCCAGCGCAGCGAAGGCGGCGTCGTTGGCGGTCGCGGTCGTCGCCCCGCAATATTGCGGATAGAGCGGCGCGAGCAGGATGCGCTCGCACCCGGCATCCTTGAGCGACGCCAGCCGCTCCGCGATCCCCGGATTGCCATAGCGCATCGCATAGTCGACGATCACGTCGCCGAAAGCGCCCTGCAGCGCCGCCGCCTGCGCGCGGGTGATCGCGGCGAGCGGCGATCCGTCCTCGGTCCAGACCAATGAATAGGCGTGCGCCGACTTCTTCGGCCGGGTCCGCAGGATCACCCCGCGCAGGATCGGCTGCCACAGCAAGGGCGGGATCTCGACCACCCGCCGGTCCGACAGGAACTCGGCGAGATAGCGCCGCACCGCCCCCGCAGTCGCCGCATCGGGCGTGCCGAGATTGACGAGCAGCACGCCCACTCGCCCGCGCTTCACGTCCGGATGCCCCTCGGGAATCACGTGCCGACCCCTTCTTGTTCCCCTGCGAAAGCAGGGGCCCAGAGCCCCAGGCGATGACCTGCGCGGCCCTTGACCCCTGCTTTCGCAGGGGAACAAGGAAGATCGATCAGGACAGCCAAAGGCTTCACTCCACGTCCGACAGCAAGGGCAGCCGCCGGAAGCGCACCCCCATCGCCGCCTGCAGCGCATTGGCGATCGCCGGCGCCACCGGGGGCACCGCCAGCTCGCCGACTCCGCCGGGATCCGATTCGCTGCGGATGATCTCCACCGTGATGTCGGGCGAATCGGCGAGCACCGGCAGCCCGAGATCGGCAATCGACTTCACGTCGGCGATATTGTCGGTGAAGCCGGTCGAGCAGCCCACTGCCGCCGCCAGCCCGAAGATCAGCCCGCCCTCGACTTGCTGGCGCAGCAGGTCGGGATTGACCACTCGCCCGACATCGACCGCGGCGACCAGCCGGTCGACCTTGACCTTGCGCCCCCCGACCAGGTGCGCCTCGGCCATCACTGCGATATAGGAGCCGTGGAAGCTGTGGCAGGCGATCCCCTGCCCGCTCCCCGCCGCGCCGCCCTGCCAGCCGCCGAGCTGCGCCGCGGTCTGCAGGCAGCGCGCGAGCCGCGGCTCGTTGCCGAGCATCGCCATCCGGAACGACACCGCCTCGACCCCCGCGACATGCGCCAGCTCGTCGATGAAGCTCTCGGTGAAGAATGCCGTGTAGCTGTGCGCGCCCGATCGCCAATGCCCGGTGATCAGCCCGATATCGGCGGCATGATGGTCGACTGCGAAATTGGGTATCGCATAGGGCGGGATCGCGCCGTTGACCGCCGAAGGGTCGCCCGCGCCCGGCAGCGCCAGCGTCGCGGTCACCACCGGGTCGCCGCCCATCAGCCGGTGCGACAGCTGGCGCCCGGTCTCGGGTGCCGCCACCTTGGCGAGCCAGCCGGCAATGCCGCCCTTCTCCCCCAGCCGCCCGGTCATTCGCGCCGCGGCGGCGGGGCGGAAGCGATCGTGGCGGAAATCCTCGCCGCGGTTCCAGGTCAGCTGCACCGGCCGCCCGATCCGCTTGGCGATCACCGCCGCCTGCTCGGCGACCTGGAATTCGAGCTTCGCGCCGAACGACCCGCCCGCCATCATCGAATGCACGGTCACGCTGTCCTCGGCGAGCCCGGCGGCGCGCGCGGCGGCGGCGCGCGCGAGCCCGGGCGCCTGGGTCGGCATCCACAGGCTCAGCCGGCCATTGTCGTACGCCGCGGTCGCGGTCATCGGCTCGAGCGTCGCGTGGAGCGCCAGCCCGACGCGATATTCGGCATTGACCACCCGCGCGCCCTTGAACGCCGCGGTCAGGTCGCCGCTGCTGGCGATCCGCTCGCCATCGCCTTCGAACGCCTTGGTCAGCGCCTGGTCGATCGAATCGCTGTTGATCACCTCCGCGGGCACCTGGAAGCGCGGACGCATCGCGCCCAGCGCGCGGTCGGCCGCCCACCAGTTGTCGGCGACCGCGGCCACCCATTGCTCGGTGGTGACCACCGCGAGCATCCCCGGCACCTTGTTCGCCGCCGCTTCGTCGACCTTGACCAGCCGCGTCTCGCCCGACGGGCCCTGGCGAACCGAGGCGAACACCATGTTGGGCAGGCGGATATCGGCGGCATAATTGGCGCTGCCGTCGACCTTCGACGGCACGTCGAGCCGCGGCGCCGGCTGGCCGTAGAGCCGGTTGGCCCCGCCCCCGCGCAAGGGCAGCGTATCGGGCAGGTCCTCGTCGGCGGCCTCGGCGGCGACTTCGCCGAACTTCAGCCGCCGGTTGCCATGGACGATCACTCCGTCGACCGTGCCGCACGACTGCCACTCGACGCCCCAGCGCCGCGCCGCCGCCTTGCACAGCATCACCCGCGCCGCCGCCCCCGCCTGGCGCAGCTCGGCTTCGAAATTGCGGATCGAGCTCGATCCCGCGGTGAGCACCAGCGCGGTCCGCGCCGCATGCGTCCGCTGGAGCGACTGCGACAGGCTGCCGAGCGCGACTTCGAACAGCGCCGCGGCCCCCAGCGGATTGGCGTAGAGCGGGTTGAGCGGCGCCGGCTCGACCCCGACGCGCTTCCAGTCGGCGCCGAGCTCGTCGGCGATGATCTGCGGAAAGGCCGTGAACACCCCCTGCCCCAGCTCGGCCTGCGGCACCGCGACGGTGACGTGCCCGTCGGCGCCGATCTTGAGCCACGCGCCGAACAGCGTCTCGCCTGCCTCGACGTTGAGATTGGGCAGATAGGTGCGCGGCCACACCGCCCAGGCGACCAGCAGCCCCAGCCCGGCCCCGCCGCCGATCAGCAGCGTCCGCCGGCTGGGGCCCTTGCCCTTGAGCGCGTGGGGGTCCTCCGCCATGGTCCCGCTCTATCGCGGTGTTCGGCGGCGCGCCAGATGGCCGCGCATTCGTGGCATCTTCTGTCCTGTTCCCCTGCGAAAGCAGGGGTCCAGAGCCAAGCAATTCAACCCTTGTGACTCTGGACCCCTGCTTTCGCAGGGGAACAGGAAGCGCTTCGCCTACCCCCAACGCACTTGGATTTCGCCGCCAGCGCTCTAAGGATGGCCCCAACCACGCCGGGAGATACCGTGAGCGCGCTTCTGACCAACTTCGCCACCGCCGGCCAGCATATCGAGTTCGCGCGGCTGCACCTCGATCCGGTGCTGCTCAATCTCGGCTTCTTCCAGGTCAAATGGTATTCGATCGCCTATATCGCCGGCATCCTGATCGGCTGGTGGTATTTGCTCCGCCTGCTCGCCGCGCCCGGCGCGCCGATGTCGCGGCGGCATGCCGACGATCTCGTCTTCTACGCAACCCTCGGCATCATCATCGGCGGGCGGCTCGGCTATGTGCTGTTCTACCAGCCCGACATGATCTGGACTCCGATCAAGGTGCTCCAGCTGTGGGACGGCGGCATGTCGTTCCATGGCGGCGTGATCGGCACCACGCTGGCGATCATCTGGCTGGCGAAGCGCAACGGGCTCAGCTGGCTGCGCGTCCATGACTATGTCGCGTGCTGCGCGCCGTTCGGGCTGTTCTTCGGGCGGCTGGCGAACTTCGTCAACGGCGAGCTGTGGGGCAAGACCGCCGACGTCCCCTGGGCGATCATCTTCAAGAACACCGTCCCCGCCAGCGCGATCGAGCCCGCGCGCCACCCGAGCCAGCTCTACGAGGCGGGGCTCGAGGGGATCGTGCTGTTCGGCATCCTCTGGTTCCTGTTCTGGCGGACCGACTCGCGCTACCAGCCGGGCAAGCTCGTCGGCGCCTTCCTGCTCGGCTATGGCGCGTTCCGCTTCTTCGTCGAATATTTCCGCGAGCCCGACCAGCAGTTCACCGGCACCTTCCTCGCCAGCACGATCCATATGGGCCAGCTTTTGTGCCTGCCGATGATCGCCGGCGGCATCTACCTGATCGCCACCGCCAAGGGCCGCCGCGAGCGAGTCGAGCCGATCGCAGGGCCGGAGAGCGTGGCCTGACAAAAATATTCCCCTCCCGCTTGCGGGAGGGGTTAGGGGAGGGCGTGTCCGCCATGACCCGGATTCCGATGTGACAGCCCCTCCCCCGGCCCCTCCCGCAAGCGGGAGGAGAGACAATTTACCCGAACGCCTGTCCCGCGCGATCGCCGCCGCGGGGCCGATCCCGCTGTCGCACTTCATGGCCGCGGCCAACACGCACTACTACGCCACCCGCGACCCGCTCGGCAGCCGCGGCGATTTCACCACCGCCCCCGAGATCAGCCAGATGTTCGGCGAGCTGATCGGGCTGTGGCTCGCCGATCTCTGGGACCGCGCCGGCCGTCCGCATGCGCGCTATGTCGAGCTCGGCCCCGGCCGCGGCACGCTCGCCGCCGATGCGCTGCGCGCGATGGCGCGGGCGGGCCTCGAGCCCCCGGTCCATTTCGTCGAGACCAGCCCGGTGCTGCGCGAGGCCCAGGCGACACGCGTTCCCGGCGCCGAATGGAGCCTCGACCTGGTCGGCATCGAGGACGACACCCCGCTGCTCGTCGTCGCCAACGAATTCTTCGACGCGCTGCCGATTCGCCAGCTGATCAGGACCGAGGAGGGCTGGCGCGAGCGTCTCGTCGCCTGCCAGGACACGCTGTTCCTCCCCATCGTCGGCGACCGCGGCTTCGACCAGATCGTCCCGCACCATCTCCGCGGCGCCGAGTCCGGGTCGATCCTCGAGACCTCGCCCGCCACGCTCGCCATCCTGCGCGGCCTCGCCGCCCGGCTGCTCGCACAGGGCGGCGCGGCGCTGATCATCGACTATGGCTATGAGGGCCCGGCGATCGGCGACACGCTCCAGGCGGTGCGCGGCCATGCCTATGCCAATCCGTTCGACGAGCCCGGCGAGGCCGACCTCACCGCGCATGTCGACTTCGCGATGATCCGCGAGGCCGCCGAGCTCGAAGGGCTGGTGGTCCACGGCCCGGTCACCCAGGGTGGCTTCCTCACTGCGCTCGGCATCGACGCCCGTGCCGAAGCGCTCGCCAAAGCCGCCCCCGACCGCGCCGACAGCGTCGCGCAGGACCGCGATCGGCTGGTCAACGACGAGGCGATGGGCGAGCTGTTCAAGGTCATCGCGCTCACCGCCCCGGGCTGGCCAGTCCCGGAGGGCTTCGCATGATCGCCTATCGCGACGCCGTGCCCGCCGACGGCCCCGAACTCGACACGATGGCGCAGGCGATCTGGATGGAGACGTTCGGCGCCTCGGCCTCGCCCGAGAATATCGCCGCTTATCTCGCGACCGCCTATGGCCCCGGCAGCCCGCTCGTCCGCGACCTCGGCGACTCCGTCCGGCGCACCCATCTCGCGATCGATGACGGGCGGATCGTCGGCTATACCAAGCTGATCCCGCCCTGGCTCCCCGATGCCGAGCCGGGCGCGCTCCAGCTCAGCCAGATCTATGTCGCGGGCAGCCATCACGGCCAGGGCGTCGCGGGGGTGCTGATGGACTGGACGATCGCCGCCGCGCGCGCCGCCGGGGCCCCGGCGCTGCTGCTCACCGTGTGGGAGAACAACCACCGCGCGCGCCGCTTCTACGACCGGCTCGGCTTCGTCCAGATCGGCGAATACGGCTTCGCGGTCGGCGACCAGGTCGACACCGACCATGTCATGCGGCTGGCGCTGTGACCGTCGAAGTCACTCGCGCGAGGGCGCTCGAAGGCGTCGCGCACGGCTTTCTCGGACGCCGCGGCGGCGTGTCGAAGGGCGTCGTCGCGGGCCTCAATGTCGGCATCGGCACGCAGGACGACCCGCAAGCGGTCGCCGAGAATCGCCGCCGCGCCGCCGAGGCCGTGCTCCCCGGCGCGCGGCTGGTGACGCTCTATCAGGTCCATTCGCCGGACGCGGTCGCAGTGATCGCGCCGTTCGAGGAGCGGCTGCGCCCCCGCGCCGACGCGCTGGTCACCGATCGCCCCGGCCTCGCGCTCGGCATCCTCACCGCCGATTGCACCCCCGTGCTGCTCGCCGACAAGGAGGCGGGGGTGGTCGGCGCCGCGCATGCCGGGTGGAAGGGCGCGCTCGGCGGAGTCACCGATTCGGCGATCTCGCTGATGGAGTCGCTCGGCGCGCGGCGCGACCGCATCGCCGCCGCGATCGGCCCGTGCATCGCCCGCGCCAGCTACGAAGTCGATGACGGCTTCCTCCGCCGCTTCGCCGAGGACGATCCCGCCAACGAACGCTTCTTCGCCGGCGGCCGCCCCGGCCACCACCAGTTCGACCTCGAAGCCTATGTCGCCCACCGCCTCGCGCTCGCCGGGCTGACCCGGATCGAGGCGATGGGCGAGGACACCTATTCGCAGCCCGGCCGCTTCTTCAGCTTCCGCCGCGCCACCCACGCGCAGGAGCCCGATTACGGCCGCCAGATCTCGATCATCGGGATCGAATAGGCGCTGTCATTGTTGGAGTATCTCTGCTGTCGTGCAGCGATGATGCCGGCATTCTCTCCCGCCCCCTGCCCCGGGCGCCGTGGAGAGGGCGAAAACAAGGGGGACGTACCGTGAAGTTTGTGAACTTCCGCGCGAATCGCATCTCGTATCAGTTGAAACTTTATTGCGCGCGTCGGTTGGGCTAGGGCGGCGGCAACGAACCATCCCGGAGACCCGCAATGACCGACGAAACCGAAGCCGAGCTGACCGGCGCCGCCCCGCGCCGCCGGCCCAAGCCCTCGGTCGAGAAGATCGGCGGGCGCAAGCTCAAGCCCAGCACGATGATGATGGGCCATGGCTATGATCCGATGCTCTCGGAAGGCTCTCTCAAGCCGCCGATCTTCCTGACCTCGACCTTCGTCTTCCCCAATGCCGCCGCGGGCAAGCGCCATTTCGAGGGCGTCACCGGCAAGCGTCCGGGCGGTGCCGAGGGGCTCGTCTATTCGCGCTTCAACGGCCCCAACCAGGAGATCCTCGAGGATCGCCTCGCGGTCTGGGAAGAGGCCGAGGACGCGCTCGCCTTCTCCAGCGGCATGTCGGCGATCGCCACTTTGTTCCTGTCGATGGTCAAGCCCGGCGACACGATCGTCCATTCGGGGCCGCTCTACGCCGCGACCGAGACGCTGATCGCGCGCATCCTCGGCCGCTTCGGGGTCCACTGGCTCGACTTCCCGGCGGGCGCGACCCGCGAGGAGATCGACGCGGTGCTCAATCGCGCCGCGACCGGCAATGTCGCGCTGATCTATCTCGAATCCCCCGCCAACCCGACCAACGCGCTGGTCGATGTCGAGGCCGTCCGCGCCAGCCGCGACGCGATCTTCAAGGGCGCCAACCGCCCCCCGATCGCGATCGACAACACCTTTCTCGGCCCGATCTGGGCGCAGCCGCTCAAGCAGGGCGCCGAGCTGGTCGTCTACAGCCTGACCAAATATGCCGGCGGGCACAGCGACCTGGTCGCGGGCAGCGTGGTCGGCACCAAGGATCACATCAACACGATCCGGATGATGCGCAACACGATCGGCACGATCTGCGATCCCAACACCGCGTGGATGCTGCTCCGCAGCCTCGAGACGCTCGAGCTGCGCATGTCGCGCGCGGGCGAGAATGCCGCCAAGGTGTGCAAGTTCCTCCAGGGCCATCCCAAGGTCGAGAAGGTCGGCTATCTCGGCTTCCTCGAGGGCGGCGCCGATGCCCGCCAGGCCGATATCTACCGCCGCCACTGCCTCGGCGCGGGATCGACCTTCTCGCTCTATTTGAAGGGCGGCGAGAAGGAGGCCTTCGCCTTTCTCGATTCGCTCAAGATCGCCAAGCTCGCGGTCAGCCTCGGCGGCACCGAAACTCTCGCCAGCCATCCCGCCGGCATGACTCACCTCTCGGTCCCCCAGGCGCGCAAGGACGCGCTCGGCATCTCGGACAATCTGGTCCGCATCTCGATCGGCGTCGAGGACGCAGACGATTTGATCGCCGACTTCGAGGAGGCGCTCAAGGCGGTCGTCTAGGCGGCCAGCGGCGCTCCCGGGCCGACGCGACTGTTCTGCAGCGCGATCCGGGCCCTGATCGCGTCGACCACAGCTTGGCTGAGCGTATAGTCCTGCTCTTCGGAGCCGGCCCAAAAGAGCTGGTTAAGCATCGCCTTCGCATCCTCCTCCGGAAGATGCCGGGCGAGCAACACATAGGCGCCGATGAAGCGGATGTCGCAAAGGTGCTTTCCGGCGAGATCCGGATCGGTGCGAAACGTCCAGTAAAAGAAATAGTCGGTGATCTTGTCGTGACGGAAGCGCCAGCGCACCCGTCCGCCGGGAACGTCTTGGCGGAGCACGAGCTTATACTCGCGCAGTGCCTCGCATTCGTTGATCCATTCCTCCTCCCCGAGCGTCATCGAACGATTTTCGAGCCGCAACCGATAGAGGTGACTCGAGAATTCGGTCATCGGGAAATCCCCGCCAAAGCTGGCCGAATAAAATGACCTCGCAAGCTCGACCTGCTGCTCCTGCAGCTTGAGCAGGTCGGGTTCTACGTCGGCGGCGATCAGCCGGACGATCGAATAGAGATCCATCGGATTTGAGATCAGCTCGCGCAGGCTGGCCGATTCACGGCTGCCGTCGTCGATCTCGAAGCGTGTCAGGAATGCGCGAATGCGCGATTCCAGCGCTTCTCCCGCATCCGCGCTTTCGACGGCGTCCTTGGCCTGCTGGCGCATGAAGGTCATCATCTGATCCGCGCGCAGCCCGTGCACCGAGATCTTCGTGGCGCGAATCGGGGGAAGCGTGGTCACCGGCTGCGTCGCAATCACGATCTGACATCCCTTGCGACCGTCGGCGAAGCTGACAATCTGCGCGCGCAGCCCGGGGTCGACCTCGTTGAGACCGTCGACGATCAGCCTCAGCCCACCGGCATAGATGATCGACTGGAGGAACTGATCGTCGCTGCCGAGCCCCGGGCAGCGTTCCGCGACCGCCTTGAAGATTCCTTCACGGCATGACGTTGCGTTGAGGAAGGCGACGGGCCGCCGCGTGCTGTGGGCCAGGTTGCGCAGGAACCAGCTCTTGCCCGCGCCCGATGGCGCCTCGATCCAGAACTGCCCCTTGATCGCAGGCACCAGGTCGACGAGCCGGGCTTCGGACTTGCTCCCCAGCCTGCTCGCCGGCAAATCGGCGAAATACTGCTGCGCATTGAACTCGCCGAGCCGCCCGTCCGCCACCAAGGTATCGCGGAACGGAAGCAGCAGGCGGTCGCGGAAAAAGGGCACGGCCAGCAATGCGAACTGAACATAGCCAAGCCCGGCATATTTGCGCACGAGCGGATTCCAGAAGAAACTCGCCTGGATAATCGGGCTGAAAGGATAGACCAGGATTAGCAGGAGCCACACCGCGGCGTGAATCAGCACGGTCGTTATCGCGTTTCGGAACCAGCTCGCATAGCCGGTGTCCATCCAGCGCTCCAGCGTATCGGCCAATGTTTTCGAGTTGGCCTCCCGCGCCTTTGACGCAAGCGCGGCCGCCAGCGGCCTCGCCGCGGCGCTGATGCAGGGCCCGTCGGGTGGACTCGCGGTGCCCGGCCCGGATACCCGCGACGCGGCGCTGCCCTTGCCGCAAAGCCCGTCATAAGCGGCCGCCAGCTCGAGACCGATATCGCGCCACGCACTCGCGCGATAGTCGTCGAGCGCCTTGGTCTTGGCGGCGTCGGCGGTGCCGGCGAATTCGGCGGCGGCGATTTCACGCGCGATCGCGGGCTCGATGCTGTCGGCCATCAACAGCATCACCGCAACGACATCGTCGAAGCCGGTCCGGCTGCGCACGCGATAGGCGGACAGCGAGAGATTTGCCCAGCGCGCGATTTCCGGCCTCTTGGTCAGCAACGCGAGGTTCGCCAGCACTCCCTGGTTCCGCATCACCTCACTGAGTTCATAGGCGTTTTGCTGTTGCCGGCTCGGATTCGGTGACCGCGGCAAAAGACGTGGAGCCTGGCCAACCAGCTGGGCTTTCAGCAGGGCGCCATAGTCGAATTCGGGCCCCGCATCGCGGAATGCCGAGCGCGTATCCAGGCTTCCGTTCAACACAGGCACGCCAATGAAACCGTCGCTGGTGCCGCCGCTCCAGAGCCGTGGACTGGTCCACGCCTGAAGCTGCCTGGCGATCGGTTGGGACACATCTCGCGGCAGGATCTGCGCGCCGCCCGACATATTGCTCGCATTCTCGTTCCGGCAGGCGATCGTGTAGCCCAGAATCTCGTTCATCGAAGCCTGTGCGAGATTGCCCTCGCGCTGATACTGCCGCCGGATCCGCTCGCAATTGTGAACAGGATCGACCGAGCCAAAATTTGTTTCGGTTAATATGGCTGCATAGGGAGCGATCGCCCGATCGCGCGTAGCAGCCGCTTCAAAGGCTTTCACCAGCTCGGGACTGGCGCCTCTGATCTGCGCGAAGCAGCGGGCTGTTATCCAGCCGGGGTCCGCCGCCAACAAGGAACGCAGCACTTTGATTTGATCCGAGTCAAACAGGTAAAGCAAGGGTTGCCGAAATTCCCCTCTCACCTGCTTGAACCGTTCCAACGACACGCGCGTGCGCCCTCCGGGGGATGCGCAAAGCGCCTCGAGCGCCTGCCGCCCTTCCCCCTGTCCGGTCAGAAACGTCACCGCCGATATGAGATCGCCGCCATCGGTGTCGAACGCTTTCGTGTCGGCTTCGCGAATGTTGCGCAATGCTTCCGGTTTAAAGCCGCGGACATTGAACGTGAGGAGCTGCGCGAAATCCGGAGATCGGGATTGCGCGAGCTCCACCTTGACGACCAGGGGAACGAGTTCCTCCAAAGGCAGGCCCGCCCACCGTGCCGTCGCGGCGGCGATAACCCAATAGTCATACGCATTGCCCGTCGGCACCGCTTCGGCCGCTGCTTTGAGAAAATGGCGGCCATTCTCGACGTCGTCCGTTTCGAACAATGCCCCTGCCCGCGCCGCCAGCGCGATGGCGGAGCGATCGGCATTGGCCGCATTGGGGAGCTTGTCGAGCAGCAGCAACGCGAAGCCGGCGGCACTTGGCCAGAGCCTTCCATCCACGGGCGGGGCGCCAGTCGGCTCGGCAAAGGCCCGCGCGGCAAGCTGGCGCAGCTTGTCGCCCGGCAAAATAGCGCCGCTGCGATAGGCGCCTTGCAGCACGCCTGCGATCCATTCATTGGGCGCCTGGTCAAGCAATTCGCGCCAGCTCTCGGAGTCGAGGCCGATTGCGCTCAGTCCGCTGAATACCTCCGGGTTTTCGACAAAAACCCCCTTGCTCGCAAAACTTGCGCGAATCTGAGCCAGGTAATGCGCGCGATCGACACTCTTGGGATCGAGTTTGGTCAAGGCTATTGCCGCGAGCCCGCCACTGGCGGAGTCGCTGTGCGCCGCTTCGCGCAGCGTCGCGCTCGCCGCAGCGATTGCGGCGATGCCGCCGGGCAGCGTTCTGATGCGCTCCAGATGGCTCGCGATTTCGCCCTTGATGAAAACGGACTGTACCGCGCTCGAAATCAGGTTGGCGTTATTCGAACGGAACAATTCGATCAGCACCACGTCGATGTCGGCCGCCTCGGCGGGCGGTGGTGCCGAACTCCCACCCGTCGAACACGAGCCACAGGACAAGATAAGTGCGGCAGGCGCCATCGTTGACACGCAGAAGCGCAGGCAAAGCCGAACGAGATTTGTCATCGATAGCCCCCGCCGCAGATATGCGGGAGGCTATCCGCTATGTCCAGTCTGGCGCTATCTGCTCGAGACCTTGCGCGCTCCGGTCTTTCGAACTGGCAGACCGCGAGAACTTATCCCCACAGTCTTTCGCGATACGCCGCGAAGCAGCGCGCGCCGCAGCGCAGCCGGATCAGTGCACCCTCGGCCATCGCCGTCGCGCGCTTGGGATCCTCCTCGACCGCGGGGCGGATCGCCTCGCGGTTCCATTCGATGCTGTGCTTGATGTCGAGCACCGCATGGACCGAAAAATAGCGCCGCTCCTTGCCCGAAAGCCCGACGCGCTTGAGCCCGTCGGCGACCATCGCCGAGCGCCCCGGCGCGGTCAGCTCGATCACGCCGAGCGCGCCGACCGAGTGCCACGCATAGCGCCGGCTGGTCGCCATCGCGGTCATCGCATTGGCGAGCGCGAGGCTCTGCCACACGGTGTTTTCGATCACCGGCTCGACCGCCAGCGTCTCGACCAGCGCGTCGAGCATCGGACCGTGCATCCCCTTGGCGGTGCCGTGACCCATCTCGTCCCAGTAATTGCGCGCCAGCTCCAGCTTGGGGCGCACCGGCAGCTTGACCTGGGTCATCGCCACCAGATCGTCGAACCCCGCCTCGCCCGCGGCTTCCTGCTCGAAGAACCATCGAAGCTGGTCCTTGTCGGCTTCCTCGGCGAGCCACGGGAACAGCGGATCGCCCTGCCCGGGCCCGACTGCCTTCAGTCCCTCGAACCAGGCGATGAAGCCGTCGGCATCGGTCGGCACCGCCGCCGCCTCGGCAATCACTTCGCCGCGCAATTCCTCGAGGAATGCGCCCTCGAGCCGCTGCATCTTGAGGTCGCGCTCGAAATTGCGCTGCCAGTCGGTGCTGGGGAAGCCGGGCTCCAGCCGCAGCCGGTTCCAATGCGCCAGGCCGCGCTGGAAGCTGTCGCGAAGGAATTGCGAGCCGCGGTCGTTCGCGACGTCGCTCGGTCGGGTTGCCATGTGAAATCTCTCCTGCTCGACCCGTCCAACCCGACTCCGCGGGCGAAGGTTCCAGCGGAAAGCCGTGCGGCTAACGCAGGTTAGCGAAGTTTCGCGATCGCCTGCTCCACCTGATCGGCGAGCTGCCGATGGTCCCTGAGCGACGGATGCCAGTCGCACCCGGTGACTTCCATGTCGACCGCGCGGAGCACGATCACGTCGTCGCGTCCCGATCGCTTCGCCACGTCCTGGACATCCTCGAGGAACGGATCCGACGCGATCAGCACGAAATGCGCCTGGGGCTGGGCGGCGGCCAGCTTCGCCAGGAACGCCGAATAGCTGGCGCGATAGTCCGCATGCAGCGCCGCCTGGTCGGCCCATTTCTCGCCGGCATGGAGCGGCGTCGAGAAGTCGTTCGAGCCGAGCTTGATGACGATCACCTGCGGCCGCCACTCCGTATCCGCCGCCGCCACGCCCGGCTCGCCCGGGATCGCGCGGGCATAGAGGATCGGCAGGTTCTGCTCGGGCGCGGCGCCGTTATAGTTGCGGACGATCCCCGCGCCCGAATAGGCATTCACTCGGTATTCGGCGTCGAGCCGCTTGGCGACGAGCGGCCCGAACGCCTGCTGGGTATCGGTGGTGTCGTGGACTTCCTGGCTGGTGCAGGTCCGCGTCGGCGAGGTGTTGCCGTATCCGGCGCTGTGCGAATCGCCGATGAACTCGACTCGTTTCGCGCGCTGCGGGGTCGGCAGCGCGACCCCGTCGAACACGAAGCCGCGGAAGACCGCCCCGCCCGACTGGCTCTCGGTCAGCTTCTCGAGCCGCGCGACATGCTCGCCTTGCGCCAGTCCGCTCACCTTGAGCGTAAGCGAGCCCGGCCTGAGCACCCCGCGATCCTTGCCGTCGACATAGAGGCGGAAGATCTCGCTCGCGGTTTCCACGCTGGCGGTCACCCCGGTGCCGCGGAAGCGCTGCTCGAAATAGATCGCCGGCCAGCCGAAGCGCATCGCGCCGTCGCCCTGCACGACCACGCGGCCGCCGACATTGGCCCCCGTGGGCGCCGCCACCGGCGCCGCCACGCACGACGCCGCCACCAGCGACAAGGCTCCCCAGATCCAGAATCGCCGCATCGTGTCTCTCCCAATCCGTCCCAGGGTAGCGCTACCACGCCGCTTGACCAACCCCAGCCGATCTGGCCTGATACCCCTTGGGGAGAGGGCCGCATGAGAAGACAGGCCGCAAAGCCGACAACGTTGACGCCAATCGCGCCGGGCGTCGGGGAAC
The DNA here is from genome assembly GCA_040388355.1 of Pseudomonadota bacterium. Classification (GTDB taxonomy): domain Bacteria; phylum Pseudomonadota; class Alphaproteobacteria; order Sphingomonadales; family Sphingomonadaceae; genus Sphingomonas. The sequence goes on along the minus strand of JAZKCD010000071.1, from coordinate 3,051 downwards.
CCGAGGCCGCGCGCTTCCTGCTGCGCGCGCAGTTCGGCGCGACCCAGGCTGACATCGCCGCAGTCCGCGCGCAGGGCTATCAGGGCTGGCTCGACGCGCAGTTCAAGTCGCCGCGTGGGCAGAAGGGCGCCGACTGGCTCGACGCGCATGGCCACAACGCCGTCACCGCCGAAGCGCGCTATTTCTGGCCGCAGGCGGGCGATCATATGATCTGGAACCAGCTGCTCGCCCAGCCCGACGAGTTCCGCCAGCGCTGCGCCTTCTCGCTCTCGCAATTCTTCGTGATCTCGCTCAACCCGATCGACGGCTATTGGCCGCCCTACATCATGGCGGCGTGGTGGAATGTCCTGCTCGACGAAGCGTTCGGCAATTTCCGCACCCTGCTCGAGCGCGTCACGCTGAACGCCGGCATGGGCATGTACCTCAACACCAAGGGCAATCTGAAGGAAGACGCCAAGACCGGGCGCGAGCCCGACGAGAATTACGCGCGCGAGATCATGCAGCTCTTCTCGATCGGCCTGTACGAGCTCAACCCCGACGGCACCGAGAAAAAGGGGCCCGACGGCAAGCCGATCGAGACCTATGTCCAGGCCGACGTCACCAACCTGGCGCATGTCTTCACCGGCTACGACCACGACATGAGCCATGTCGCCTACAAGAAGGTCGCGTGGCAGAATTACCCGGTGATCACCGCCGAATTCTGCAGCGATCCGATGAAGCTCGATCCGGCCAACCACTCGAAGCGCGCAGTCACTTTCCTCGGCACCACCATCCCCGCCGACACGCCCGGCCCGGAGGCGCTCAGGATCGCCCTCGACCGGCTGTTCGCGCACCCCAATGTCGGCCCGTTCTTCGGCCGCCAGATGATCCAGCGCCACGTCACCAGCAATCCCAGCCCGGCCTATGTCGGCCGCGTCGCCGCCGCCTTCGCCGACAACGGCCAGGGCGTGCGCGGCGACTTGAAGGCGGTGTGGCGCGCGGTGCTGCTCGATCCCGAGGCGCTCGCCCCCGCCGATCCGAAGGACATACTCGGCGGCAAGCTGCGCGAGCCGGTCCAGCGCTTCGTCAGCTGGGCGCGCACGCTCGGGCTCAAGTCGGAGAGCGGCAACAACGAGATGTTCGCGACCGCGGGCCAGGAAGGCCTCGGCCAGAGCCCGTTGCGCAGCCCCTCGGTCTTCAACTTCTTCCGCCCCGGCTATGTCCCGCCGCACACTGCGATCGCCAAGGCGGGCAAGCAGGCGCCCGAATTCCAGATCGCCAACGAGACCAGCATCGCCGGCTATATCAACTTCCTGTCCTGGTCGATCCGCTGGGGCTACAAGGATTTGAAGCCGAGCTACGAGGCGGTGCTGCCGATCGCGCACGACTCGCCCGCCCTGGTCGCCTGGCTCAATCTCCACCTCGCCGCGAACCAGCTCTCGCCGGCCAGCTGCACGCTGATCGCCACTGCGCTCGCCAGCAAGAACGTCACGCCCGACACCACCCGCGACGCCAAGCTCGACAGCCTCGCAGCCGCGTGCCTGCTCGTGCTCAGCGCCCCCGAATATCTGGTGCAGAAATGACAAATATCATCACCGAAAGCCTCAGCCGCCGCACGATGCTCAAGCGCGCGTCGCAGCTCGGCTTCATGGGCGCCGCCGCCCCGCTCGCAGTCAATCTCGCGAGCATGGGCGAGGCTGCCGCGGCGACCGGCGGCGAGGATTACCGCGCTTTGGTCTGCGTCTTCCTCTATGGCGGCAACGATCATCCCAACACGCTGATCCCCTACGACCGCGTCAATCACAGCCGCTACATGGCAATCCGCGGCGGGGTGTCGTTCCAGCGCAATGTGCTCGAGGCGACCGCGCTGACCCCCACGGTCCCGCAGACCCTCACCGACAACCTGCAATACGCCTTCGCCCCCTATCTCCCGCGGCTCAAGATCCTGTTCGAAGGCGGCAAGCTCGCCACCCAGCTCAACGTCGGCTCGCTGATCACCCCGATCACCCGCGCCCAGTTCGACGGCTCGAACCGCGCGCTCTATCCGCTGCCGCCCAAGCTGTTCAGCCACAACGACCAGCAATGCTATTGGCAGGCGCTCGGCAGCGAAGGCTCGAACGTCGGCTGGGGCGGGCGGCTCGGCGACTTCGCGATGGCGAGCAACGACCAGTCGCTGCTCACCTGCATCTCGGCCTCGGGCAATGCGGTGTTCGTCTCGGGCGACAAGGCGCTGCAATACCAGATCAGCCCCGCGGGCGCGATCAAGGTCGAGATGATCCAGGACCCCAAATACGGCTCCGCGGCGATCAGCGAGGCGCTCCACGCGCTGATCACCCGCCCCAGCGACCACGCGATGGAGAATGAGCTCGCGATCATCGCCCGCCGCTCGATCGAGATGGAAGGCATCGTCAACCGCGCGCTCGACAAGGTGACGCTGCAGACGTCGTTCGACACCGTCCCCGGCGACAACAGCCTCGCCAACCAGCTCCGGATCGTCGCCCGGCTGATCGCCGCGCGCAAGGAGCTGGGATCGCGCCGCCAGGTGTTCTTCGTCTCATTGGACGGCTTCGACCATCACAGCAATCTCTCGACCAAGCACAACGAGTTGATGAGCAAGGTCGACGAGGCCGTCGCCGCTTTCTACGTCGCCACGGTCGAGATGGGGGTCCAGCGCGAAGTCACGACCTTCACGGCTTCCGATTTCGGCCGCACCCTCGTCAACAATGGCGACGGGTCGGACCATGGCTGGGGCAGCCACCACTTCATCATCGGCGGCGCAGTCAAGGGCGGCCGCTATTACGGCACCGCGCCGCACGTCTCGGCGACCAGCGACGACCAGGTCGGCCAGGGCCGCCTGCTGCCGAGCACGTCGATCGACCAATATGCCGCGACGCTCGCCAGCTGGTTCGGCGTCCCCGATGGCGAGATGGCGACGATCCTGCCCAACATCGGCAATTTCACGACGCGGAACATGGGCTTCGTCTAACTCCCTCTCCCCTTCTTCCCTCTCCCATAGGGAGGGTTGCGAAGACTTAGCGGAGCGAAGCGCAGCTTAGTCGTAGCTGGGTGAGG
>JAZKCD010000070.1:0-45193 GCA_040388355.1 Pseudomonadota bacterium | reverse complement strand
AGAAGAAGAAGACCCTCACCCAACCCTCTCCCGCGAAGGCGGGAGAGGGCTAAGGAGAAGAAGATGTCCGACACCGACCTCACCCAATTCCGCACCGAAACCCGCGCCTGGCTGGAGGCCAACTGCCCCCCGTCGATGCGCACCCCGATCCAATCCGACAAGGACGCCACCTGGGGCGGCCGCAACCCCTATTTCGCCCATCCCGACCAGAAAATCTGGATGGACCGCATGGGCGCGCGCGGCTGGACCGTGCCCGACTGGCCCAGCGCCTATGGCGGCGGCGGGCTGTCGGCAGCCGAGACCAAGATCCTCCGCGAGGAGATGGCCCGGCTCAAATGCCGCAACCCGCTCAACAGCTTCGGCATCTCGATGCTCGGGCCGGCACTGCTCAAATACGGCACCGAGGCGCAGAAGCTCGAGCACCTCCCCAGGATCGCCCGCGGCGAGATCCGCTGGTGCCAAGGCTATTCGGAACCCGGCGCGGGCTCCGATCTCGCGGGCCTGCAGACCTCCGCCGAGGATGCCGGCGATCACTTCGTCATCAACGGCCAGAAGGTCTGGACCAGCTATGCCGACCAGGCCGACTGGATCTTCTGCCTGGTCCGCACCGACAAGACCGTCAAGCAGGCCGGGATCAGCTTCCTGCTGTTCGACATGGCCAGCGAAGGCGTCAGCACCAAACCGATCCTGCTGATCAGCGGTTCCTCGCCCTTCTGCGAGACCTTCTTCGACAATGTGAAGGTGCCCAAGGCCAACCTGCTCGGCGACCTCAACAAGGGCTGGGACGTCGCCAAGTTCCTGCTCGGGCACGAGCGCGAGATGATCTCGGGATTCGGCCTCGGCGGCACCGGTGCCGACCCGCTCATCGAGGCCGCGCGCGCCGGAGTCGACTCGATCCTGCGCGCGCAGATCGCAGTGTTCGAAGTGCGCGCCAAGGCGTTCGCGGCGATGTCCGAGAAGTTCATCGACGAGCTGAAGGCCGGCAAGGCGCACCCCGCCCAGCCCTCGATGATGAAGTACTACGGCACCGAGCTGAACAAGACCCGCCACGAGCTGCTGATGGCCGCGGGCGGATCGGACGCGCTCGAATGGGACAGCGAGGCGTCGAGCCACGGCGCCGCCCCCCGCGCCTGGCTGCGCACCAAGGGCAATTCGATCGAGGGCGGGACGAGCGAGGTCCAGCTCAACATCATCGCGAAACGGATTTTGAACCTACCCAGCTAACCGCAAACTTAGCCCTCTCCCGCCTTCGCGGGAGAGGGTTGGGTGAGGGTCTTCTTCTTCAGCCGCCCGAAGAAGAAGACCCTCACCCGGCCTCTCCCGCGAAAGCGGGAGAGGAGCAGAGAAAAGAGAAACGAAAATGCCCCTCTACCTCACCGACGACCAGCTACTCCTCCGCGACACCGCTCGCGATTTCGTCGCCGAGCATGCGCCGGTCGGCCATATGCGCGCGCTTCGCGATGCCAACGACGCCACCGGCTTCTCCCGCCACGTGTGGAAGCAGTTCGCCGAGCTCGGCCTCACCGGCATCCTCATCCCCGAGGCCAATGACGGCCTCGGCCTCGGCCATGTCGAGGCGGGCGTGGTGCTCGAGGAGATCGGCCGCAACCTCTCGCCTTCGCCCTTCCTCACCACCGCGGTCGCCGCGGTCGAGGCGCTCAAGGGCACGCCGCACGCGGCCGCGTGGTTCCCCGGCATCCTCGCCGGCGAGACCGTCGCCGCGCTGGCGATCGACGAGAGCGCCAAATTCTCGGACAAGGTCGAGCTGACCGCCGAGCGTGCCGGCAACGGTTTCCGCCTGTCCGGCGTCAAGCAGTTCGTCCACCACGCGCATGCCGCCGACCTGCTCCTCGTCAGCGCGCGCACCGAAGCCGGGGTCACGCTGTTCGCGGTCGATCCGAAATCACCGGGGCTCACCATCGACCCGCAGCGTCTCGCCGACGCGAGCATCGCCTCGCGCATCACCTTCGCCGACGTCACCGTCGATGCCGATTCGGTGGTCGGCGAGGTCGACCGGGGCGCCGAACCCCTGGGGCGCCTCCTCGCCGCGGGCCGCACCGGCGCCTCGGCCGAGCTGGTCGGGGTCGGCGCCGGCGCGATGGACCGCACGGTCGACTATCTCAAGGAACGCAAGCAGTTCGGCGTCGCGATCGGCAGTTTCCAGGCGCTCCAGCACCGCGCCGCGCATCTCTACAGCGAGCTGGAAGTCGCCCGCGCCGCCGTCCTCAAGGCCCAGCAGCTGCTCGACGCCGGCGATCCCGCGGCGGAGTCCGCAGTCTCGGTCGCCAAGGCGATGACCGGCCTCGCCACCACCCTCGCGGTCCAGGAAGGCGTCCAGATGCACGGGGGCATCGGCATGACCGACGAATATGATATCGGCTTCACCATGAAACGCGCCCGAGTCCTTGCCGAGCTGTTCGGCGACGCCAATTTCCATGCAGATTCGCTAGCCAAAGCAGCGGGTTACTGATGGCCGATTCCCCACCCGAGCGCGCGACGACTCCGGAGGAGCTGGTCACCCAGCTGACCGACCTGCTGAACGTCGAGGAGATCGACACCGATCTCTACCGCGGCCCCCGCCAGCCCGGCGGAGTCGGCCGCGTGTTCGGCGGGCAGGTCATCGGCCAGGCGCTCCAGGCCGCGCAACGCTCGGTAGAGGGCGACAAGGCCGCGCACTCGCTCCACGCCTATTTCATGCGCCCCGGCGACGAGAACCACCCGATCATCTACCGCGTCGTCCGCGATTTCGAGGGCCGCAGCTTCGCCAATCGCCGCGTCATCGCGATGCAGAAGGGCCAGCCGATCCTCAACATGACGGCGAGCTTCCAGCTCCCCGCCGAGGGGCTGCACCACCAGGATGCGATGCCCGACGTCCCCGATCCCGACACGCTGCGCTCCGAAAGCGAGCTGCGCGAGGAGATCCAGGACGCCGTCCCGGAGAAGCTCCGCCGCTTCTTCCTGCGCGCCCGCCCGATCGAGATCCGCCCGGTCAATCCGCGCAACTGGTTCAAGCCCGAGAAACAGCCCGCGCTCCAGCACAGCTGGTTCCGCGTCGCCGCGGCTTTGCCCGACGACCCCGCGCTCCACCGCGCGATGCTGGCCTATGCCACCGACATGACCCTGCTCGGCACCTGCATGATGCCGCACGGCGTCACCTGGATGAACGGCAAGGTCCAGACCGCGAGCCTCGATCACACCGTCTGGCTGCACGAGCCGTTCCGCTTCGACGAGTGGCTGCTCTACACCACCGACAGCCCCTGGTCGGGCCATTCGCGCGGCTTCAACCGCGGCCGCATCTACTCGCGCGACGGCCGGCTGGTCGCCAGCGCGGCGCAGGAGGGGCTGATCCGGCTGAAGGACTAGTTCTTCGGCACCACCTTGTAAGCCGCCGGGAGGTACAGGAACACGTCGGTCTGGCTGGCCCGCGTCCATTCGACCGGCCGGTCGAGTCCCGTCACCTCGACTCCGTAGCCGGCACCGAACTCGGTCGCCGAACTCGCCGCGTCGGCGGCGATCAGCTTGATGATCTGCTTGCGGTATTGATCGGGATTCACCACCGACAGCGACAGCCCGCCATCGGCCTGTATCGTGGTGCGCCCTTCCCGCCGCACCGCCGCCACGAACGCAGCGATCCGCGCCAGCGCCGCCTTGTCGTCGACGCCCGGCCCCAGCCGCACCTTGGCGAGGAAGAAGGTCTGGTCGGTATCCGCGCGCCCGTCGCCGCTCATCGGCAGGGTCGCGTAATTGGCGAGCGTCAGCGGCTCGAGGACATAGTCGCCGACCGACAGCTCGACCCCGGCCTTGCCGGCGGCCTCGATCGCATTGCGCACCGTCGCGCGCACCTCGGTGCGCCGCTTCTCGGAGTCGCGCGTATCGCCGACCACGCGCACCGTCTGGACGGCATAGTCGGCGGTGCGCCTGAGCGTGACGATCGGCCGGCCGGTGGCGATCACGCCGTTGACATAGCCCTGATTGGCGTCCCGCCGCGACCCCGTGACCACCATCTCCTGCGCGAAGGCCGGCGCCGCCGCCGAGAGCAAAGCCGCTGCGGCCAGCGCCTTGAAAACGATACGCATCTCCATTCTCCTTCGACGGGCTCGCTCAATCACGCGGACGCACGGTGGCGGCGGACGGCAGGAACAACTGCACTTCGGTCAACCCGGCGCGCCGCCATTGCACCGGCCGGTCGAGCCCGGAGACTTCGACGCCGTAAGCCGGGCCGAAGCGTCCGCTCGTCGCGGCGGTGTCCCTGGCGACCAGGTCGATGATCGCGCCGCGATACTGCTCGGGGTTGACCACGCTCAGCGTCAGCTCGCTCAGCGGCTTCATCTCGGCGCGGCCGACCGCGGGCACCCCCTTGATGAAGCCGGCGATGCGAGCGAGCGCGGTCTTGGAATCGATCCCGGGCGCAAGCGGAACCTTGACCAGGAACACGATCCGCTCGGCCTGGACGCCGTCCTCGTCGTCGCTGAACGGCAGGTCCTTGACGTTGGCGAGCGTCAGCGGCTCGATGACGAAATCGCCGATCGAGAGCTGCACCCCGAACTTCGCGGCGAGCCCGATCGCATTGCGCGCCATCGACTGGATCTCCTCGCGGCGGCCATCCTCCTCGCGGGTGTCGCCGGTGATCATCACTTGCTGGACCGCGAAATCGGCGGTGCGGCGCAGCATCTGGATCGCCGCCGGCACCGGGACCGGCTTCTCCCTGGCGCGGTCGTCATCATCGTCGGGATCGAGCGAGCGGAATCCGGTGACGATGATCTCGTCCCCCCCGCTATCTTCCTGCGCGAACGCCGGCGCCGCGCCCGCGACCATGACCAGCGCCAGCAACGCCATGAAAAAGATCCGCATCCCGTCCCTCCATCGCTTTGGCGCGAAGGTGCGGGCGATGCCCGGAGGTGTCAATCAGAAGGCGGTCTTGCCATATTCCTGGCGCGTCACCGGATGGCTGGTCGAGAGCCCGCCATCGACCACCCAGGCCTGGCCGTTGACATAGCTCGCTTCGTCCGAGGCGAGGAACAGCGCCACGCGCGCGATCTCCTCGGGCACCCCGCCGCGGCGCAGCGGGTTGAGCCGGCCGATCTTGCCCTCGACACCCTTGGCGCGGGCATAGTCGAAGGTGGCGTGAGTCATGCCCGTCTCGATCAGCCCCGGACAGATCGCATTGACCCGCACGTTCGATCCCGACAGCTGCTGCGCGCTGGTCTGGACGAGGTTGATCACTCCCGCCTTGCTCGCCGAATAGGCCGGTCCGCCCGCGCCCGAGCGCAGTCCCGCGACGCTCGCGGTGCAGACGATCGCGCCCTTGCCGCGCTCGACGATCCGCGGCGCGGCATGCTTGATCGCGAGGAACGGCCCGATCAGGTTGACTCGCAGCACTTCGGTCCACAGCTCGACCGAGCTGTCGAGCAGGCCGTCGATGCCACCCGAAATCCCGGCATTGGCGTAGAAGATATCGAGCCCGCCAAACTCGGCGCAGGCCAGCGCGACGACGTCCTCGACGTCGCGCTCCGACCCCGCATCCATCTGCACCGCGGTCGCCGTGCCGCCGCTCGCAATGATCGCGGCGACGGTGTCGTTGACCGCCTCGCTCCGGTCGGCGGCGATCACCCGCCCGCCCTCGGCCGCGAACAGCGTCGCGCTCGCCCGCCCGATCCCCGATCCCGCGCCGGTGACGATGATCGACTTGCCTTGAAAGCGCATAACCTTCTCCCTGAGAACCTTTCTGTTCCCCTGCGAAAGCAGGGGCCCAGGGTCACAAGCGGCGCCGCTCCGGACTCTGGACCCCTGCTTTCGCAGGGGAACAAGCAAGGACGATCAAGGGACTAGGCGGTCACGCCTCCGTCGATCACCATCGCCTGCCCCGTCATGAACGCGCTCGCCCGGCTCGCCAGGAACACCACCGCGCCGGCGATATCCTCGGGCTCGCCGATCCGGCGCAGCGGGGTGGTCGAGTTGGTCGCCTTGATCCGCTCGGGATCCTCCCACAAGGCGCGGGCGAAATCGGTCTTGACCAGCCCCGGCGCGATGCAGTTGACCCGGACATTGTCGGGCCCGAACTCGATCGCGAGGTTGCGCGCGAGCTGCAGGTCGGCGGCCTTCGAGATGCAATAGGCGCCGATCACCGGGGATCCCCGCAAGCCCCCGATCGACGAGACGATCACGATCGACCCGTCGCGGCGCTCGCGCATCTCGGGCGCGACCATCTGGATCAGCCAGTGATTGGCGAGGATGTTGTTGTCGAGCACGCGGCGGAACTGCTCGTCGCTGATAGCGCCGAGCGGGCCGTAATAGGGGTTCGACGCGGCGTTGCAGACCAGCACGTCGATCCTGCCGGAGACGCGGCGGGTCTCGTCGACGAGGTTCTGCAGTGCGGCCTTGTCCGAAAGGCTCGCCGCCACCGCCAGCGCGGTGCCCGCGCCGAACCGCGCGTCGATCTCGGCGGCGGCCGCGTCGCACGCGTCCTGCTTGCGGCTCGACACGACAACCTTGGCGCCATGCTCGGCCAGCGCGTCGAGCATCGCCCGCCCGATCCCGCGGGTCGATCCGGTGACGATTGCGACCTTCCCGGTGAGATCGAAGAGGGTCATTCGATGGCCATCCCGATCGAGTCGCCGCTGCGGAAGTTCACAAACCTCACGGTACGTCCCCCTTCTCTTGGCCCCCGCGCGGAATTCCCGTCCGGTCGACGATGGGACAGATTTACAGGGCCCGGACGCATGATTTCGGATGCAAGCAAGGCAATTCCTACATTGCAAGCGCAGGTCATGCCGCCCCCGCCTTCTGCGCGAAATCCCACGCCGCCGCGACCAGCCCCGGCATCCGCGCCACCGTCGCCGCGGCCTGCGCGCTTGAGGCGTTGCCGTCGATCATCCGCTGCTTGATCCCCTGGACGATCCCCGCCAGCCGGAAGAGGTTGTACGCGAAATACCAGTCGAGCTGCGGCACCCCGTCGCGCCCGGTCGCCACGCAATAGCGCTCGACCACCGCCTCGAGCGGCGGGATGCCGCTGGCGCCGGTCAGCCCCTTCACGCCGGAGCGCCCCTCGGGCTGAGTCACCCAGCTCATCAGGTAATAGGAGAAGTCCGCCAGCGGATCGCCGAGCGTCGACAGCTCCCAGTCGAGCACCGCCAGCACCCGCGGCTCGCTGCCGTGGAAGATCATGTTGTCGATGCGGAAGTCGCCATGGACGATGCTGGTCCGCGTCTGCTCAGGGACGGTCTGCGGCAGCCATTCGATCAGCCGCTCCATTTCGGGCAAATCGTCGGTCTGGCTGGCCTTGTACTGCTTCGACCAGCGCCCGACCTGGCGCTCGAAATAATTGCCGGGCTTGCCGTAATCGCCGAGGCCCACTGCCTCGGGGTCGATCGCGTGCAGCGCCGCCAGCGTATCGGTGATCGCGTCGTAATGCGCGGTCCGCTCGGGCGGTGTCATCCTCGGCAGCGACCCGTCCCACAGCGTCCGCCCCTCGACCATCTCCATGATGTAGAAGGCCGAGCCGATCACCGTATCGTCCTCGCACAGCCCATGGGGCCGCGCGACCGGGAAGCCGGTGGGATGCAGCGCGGCGATCAGCCTGTGCTCGCGGTCGACCGCATGCGCCGAGGGCAGGATCGGCCCGAACGGCTTGCGGCGCAGCACGTACGCCCCGCTCGCCGCGTCGACTCGGTAGGTCGGATTGCTCTGCCCGCCGGCGAATTTCTCGACCGTGAACGGCCCGGCGAAGCCCGCCACATTCGCGGCGAGCCATTCGCCCAGCCTGGCTTCGTCCATATCGCTCATGCGAATTCGATCACCGAGCGCACGCTGTCGCCCTTGCGCAGCTTTTCCAGCGCGTCGTTGACGTCGGCCAGCTTGATCCGCTCGGCGACCATCGTGTCGAGATCGAGCAGCCCGTCGAGATACATCTGCACCAGCCGCGGCATGTCGATCGGGAAGCGCGTCGAGCCCAGCAGCGAGCCCTGGATCTTGCGGCCGGTGAGGAAGGTCGGGCCCGGAATGCTGACGTTGTTGCCCGGCGCGATCATCCCGAGGATCGTCGCGGTGCCGCCGCGGCGCAGGATGTTCCACGCCAGCTCGGCGGTGCTCGACCGACCGACCGCCTCGATCGCATAATGCACGCCGCCGCCGGTCAGCTTGACCACGTCCTTGACGATCGTCTCGGCCATCGCATCGAAGGCGTGAGTCGCGCCGAGCTTGATCGCCAGCGCGCGCTTCTCGGGCACCGGGTCGATCGCGACGATCGTCCCCGCCCCGGCGATCTTCGCCGCGTTGATCGCCGCGAGCCCGATCCCGCCCGCGCCGATCACCGCGACGCTCTCGCCGGGCCGCACCCGGCTGTCGTTGAACACCGCCCCGGCGCCGGTGATCACCGCGCAGCCGAGCAAGGCCGCGCGGTCGAGCGGCATCTCCTTGCTGATCGCGACGCAGGCATTCTCGTGGACCAGCATCATCTCGGCATAGGCCGACAGGTTGAGGAACGGCGCCAGCGGGGTGCCGTCCTTGAGGCTCAGCCGCGGCGGCGCATCCGGTGCGCGGCGAGTCGACGGGTCGATGCACAGCGACGGCCGTCCGGTCACGCACATCTCGCACGAGCCGCAGAACACCGTGAAGAAGGTGATGACGTGATCGCCGACCTTGAGGTGCGCGACGTCGCTTCCGACCGCCTCGATCACTCCCGCCGCCTCGTGCCCCGGCACCGTCGGCACCGGATGCGGGAAGGCGCCGTCGACGAAGTGCAGGTCCGACCGGCACACCCCGCACGCGACGGTGCGGATCAGCACCTCGCGCGGCCCGGGGTTCGAGACCTGGATATCGACGATCTCGAGCGGCGTCTTCGCTTCGAACAGGACCGCGGCCTTCATCAGCCCCGATCCGCCTTGAACTCGGCATGCTTGCCGAACTCGGCGCGCGCGATCGTGCGGTTGTGGACCTCGTCGGGCCCGTCGGCGAAGCGCAGCGTCCGGAGCGCCGCCCAGTTGTGCGCCAGCTCGAAATCGCCCGACACGCCGCCGCCGCCATGCGCCTGGATCGCGTCGTCGAGGATCTGCAGCGCCATCGTCGGCGCCTGGACCTTGATCATCGAGATTTCGAGATGCGCCGCCTTGTTGCCCGCTCTGTCCATCATGTCGGCGGCCTTGAGGCACAGCAGCCGCGTCATCTCGATGTCGATCCGCGCCCGCGCGACGCGCTCCTCCCACACCGAATGATCGGAAATCCGCTTGCCGAACGCGACTCGGCTGACCAGCCGCCGCGACATCGCCGCGATCGCCTCCTCGGCGACCCCGATCGTGCGCATGCAGTGATGGATCCGCCCCGGCCCGAGCCGCCCCTGCGCGATCTCGAATCCGCGGCCTTCGCCGAGCAGGATATTCTCGGCCGGCACCCGCACATTCTCGAGCAGCACTTCGCCATGCCCGTGCGGCGCGTGATCATACCCATAAACCGAAAGCATCCGCTCGATCTTCACGCCGGGGGCGTTCAGCGGCACCAGGATCATGCTCTGCTGGGCATGGCGCGAGGCCTCGGGGCTGGTCTTGCCCATCACGATCGCGACTTCGCAGCGCGGGTCGCCGGTGCCCGAGGACCACCATTTGCGGCCGTTGATCACATAATCGTCGCCGTCGCGGACCATCTGGGTCTGGATGTTGGTCGCGTCGGACGACGCCACTGCGGGCTCGGTCATCAGGAAGGCCGATCGGATCTCGCCTTCCATCAAGGGTTTCAGCCAGCGGTCCTTCTGCGCGCGCGTGCCGTAGCGGTGGAACACCTCCATGTTGCCGGTGTCGGGCGCCGAGCAGTTGAACACTTCGGAGGCCCAGCCGACCTTGCCCATCTCCTCGGCGCACAGCGCATATTCGAGGTTGGTGAGCTGCGTTCCCTCGAATGCGAAGCTGTCGTCGACATGGGTCTGGCCCGAGTGCGGCGGCATGAAGAAGTTCCACAGCCCCTCGGCCTTGGCCACCGCCTTCACTTCCTCGATCACCCGGTTGACCTCCCAGCGGTCGCCGCTGTGCGCCTCCTGGTGGTAGTCGGCGTGGCGCGGGCGGATCTTCGTGTCGATGAAGCCCTTCACGCGATCGCGGAAATAGGTCTCGCGCTCGCTCAGCGTGAAGTCCATGCACTCTCTCCTGTCCTGTCGCAAACGGGCTTAGAGCGTACCGGATATTCGGTAAAGGGGATCGCGCCCTGAAATCGCGTGGGCGTGGCGAGACACGCGATTTCAAAAAACCACTTTGGCTTGTCCGCAAATTGACTAAGCTGTGCGCCATGAACGCGCCCGAGAAGATAGCCGCCGACCAGGGCACCAAGCGCTTCCAGGCCAAGCGCGACGCGATCCTTTCCGCCGCCGCCGATGCGATCAACGAGCAGAGCGCCAAGGGCATGACCTTCGCCGACGTCGCGCGCCGCGTCGGGCTCAACACCACGTCGGTGACTTATTACTTCAAGCGCAAGGAGGACCTCGCCGCCGCCGCGTTCGAGCAGACGCTCGAGCGGCTCCAGGAGATGCTCACCGAAGCGTTGCTGGAGGCCACCCCCGAGGCGCGCGTCGCCCGCTATCTGCGGATCAACATGGAGCGGCTCGCGGCGATCCAGCGCGGCGAGGAGAAGGCGCTCGCGATCCTCTCGGACCTCCGCGCGATGGAGGGCCCGGTCAAGCGCCGCCTGCTCGCCAGCTGGCGCGACGTGTTCCGCATGACCCGCAGCCTGTGGGGCAGCGACGGCACCCGCGCCGAGACCGACCTGTGGGGCGCCCGCGCGCACGTGCTGCTCGAGAACACCTTCTGGCTCACGGCCTGGCTGACCCGCTACGAGATCGACGAATATCCGCGTGTCGAAGCACGGCTGATGGAGGTCTTCTCACACGGCATCGCCGGCCCCGGCCAGCGCTGGTCCCCGACGATGCTCGACCTCGAGCATGACGAGCCGGAACCCGGCCGCGAGGCGTTCCTGCTTGCCGCCACGCGGCTGATCAACGAGCTCGGCTATCGCGGCGCCTCGGTCCAGAAGATCGCGTCCGAGCTCAACGTCACCAAGGGCAGCTTCTACCACCATCTCGACGCCAAGGACGAGCTGGTGATCGCCTGCTACAAGCGCAGCTTCGACATCATCGCCGAGGCCCAGCGCCTCGCCGAGACCCATGGCAGCACGCATTGGGACCGGCTCGCCGCCACCATCGCCACCCTGCTCGACGTCCAGTTCTCCGAGCGCGGACCGCTGCTGCGCACGACGGCGCTGTCGGGCCTTCCGCCGCGCGAGCGCTCGACGATGATCGACCGGTCGAACCGCATCGCGCGCCGCTATGCCGGCATCCTCTCCGACGGCATCGCCGAAGGCTCGATCCGCGCGATCGACCCGCTGGTCGCCAGCCAGGCGCTGATGGCGCTCCAGAACGCCGCGTTCGACATGCGGAAGTGGGCGAGCACGATGCCGCGCGAAAAGGCGGTGGCCTTCTATGCCTCGACGCTGGCGTTCGGCCTGTTCGACGATCGCGTGCTGGCGGGATAGGCCGGTCTACGCCCCGGTCATCTGGCGCCGAGGCTGGGCGATCCTGTGCTGGCTGGCGGCTGCATGCGGGGCTTTCATCAGCCTCATCACTCTGGCGGCGCCGGCGATGATCGAGCGAACGACGATTCCAGGCAGATCGAGACCCGGTTCCAGCGCGCGGCAGCGTTCATCGACGCCCGGCGCCAGGCGACCGGCGCCTTTCCCACCGCCCCCGAACTGGCGCAATGGTCGGAGCGGGTGGACAATGGAGCCTATTGGCTGACGATCATCGAGCCGCGGCTCAATGGCGGCGCCCAATGCTGCGAGGCACCCGCGCCGCGCTCGGCCCGCCGCCCGCGAACGGGTATATCCTCCGCCTGTGGCGCGGCGAGTGGGCCGAATATTATGCGTCATGGTCCGGCAGGAGCACGCTCCTGTTCGACCGGAACGCCTACGCGTTCTGGGGCAATCTCTATCTGGATATGGTGATCGCGTGCGCCTTCACGCTGCTGACGGCGGGTCTGGGCGTGATGCTGTGGCGACGCCCGCGCCGCCGCATCGAGAGCGACGGCTGATCGCTCACCCCCGCGGCGCGGTAAAGCGCGCCTGCCCCGCCTCCACCGTCACCGGCCCGCGCGGCTTGGCGGGCAGCACCGCCCGCACCGCGCGGTACAATCGCCTCGCATCGGCCTTTCCGCGCGTCCGCGCGCACAGCGTGACTTCGCCTTCGCGTCCCCAGCGGTGCTGCTCGATCGTCCGCACGCCGCGATCGCGCGCCAGCAGCGCGCTCACCTTCGCGAAGGCGCTGCCATCGATCCCCATCGCATAGCTGCCGAAGCTGACCACGAGCGGGCAATCGCGCGGCGCCTCGGCCACGGGCACGATCGGCGCGGGCCGGGTCTGCGCATCGGCCCGCGCGCAGCCGCCCGCGGCGAAGGCGGTGAGGATCAGGGCGGGAAGCAATCTCATGGCGCGGTCCTCGGGTTCGGGTTGGAAGTGATTGCCCGACCTTCGCTGAACCCCGGATGAGTGCCACCCCTCCGTCACGAGCGGTCAAAATGGGTAACCGCAGATCGCACACCAATACGCAGTTCCTCTCAAGACATGAAAGTAATTGTTCGCAGTCGTGAATCGATGCCACCAAGTTGGCTTTGATAGTGTTGGACAGGATCATTCGATGTTTGAGATAGATGTATCGACGCCTAGATTTGCCGGAGTCGTTTGAGCGCTGGGTTTCAGTTCTGGGGGGAGCGATCATGAGAAATTATTTCTACGGCATCGGGGCCAGGCACCTGCGTTTCGCGGCGCTTCCGGCTGCTTTGCTGGGATTCGCCTTGCTGACCGCCGGCAGCCGAACCGATTCAACATCGAAGTCGAACCCGCCGCTTCCGGTGTTCAGCGCGACGATCCCGACCGATATCGCCAACCCCGCCGATCCGGCGCAGGCCGCCCAGTTCGCCTGGCAGGAATTCATCGCAGTGACCTGGCCGGCGATGACCAATTCCGATCCGACCTCGTCCGGATATTTTCGCGGCCAGGCGTCGACCACTGCGGTTTCGGGCGGCACCGGCGCCAACGGCGTCACGGTGTGGGAGACCTTCTATCACCGCGACGAACTCTACCCGGGCTATTCGGCCGGATCGGGCAACACGCTTCCCGACGCCAACGCCACCCCCAGCTATCTCTATGCCGCGACCATCACGCCCGCAACGCCGCAGACCAGCCTGACGCTGTTCAACAATGCCGACGAAGCGAGCGAGATCAACATCGCCAACATGTACCACACGCCGTTCGCGGCGGCCGCGGACGCGCTCGCCGCGGCGACGCCCAACCCCACCCCCGCCCAGGCGCAGGCGATCCTCGCCGCGCAGACCAAGGCTGCCATCGTCTATGAGGCGAAGGGCAACCCGGTGTACTTCAACTACCTGAACAGCACCGGCTTCAACAACGGGATCCCCCGGCGCCAGGCGCGCGCGCAGGCGGTCAACAAGATCATGAACAGGCCCACCACCGCGCCGGTGTTCGAGCTCCCCACCGGATCGATCGAGATCAAGGCGACCTGGCGCCGCTACGATGCGACGCTCGACGACATCAGCAAATTCCACTCGGCGACGCTGATCTACTATACCACCAGCACCGGCGGCGCGCTGATCGCCAACAACGACACCTTCCTGCTGATCAGCCTCCACATCATCCAGAAGACCCCGAATGTGCCGACCTTCACGTTCGCGACGTTCGAGCATGTCGATAACGAAAAGACCGGCTTCCGCTTCACCAATGCCAAGCCGCAGACCTACACGCCGGCCGGCTTCAACCGCGCGCTGCCCGATCCCGGCGTGATCCAGGCGCAGCGGCAATTTCAGATCCCCGGCGCCGAAAGCGCGTTCGACCTGGTGAGCTACAACACCGCGGTCCAGGCGCAGCTGCGCCAGATGTTCGGCGCCGATCTGGTCTGGGCCAATTACCAGCTGATCGGCGTGCAGGCCGGGGTGCAGAACGATCCGGGCGGGACGGTGCCGCCGCAGCAATTCTTCCTGTCGAACTTCGCGACCGAGACCAACGACACGCTCCAGTTCTTCCAGGGCGCGCTCGGCGGCACCGACAGCAACGTGCCCGTGCCCCACTTCCCGCGCGTGTTCAAATATGACGGCACCAAATATGTCGGCTACACCGCCGGCGGCTGCCTCGGCTGCCACGGCAACGCCGGGCAGTTTGTGGGGAGCGATTTCAGCGTGATCGCGGGAGTGACCGGCAACAACTTCACCCCCGAGCCCATCCTTCCCTATCCAACCGGGCAGACGATCATGCCCCAGAATTCCACCGGTTTCCCGCTGCCGCACCAAAGCGCCGGCCCGGCCCGCCCGTCCGTCAAGACCAAAGCCAAGGGAGGAAGATGATGTCGGTCACGATCAACAACTATACCGATCTGCAGAACGTGCTGAGCGCGCTCGTCGCCAACAACCAGCTGCAGATCGGGCAGGCGCCGCACGGGGCGTTCTGGGACGGCCTCAGCTACGAGGATTTCATCACCGGCAACGTGCCCCACATAACCAATCCCGTGGCGCCGCACGGGCCCTACAAATATGTCGAGCCGGGCAACGCCGCGAATTCGACCATCTTCCAGGCGCTGTCGGGCGCCACCGGCACGGTGTTCGATCCCAGCTTCGGCGATTTCGGCCAGATGCCGCAGCCCTCGGCGCCCTATGACAGCACGCCGCCGCTGCAGAGCGACATCATCGCCGCGCTCGAGGTGTGGATCAACAATGGCTGCCCGAACGACAGCAGCGAAGCGACCGACGGCGAAGCCTGCTCAAGCTAGGACGCAAGCGGGTGCGCCCTCAGCGCACCCGCTCCAGCCACATCGTCCGCCGGATCGTCGCGCCCTCAGCCCGCCGGCGGCGGATAGGGCGACGGCAGGGCCGGCTGACCCTTGGGCTGCTGCGCCAGCCAATCGAGCCAGAACAGCGCGATATCGGCATAGCCCGGCGCGGCGGCTGCCGACCGGAACAGCGCCTCGGCCTCGGCGCTCCGGCCGGCGAATGCCAGCGCCATCGCCTGGCGAACCGGCACCGCGGTAGGCGCAGGCGCGGGGCGGCTGCGCTCCTGCGCGGCGACGCGGTCGATCTCGGCAATCACCTTGTGCGTCGTGGCATCGAACGGATCGAGCAGCGAACGCATCTGCCCCTCGTCGAGCACCGCCTTGGCTTCGATCCCCAACCCGGCCAGCCCAAGCAGCTGCGCCATGCGCTGATACTCGTTCCCCGTCGACAGGCTCCCGGTGGCGCGCATCAGCCGCAGCAGGTCGATCTCCAGCACATCCTTCGGCGCGGCGAGCTGGCGGTAGACGTTGAGCGCGTCGCGCCAGTTGCCTGCGCCCGGATAGGCCCGGACCAGCGCATGCGCGGCGGCGATGCCCGGCTGGACCTGCCTGGCCTGGAGCGCGACGCCCATCCATTGCCGGTACAGCGCTTCCGAGACCGGCTGCCCCGCGGCCGTGTGCGCGGCAACCGCGCGCCCGAGCAGGTCCGCGGCACCCGCCGCGTCGTTCTGCGCGACGCGGACCTGGGCGAGGTTCGAGAGCACGCCCGCATCGCCCGGCTTCATCTCCAGCAACCGGCCCCAGAGCGTCCCCGCCGTCGCCAGGTCGCCCCGCGTGAAGGCGATCCCGCCGCGCACGCCGAGATAGGAAGCGAGCGTCGCGGCATCGGTCAGGCTGCTCGCGATCAGCACGTCGAGCGCCTGCGCGCGCATCGCGTCGTCGTTCCGCTGGCGCGCGATCTCGAGTTCGTAGAGCGCGAGGACGTGGCGCGCATCGGGGCCCTGCGCCGCGCGGTGCGCCGCCGCCAGCGCGCCGTCCTGCGCGGCGCGGTTCCGGCCGGCGATGGCGCCGCGGACATCGGCGAGCGCCTTGGTCTCCGCGGGCGTCATGACGAGCGCGCGTCCGCCCAGCTCCATCGAGCCCCTGGCCTGCGCCTGCGCGGCCGCGGGAATCGCCTGGCTCCCGCCGGCCAGGAGGATCGCCGCCAGCATGGCAATCGCTCTCATCGCACCCGCTCCAGCCACATCGTCCGCCGGATCGTGGCATGGACCAGGCACGCCGTCCTGTCCCCGCTTTTCCACTCCACCGCCGCATCCGGATTGGCCAGCGCGGCGCAGGCGCGGTCGCGTTCCCTGATCCATTTGCGCTCGAGCAGCCGCAGCGCGCGCCGCCGCGCGTCGGGCAGCCCGGTCATCACTCGCACCCAAATGCGGTTGAGCCGGTCGTCCTGGATCTTCAGCTCCGCGGTGTTGCATTCGCCCAGCGCCACGCCGCGGCGGTTGCGGCAGGCGAGATAGCCGGGCGAATAGCGCCGCTCGATCTCCAGCGGCACGTCCTGCGCGAGCAGCAGCATCGATCCGAGCAGCATCAGCATCGCGCGACCCTACAGGCCGCGGCGCGCAAAGCGAGCGGGTTCACGCCCCGTTGATGCGGAACAGCTCGTGGTTGCGCGTGTCGTGCCACACCCGGTTGAGCCGCATCCGGTCGATCCGCCCGCGCAGCAGGTACAGGTCGCACATCGCGTCGATATGCGCATTGTCGGTGTCGTCGACCAGCAGCAGCGCGCGCCCGCCCTCGGCCATGCGCAGGATGTTGACGAGGTCGGCGTGCGCGACGTCGAAGCCGTGCCCGCCGTCGAGATGGTAGAGGTCGTGCCGCGCGGGCTCGGCGATCAGCCGCGGCATCACTTCGCGCGAATCGCCGATGTGCAGCCGCACGCGATCGCCGAACACCGAATGGAGATAGTCGAAGCACGGCCGGGTATATTTGTGCCAGCCGATGTCGACGCCGGTGTAGCTGAGCTCGGGATTGATGCACATCGCCAGCAGGCAGCTATGCCCGGCGTTGAACCCGATCTCGAGCAGCGACGACCCGCTCGAGCAGAACACCGCGAAGTTGCTGCGCTTGGTACGGAAGAAATCGGCGGGATATTCGGGCATCGCGCGCACCAGATGATCGGTGAAGAGGTTGCCCTCCAGCGCCTCCCCGGTCCGCGCGATGATCCCGCTCAGTGCCGCGAAGTGGCCCTTATATTCCTCATAGGCGGGTTCGTAGGCGGGATGATGGATCTGGCTGATGAAAAGCTCGAGCGCAGCCGGCGATTCGATCACGATCCTGTCTCCGTGCGGATGAATTCAATGGGGGTATTGATGGCGCAGTGAGTCGCGGGGGGCAATGGGGTTTCACGCTTGCCGGCAACGGCGTCGACGGCCAGTCGTTAGGCGGAGGCGGTATGCCTAGGCACCATCGCCGTCCAGCATCGTCAGCAGTCGCCGCGCGCTCCACGCCTCGCGCAGGACCAGTCCGTCATTAAGCAGCCTGCGGAACCCGGGCTCGTCCAGCGGCGCGGCGAAGAGATAGCCCTGGCCCACCGAGCAGCCCAGCGCCCGCATGATTGCGCGTTCCGCCTCCGTCTCGATGCCTTCCGCGACGACGCGGATGTCCAGCGCTGCACCGAGCTTGACGATGCTCTCGACGATGACGCGCTTGGCCACGCTATGCGCGACGTCGTGGACGAAACTTCGGTCGATCTTGATCTCGCTCAGCGAAAAGCTCTCAAGGTAGCGCAGATTGGAATAGCCCGTGCCGAAGTCGTCGATGGCGATCCCGATCCCAAGCCGTCGCAAATCCTCGAACGCGCGGCGAATATGCTCCGGCTCGGGGACCATCAGGTTCTCGGTGAGCTCGAACGTCAACCAGTCCGCGTCGCAGCCGGTCTCGTCGAGCACTTGGCGGACGAGCGTTACCATGTCGCGCTGCATGAATTCCATGACCGATACATTCAAGGAGAAGCGGACAGGCCTGTGGCGGTTGCGGTTGACCTGAGCCGCATACGCAGCGAGCGTGCGCAGGCCCCAGGCTCCGATTTCCAGGATCGCGCCGGTTTCCTCCGCGATCCCGATGAAGCGGCCTGGAGGCTGCAGCCCGAAGACGCCGTGGTTCCATCGCAGCAGCGCCTCGGCGCCGACCAGCTCCCCGGTGCCGAGATCGACTTGGGGCTGATAGTGAAATAGCAGCTCCTGGTTAGCGACAGCCATCTGCAGCTCGCTCGCCAGCCGGATGCGATTGCCCGCGTCCCGCTCGTCCGCGGCTACGAAGCCATGCGGGGGATACGCCGGCGTGGTCTTTGACCGCTGCAGCGCCGCGCCGGCCTGCCGGACGAGCTGAAGCGTGTCGGTGCCCACCGACCCCAAGGCATGGCCCGCGGCGAATTGAACCGCGAGGGACGCTCCGGGAAGGACGAACCGCGGCTTCAGCAGTCCAAGGACATCTTCGACGACTCTGTGGGCGAGGCGGGGATCGTGCAGCTCGAATGCGAGCGCGTAGCTGTTGCTACCCACGCGCGACACGGCAATCGCCGGAAGTGTCGCCAGACGTGCGGCAGCCGAGCAAAGCAGCGCATCGCCAACGTCATAGCCGAAGCCGTTATTGACGTCGTGGAAACGGACGATATCGACCTTGACCATCAACAAGGCGGTCGCCGGTGCGTTCAGCGCCGACAGCCTGTCGAGCAGACCGTAGCGGTCGAGCAGACCGGTCAAGCGATCGATACCCGTCGCATGGGTCACGTCACGGATCAGCCCGACGACATGCGTGACCTCCCCCGCATCGCCGCGAAGCGGGATGAGGCGCAAGGCGTTGCGGAACAGGGTGCCGTCGCGGCGATAATTGCGCAACGTCACGGAACAGGGGCGGCCCTCGGCCAGCGCGGCCCGGACTTCGGCGATTTCGGGCTGCAACCGGTCGCTGCCCTGGAGATAGCGGCAGTTTTTCCCGATCGCGTCGGCGGCGGCATAGCCGGTAATCGCCTCGAACGCGGGGTTCACCTGGACGATCGGCTGGCCCCGCATGCGCATGTCGGCGATCAGCACGCCGTCCGCGCATTGCGTCATGGCGACGGCGGCGGCGGATGCGGGCGGGGGAGAAACGCCCTGTCGCGCATCCACCAGGAGGCGCGCGCGCCTGCCATTCCAGAATTTCATGGTCGCTTCCCTGGTTGCGAGCCGCGGCGCATCAACTGGTCCCGCGCGAGATCGTGTCGGAGGGCGCCAGGCCCGCCACGAATGCGATGTGCAGCGCTTGTGCCAGCGTGCGGGCCTTGAGTCGGCGCATCATGCCGGCGCGATAGATCTCGATCGTTCGGGGACTGATTCCCAGCTTGCGCGCGATCTCCTTGTTGCCGAAGCCCGCGACCAGCCCTGCGAGCACGTCGCGCTGGCGCGGGGGAAGAGCATCGATCGTGGAGCGGCATTGCTCCGCCAAAAGCGCGTATGCCGCGTTCCGATCTGCATCGGCGCCTGGGGCCGAATCCGGTTGCTTCGGCTCAAGTCCACCCGGCCCCTCGATCGCACGGTCGGAAGTCGCACGGGCGCGCAGCGTCGGTGTGTCCAATTTTGTTGACGTAAGCGCGGCGGGTTGAACTCGCATGTCGTGGCCTCCAGTCACGCGATGAGGCCATGGCGTCAGCGCTTCAACTGCGGCCGAACGGCGTTTCAGGACAAAATGAAGGCGCTTTCGTCTTTGTCCGCGTCCACGTCGCCTGGCGCGGTGGTCTGGAACCGCGAGCGATACTCAAGCGGCGTTATGCCAATCCTGCGCAGGAATGCGCGCCTGAGCGTCGTCGTCGAGCCGAAGCCGGCGGTATAGGCAATCGCCTTGATCGGAGCGGTGCCGTCTTCCAGCAGCCGCCGCGCGATATCGACTCGAGTCAGTTCGACATAAGCGGCCGGGCTCATACCCAGCTCGGCGCGGAACAGCCGGGACAGGTGACGCGGACTCACGCCGGCCACTCGTGCAAGCGCTTCGAGGCCCAATCGCGCGCGCGGGCTTTCGAGGATGTGCAGCCTAATCCGGTCGATCGGACTGGTGGCCGCGCTTTGCGCGGTCAGGACATCGCTGAACTGAGACTGGCCGCCGGGCCGCTTCAGGAACACGACCAGCCGGCGTGCCACCCAGAGCGCCAGGGCACGCCCGTGATCCTCTTCGATCAGCGAAAAGGCGAGGTCGATGGCCGCGGTCACCCCGGCGGATGTGAACACCGGCCCGTCTCGAACGAAGATGCGGTCTGGATCGACCTCGATATCGGGATGTGTCGCGGCGAGGCGTTGGGCATACTGCCAGTGAGTCGTGACGCGACGCCCCGACAGCAGCCCCGCATCGGCCAGCAGGAAGGCACCCGTACAGGTCGAGCCGTAACGTCGCGACTGCTCGGCTTGCCCTCGCAACCAGCGCGCAACCTGCTCGCTGGGAGGATCCGGAACGCCATAAGGTCCAACGACGATCAACGTGTCCGAAGGCTGCGTCGCTTGTTCGATACTCGCGTCGGGGACGAACATCTGGCCCGAGGCGCTTTCCAGAGGGGTGCCTTGCTCGGTTACCAGCCGAACCCGATAAGGCTGCCGGGATTGAGCCTTGCAGTTCGCCTCGAACATTGCATCTCGCACGCCGGCGACTTCGAGCAAATGCACGTTGCCGGGGGCAAAGATCGTGATGAGCATGGCTCGTCCTGGCTCCGCGGCGCCTATGGCGCCGATCGCTCACTCGAATACGCCTGCCTATCATAATTACATAGCGGCAGCTTCGCGCCCCAGCCCCGCCCGTTGGCCGCGCCCGATCGCGGTTGTTCCAACCGCCGGCTCGGCATTTATCGCGCACAGAAGCTGTCAAGCGGCCCTTCCGCCCGCGCCAATAGCGCCCCTCCCAAAGCAAAAGGGCCCGCGATCGCTCGCGGGCTCCTCTGTTCACTCAGGTGCGGGTCAGAACTTGAACCGCGCCGTGACGCCGTAGGTCCGCGGCTCGGCGAGGAAGCTCGAGAAGAGCTGGTTCGCAGTGCCGAAGTTCACCTGCTGCGCCGCAGCCCCCGACTGGGCGCCAAACGCAGTGACCTGTGCGACGCTGTTCGAGCCCTGGAACGGCGAGCTGAAGCCGACCTGCTGGTAATCCTGGTTGAGCAGGTTCTGCGCCCAGAATTCGAGCGCCCATTTCTGGTCGGGCCCGCGGATGCCGAAGCGTCCGTTGACCACCGTGTAGCCGTCCTGTTCCTTCTCGGGGAACAGGTCGGAGCCGGTATTATAGTCCGCAGTCGTGCGCTGATCGATGTAGAACAACGCCGAAAGGCCGCTGTTGCCGATGTCCGGCGTCCAGGCAAACGACGTGGTGACCACATGCTCCGGGGCATTCGACAAATTGTCGCCCGGCAACAGGAACAGCGCCGGATCGAGCGCCGAACCGGTGTTGCGGCCGACCAGGTGGTCAGCGAACTTGGTCTTCACATAGGTATAGCCCGCCGTGACGGCGATATCGTTGGTCGGGTAGATCGAGGTTTCGATCTCGACGCCCTCCGACCTCACGCCGGATTTGACGTCACCCGCCGGGCATGCACCACTCGTCACCGATGGATCCCGATCCGCCGGCATCGTAATCCCGTTGGCGGTCGTGGTGCCGAGATCCGAACTGCACCCGTTGACGTTCTGGACCAGGAAGACCGAACCGTTGAACGTGTTGAGCTGGAAGTCGCGGAAATCCTGGCGGAAGACCGCGACGTTCATGTTGAACCGCCGGCCGTTGAACTTGAAGCCGAGTTCGTAGGCGTTGACCTTCTCGGCGTCGAACTGGAGGTTGTTGGTGCCGAACCCGGCGCCGCGGCCGCCGAACTGGCGCGGGTCGTTCTCGGCGAAGATCGGCTGACCCAGCGCCGAGCGGTCGAGGTTGAAGCCGCCTGCCTTGTAGCCCTTCGAATAGCTGGCATAGACCATCCAGTCCTTGCCGGGCTTCCACGACAGCACCGCGGTGCCGGTGAACTCGTCCTCGTCGCGAGTGTCGCTGAGGTTGAGCCCGTTGAGGCTGCTCGAGGCGTTGCCCTGGCAGGTGAGGTTCACAAGGCCCTGCGCCAGCGCCTGCAAGCTGGTCGACGGCAATCCGCCGACGCCGCTTGTGGGCAGCGGCGTCGCCCCACCCGTCAGGTACGGCGCGAAGAAGGCGCGCTGGGTCGGGCAGGCGGTGTTGTTGTTGTTGAAGACCGCGCTGAAGTCCTTGCTCTCGCTGGTATAGCGGCCGCCGAGCGTGAGGCTCAGCGTATCGGTGAACTTGACGATATTGTGCGTGAAGATCGCGAAGTTCTGGCTCTTCTGGAAATAGTTCGAGCTGTTGTCGCCGACATTGTTCACCGTGCTAAGCCGATCGAGCCCGGCAAAGAACACGGGGGCAGCAGCGCCCAGGCCCGCGCCGAAAGCCTGCCGCCCGGTCGCGCCGCCAAGCGCTGCCAGCGGGGTCGTGCCCAGGCAACCAGGGGCAGTAGGATCGCGAAGCAGCGGGTTGGCGCTGACGGTGGCGACGAGGCGGCACGACGCGAAGGCGCCATATTGCGCGCCGAACTTGAGGTTGTCGCGCACCGTCAGCTTCTCGTTGGCGTAATAGCCGCCGATCAGCCAGTCGAAATGCTCGTCGAACGCCGAGCCCTTGAGCCGCAGCTCCTGCGTGAAGGTACGGAACTGGCGATAGGCATTGCCGTCGTCGGCGCGGTAGAGGATGTCGACATTGCTGTAGTCGACGTCGCCGCCGCCATCGGCCTTGTAGTCGCGATAGGCGGTGATCGACGTCAGCGAAGCGCCGCCGAAATCGTAATCGATCTGGCCCGAAAGGCCCCAGTCGACCGTCGTCCCGGTATAGGGCCGGTTGGCGTTGGTCGCGATGCGGCGGTTATAGGGATCGCCTGCGCTCGGGTTGCGCCAGCCGAGGCTGGTCAGAACGTCGATGACGCGGTTGCCGCTGGCGGAGCCGCCTTCGCCCGGCTGCCGCACCGCATAGTCGCCCGCCACGCCCGGGGTCGGGTCGTAGGTCTCGCGCAGGCCGGTATAGACCGCCGCGCAGCAGCTCTCGTCGCGGTGCGTGTAATCGCCGATCAGCCGGATGCTCAGCGACGAATCGGGCTGGAACAGCAGCTGGCCGCGCACGAAATACCGGTCGCGGTCGTTGACCTTGGCGACGGTGTTCCCGCTGGCGTCGACATTGTTGTAGAAGCCGTCGCGCTTCACCAGGACGCCGTCGAGCCGGGCCGCGAGGCTCTCCGACAGCGGGCCGGTGATGCCGATCTGGCCGCGCCAGTAATTATAGTTGCCATAGCTCGCCTCGGCCTTGCCGCCGAAGGTGAAGCTCGGCGCCTTGCTCGAGATGCTGATCAGGCCCGCCGAGGCGTTGCGCCCGAACAAGGTGCCCTGCGGTCCGCGCAGCACTTCGATCCGGTCGATATCGCCCAGCTCGTTGAGGCCGATGCCCGAACGCGAGCGATAGACGCCGTCGATGAAGGTCGCGACCGAGCTTTCGAGGCCGGGATTGTCGCCCACCGTGCCGATGCCGCGGATACGCGCCGAGCCGTTGGACTCGCTGCCGGTCGACGAGACGAGCAGCGACGGCGCGACCTGGTTGAGCTGGCGGATGTCGCTGGCGCCGGTGCGCTCGAGGCTCTCGCTGCTCACTGCGGAAACCGCGATCGGCACGTCGGACAGCACTTCGGAGCGGCCCTGCGCGGTGACGACGATATCCTCGTCGCCGGTAACCGCACCCTCTTCGGTCGCAGGGGCGTCCTGGGCCTGGGCCGGCACCGCAAGCGCCATGACCAGCGCCGGAACCGCACAGGCCGTCAAAAGGCGAAACCGCATCATCATCTCATCTCCCACCATGGCTGGAACGCTGACCGGCTCCATACCCTATCCTCGAATACGCACTTTTCCCTAGCGTCCGTCAAGCATAACAAGCGTTGCAAAGCAGGACGGTTCGGCGACTGTTGCGCAAAAGTCATAGGTACGCATCGGCCCTATGCGCCGGAACGCATCTTCGAATCCGTATTAATACCTAGGCTTGAGAGGTTAATAGCCGCCCAGCCGGGCGAAGCGCTCGCGGTGCCACGCGGCGTTGCCCCATTGCTGCTCGAGCACGCGCGCGCGCTTGAGGTAGAAGCCCGCGTCATGCTCGTCGGTCATGCCGATGCCGCCATGGAGCTGCACCATCTCGCGGCTGACCAGGTGGAGCGTGTCCCCCGCGGTCGCCTTGGCGAGGCTCACCGTCTGGCTGATGTCGCCGCGCCCGGCATCGATTGCCTCGAATGCGCCCTCGACCACCGATCGCATCAGCTCGAGCTCGGTGAACATCCTGGCCATGCGGTGCTGGAGCGCCTGGAAGCTGGCGAGCACCTGGCCGAACTGGACGCGGGTCTTGAGATAGTCGTTGGTCTGCGCGAACGCCGCCTCGGCCATGCCGAGCATCTCGGCGCACGCCGCCGCCGCGGCGCGGTCGGTCACCTGGACGAGCAGGTCGCCGCCCGACAGTCTCTCCGCCGGCGCGCCGTCGAAGCGGACCTGCGCATGGCTGCGCGAATCCGCCATCAGCCGGGTCGAGCGCGTGACACCTTCGTCGCCCGAGACCAGGTACAGCCCGTCCGCCGCCGCGACCACGAACAGCTGCGCGCTGTCGCCCTCGGCGACGAATTCCTTGGTGCCGCTCAGCTTGCCGCCCTCGACCGCCGCCGCGATCCGGTCGGGCGCAAAGCGCGGCCCCTCGTCGACCGCCAGCGTCGCGATCACCTCGCCCGAGGCGATCCGCGGCAGCCATTCGGCCTTCTGCGCGTCCGAACCGCCCAGCACGATCGCGCTGGTCGCCGCCGCGGTCGCCGCCAGCGGAGTCGCGGTCAGCGTCCGCCCGAGCTGCTCGATGACGAGCCCGAGCGAGAGATACCCCATCTCGGCGCCGCCGAATGCTTCGGGGACCAATATCCCCGCCCACCCCATCTCCGCCTGCGCGCGCCAGCCCTCGGCGTCGAACAGCGCCGCGGGCGCGGCGTCGCGCATCCTGCGGAAGGCAGTGACGGGCGACTCATTGTCCGCCCACTCGCGCGCCATGTCGCGCAGCATCGTCTGTTCTTCGGTGAGGACTGCCATTCTAAAACTCCCGCTTCCTTCTTCCCCTCTCCCGCCTTCGCGGGAGAGGCAGCGAGACTTAGGTCCGGCACTTGCCGGGCCTTAGTCGCAGCGGTGAGGGTCTTCTTCTCCTCGGTCAGGCAAGGCAGAAGAAGAAGACCCTCACCCAACCCTCTCCCGCGAAGGCGGGAGAGGGCTAAGGCAAGATCACTGATGATCCAGCATCCCCAGGATGCGCTTCGCGATCACATTGTTCTGGATCTCGCTCGACCCGCCATAGATCGACACCGCCTTGCCGAAGAGCCAGTGACGGGTGTCCTTGAGCGCGTCCTCGTCGAACCCCTCGCCTTCCCAGCCGAGCCCCGCCATCCCGCGGATCTCGATCAGCAGCTCGGAACGCTCCTGCATGATCCGCGCGCCGACATTCTTCATGATCGACGTCGCCGCCGAGGGCCCCTGGTTCGACTTGGCGTCCTGCTGCGCGCGGCGCAGCGTCAGCGCGAAGGCGCGCAGGTCCATCTCGTGGCGGACGATCTTGCCGCGTAGCTCGGCATCGGCGATCCGCCCTTCGGCATCGACGCCGGCATGCTGCTTGGCGAGCTGCGACAGCGGCGTCCCCGCGAACATCCGCGCCGCGCTCGATCCGCCGCCGCCCAGGCTGTTGCGCTCGTGCTGGAGCAGCCGCTTGCCGATCGTCCAGCCCTCGCCCTCCTGCCCGACCCGGTTGGCCTTGGGCACCTTCACGTCGGTGAAGAAGGTCTCGCAGAAGGGCGACGATCCCGAGATCATCCGGATCGGCTTCACTTCCACTCCCGGGCTGGTCATGTCGCAGAGCAGGAAAGTGATGCCTTCGTGCTTCTTCGACTTGTCGGTGCGGACCAGCATGAAGCATTTGTCCGCCCATTGCCCGCCGCTGGTCCAGGTCTTCTGGCCGTTGACGACATAATGGTCGCCATGATCCTCGGCGAACATCTGGAGCGAGGCGAGGTCCGATCCCGCCCCCGGCTCCGAATAGCCCTGGCACCAGCGCAGCTCGCCGCGGACGATCGGCGGGATATGCTCCTGCTTCTGCGCCTCGCTGCCATATTCGAGCAGGGTCGGGCCGAACATCATCACCCCCATGCTGCCGCCCATCGGGTTCCAAGCCCCGACCCGCGCCATCTCCTCCTGCAGCACCCGCGCCTCGGCACGGCTGAGGCCACCGCCGCCATAGTCGCTGGGCCAGGTCGGCACGCTCCAGCCCTTGGCGCCGATCGCCTGCTTCCACGCCGCCTGCTCGGGGCTGTCGGCATTGGGGCCCTCGACCGCCGACATCGAATTGTCCTTGCCGCGCAGGCTCGGCGGGAAATTCGCCGCGAGCCAGTCGCGGGCCTGCGTGCGGAACGCATCGAGCGCATCCGCCGGCGCATCGAGTTCGGGTGCGGTGGCCATCAAGTCTCTCCCGGGTCGGCCCTCTGCCTTGTTTCGAAAATGCGGTATGGCAGCGTGGACGTCAAGCCGCAGATGCCAAGAGCTTGCCCTACTTAGCCCTCTCCCGCTTTCGCGGGAGAGGGTTGGGTGAGGGTCTTCTTCTTTCTCACTCCGGCTCGCGCCGCCGCGAGGAAGAAGAAGACCCTCACCCTCCCACCGCTTCGCGGCGGGCCCCTCCCTCTCCCGCGAAAGCGGGAGAGGGTTCGCAGCGAGTGCGTCAAGCGCGGTGGCGTGTGCGAACAGATACGCTTTATCGCAGGCTTGCGAGACGTTCCCTCATTGTTCTAGAAGCACCGCCAGCAGGGGAAAAGCCGAATGACCTTCCATCACCGCGCCGTCCCGATCGTGCTCGCCGCGGTGCTGATCGATTCGATCGGCTTCGGCATCGTCCTGCCGGTGCTGCCGAGCCTGATCGTGCGCCTGACCCACGCGACGCTCGAGGATGCCGCCCGGATCGGCGGCTATATGCTGGTCGCCTTCTCGCTGGCGCAATTCATCGCGGCGCCGATCCTCGGCAGCCTCGGCGACAGCGTCGGCCGGCGTCCGGTGCTGCTGTTCTCGATGCTCGCCTTCTCGGCCGACTATGCCTTCCAGGCAGCGGCGCCGTCGATCGGCTGGCTGTTCGCCGGGCGCATCATCGCCGGCATTGCAGGCGCAACCTATGGCCCCGCCAACGCCGTGCTCGCCGACGTGACGCCGCCCGAGAAGCGCGGCGCGGTGTTCGGGCTGATGGGCGCGGCGTTCGGGATCGGCTTCGTGCTGGGGCCGGCGCTGGGCGGGCCGCTCTCGCTGCTCGGGCCCCATGCGCCCTTCATCGCCGCCGCGGTGCTCTCGGCGCTCAACGCGGTGTGGATCTTCTTCGCGCTCCCCGAGACGATGGCCGTCGAGAATCGCCGCAAGTTCGACTGGCGCAAGGCCAATATCATCGGCTCGTTCGCGCCGCTGCGCGAGGCGGGGCAGGCCAAGTGGCTGCTCGCCGCCGCCTTCCTCTGGCAGTTCGGGCACATGGTCTACCCGGCGACCTGGGCGTTCTGGTCGAAGATCGCGCTGCACTGGCAGGATTGGGAGATCGCGCTGTCGCTCGCCGTGTCCGGCGCGGCGATGGCGGCGGTGCAGATGCTGGTCACGGGCAAGGCGATCAAGCGCTTCGGCGAGGAGCGCACCGTCGTGTTCGGGATGCTCATCGGCGGGCTCGCCTTCACCTTCTATGTCTTCGCGCGCGCCGAGTGGATGATCTACACGATCCTCGTCTTCAGCGCGCTCCAGGCGCTGACCTTCCCTTCGATCAACGCCCTGCTCTCGCGCCTGACCGACGCCTCGCACCAGGGCGCGCTGATGGGCGGGATGCAGAGCCTGACGAGCATCGCGTGGATCGTGTCGCCGATCGTCCTCAGCCAGTCGCTGGCGTTCGGCGCCGAGCGCGGCTTCACCGGCGGCAATTTCGTGGTCGCCGCCGCGCTCGTCTTCATGGCGCTGGCGATAGTTGTCCTGCGAGTGGTGCCAAGGGTTTCTAGGGTGGCCGAACCCGTTGCGGAGCTGTGACGGGCCCCCCATCTCGCGCTGTACCCAACGGGAGTTTCCCATGATCGAGCTTTATTACTGGCCCACGCCGAACGGCCACAAGATCACCCTGTTCCTCGAGGAGACCGGCCTCGATTACGAGATCCACCCGGTGAACATCGGCACGGGCGACCAGTTCAAGCCCGACTTCCTCAAGTTCAGCCCCAACAACCGCATGCCCGCGATCATCGACACCGCCCCTGCCGACGGCGGCGCGCCGATCAGCGTGTTCGAGAGCGGGGCGATCCTGATCTACCTCGCCAACAAGACCGGCCAGTTCTTCGGCGACGACCAGCGCAGCAAGGTCGACGTGCTGCAATGGCTGATGTGGCAGATGGGCGGCCTCGGCCCGATGGCCGGGCAGAACGGCCATTTCAACGTCTACGCGCCCGAGAAGGTGCCCTATGCGATCGCGCGCTACGTCAACGAGACCAACCGGCTCTACGGCGTGCTCGACCGCCAGCTCGCCGGCAAGGATTTCGTCGCGGGCGGCGCCTATTCGATCGCCGACATGGCGATCTATCCGTGGATCGTCCCCCACGAGGCGCACAAGCAGGACCTGAACGACTTCCCCAACATCAAGCGCTGGTTCGAGAGCATCAAGGCGAGGCCGGCGACGATCCGCGCGTACGAGAAGGGCGGCGAGGTTCGCTCCTACGCGACGCCGATGACCGACGAGCAGCGGAAAGTGCTGTTCGGGCAGACGGCGGCGAGCACCGCGAAGGGGTAGTACTAACCTCGCCCCCAAATACTTCCGTCATCCCGGCCTTGTGCCGGGATCCACCCATCCGCACGCGCGGGACAAGAGGCTCTTTCTCAGCGGCCAGACGCACAGTGGATCCCGGCACAAGGCCGGGATGACGGAATAGAATTCACTCCCTGCCCGGTCTTCTCGACAGTCCGACATCGAGATGCGCCCCCGCATCGAGCAGCCAGGTCTCCCCGGTGATCACCCGGCTCGCCGGATCGAGCAGCATCACCACCGGCCCGGCGATGTCGCCGGCGTCCGCCGCCATCGCCATCGGCGTGCTCGCCGCGACATGCGCATTGAGCCGCGCGAACCCGTCCGCGCCGAGGCGCTTCTCGAACCAGCCGGTCCCGACATAGCCCGGCGCCACTGCGTTGACTCGGATCGCCGGCGCCAGCACCCGGGCGAGGCTCTTGGTCATCGTGATCATCGCGCCCTTCGACGCGGCATAGGCCACCGACGAGCCGTGCCCGAACACCCCCGCCACCGACGCGACATTGACCACCGCGCTCATCGTCCCGCCACGCATCGCCGGCGCGCAGGCGCGGGTCATCTGGAACGGCGCGATCGT
Source organism: Pseudomonadota bacterium (assembly GCA_040388355.1). GTDB lineage: Bacteria > Pseudomonadota > Alphaproteobacteria > Sphingomonadales > Sphingomonadaceae > Sphingomonas. The sequence continues at coordinate 15,908 of JAZKCD010000070.1, read as the reverse complement.
GTTGAGCCGGTAGATGTCGACGAAATCCTCGGCGTCGAGCGCGTCGAGATCCTCATGGTTTGCGAACTTGGTCCGCCCGGCATTGTTGACGAGGAAATCGACTCGCCCGAACGCCTCGACCGCTGCCGCCGCCAGCGCGCGGCACGCGGCATCCTCGGCGATATCGGCCTGCACCGCGATGCCGCCGACCTCCGCGGCCAGCGCCTCGGCCTCGTCGCGGCTGTGCGCATAATTGACCGCGCAGCGCACGCCGCGTGCCGCCAGCCGCCGCACCACCGCCGCGCCGATCCCGGTCCCGCCCCCGGTCACGATCGCCACCGCGCCCGCCATTTCCTGATCCATGTTCCACTCCGGGCCGTTTTTCGAAGCTTGCGTATGGCATTCCCGTTTTCGCTCGCCTAGCCAAAGGCACGTGAGGGGGAGCGAATCATGACCGCCGAGGCGATGCTGGCGCGCGACTTCGCGACGCTGCCCGAGCTGATCCGCGCGCATGCCGCCGAGCGCGGGCAGAAGGCCGCGCTCGTGTTCGGCGACCAGTGGCTGAGCTACGCCCAGCTCGACAAGGGCATGGACCGCGTCGCCGCCGCGCTCCAGCGCGACGGCATCGCCCGCGGCACTGCCATCGCGATCGCCGCGGCGACTTCGCTCGAATACGCAGTCGTCTTCCTCGGCGTGGTCCGCGCCGGCTGCGTCGCCGCGCCGCTCCAGCCCTCGGCGACGCCCGAGCAGCTCGCCGCGATGGTCGCCGATTGCGGCGCGCCGATCCTGTTCCACGACGCCGCTTCGGCAGAGATCGGCACCCCCGCCCGCAAGATCGCGCTCGACGGCCCCGCGCTCAATGACTGGCTCGCCCCCGACGGCGCCAGGCCCCGCCCGGTGATCCTCGGCCCCCTGGACCCGTTCAACATCATCTATTCCTCGGGGACCACCGGCACCCCCAAGGGCATCGTCCAGCCGCACGCGATGCGCTGGCAGCACATCGTCCGCGCCCCCGCGACCTTCAGCGACGCCGTGACGATGATCGCGACGCCGCTCTATTCGAACACGACTTTGGTGAGCTTCCTCCCCACCCTCGCCCGCGGCGGCACCGCGGTGCTGATGGCGAAGTTCGACGCCCGGACCTATGTCGCGCTCGCCGAGAAGCACCGCGGCACCCACGGCATGCTTGTCCCCGTCCAGTACCAGCGGATCATGGCGCTCCCCGATTTCGACGACTACGACCTGTCGAGCTTCGTCTTCAAATCCTGCACCAGCGCCCCCTTCTCGCCCGCGCTCAAGGCCGATATCATCGAGCGCTGGCCGGGCGCGCTGATCGAATATTACGGGCTCACCGAAGGCGGCGGCACCTGCGTGCTCGTCGCCGGCCAGCATCCGTACAAGCTCCACACTGTCGGCCGCCCGGTCGAGGGCCACGACATCCGCCTGATCGACGACGACGGCAACGAAGTCGCCCCCGGCGAGATGGGTGAGGTCGTCGGCCGCTCGCCGGCGATGATGACCGGCTATCACGGCCGCGCCGACGCCACCGGCGCGGCCGAATGGCGCGACGCCGAGGGCAACCGGTTCCTCCGCCACGGCGATCTCGGCCGCTTCGACGAGGACGGATTCCTGATCCTGATGGACCGCAAGAAGGATCTGATCATCTCGGGCGGGTTCAACATCTACCCTTCCGACCTCGAGGCGATCCTGGGCCAGCATCCCGATGTCGCCGATTGCGCAGTGGTCGGCGTGCCGTCGGAGGCGTGGGGCGAGACCCCGGTCGGCTTCTATGCCGGCACCGGCGAGGCGGCCGTGATCCTCGAATGGTTCAACGCCCAGGTCGGCAAGACCCAGCGCCTCGCCGCGCTCGAACAGGTCGACGCGCTTCCCCGCAACGCGATCGGCAAGGTGCTCAAGCGCGAGCTGCGCGACCGGTATCTCGCGAAATGACTCCGATCGCCGCCATCCTTGCCGCCGCCGAGCCCGTCGAAGGCGGCTTCCGCACGACGATCCCCGAAGACTGGAAGCAGGGCCGCACTGCCTATGGCGGCCTCTCTGCCGCGCTCGCGCTCCACGCCGCGATGCAGGCCGAGCCTGACCTGCCCCCGCTCCGCTCGGCGCAGATCGCCTTCATCGGCCCGCTGTCGGGCGACGTCGCGGTCACCGCCACCAAGCTCCGCCGCGGTCGCAACGCCGCCTTCATCCAGTCCGACCTCGTCAGCGAAGCCGGCCTCGGCCTCCGCGTGACATTCATCTTCATGGCCCCGCTCGCCTCGGCGATCGTCCATGACGCCGCGCCGCGTGCCACCCAGGCCCCGCCCGCGCCCGACGCCGAGCTCTACACCGGCCCCGAGGACTTCTTCACCGGCAACTTCAACTTCCTCGACGTGAAGGACGGCCTCGGCCCCGCCGAATGGCTCCGCTGGTGCCGGTTGCGCGACCGCGACGGGCTCCACCCGCTGGTCGAGCTGATGGCGATCGGCGACGCGCTCCCGCCCGCCGCGTTCAAGCTGGTCGCCGACCGCCGCGCCCCGCTCAGCTCGCTCAACTGGCAGATCAACTTCGTCGCGCCCGAACCGGAGACGCAGGACGGCTGGTGGCTGCTCCACGCCGATGCCGACATCGCCCGCGACGGCTATTCGAGCCAGCGCATGACGATCTGGAACGCCGACGGCGAGCCGATCGCCGAAGCCATGCAGGGTGTCGCGATCTTCGCCTGAAACTTGCGACAATTTGCGACACTTTCCTGAACCCCTGACATACGCCTGCGACAGCATTCCGACAGAATTGCCACAAGGACGGGCCGAACCCGCCCAACGGAACGCCACAGGAGCCCGGATCCCATGAACAAGCCCCTCTTCGCCGCCGGCGTCGCGCTGCTGATGAGCGCCGGCGCCTTGCCCGCCGCCGCGCAGGACGCCCCGCCGCCTCCGGGCCCGGGCGGCATGCTGATGCGCGCCGACGCCAACCATGACGGCGTGGTGTCGCGCGACGAGCTGCTCGCCGATGTCGACCTGCGCTTCGCCGCCGCCGACGCCAATCACGACGGCAAGATCACCGCCGACGAGCGCGAAGCAATGCGCGGGCCCGGCCGTGGCGGCCGGATGGGCGGCCGTGCCGACACCGATGGCGACGGCGCGATCAGCCTCGCCGAGCAGCGCGCCCAGGCCATGCAGCGCTTCGACATGATCGACGCCAATCACGACGGCAAGGTCGACCAGCCCGAGCAGGACTCGATGCGCGAGCGGATGCGTTCGATGCGCGGCGCCGATGGCGGTCCGCCGCCCCCTCCCCCTCCGGCTGACGCCCCCTCCCCCCCGAACGGGAATTAGTCAGCCGGTCCTAGGCCGGGCGGGCTCTTGCCTCCTCGCCCGCCCGGCCCCTTTGGACCTCGCAGCACCAGCTGCTAGTTGAACCCTTATGGCAGAGATTCCCCACCTCCTGCTCGTCGACGACGAGCGTTCGATCCGCGAGCCGCTCGCGCAGTACCTCACCAAGCAGGGGTTCCGCGTGACCCAGGCAGGCGACGCCGAGGGCGCCCGCGCGCGGATGGCCGCCTATGCGATTGACCTGGTGATCCTCGACATCATGATGCCCGGCGAGGACGGCCTCAGCCTGTGCCGCCACATCCGCGAGACCAGCGAGATCCCGGTGATCCTGCTCACTGCGCGCAGCGAGGAGACCGACCGCATCGTCGGGCTCGAAATGGGCGCCGACGATTATGTCGTGAAGCCGTTCAGCCCGCGCGAGCTCGCCGCGCGCGTCAAGGTGATCCTGCGCCGCGCCGCGGCCGGCGGCGCGCGCCAGCATGCCCCCGACAGCGGCAGCTTCGCCTTTGCCGGCTGGGTGCTCAAGACCGGCGAGCGCGCCCTGGTCGACCGCGAAGGCGTGTCGGTGCCGCTGTCGACCGGCGAATATAACCTGCTCCACGCCCTGGTTTCGCGCCCGCGCGCGGTGCTCACCCGCGACCAGCTGCTCGACCTGACCCAGGGCCGCGAGGCGGCGGCGTTCGACCGCGCGATCGACAACCAGGTCAGCCGGTTGCGCAAGAAGATCGAAGTCGATCCCAAGAACCCCGACATCATCAAGACCGTGTGGGGCGGTGGCTATACGCTCGCCGCCGAAGTCACCAGACTTTGAGGCGCTACCTCCCCAAGAGCCTGACCGGCCAGATCGCGCTGCTGGTCGCGCTGGCGCTGTTCGTCGCGCAGGGGATCAACTTCGCGCTGATGCTGGGCGCGCGCCGCGATGCACGCTTCGAGCAGACGATCGGCCCCGCCGTGGCGCGGCTGGTCGACGCGAGCGAGCGGCTGACCGGCCCCCAGGACCCGCCCGAAACCCCGCGACGCGGGCCCCGCGACTTCGATTCGCGCACGCGGGTGCGGATCCAGCCGACCAATCCGGCGGCGGGCGTCCCCCATCGCCGGCCCGACATCGAGGAAGCGATCCGCCGCGGGATGACCGACGGCGGCATCGCCGTGCGCGACGTGATCGCGGCGGTCCAGCCGATCGACGAAACCACGCCGATGCCGCGCAAGATGAGCGCCGAGCGCATGCAGCGCCTGCGCCGGCTCGGCGCCGAGCTTCGCGTCGCGGTGCAACTCCCCGACGGCCGCTGGCTGAGCCTCGACACCGGCTGGTCGCGCAACGAGCGCGTGCTGATCTGGCAGCTCATTGCGCAGACGCTGATCCTCTACATCGTCGTGCTGATCCCGGTTCTGCTCGCGACGCGCCGCATCGCCCGGCCGCTGCGCACCCTCGCGGTCGCGGCGGGCGGCTTCCAGCCCGGCGACGGCGCCGAGCCGCTCGAGGAGCGCGGGCCCGGCGATGTCCGCGCGGTGATCGCTGCCTACAACGCGCTCAGCCTGCGCGTGACGGCGATGCTCGACGAGAAGGACCGCATGCTCGGCGCCATCGGCCACGACCTGCGCACTCCGCTGGCGGCGCTGCGGGTGCGGATCGAATCGGTCGAGGACGACGAGGACCGCACGCGGATGGCCGACACGATCGACGAGATGAACCGCACGCTCGACGACATCTTGTCGCTGGCCCGGCTCGGCCGCCCGAGCGAGCCACCGACCGAAGTCGACCTTTCGGCGCTGATCGACGCGGTGGTCGAGGATTTCCGCGACCTCGACTTGCCGGTGACCTTCGAGGAAACCCCGCGGCTGACGATGAAGATGCGCTCGGGGCTGATGCGCCGCGCGGTGCGCAACCTGATCGAGAATGCCGTCAAATACGGCCATGGCGCCGAGGTCCGGCTGGTCCCGTCCGAGAAATCGGTGGCGATCGAAGTCTGCGACCGCGGGCCGGGCATCCCCGAGGACAAGCTCGCGCTGGTCTTCGATCCCTTCACTCGCCTCGAGACTTCGCGCAACCGCGACACCGGCGGGATCGGCCTCGGCCTCGCGCTGGCGCAGGCGATCGTCCGCAACGCCGGCGGCGACATCCTCCTCGCCAATCGCGAAGGCGGCGGGCTGGTGGCGACGATCCGGCTGCCGCGCGGTTGAAAGCCTGAGGGATCGCGCTCGACCGGCTTGTTTGAATCGCTTTTTCCCCGGCGAAGGCCGGGGCCCAGTATCGGCGAGTCCAGGCGGCATCCCGCCATCTGATTCAGCTCGCAACTGGGCCCCGGCCTTCGCCGGGGAAAAAGCTAGTTCAATCCAGCGGAATCAAACACTGAATGGGCCTCAGCCGACAATCTCTTCCGGCTGGAAGAAGAACGCGATCTCGATCGCGGCATTCTCTTCCGAGTCCGAGCCATGGACCGAGTTCGCCTCGATCGACTCCGCCAGTTCCTTGCGGATCGTGCCGGCATCGGCATTGGCGGGATTGGTCGCGCCCATCACGTCGCGGTTGCGCTGGACGGCGTTCTCGCCCTCAAGCACCTGCACCACCACCGGGCCCGAGGTCATGAACGAGACCAGGTCGTTGAAGAAGGGGCGTTCCTTGTGGACGCCGTAAAAGCCCTCGGCCTGGGTCTTGCTCATCAGGATGCGCTTGGAGGCGACGACGCGGAGACCGGCTTCCTCCAGCATCTTGGTGACGGCGCCGGTGATGTTGCGGCGAGTGGCATCGGGCTTGATGATCGAAAAGGTCCGGGTCGCGGCCATGGCCGTGCGGCTCCTGTGTTTTGGGTTGTGGAAAGTCGCGGCGTCCCTAGTCGGCGGGCCGGATTATTGCAAGCTCAGGCCGCCTGTTCCCAGCGCCCCGCCTCGTTCTGCTTCCAGTAGCGCCGCTCGATCCCTTCGCGGTCGGCGAGCCCCTTCCACGCCAGCCGCGCCTCGGCGATGCGGTCCTCATCGAAGAAATGGAACGCGCGGTCGAAGCCCAGCGCTTCCTCGCGCCACACCCCGTCCGCCAGCGCGACATTGCGCGCGCCGTTGCCCGCCGCCACCGCCTCGGCGATCAGCACCGGCTGCAGCGAATCGTCGCCGGCACCGGCCCGCGCGTGCGGCAGGAAGCTCTCGGCCGAATAGCTCCACAGCAGCGCGTCGAGCTTCGCCCGCGCTTCCTCGTCCTCCGCCACGATCAGCAGCCGCCCGCCTTCGTCGAGCAGCTTCTGCGCGATCACGGGCAGCACCCGCTCCAGCGGGCTGCGCGTCAGATGATAGAAATCGACCTTCATGCGTCCTGTTAGCCCGCGCGTGCGTTCACGCCAACGCATGGCGTTGCGATGCAGCCGAACCGGTGCGATAGGGCGGCGGTCGGCATCGCCGTGCCGGGAGTGAATAAAGGGTGGGAACACACGTGACGCGCAAGGCCGTGCTGCTCTACTGCGCGACGCCGCTGGCTTTGTGCCTTGGCGCGCCGGCCTGGGCCCAGGACGCCGCCAAGCCGCAGGAGGCGCCGGCCGCCCAGCCCGAGCCCCCCGCCGCCAATCTCCAGGACCGCCCGGTCGAACCGCCGCCGCCGTCCGAGACCGCGCTGCCCGGCGACGACGAGGTCCAGTTCAACGCCGACCAGCTCGATTACGACTATAATGCCGAGGTCGTCACCGCGACCGGCGATGTCCGGCTCTATCGCCGCAGCGACCGGCTGCGCGCCGACAAGATCGTCTGGAACCGCACGACCGGCCAGGTCGTCGCCGAGGGCAATATCGTCATCGTCAATGCCGAGGGCGACGCCGCCTATGGCGACCGCATCGAGCTGACCGACACGCTCAAGGACGGCGTGGTCGAGAACATGCTGGTGGTGCTCGACGCCGGCGGCCGCATCGCCGCGCAGCGCGGGCGCCGCGAGGGCGGCATCATCACGGTCGAGAACGCCGCCTACACGCCGTGCGCGGTCACCGGATCGGACGGCTGCCCCAAGGAGCCGTCGTGGAAGATCACCGCCGACAAGGTGGTCTACAATCCCGAGCTGGGTCGCATCCGCTACACCGGCGCGCGGGTCTCGGTGTTCGGCTTCGCCTCGATCCCGCTGCCGGCTTTCTCGCACCCGGTCGGCGGCAAGAGCGACGACGGCTTCCTGATGCCCGACATCCGCTACAGCCGCACCAACGGGCTGCAGTTCGCGCTCCCCTATTTCTTCAGCTTCGCGCCCAATCGCGACCTGACCGTCACGCCGCACGTCTATACCAGCGTGCTGCCGATGATGGACGTCGAGTATCGCGAGCTCAACACGCTCGGCGCGTATCGCGTGACCGCTTACGGCACCTATAGTCGCCGCGCCGACGACCTGACCGTCCCGGTGACCCCGGCGACCTCGCGGAACGATTTCCGTGGCTATCTCGACGCGGTCGGCCGCTACCAGCTCAGCCCCAACTGGAGCGCGAGCGGATCGATCCGGCTGACCAGCGACCGCACCTTCCTGCGCCGCTACGACATCTCGCGCGACGACCGGCTGCGCAACAATGTCCGGGTCGAGCGGATCGACGACGACAGCTATTTCGCGATCAACGGCTGGGCGGTGCAGACGCTGCGCACCGGCGAGCGCCAGGGGCTCCAGCCGTTCGTGCTGCCCGAGATCGACTATCGCCGCCGCCTCGACGACGGGCTGGTCGGCGGCCGGGTCGAGCTCCAGCTCAACACGCTCGCGCTGGGCCGCTCGGACGGGCAGGACACGCAGCGCGCCTTCGCCTCGGCGCGCTGGGACCTGCGCAAGCTGACCGCCTGGGGCCAGGAGATCACCCTCACCGCCTATGGCCGCGGCGATATCTACAATGCGCAGGACACGCTGCTGACGACGGTGGCGAGCTATCGCGGCGAGGAGGGCTTCCGCTTCCGCGCGATCGGCGCCGCCGCGCTCGACATGAAATGGCCGCTGGTCGGCTCGTTCCTCGGCGGCACCCAGCGGATCACCCCGCGCATCCAGCTCGTCGCCGCGCCGCATATCGACAATCTCGCAGTGCCCAACGAGGACGCCCGCGCCGTCGATCTCGAGGATTCGAACCTCTTCGCGCTCAATCGCTTTCCCGGATACGACCGGTTCGAGGATTCGACCCGCATCACCTGGGGAGTCGATTACTCGCTCTACCTCCCGGGCCTCTCGCTCGATGCCAATGTCGGCCAGAGCTACAGCCTGACCTCGCGCCCGACGATCTTCCCCGACGGCACCGGGCTCAACGGCCGCGTCTCCGACATCGTCGGCCGCACCGTGGTCCATTTCCGCGACTTCATCACTCTCACGCACCGCTACCGGATCGACAAGGACTCGCTCGCGTTCCGCCGCAACGAGCTCGACGCGACGGTCGGGTCGCGCAGCACCTATGTCCAGCTCGGCTATCTGCGGCTCAACCGCAACATCGGGCCTGCGCTCGAGGACTTGCAGGACCGCGAGGAGGCGCGGATCGGCGCGCGTGTCCAGATCGCGCGCTTCTGGTCGCTCTCGGGATCGGCGCTGGTCGACCTGACCGACCGCAACGAGGACGTTCTGTCGGTGTCCGACGGTTTCCAGCCGGTGCGCCACCGCCTCGGCATCACCTATGAGGACGACTGCCTCAGGCTCGGCGTGACCTGGAAGCGCGACTATGAAACCACCGGCGACGCAGTCCGCGGCAACAGCTTCCTGCTGACGCTGGCATTCAAGAATCTCGGGCGCTAGAGTAGCGCCCGGCACCGGCAACCGCCGTCATAAAGCCTTGGTTCAGGCGCAATTGCCGAGTAAGCGCGACAATCTCCGGATGGGATGAGGGTTCTGGCTCCTGTGAAAATTTGTGTTGCGACGGCGGTCCGCGTGGCCCGTACGACTGTTTTGGCGCTCGGAATCGCAGCGCTGGCGACTCCCGCGGCGGCGCAGACCGTGCCCAATGATCAGGACATGCCGGCTGCCGGTCTCGACCTGCCGGCCAATCTGCAGATCTTCGGCAAGGCCGATCCCAACATCCGCAAGCCGACCGCGATCGTCAACGACACGGTGATCACCGGCACCGATGTCGACCAGCGCGTCGCGCTGGCGATCGCGTTCAACGGCTATCAGCAGCTTCCCGCCGCGGACATGGACCGGCTGCGCCTCCAGATCCTGCGCGGACTGATCGACGAGACGCTCCAGATCCAGGCGGCGACCGCCGAGAAGATCACCGTCAGCCGGGACGAGATCGACCGCGCCTTTGCCGGCATCTCGCGCAACTACCGCAAGTCGCCCGAGGAGATGCGCGCCTGGATCAAGCAGATCGGCTCGTCCGAGCGCTCGATCCGCCGCCAGATCGAAGGCGAGCTCGCCTGGAGCCGCCTGATCCGCCGCCGCATCGACATCAGCGTCGGCCAGGCCGAGATCGACGCGATCCTCGAGCGCCTCCGCGCCGCGCGCGGCACGCCCGAATATCATCTGTTCGAGATCTTCCAGTACGCCACGCCGGACCGCGCCAACGAAGTCGTCGCCGCGCAGCAGCGGATGATCGAGCAGCTCCGCCAGGGCACGCCGTTCGAATATCTGGCCCGCGCCAATTCCGAGGCCTCGACTCGCTCGGTCGGCGGCGATCTCGGCTGGATCCGCCTGCCGATGCTCCAGTCGGCGCCGCTCGAAGGCGCGGTGGCGCAGATGCGCGTCGGCCAGATCGCCGGCCCGATCGAGCTCCCCGCCGGCTTCTCGATCATCTATCTCGCCGACCAGCGCGCGGTGCTGACCGCCGACGCCCGCGACGCGAAGCTCAGCCTCAAGCAGATGACGATCACCTTCCCCACCGGCACGACCGAGGCGCAGGCGACCAATCTCGCCGCCAGTTTCGCCAAGGCGACCAGCGAGATGCAGGGCTGCGGCGACGTCGCCCGCGCTGCCGCCGCGACCGGCGCGGCGGTGGTCGACAACGACACGATGAAGATCAAGGACCTGCCCGCGCCGCTCCAGACGATGATGCTCAACCTCCAGATCGGCCAGGCGACCCAGCCGTTCGGATCGGTCGAGGAGGGCGTCCGCGTGCTGGTCCTGTGCGGCCGCGACGAGCCGACTGACGCGTCCGAGCCGTCGCGCGAGGCGATCGAGGACCAGATCACCGAGACGCGCACCAACCTGCGTGCTCAGCGCATGCTCCGCGACCTGCGCCGGGACGCGCTGGTCGAATACCGCTGATCGGCGGCGGCGCGCGGTGGAGACGATCCGGCCGCTCGCTGTAGCGATGGGGGACCCCGCCGGGGTCGGCCCCGAGATCACGGCCAAGGCGTGGAAGGCGCGCGAGCTGCATTCGCTCGCACCCTTCTTCGCGGTCGGTGACGAGCGCGCGATCGCGGCGGTATGGGACGGGCCAGTGGTCCGCATCTACGATCCCGAGGAAGCCGCGGCGGTCTTCCCGACAGCGTTGCCGGTGATCTCGGTCGCCGACAGCGGCGAGATCGTCCCCGGCACCCCCGATGTCGATGGCGCGCGCTGCGCGCTCCAGTCGCTCGAGCTCGCGGTCGGGCTGGCACGGTCCGATGCGGGCGGCGGGCTGGTCACCGGACCGGTCTCCAAGGCGCAGCTCTACGGCATCGGCTTTACCTATCCCGGCCAGACCGAGTTCGTCGCCGAACGCTGCGGCATCTCGGGCGAGAACGCCGTGATGATGCTGGCGGGGCCGACGCTCAGGGTGGTGCCGATCACCGTCCATGTCGCCTTTGCCGACGTGCCCGGCATGCTCTCGGTCGAGCTGATCCTCGCCAAGGCGCGAGTCACCGCGCGCGGGCTGCTGCGCAACTTCGGGATCGAGCGGCCGCGGCTCGCCTTTGCCGGGCTCAATCCGCATGCCGGCGAAGGCGGCGCGATCGGGCGCGAGGAGATCGACCTGCTCAAGCCCGCGATCGCGCAGCTTCGCGACGAGGGGATCGACGCAGTCGGGCCGTTCGCGGCCGACGGCATGTTCAACGCCCGCGCCCGCGCCGGCTATGATGCCGCGATGTGCCTCTATCACGACCAGGCGCTGATCCCGATCAAGACGCTCCATTTCGACGACGGGGTCAACATCACGCTCGGCCTGCCGATCGTGCGGACCTCGCCCGATCACGGCACCGCCTTCGGCATCGCCGGCAAGGACGAAGCCAATCCCGGCGCGATGATCGCCGCGATCCGGATGGCGGCGATGGCCGCGCAGCGCCGCGCCGAGACCGCGGCCGCCGGAGTCTCGTGACCGAGCTTCCCCCGCTGCGCGAGGTCATCCGCCGCCACGGCCTGTCCGCCAGCAAGGCGCTGGGGCAGAACTTCCTGTTCGACCACCAGTTGCTCAAGCGCATCGCCCGGGTGCCCGGCGATCTCGCCGGCGCAGAAGTGTTCGAGGTCGGACCCGGGCCGGGCGGGCTGACCCAGGCGCTGCTCGAAGCAGGCGCCAGCGTCGCCGCGGTCGAGCGCGACCGGCGGTGCATTCCGGCGCTCGCCGAGCTGGGCGCGGCGTTTCCGGGCAAGCTCCGGGTGATCGAAGGCGACGCGCTCGAAGTCGACGCCCCTGCCCTGTTCGACGGCAAGCCGCATGTCGTCGCCAACCTGCCCTACAATGTCGGCACCGCGCTGCTGGTCGGCTGGCTGTCGGGCGCTTGGCAGCCCTGGTGGGCGAGCCTGACGCTGATGTTCCAGAAGGAAGTCGCCGAGCGGATCGTCGCGCCGGTCGACGGCGAGGCCTATGGCCGGCTTGCGGTGCTCGCCCAGTGGCGCTCGACGCCGAAGATCGCGATGACCGTCCACCGCTCGGCCTTCACCCCGCCGCCCAAAGTGATGTCGGCGGTGGTCCATATCGTCCCCGCCGCCGAGCCCGAGGGGGTGCGGTTCAAGACGCTCGAGGCGCTCACCGCGGCGGCGTTCGGGCAGCGGCGCAAGATGCTGCGGCAGAGCCTCAAGGGCATGCCCGGCGCGCTCGAGGCGATGGAGCGGCTGGGCATCGAGTCGAGCCGGCGGGCGGAGACGGTGTCGGTCGAGGAGTTCGTCGCGCTCGCCCAGGTGCTGAGCGCCTGACGGTAGGCGAAAGGTTACAAAAAGTTAGACAAACGCGTGTTGTTGCGCCCCGCTTTCCCCGGCGAAGGCCGGGGCCCAGTATCGACGGACTCCAGCCGGCATCCCGTCACTGAAACCAGCTCGCAACTGGGCCCCGGCCTTCGCCGGGGAAAAGATGCTTTCACCTCGGCAGCGCTGAACATGTCAAAGAGCGGCCACGGCTGGCGGCAGCGCCAGCCAAGCAGCCGAAATCCTACATTGGGCATCTATCCCCTTCGCATACGGAATTGCGCCCTGCCTCGAAAAGGCATAGCTTCCCCACCTTGGGGGAGAGGCTATGCCGAAGTTCGAAAAGCTGCGCGTGTCATTGGCGCGCGAAGAGAATTTGCCCATGCTCGAAGCGGCGGGCCACAATGATCCGCACCGGACCCGAACGGATTTTCTCACCGAGGCATTTTCCGAAAACCGGCAATTCTTATCGAGTGGGAAGGCGGTATTTCGCTTTTATCCAATCCCTGCTCCGGATGGATTTGCCGCAGGCTTCTTCTCGAAGCCGAGCCCTATGATGCTCGCGCACGAAGACCTGACACCGTACGTCGCCGAAAACTACGAAACCGCGCTATTCACGATTTCGCTAGATAAGGCCCAAGTTATTTGGATGGAGCACAACCAAAAGGTAGGCTCCCCTAAGCGAATTCTTGAATCTTTCTTCGAACACTTATTGAGAAAAACTGATTTAAAAGATTGGGCGGCTTTCGTAAGATATTTCGAATCCGATGGGGATTATTGGGACGCCGTTAGGCGTTATCGTCGCGAAATCACGAAGATCGTGTTTCGCTACGTTCCGCCCAATGCCTTTGAGGGGAAGAAGCTCGCGCAGGAGTACCACACCGCCGTACAGGCGGAGGCTCAGAACGAAATCCTCGAAGAGACGTTCAAGTCAGCGCCCGGGAAGATGAATCCTGAGTCCGAGATGATGAAGGCAAATGCCGAAATTGCGGAGCAAGGCGCGGGGGAGAAGGAGTTGCGCGGGGCGGGAAATAAGTTGCTTTATGCGTCCGGCCAAGGCCGACGAACGGAAACCGTTCCGGAGGAAGAAATGCCCAACGCTCAGAATCCCAGCTTCGTCCGTCGCGTGATCGACCGGCTGTTCCGTGGGTAGGGTATTCTGGATCTGCGCGTTGATTTTTGGCGCCTCCCTGGTGGCGACGGCAACGCTGTTTTGGCCGCAAGCCCTAGCCGGTAACAAGTTTTTGAGCGGCTTTGTCACCTACGAAATTATGTCGTTTTTGATCGTGATTTTGACAATCACGTTCGCGTCGGTAGCGAATATCCACCTGTCGATTAGCCGGACGCAGACCGCCATCAAGGACACCACGACGCGGGAGCGGATAGAGGAAAGTTTCGCCAAGCCGCTTCGTGCTGAGACTCGATCAAGTGCTTGGCTGCTGTTTTGGGCACTTGCGATCTGCACCGTTGCCCTGTTGGTGAAGGGGCAATTTCAGGAGAACCAATATGTCCTGTCCGCCGTTCACGGCGTGGCGGTGTTGGTTCTGATTACCAATGCGGTCGTGCTACACGACATCTATGCGACTGTGTTCGCGCTTGTGGGATTGGACGATGGCAAAGCAAAAAGCGATCACCCTTAGGGAGGCTCGCGACCAAGGAAGGCTGGTCGATTTCGTCGCCGAGCGCGAAGGCGAAACCGGCGACGGCCCGGCCTTCAATCGCGCTTTGCAGTCAATGGCCGGAAAGTCGAAAGCAGTTCCGGGAGCATCGAAGCCGCGTCGTTCCGGCGATTGAAGCGGTACTCAAATTCCTTGGCGTAGCGCCCGAGATACTTCGGGCTCACGCTAATGTGAGTGCTGGCAATCGACACTTTCAGGTGACGCCAGAAATTCTCAATCGCGTTCACGGTCGCGCCGGTGCGGGCGCAGACATATTCGCCAGCGCGATGGTTCACGGCTTCGTGCGTGAACGCCATGCCGGGCATGTTCCCCACGGTGATGTAAGTGCGATATTCGTCCGTGTGGACCTGTGAGCGGGGCGCAACCGACGCCTTGATAAGCGGGAAGATCGTGCTGCGGGTGCGGTTCGGAACAACGTGAGTGACCACAGACCCGCCGACTTCAAGCATCCCGAAAACGGTTGCCTTGCCCTCGGCAGGATCGCCGCCACGATGGCCGCGAGCGAAACGACCGCCGACGAAAGTCTCGTCCATTTGGACGGTCTTGCCCTCGCCGCCGATCGGCTCGTTACCGTCAACGTCCGCCATGTGCTGGCGAATGAGCCCGGCCATGCGCCAAGCGGTCTTGTAGGTAACGCCGAGCTGGCGCTCCAATTCCTTGGCGCTGACACCGTGCCGCGTCGTCGTGAACAGGTGGATCGCGTAGAACCACAGTTGCAGCGGGGTGCGGGTCTGCTCGAAGGGCGTTCCCACGGTCGGGTGCAGGTGATGGCCACACCACTGGCAGGAATAGGCGCGCTCGGCCTTGATCCGGAACCACTTGGACGGACGCTCGCACGAGGGGCAAGCGAAGCCCTGTCCGAAGCGCACGTTGAACAGGTGGCTAAGGCAGGTTTCGTCGTCCGGGAACATCCGAAAGAACTGCGCGGTCGTGATGGCTTTCTGCGTCATGCCCATCATATACCGCATTCGTTCTACGTATGCAAGGGGGATAGATGCCCTACATTGCAAGCCGGGCGTCAGGGCTTCGCGATCGGCGGCGCCGCGGGAACCGGAGTCGCCGCCGCGGTAGCGGTGACCGGCGGGCCCTTGGCGATAATCGCGGCGAGCTGAGTCGCGTCGTTGCACGCCGCGCTGCCGCAGATCGTGCGGATCTTGACGAGATTCTCCTTGGCCTTCTCGACTGCGCCCTTCTCGACCATCGCCTCGCCCTGCCCACGCAGCGCCGCGAGGTCGTTGGGCTCGAGCATCAGCGCCTCGCGATAGAGGCGGATCGCCTTGCCCGGCAGTCCGCGCGCGCGCGCGACTTCGGCCAGCGCGAGGAAGGCAGCGCGGTTGCGCGGATCGACCGCGAGCGCGCTTTCGAGCGCGTCGGTCGCGCCGTCGAGATTGCCCGCGGCCTGCGCGGCGCGGCCCTGCTGGACGAGCGCAGCCGACTTGGGGTCGATCTGGTCGTCGGGGCGCTGCGCCATCAGCCCGGTGGAAACCGTGAGCAGCATCAGCGCCGCGGCCGCCGAAATCGCTGTGATCCGCATCAAATTCTCCGCAATCGAGGTCCTGGTGGCTACCATGGCCGAATCATCTTCGCGACAAAAAAGCCGTCAGTCGAGTGGGACAATGGGGTGAGCCGCAGCCCCGCCCCGCGCGGGCTGCCGGTGCCGAGCGCAATCGGCGCGGCGGTCCAGCCGGGATAGGCAGTGAGGAAGGCCTGGACCTGGTCCGCGCCCTCGGCATCGAGCACCGAGCAGACGACATAGACCAAAGCCCCGCCCGGCCGCACCAGATCGGCGGCGAGCCCCATGATCTGGCGCTGGGTGGCGACGAGCCGGTCGAGCCGGTCGCGGGTCAGCCGCCAGCGCGCCTCGGGATTGCGCCGCCAGGTGCCGGTGCCCGAGCAGGGCGCATCGAC
>JAZKCD010000069.1:29092-36834 GCA_040388355.1 Pseudomonadota bacterium | reverse complement strand
GCGGCGGCGCGCAGATGATCAATCTCGGCGAGATGATGGGCAAGGCGTTCGGCGGCCCGCCGCTCAAGAAGCGCAAGCTGAACGTGCGCAGCGCATGGGAGAAGCTCGTCGAGGAAGAGGCCGACAAGCGCCTCGACCAGGACGAAGTCAGCCGCGTCGCGCTCGCCGATGCCGAGGCCAACGGCATCGTCTTCCTCGACGAGATCGACAAGATCGCGGTCAGCGACGTCCGCGGCGGTTCGGTCAGCCGCGAAGGCGTCCAGCGCGACCTGCTGCCGCTGATCGAAGGCACCACCGTCGCCACCAAATACGGGCCGATGAAGACCGATCACATCCTCTTCATCGCCTCGGGCGCGTTCCATGTCGCCAAGCCATCGGACCTGCTCCCCGAGCTTCAGGGCCGCCTGCCGATCCGCGTCGAATTGAAGGCGCTCACCGAGGATGATTTCGTCGCGATCCTGTCGGACACCAAGGCCTCGCTGACCCAGCAATATGTCGCGCTGATCGGCACCGAGGGCGTGACGATCAGCTTCGCCGAGGACGGCATCCGCGCGCTCGCGAAGATCGCCGCCGAAGTGAATGCCGAGATCGAGAATATCGGCGCCCGCCGCCTCCAGACGGTGATGGAGAAGCTGCTCGAGGAGATCAGCTTCAACGCCGAGGACCGCCAGGGCACCGCGCTGGTGATCGACGCGGCCTATGTCGACAGCCAGCTCGCCAGCATCGCGCGCAACACCGATTTGAGCCGGTACGTGCTGTAGGGGCGAGTCTTCTTTCTTGTTCTCCTGCGAAAACAGGAGCCCAGGGCCAAGCAGTCCAACCCTTGTGACCCTGGGCCCCTGCTTTCGCAGAGGAGCAACGGGGCATCAATTGCCCTCGCGCACCCACAGAGTGCACCGCGCGATCCAGGTCTCCAGCCGGTCGACCAGCTCGGCGTAGGAAGCGGTGTCCGACTCGTGGACGGTCTCGGCATCACCATCGAGCGCGAACGGCACGCCGGTCCGCCGCCGCCCCCGCTCGGTCCGCGGCCAGGGCTGGTAGATCACGCTCAGGTGGAACCTGCCCTCGGGATCGAACTCGGGCCGGAACGCGACGTCGATGCCGAACCGGCGCCCCTCGTTGGTGGCGTTGAACAGCGAGGAGCCGCCGAACTCGCCTTTTTCGGCGTCTGACGTCGCGTAGAGCGTGTTCCAGTCGACTCGCCAGCCCGCCGGGATCCGCAGCGGCTGCAGGGCGAGATAGGCGGGGTATTTCTGAAACGCGTCCGGCATACGCCTCCCTAACCGACACACCACTGAAACATAATGTGTCCCCGCTGCAACACCTTGCTGCAATGCGGTATCTGCACGGGAAATCCACTCGCCAACCCGCCGCAGCGCGTCTAGCGGGCCGCCCGGGGATTTCACTCCGGGAGGGACCAAATGAAGAAGTTTATCGTTGCGTCGGCCATGGCGCTCACCGCCGCGACGCCCGCGTTCGCGCAGGATTACGGCTCGGACGCGCCGGCGACGCGCGAGAAGAGCGCGTTCGAGGGCGTGTCGATCGCCGCGCTGTTCGGCGAGGACGTGCTGACGATCCAGGAGAACAACCAGGCCGATACCGAGCGCGACATCATGTATGGCGGCTCGATCGGCTATGATCACCAGGTCGGCAACGTCCTGATCGGCGTCCAGGCCGAGATCACCCAGTCGCAGGCGGCGTTCAAGGTCGACGACCTGCTCGTCGCGGGCGACCATTTCCGCTCGGAAGCCGGCCGTGACATCTATGGCGGCGTCCGCGTCGGCTTCGGCGGCCGCAAGGCGATGATCTATGCAGGGGCGGGCTATGTCAGCTCGCAGCTGACCTCGGTCTACACCGCCGGCGCCAGCACCCTCAAGGAGACCGAGACCAAGGGCGGCTTCCGCGTCAGCATGGGCGGCGAGTATCAGGTCAAGCGGCTCTTCGGCCGTCTCGAGATGCGCTACCAGGATCTCGGCGACTATACCGTGTTCACGTCGCCCACCGGCTTCGCGCGCACGCACCTTCAGGTGCTCGCCGGCGTCGGCGTCCGCTTCTGATCGAGCATGGGCCGGGCGCCAGCGTCCGGCCCATCCTTGCTATTTCCGGTACGGCACGAACTTGCCCAGCCGGCAATAGGGCCCCGGGATCGTCGTTCCCGGCTCGAGCACGCGGAACTGGTCATTGCGGCAGATCTGGCCGCCATGCAGCTCGATGACGATCGTGTTCATCGGCGCCAGCGACCGGCATTCGGACGCCAGCTCGTTGCGCCAGATCGTCCGCCCGCTCTCGCGGTAGAGCAGGGTGTCGTGATCGATCACCTGCGGCCCCTGGACATTGCTCGCCGAGATGCAGTCGGTCGGCGTGCCCGCGGTGCGCCCTTCGAGCTCCTTTGCCAGCTCGCGGTCCGCGCGGGTCGTCTGCACTTCCGCGCTCGCGGTGCACCCCATCAGCGCCACCGCGCCGGCGATCGCAACTCTCATCCTCATGGCATCCCTCACTTGCTGTAGGGCACGAACTCGCCGAGCGAGCAGACGCCCGTGGTCATCCCGCCGGTGCGGTCGCGCGTCTCGATGATGTCGCCGCGGCAATATTGGCTCATCGTCGTGCGCGAGACGATGAGGTCGTCATCCAGCCGGCTGCAGCCGCCGCCGGTGTCGTTGATCCATTTCCGGTTGCGGCCCTGCGTGTAGACGATCGTGTTGCCATAGGCCTTGAGACTGGTCACGTCGTGGTGCGACAGGCAGTGCACCGGCTTGCCGGGCGTCAGCCCGGCCAGCGCCTTGGCGAGGCGGTCCTGCTGGCGCTGCTCGACGGCGGATTGCTGAGTGGCCCCCGGAGTCGCCGACGCGATCGTCAGCCCCAGGGCAAGAACGGCATAGCGGATCATCGAAACTCTCCTCATCGCCCCTTGGGGACGATAACGCATTCAGCCGCGAAAATCATCCTTCGCGGCGCGCCGCTCAGCTAGCACCGCGACAGATTGCGCGCGCATGAACGGATTGGTCGCCAGTTCCTCGCCGATCGTCGTCGGCACCGTCGCCTCGCCCGCCGCGCGCGCCCGGTCGACTGCCGCCATCCGCGCGACGATCGCGGCATTCTCCGGCTCGGCGACCAGCGCATAGCGCCCGTTGCTCTGGGTATATTCGTGCGCGCAATAGGCCCGCGTCGCGGGCGGGAGCTTGGCCAGCCGCTGCATGTTGGCGAACATCTGCGCCGCGGTCCCCTCGAACAGCCGCCCGCAGCCCATCGCGAACAACGTGTCGCCGACGAACACCACCCCGTCATCGGGCAAGTGATAGGCGATATGCCCCGCGGTATGCGCAGGCACTTCCATCACCGTCGCGGCATGCGCGCCCAGCCGCACTTCGTCGCCTTCGCCGACCAGCCGGTCCGCCGTGGGAATCCGCGCCGCCTCGGCCGCGGGTGCGATCACTTCGCACCCGGTCCTCGCCTTGATCCCGGCATTGCCGCCGGTGTGGTCGGGGTGCCAATGGGTGTTCCAGATCGCGGTGATCGGCCAGCCGCGCCGGTCGGCCTCGGCCAGCACCGGCTCGGCGACCGCAGGATCGACCACCATCGTCTCGCCGCTCCCGGCATCGTGGACCAGCCAGATATAATTGTCGCTCAAGGCGGGGATGCGGACGATTTCAAGGCTGCTCATGCCGCGCCTTCTAGCAGCGCCAGCGCCTCGGCTGCCAGTCTCGAAGTCAGCTCGCTCGCGCGCAGATCGCTCGCCATCGATGCGTTCTGCCCCGCCCAGAACGGACTGAAATCATCCGGCGCCCGCGCCCGCAGCGGCGCAAGCGCGGTTGCTGCGTAGGGAAAGGGCGGGGCCACGTCGCTCATCGGGCCCAATTCGTTGACCAGCCGGTTGCGAAACCCCCGCGCCGGCCGGCCCGAAAAGACGTTGGTGAAAACCGTAGATTCACCGCTGTGCATCAGTTCGCGATGCCGCGCGGAAATCAGGCTTTCCGGGCCGTTGAGATAGGCGGTCCCGATCTGTACGGCGCTGGCCCCGGCCATCATCGCCGCTGCGAACCCCTCACCGTCCGCGATTCCGCCCGCCGCGATCACCGGGGCGGCAACCACCAGATCGCATTGGCGCAGCAAGGTGAGAAGTCCCACGGGCCGATGCCCATCGAGGAAGTAACCGGCATGCCCGCCCGCCTCGAATCCCTGGGCGATAATCGCGTCGCAGCCAGTCACCGCCAGGAATGCGGCTTCGGACGCAGTCGTGGCATTGCCGATCACCTTCGCCCCACTGGCCTGCACCCTCGCCAGCAACGCGCCGCCTGGAAGGCCGAAGTGAAAGCTCACCAGCTCGGGCCTGATCGCTTCGACTGCTTCCGCCATTGCGGCATCGAACGGGCGGCGTAGGGGCGTCGACTCGCCTTGGTCATCGATCCCGAATTCGGCGTAAAAAGGGGCAAGCGCCGCACGCCAGGCACGGTCGTCCGGCTCCGCCGGCATGTCGTGACAAAAGAAGTTGAGGTTGAGTGGCCCCGATGCCCGCGCCCGAACCTCGCTCGCCTGGGCATGCACCTGTTCGGGCGTCAGCAACGCGCAAGGCAGCGAACCCACCGCGCCTGCCTGGATCGCGCCGACCGCCAGATCGACGCCGCCCGCGCCCGCCATCGGCGCCTGGATGATCGGGACCCGCGCCCCGCTCAGCTCTCGGAAGCGCGTGTCCGACCAGTTCACCATTCGCCGACATTGGGCATCGAAGCCCAGGGCTCCTGCGGCGGCAGGCTCCCATCCTGGAGCAATTCGATCGAGATATTATCGGGCGTCCGCACGAACGCCATGTGCCCGTCGCGCGGCGGCCGGTTGATCGTCACCCCCGCCTCCATCAGCCGCTGGCAAGTCGCGTAGATATCGTCGACGCGGTAGGCGAGATGCCCGAAATTGCGCCCGCCCGAATAGGGCTCCGGGTCCCAATTGTGCGTCAGCTCGACCTGCGCGTCCTCGTCCCCCGGCGCGGCGAGAAAGATCAGCGTGAACCGCCCCTTCTCGCTGTCGAGCCGCTTGATCTCGTTCAGCCCGAGCAGCCCGAAGAAGCGCACCGTCGCTTCCGGATCGCTCACCCGGATCATCGTGTGGAGATATTTGGTCATTGGTGCGCTCCGTTGCTCGAGAGCCGAAATAGGATGGGTGCGAAGGCGATGCCACCCTTGGCCGCTACCAATCTCCTTCTTGTTCCCCTGCGAAAGCAGGGGCCCAGAGCCAAGCAGTTCAGCGCTCGCAACTCTGGACCCCTGCTTTCGCAGGGGAACATGGCCCCACCTACTGCTCCGCTCCGAACTGTCCCAGCGCCTGCCGCGCCGATTCGGCCATCGCGCTGCCCGGCGCCAGCTCGATCACCCGCGTCCACGCTGCCCGCGCCTTCGCCTCGTCGCGCTCCGACACCGCAATATTGCCCGCCTCGAGCTGGACCGAGGCATCGTCGGGCGCGCGCCGCAGCGCCTCGTCGATATCCTTGCGCGCCCGCGCCCTGTCACCCGTCCGCCGCGCCAGCGTCGCCGACAAGAGCCAGCTCAGCGGATCGTCCGCGGCGAAGTTCAAGGCGCGGTCGAGATCCGCCCGCGCCCCGTCGTGATCGCCCCCGGCGACTCGCGCCCGCGCCCGGTCGAGATGCGCCTCGCCCAGCGCCAGCCCGACCAAGCTGCCCGACGCCAAGGCCGCATCGAGCGCCGCGCGCGCCTTGGCGGGCTCGCCCGCCGCCAGCCAGGCATTGCCCGCCTGCGCCCAGATCTCGGCCGATTTCGCGTCGCGCGCGCCCTCGGATTCGCGCGCCGCTTCCTCGAACGCCGCCGCCGCCGAGCTAAAGCGTTCCTGGTTGGCATAGGCCACCCCCAGGCAGCGCCGCGCGCGATAGCCGCCGCCTTCGCTCCGCCAGCGCCCCGCCGCGACTTCGCCGAGCTTGGGGTTCTGCGCCGCGAGGACAATGCACTCGCTCAGCCGCGCCTGCGGGTCGGTCGGCGGCTCGACCGAAGGCGCGGTCTGGGCGATCAGAAGCAGCACTGCGAGCATCAATTCAAATCCTCGATCGCGCGGATGATCAGCGCGATATCCTGCGGCCGCGACAGGCGGTGGTCGCCGTCCTTGACCAGCACGGTCTGCACGTCCGATGAACGAAGCAGCCCCGCCAGCGCGAGCGCGCGCTCCCACGGCACTTCGGGGTCCTGCTGCCCCTGGATCAGCCGCACCGGCCCGGAGAAATCAATTGGACCGTCCATCGCCCGGTTCGCCTCGCCCGATTCCCAGAAGGCCAAGGTCGTCACCGTCGGCGCGCCGTCATAGAGCGAAGGCTCCTCAAGCCGCCCGTCGCGCCGCAGCACTGCCTTCTGCGCGTCGCTATAGCCCCAATCGGTGAAGTCCGGCGCCGCCGCGACTCCGACCATCCCGACGACCCGATCTGGCCGCGCCAGCGCCGCGAGCAGCATCACCCACCCGCCCAGCGACGAGCCGACCAGCACCACCGGCCCCGCGACCAGCATGTCGAGCAGCCCCAGCACATCGTCGCGCCACCCGGCCAGGGTCTGGTCCTCGAACGCTCCCGGGCTCTCGCCGCACCCCGAATAGTCGAACCGCAGGAATGCCCGCCCGGCACCCTGCGCCCATTGCTCGAGCGCGAGCGCCTTGGTCCCGTGCATGTCCGACGCATAGCCGCACAGGAAGACGACGACAGGCCCGGTGCCGGGGGTGAAGTGATAGGCGAGGCCGCTCGTCGAGAACTGGGTCATGCCTTCGCCCTTACCGCTCGCGGGAGGGCGATCAAATCCCCTCCACGCTGGTGCACTGTCCCGGATCGCCGCTCTCCAGCCCCTTGCGCAGCCATGTCACTCGCTGCGCCGAGGTCCCGTGGGTGAAGCTCTCGGGCGAAACCCGCCCCTGCGCTTCCTTCTGCAGCGTGTCGTCGCCGATCGCGTTGGCGGCGGTCATGCCTTCCTCGACGTCGCCGGGATCGAGCCGGTTCTTGTTGTGATAGGCCCACACCCCCGCAAAACAGTCCGCCTGCAGCTCGAGCCCGACCGACAGCCGGTTGCTCTCGGCCTCGCTCGCGCGCGCCTGCATCCGGCTGACCTGGTCCGACGTGCCGAGCAGGTCCTGGATGTGATGCCCCACTTCATGCGCGATCACATAGGCGCGCGCGAAATCGCCCTTCGCGCCGAAGCGCCTGTCGAGCTGGTCGAAGAATTCAGTGTCGATATACACCCCGTCGTCGCTCGGGCAGTAGAACGGCCCGACTGCCGAGGTCGCCTCGCCGCAGCCGGTGCTCGCGCCGCCCTTGAAGAAGTTGATCGTCGCCGGCCGGTACTGCTTGCCCGCCTGGCGGAAGATCGCATCCCAGGTCTGCTCGGTGCTGGTCATCACCTTGCACGCCTCGAGCCGCTCGGGCGAGTTGCACGCCGCCGACCCGCTCGCGCCCGCGCTCTGCTGGCTCGGCGCAAACCCGCCCCCGGTCATCCCGCCGAGCCCGCCGCTCATGAAGGCATAGACCAGCACCACCGCGCCGATCAGCAGGATTCCGCCACAGCCCATGCCGCGCCCGAGCAGCAAAGGCAGCAGCCCGAGCAGCCCGAATCCGCCCCCGCCGCCTCCGCTGCCGAGGTCGCGTGCATTGTCGGTGGGATCGAGATCGTCGAGCCGCATGATGGGGACCCTTTCGTTGGTTACGCGCAACAATGCCCGAGCGCGCCAAGCGTTGCACGCCCTCTTCTTAATCCTCCCCGGCACGGGGA
>JAZKCD010000069.1:1595-29082 GCA_040388355.1 Pseudomonadota bacterium | reverse complement strand
CTCCACCATTCGCTTCGCGAACGGTCCCCCTCCCCGTGCCGGGGAGGATTTATGACAGTAAATTCACTTGCCCCCTGCCCCCCGCCTCGCCACATGCGCCGCCATGGCCGAAGCCGACTCCCGCCGCACGTCCCCCGCCCTCCCGCTTCCCGACATGGTGGCGCTGGTCCTCCAGGGCGGCGGCGCGCTCGGCAGCTACCAGGCCGGGGTGATCGAGGCGCTCGCCGCCGCGAAGATCGAGGTCGACTGGGTCGCGGGCATCTCGATCGGCGCGGTCAACGCCGCGATCTTCGCCGGCAACCCGCCCGAGCGCCGCCTCGAACGGCTCAAGGCCTTCTGGGACACCACCACCGGCGCGCTGCCCAGCTTCGCGATCCCGCTCGGCGACATGGCGCGCGAGGTGCTCCACGAATGGTCCGCGGCGATGGTCGCCTGGACCGGGGTCCCCGGCTTCTTCGTGCCGCGCATGGTGCCCCCGGCGATGGCCGCCCCCGGCACCCCCGCCGCGCTCAGCTTCTACGATTCCGCGCCCCTCGCCGCGACGCTCGACGCGCTGATCGACTGGGACCTGCTCAACACCGGCCCGGTCCGCCTCTCGGTCGGCGCGGTCGATATCGAGAGCGGCAATTTCCGTTATTTCGACACGGCCACCGACCGCATCGACGCCCGCCATATCATGGCCTCGGGCGCGCTCCCGCCCGGCCTCCCCCCGATCGAGATCGACGGCCGCTGGTATTGGGACGGCGGCCTCGTCTCGAACACGCCGCTGATCCACGTCCTCGACCATCAGGATGCAGCGATGCTGATCTTCCAGGTCGACCTCTTCCCCGCCGCCGCCGAGCGCCCCAGGACGATCATGGACGTCCTCGCCCG
Organism: Pseudomonadota bacterium; assembly: GCA_040388355.1. Lineage (GTDB taxonomy): Bacteria > Pseudomonadota > Alphaproteobacteria > Sphingomonadales > Sphingomonadaceae > Sphingomonas. Next base: position 28,209 of record JAZKCD010000069.1, on the reverse strand, counting down.
CGAGAAGGAGATCCGCTTCTCCAGCCGCACCCGCACCATCTCCGACGAGCGGATGCGGCTGCGCAAGGAGCGCGAGGCGATCCAGCGGGTCCTCGCCAAGCTGCCCGCCACCCTCGCGAACGACCCCGACGTCGTCGCGCTCCAGGCCCAGTCCGCCGAGTTGCCCGTCAGCCTCGTCCACCTGATCTACCGCGCCAATGCCTGGGAAGGCGGCAGCCGCGACTTCGAATTCTCCGCGCGCTCGATGCGCGAGCATTGGCAGGCGGGCCGCACCGCAGTCGCCGAGACCATGGCCAATGCCCAGCTCGTCGCCTCCAACATCCTCGACGGCAAGACCGCCGCGTTCGACCTCACGCACCGCTAAGCCAGGAGTATCCCATGTTCCTCAAGGGCAAGTCCGCCATCGTCACCGGCTCCACCTCGGGCATCGGCCTCGCCTATGCCAAGGCCTTCGCCGCCGAGGGCGCGTCGGTGATGATCAACGGCTTCGGCGACGCCGCCGCGATCGAGACCGAGCGCGCCGGCCTCGAGGCCCTCAGCGGCGCGAAGGCGCTCTACGACCCCGCCGACATGACCCAGCCCGACCAGATCGCCGCGATGGTCGAGCGCTGCCATGCCGAGCTCGGCGGGCCGGACATCATCGTCAACAATGCCGGCATCCAGCATGTCGCGGCGATCGAGGATTTTCCCCCCGACAAGTTCGAGGCGATCATGAAGATCAACCTCAGCTCGGCCTGGTACATGATGCGCGCCGCGGTGCCGCACATGAAGGCCGCCAAATGGGGCCGGATCATCTCGACCGCCTCGGCGCACAGCCTCGTCGCCAGCCCCAACAAGAGCGCCTATGTCATGGCCAAGCACGGCCTCGCCGGCCTCACCAAGACGATCGCGCTCGAGACCGCGACCGACGGCATCACCGTCAACTGCATCTCCCCCGGCTATGTCTGGACCCCGCTGGTCGAGAACCAGATTCCCGACACCATGGCTTCGCGCGGCCTCACCCGCGAGCAAGTGATGAACGACGTCCTCCTCGCCGCCCAGCCGACCAAGCAATTCGTCCAGCCCGAACAGGTCGCCGCGCTCGCGCTGTTCCTGTGCCGCGACGAGGCCGCGGCGATCACCGGCGCCAACTACTCGATCGACGGGGGCTGGACCGCGGCGTGATAGCGGGCGAGAAGGGTGCGCGGGGGTTGGAGCGTACCAGAATGATCAAGCCAGTTGCCGCCCTTCTGCTCGTCGCCACCCTCGGCGGCTGCAGCGTCTATCGCGAGGCGACCGCTTCGACTCTGATCACCTCGGTCGACTGGCGCCAGGTCGCCACCGACGCCGATCGCGGCCGCCTGCGCGGCTGGCACAAGGCGTGGGACGAGGCGCTTCCCGCCGCGCGGCTGGTCAATCCCGGCGCGATCGCCGCCGAGCCCGCGTTGTTCGATCCCGACCGCGCGCTTCCCGATCCCGCGCTCCCGCCGGGCACCTATCGCTGCCGCACCGTCAAGCTCGGCGCGCAAGGCAGCGGCAACCGCGCCTATACCCCCTATCCCTGGTTCGAGTGCCGCGTCGCCGACGAAGGCGAGGTCAGCAGCCTCCACAAGATCACCGGCACCCAGCGCCCCACCGGCCTGGTCTTCCGCGACACCGCCACTCGCGCGATCTTCCTCGGCACCCTCGTCCTCGGCGACGAGACCTCGCCGCTGCGCTACGGCGTCGATTCGACCCGCGACATGGCCGGCTATGTCGACCGCATCGGCCCGAAGCGCTGGCGGCTGGTCTTCCCCTACCCCCGCTTCGAATCGCTGCTCGACATCACCGAGATCGTCCCGGCGAACTGATCCACCGTCACAATTACACTGTCACCCCGGACTTGTTCGGTGCTTATCCCCTTGGGGCAGGTACTTCCCTGGCCCCCTGCGAAAGCAGGGGGCCAGAGCCAGGCAGTTCAGCCCTTGTGACTCTGGGCCCCTGCTTTCGCAGGGGAACAGAAACACGCGTCCCTGCTCGATGGGATACGCGCCGACTTGTTCCGGGGTCCACGCTCTCCACAGGGCAATTAGCAGAGGCTCAAGTCCAGCTGCCGGCCGCGGGGATAGCGCCGCTTGAGCTTGCCGGCGTGGAAAGCGTGGACCCCGGGACGAGCCCGGGGTGACAGCGAATGTGTCCCCCCGTCTGCACCAAAAATCCACACCCCCCTCAACCCCCCTCGACACGCCTGCGCTAGAGGCCAGCCTCCAGCACCACACGGGGACCAGGCAATGGCAGGCGCAACACTGAACGGGAACGAGTCGAACGGCTTCCCCTGGCGAGTCCTCGGCTGGGGCGGCGCCGCGCTGCTCCTGCTCCTTCCGCTGGTCCTGCGCGCGCCCTGGACCCTGTCCGACTTCATCGTCGCCGGCGTCATGCTCGGCACCGCCGGGCTCGTGCTCGAGCTCGCGGTGCGTAGCTCGGCCAGCCTCGCCTACCGCGTCGGCGCCGGCCTCGCGGTCGCCGCATCCTTCCTGCTCGTCTGGGTCAACGGCGCGGTCGGCTTCCTCGGCGACGAGGGCAATCCCGCCAACCTCGTCTTCGCCGCCGTGCTCGGCATCGCCTTGCTCGGTTCGGTCATCGCCGGCTTCCGGCCCGCCGGCATGGCCCGCGCGATGTTCGCCGCGGCCGCCGCGCAGCTGCTGATCGGCGCCATCGCGATTCCACTCGGCTGGGCCTCGCCGGGCAATGCCGGGCTGTTCGAGGTCGTGATCGGCACCACCCTCTTCACCTCGCTGTGGCTGGTCGCAGGCGCGCTGTTCCGCAAGGCGGCCGCCTGAGGCGCGCACTCGGACACGCGTTTTTTACTTTCGGCCCGCACGATGCCCCGCGAAACCAAGCGGGGAGCACAGCGTGTCCGATCGAGAATCCTGGCCCGAAGAACTCGACATCGCCGAAGCCGCCGACGTCGCCTGGATCAAGGCCAGCGGCGACTCCGCGCTGTGGCACGAGGCCGCGATGGCCGCGCTCGCCTATCGCGGCGACCCGCACGGCTTCCTCCCCTGGCTCGTCGAGCAGCCCGCCATGGACCGCGCAACCGCCGGCTGGCTGTTCCTCTGGTCCGAAGGCACGACCTATCTGCGCGGCGAGCGATCCTTCCCCTATTTCGACAACATCTCGTCGCAGGCCTATGTCGACCTGATGGACGCGCTGTGCGCGCGCAGCGAGCGCATCGGCTTCGCCAGCGACCGCCTCGGCCTCGACCGCGATTTCGAGCCCCAGCGCCAGGCCTGCATCACCGCCATCGCCAACGGCCAGGTCGCCCCCGGCATCACCATCCCCTGCGCCATCACCGGCAAGCCCTTCGCCCCGCCGAACTACGGTTGCGGCTACCAGAACGAGGACGGCATCCTCTTCAAGGGCTGACCGCGGCTTGCGCTCCGCCCCGGTCTCCGCGAAGCTGTTCCCAACCAAGGGGATCCCAAACCGATGCTGCGCACTTTCCTGCTCGCCACCACCCTGATCGCCACCCCGGCCATGGCCGCCGACCCGGTCCATGACGCCACCCAGCGCCAGATGCCCCAGCTGATGGACTTCTACCGCGATTTCCACGCCAATCCCGAGCTCAGCCTCCACGAGACTCGCTCCGCCGCGAAGCTCGCCGCCGAGGCCCGCGCCGCCGGCTTCGAAGTCACCGAGAATTTCGGCGGCACCGGCGTCGTCGCCGTGCTGCGCAACGGCCCCGGCCCCGTCCTCCTGCTGCGCGCCGATATCGACGCGCTCCCGGTCACCGAGGATACCGGCCTCCCCTATGCCTCGAAGGTCCGCGCCACCACCGCCGCCGGGGTCGAGACCGGCGTCATGCACGCCTGTGGCCACGACACGCACATGGCCGCCTGGATCGGCACGCTCAGGAACATGGCGGCGATGAAGGGCCAGTGGCACGGCACCCTCATCATGATCGCCCAGCCTGCCGAGGAAGTCGGCGTCGGCGCCGGCGCGATGCTCGACGCGGGCCTCTTCACCAAATTCCCCAAGCCCAGTGTCGCGATCGCCTTCCACGACAGTGCCTCGCTTCCCGCGGGCACGATCGGGATGCGCAACGGCTACACCATGGCCAATGTCGACTGGGTCGATATCGACGTGAAGGGCGTCGGCGGCCACGGCGCCTATCCGCATTTGACGAAAGACCCGATCGTCCTCGCCTCGCGCATCGTCCTGACCCTCCAGACCCTGGTCAGCCGCGAAGTCGATCCGCAGGAGTCCGCCGTCGTCACCGTCGGCAGCTTCCATGGCGGCTCGAAGCCCAACATCATTCCCGAGAACACCCAGCTCCAGCTCACCATCCGCAGCTACAAGCCCGAGGTCCGCAAGCTCGTCCTCGAAGGCATCCCGCGCATCGTCCGCGGCGAGGCGATCGCCGCCGGCATGCCCGAGGACCGCATGCCGATCGTCACCACCAAGCCCGGCTTCACCCCCGCGGTGTTCAACACCGCCCAGATCACCGACCGCATGACCAATGTCTTCACCCGCCGCTTCGGCGAAGCCCGCGTCGCCCAGGTCCCCGCCTCGATGGCGGGCGAGGATTTCAGCCGCTATTACATCGCCGACCCCTCGATCCAGAGCCTGCTCTTCTGGGTCGGCGGCGTCCCCAGGGCGGCGTGGGAAGCCTCCGACAGCGGCCGCCTGCCCCTCCCCTCGCTCCACAGCTCGAAATGGGCGCCCGACGCCGAAGCGGTGATCGGCACCGCGACGGAAGCGATGACCGCCGCGGCGCTCGACGTGCTCAAGAAGTGAGGGCCGCGACCGTCCTCGCCGCTGCAATGGCGGCCTTCCTCGCCGCGCCCGCGCTGGCGCAGGAAAGCCCGGCCGCAGGCGATGACGACGAGGTCATGTTCATCAGTAGCGTCTCGATCGGCCCCGGCCAGTGCAATATTGACAAGGCCCGCCCCATGACGCTCCAGGCCGCGCGCCGCCACCCCGCCCGGCTCGACCGAACCTGCGTGGCCGTTCGCGGCTGGTGGCGCGGTCGCGCGCTGTTCTCCGAGGCGCCGGTCCCGCCCGAGTTCGACCGTGGGCACATCGGCCTCTACGGCGATTGGGATGTGCTCGGCCAGCCGCCCGCGAAGGCGGTTCGAGTGGTTGCGGTCGGCGAGCTGAGCGCGTGCGCCGCGCTGAAGGCAAGCCAGCCCGGCACGCTGCTCGGCTATTGCCACAATGTCGACGGCCCGGTGCTGATCCTGTCGCAGATCGTGCGGTGAACGCAGCCAGGCTCTTATTCGCCGCCCGCTCGAAAGGCCGTCAGAGCACCCTGGCGAAGGCGACGAAGCCCGGCAAGCCGGTCTCGATATGCCCGGCCGCGTTATATTGCGGCCGCTGCTTCTCGGTGGTCAGGCTGTCGAACTCCCGGATCGTATCCTCCAGCAGGTCGAGGCCGCTGGCCTGAGCTACGCCCCTCAACGCGTTCGGGGATTCTGCAATGACGATCGCCAGGTCCATGCGTCTCTCCTATTTCCCTTGCAGGGCATCGGGGTAAGGACCCGTCAGCATCCCGAACTGTCGCCTGAGTTCATCCTTGGACGTGACGCTTCGCATCGTCGTCAGGGTCGTCTTGTTGCGCCGCGCCGGGCCGGGATGCGCCTTGAGCGCCGCGTCGATAGCCTTGCCGAGCTTGGTTGGATCCGCTGTCGCGCCTCCGTCCGCGGCAACGATCGCCCAGAATGCGTCGAACTCGGTTTGCCTGTGTTCGATCGCGTCACTCCGCGCCGTGGCGATTTCTGCGTTGTTGCGCGCCGTCTCGCGATTGATGCCGCTCTTCACATATTCGATGCAAGTCGCCTCGATGGAATCGGCACCGGTGATGTTCACCCGCTCGACCGGGGAAAACACCTTGAGGCAGAACAGTAGGAACTCGTCCTGCTGGTAGCTGAGTTCGACGATATGCTCGACCGCGCGCGTGATCTCCGCGGTGAGCGCGGGGCTCGGCGGCGCGGTTGTCCCGGCGATGATCGCCGCGGGATTGGTGGTCGCCGACACCGGCAGCCCCTTTCCGGACGCGGCCGCCTTCACCGCCTCGTAGCGGTCCGTCGCCGCGTCGACGGCGTCCTTGGCTTCGTTGCGCGTGGTCAGCGCCTTGGCGCAATTGCCCTCCTTGGTAATCTCGTCGGCGGTCAGTGTTTCGCCCTTGTCCTTGCGGACCTTGAGCGCCGGGCAAGCGCCGCCCTCCAGCTTGTCATAGGCATCCTGGGCGGTCTTGAGCTTGGCCTTGCCGTCGACGATCGCCTGCGCGGCCTTGTCGACCAGCGCGGCATCGGATCCGGAACCTCCCGTGCTCGCCGAGCCGCCCGCGCCGATGACCACGGTTCGCGGTGCGAGCGCCGCGGTCAGCGATTCGATCGCCAGCGTGCCCTGCACCATGCGCTGGTCGCGGATCGCCTGGATGGGAAGCTCGAGTGCGCTGAGATCGCCGTTCATCGTGCGGATGCAGGTGCTCAGCAGCATCTGCCCGAGCAGGTTCACCGTCTGGGTGCGCTGGATCGTTGCGCCCTGCTCGCTCGACGAAAAGGCTGCGCTCAGCGCGGCCTGGACCGCCTTGGGATCGGCCCCCTGGCCGAATGTGCCGCTGCCCGACGCCGATTGCGCCGCGACCGTGAACACGTCGGGCGGAGGCTCCAGGCAATAGCGCGAAGGCGGACCCGGCTTGTTTGGATCCACGGGAACGCGCGGCGCCGAAAGGATCGCCCGTTGTCGCGCATCGATCAGGACGACGGACGCGCCCGCCGGATCGAACGTCTTCATCCGGTAGATGGAATTGTGGTTCGCGCTGCAGCCCGCCAGGCACAACATCGCGAGGGCAGCGGCGGCATAACGCAGGGAATTGGGCATCGCGACGGCTCCGTGATAGCGATCTCAAGCACCACAGGTCGTCAAAACGACTCCGCCACCTTCTCACATGGATCGAGCAACGTCGAGGACATCCCTAGCGAAACGGAAAGTATTCGAGTCTGATGCGTCGTCGAGTCCCGGCCGCAGCAGAAGGCGATCACAGCGATGAACCCCTGGCCCCGCCTCATCGCGCTCGCGCGCAGCATCCGCGCCGACGGCCGCCTGCTGCTCGCCTTCCTCGCGCTCGCCGTCCTCGCGCTGGTCTTCCTCAAGCTCGCCTCGGAGGTCGTCGAGGGCGACACCATGGCGTTCGACCGCTGGGTGATGCTCGCGCTGCGCCACCCCGATCATCTCGACATCCCGGTCGGCGTCGCCTGGCTCCAGATCCCGATGCGCGACATCACTGCGATCGGCGGCTCGACCGGCCTCACCCTGATCACCCTCGTCATCACCGGCTTCCTGCTGGTCGCGCGCAAGTTCGCCACCGCCGCCTTCGTCTTCGCCGCGATCGCCGGCGGCGCGCTGCTCAGCGTCGCGCTCAAATCGGTCTTCCTGCGCCCCCGGCCCGAGATCGTCCCCCATCTCGTCCTGGTCGACACCACCAGCTTCCCCAGCGGCCACGCGATGAACAGCGCGATCGTCTTCCTCACCCTCGGCGCATTGCTCACCCGCACCCAGAAGGACCGGACGGTCCGCATCTATCTCGTCGCGGTGGCGATCCTGCTGACGCTGCTGGTCGGCTTCTCGCGCGTCTATCTCGGGGTGCACTGGCCGAGCGACGTCATCGCCGGCTGGATCGTCGGCGCGGGCTGGGCGACCTTCTGCCTCGCCATCGCCCGCCTCCTCCAGGCCCGCCGCCAGATCGAGCAACCCGACGAAACCAGTGATACCCTGGATGGAGACTCCGCATGACCGGCCTGATCCTTACCACCTTCGACTGGGTTCCCGAACTGCCGCGTGGCTTCGTGCGCGACCTGCGCGTGCGCTGGGCGCTCGAAGAGGCCGGCCTGCCCTACCGCGTCGAGAGCGTGCCGTTCGGCGAGCGCGATGCCGACCATTTCGCCCACCAGCCCTTCGGCCAGGTGCCGTGGCTCACCGATGGCGACCTCTCGATCTTCGAGAGCGGCGCGATCCTGCTCCATCTCGGCAACCGCAGCGACGCGCTGCTCCCCGCCGATCCGCTCGCGCGCAACGCGGCGGTCGAATGGCTGTTCGCCGCGCTCAATTCGGTCGAGATGGCCAGCCTGCCCTGGAGCCTGTTCCAGTTTACCGGCAACACCGAGGGGCCGGGGTGGGAGCTGTTCGACGGGTTCGTGACCAAGCGCCTCACCCATATGGAAAGCGTGCTGGCGGACCGCGAATGGCTCGCCGGCAGCTTCTCGGTCGCCGACATCCTCATGTCGGACGTGCTGCGCCTCGTCGACCGGTTCGACGGTCTGGCGGAGCATCCCGCAACCCGCGCCTATGTCGCGCGCGCTACCGCCCGCCCGGGCTTCGCCAAGGCGCATGCCGACCAGATGGCGCATTTCGCCGCCGCCGACGCGAAGCGCTAGCCGGCATAGATCGTGCCCTTGTCGACGAAGCACAGCGGATTCCCCGCCGGGTCCTCGGCATAGAAGGAGCGCTCGCCCCACGGCCGCACCACCACCTCGCCCGCCGGGTCGCCATGCACCTGCTCGCCCGACAGGCAGCCGAGTGCCGCCGCCCGCGCGTGCACCCCCTCGATATCATCGGTCGCGAAGTAGAGCGCCTTCGCCGCCAGCTGCGGTTCGGCCACCTCGACCACCTGCAGCGTCACTTGCCCCGCGCTGAAATAGCAGCGCGACCCCATTTGCGGCCGCCCCGCCTGCCCGAGCAGCGCGGCATAGAAGGCCGCCGCGCGGTCAAGCGCATCCACTTCGATGTTGATCCGGAACAGCATCACTTCGCGCATCGACAATCTCCTTCCCCGTCACCGGATCGCGTCCGAACCAGCCGAGCCAGTCGCGCGCCAGCGCCAGCCGCGTCGCCTCGAGCCGATAGGCGCGCACCCGCCCCTTCCGCTCCTGCGACACCAGCCCCGCCGCCATCATCACCTGCAGATGCCGCGTCGTCGTCGGCCAGGCATGGCCGAACAGCCGGGCGATCTCCCCCGCGCTCATCGTCCCGCCCGCGAAATTGAGGCTGATCAGGATCCGCCGCCGCGCCGGATGCGCCAGCGCGTCGAAGATCGCTTCATAGGCATCCGGAGAGTCGGGCTGGCCCTGCATCGGCAATATTTAGCACACACGCTAAATGTTTCCAATCCTCCCCCGAAGGGAGAGGATTGCAACACACCTTCACCCCAGCGCGACCGCGTCCACCGCATCCTCGGTCTTCTCCGGCCGGATATAGATCGACTGCAGCATCGGGATCGCCGCCTTCAGCTCGCCCTCGATCCGCTCGATCAGCGCCTCGCCCTCGCCCATCGTCAGCGAATCCTCGAAGTCCGCGCTGATCGCGACGAATATCCGCTCAGGCGCGGTGTGGATCGTGCGGACATGGTTGACTCGCACGATCGCGTCCTGCCGCTCGAGGATCGCGCGGACCTGCTCGACGATCGCCGGGTCGGCGCGCTCGCCGATCAGCAGCCCCTTGGCCTCGCGCGCCAGCAACGTCGCCACCCCCGCCAGCAGCACGCCGATCGCGATCGAGGCGGCGCCGTCGATCCGCGGGTCGTCCCAGGCATGGCTCGCCCACACCCCGATACCCGCCACCACCAGTCCCGCCAGCGCCGCCGAATCCTCGAACAGCACGATGAACCCCGCCGGGTCCTTCGATTCCTTGACCGCCTGCCACCACGGCGTCGCGCCCTTGCCCTGGGCGAACTCGCGCATCGCGATCCACCAGCTCGTCCCCTCGAGCGCGAACGCGACCGTCAGCACGACATAGTTGATCGTCGGATCGTGGAGCGGCTCGGGCGCCGCGATATGCTTCCAGCCCTCATAGACCGACACCCCCGCGCCCAGCCCGAAGATCAGGATCGCGACCACGAACGCCCAGAAATAGAGCTCGCGCCCGTATCCGAACGGATGGTTGGCGTCGGGCAGCCGCTTGGCGCGGCGCTGGCCGTAGAGCAGCAGGCCCTGGTTGCCGCTGTCGACCAGGCTGTGCACGCCTTCGGTGAGCATCGACGACGAACCGGTGATCGCCGCCGCCACGAACTTGGCGGCGGCGATCCCCAGATTGGCGCCGAGCGCCGCAAGAATGACGATGTTGGCGCGCCAGCCGGTGGCGGTGCTGGCCTTTGCCGCCGCCACTTTCGCGGCTAATCCAGCCCGAGCTTTGCGGCGATCTTGCCGAGCAAGGTTGTCGGCGGCCCCTTGGCGAGCTTCGCCTCTGCCTTGGCGTCATAGCCCGAGCTTTCGGGCAGCGAATGCGCATGGACCGGCTGGACCGATGCCGGCGGGTCCGATGCGTCCATCGACTCGTCGAGTCCGCGGTCGAGCCGCGCCTCCTTGCTCTCGGGGTTCTTGTAGAGCCGCTGGGCGATCGATTCATCGGTCCCCGCGTCGGCTGCGAGCACTGCGGCGGGCTTGCCGTCGTCTTCGGGCGCGCCGGGCGCCACGGACATCCTGTCCATCGCCGGGTCGATCGGGTTCGCGTCCATCGTGACTCTCCAGTGAAGCGTTGCCTTGCTGTAACGACCGGTCGGCGCACCCGTTCCGCGCCTCACGCGAAAAGCAAAACGGCCCGGCGTTTCCGCCGGGCCGTTTCTGCAAGTCCCTGAAGGTAAAGCGTTAGTTCCTGGAGGAACCGAACAGCCGCAGCAGGAACAGGAACATGTTGATGAAGTCGAGATACAGCGTCAGCGCCCCCAGGATCACTGCCTTGCCCTGCATCTCGGTGCCCGCGACATAGTCGTACATGCTCTTGATCTTCTGCGTGTCATAGGCGGTAAGCCCCGCGAAGATCAGCACGCCGACCGCGCTGATGACCATCTCCATCTGGGTCGAGTGGAAGATCAGCACGTTGAGCACCATCGCCACGATCAGCCCGACCAGCCCCATCACCAGGAAGGTGCCGAAGCCCGACAGGTCGCGCTTGGTGGTGTAGCCCCAGAGACTCAGCCCGGCAAAGCCCGCCGCGGTCGCGAAGAAGCACTGCGCGATCGAGCCGTCGGTATAGACGAGGAACAAGGTCGACAGCGACAGCCCCATCAGGAAGGCGAAGGCCCAGAACATCAGCTGCATCGTGCCCGTCGACAGGCGGCGCTGCCCGAAGCTCATGACCAGCACGATCGCCAGCGGCCCCAGCGCGACGGCCCAGCCGAGCGGCGACATGCCGGTGCGCTCGCCGAACGAATTGAGCGAATAGAGCGACTGCACCCACTCGGTCTTGGCGAACAGCAAGGCGACGATGCCGGTCAGCAGCACGCCCGACGCCATATAGTTGTAGACCGACAGCATATAGGACCGCAGCCCGGCGTCGACCGCGTCACCGCGCGCGCCGGCGCCCACATAAGCGGACGCACCCGTCGGGGGATCAGACCAGTTGGCCATTTCAAACTCCTTTGCCGGCACTGTGCCGGGACCGGCTGAATATCAGCCTTCGCGAGGAGTAATTCAAGCTAAACCCGTTTCGCTGACTTCCTCCACTGTCTTGTTGAATCTACCCGCTTGATCCGAGCTTCGCGCGCGAGCAAGGACCGACCATGCACCGGCTCTTCATCGGCCTCCGTCCCCCGGCGCCGATCCGCGCGCATCTTCTTGGCGTGATGGGCGGGGTGCCCGGCGCGCGCTGGCAGAGCGACGCCCAGCTCCATCTGACGGTGCGCTATGTCGGCGAAGTCGACCGCCCGCTCGCCGAGGACATCGCCCTCGCGCTCGCTCATGTCCGTTTCCCGGTGATCGAAGCGTCGATCGCCGGCACCGGCCAGTTCGAGAGCCGCGGCCGCCCCAACGCGATCTGGGCCGGAGTCCGCCCGCACGACGCGCTCGCCCAGCTCCACCGCAAGCTCGACCAGGCGATGGTCCGCTTGGGGCAAGAACCCGAGCGCCGCGCCTATCTCCCCCACATTACCCTCGCCCGGCTCAACGGCCCGGCCAACATCGCCGACGCCTACCTCGCCGGCCATGCCGGCCTGTCGAGCCCGCCCTTCGTGTTCACTCACCTGACCTTGTTCGAAAGCCACCTCACCGGCGAAGGCGCGATCTACGAGCCAATCGAGCGCTACGCGCTGGGGTAGGGACTCGCCCTCTCCCATAGGGAGAGGGTTGCGCAGACTTGGGTCTGCTTCTTCAGCAGGCCCTAGTCGGAGCTGGGTGAGGGGTTAGGAACCTCACCACTGTCGTAACCCCTCACCAACCTGCGCTAGGCAGCAAGCTGCCAAGCTTCGGTATCCTCTCCCCCAGGAGAGGAAGAACAGGCAAATTACTGACCCTATCCCCCCGCCTCGCTCGCCACGAACACCGCCAGCTGGTCGGCAAAAGCCCGCCGGTACGCCGGCCGCGCCTCGCCGCGGGCGACATAGGCAGCGAGGTTGGGATAGGCCTCCACCATCCCCGACGAGGCCAGCCTGCGCAGCACCGTCACCATCATCAGGTCGCCCGCGCTGAACCCGCCGTCGAGCCACTCCGCATCCCCCAGCCGCGCCGAAAGCGCCTCCAGCCGCGCGCGGACTCTCTCATCGAGCATCGGCATCCGCTCGGCGTACCAGCTTTTGTCGCGCTCCAGGATCGTCGCCATCGATCGCTCGACGATCGGCGGCTCGACCGTGTTGAGCGCGGCGAACATCCACGCGACTGCCCGCGCCCGGGCATCGGCATCGTCGGGCAGCAGCCCGGCATGGCGCCCGGCGATATGGAGGATGATCGCCCCCGATTCGAACAGGACGAGGCCGCCCTCCTCATAGGTCGGGATCTGCCCGAACGGATGCAGCCGGACATGCGCGGGCGCCTTCATCGCCTCGAACGAGACCAAGCGAACCGCATAGGGCTGGCCGACTTCCTCGAGCGCCCAGCGCACCCGCATGTCGCGCGCGAGTCCCTGGCCGCGGTCGGGTGACGCCTCGAAGGCAGTGATGGTCGGAGTCATGCGGACGCTCCCGGCAGCTGGCTGGCCGCCATCGTGCATCGCGCCGCGCCGCAGGTCCATGGGGCGCACCGCCTACTTGCGCGGGCCCCTCATAAGATCGTAACGCGCGCGCATTCAGCCTCCCCGGAGCCGTCCCATTCGCCAGATCGCCGCCCTGCCCTATCGCGCCGAAAGCAGCGGGATCGATGCGCCGGTCCGCATCCTGCTGGTGACGTCGCGCGAGAGCGGGCGCTGGGTGATCCCCAAGGGCAATCCCACTCCCGGCGTCGCCGCCCATGCCGCCGCCGCGACCGAGGCGCGCGAGGAGGCCGGGGTCGTCGGCCTGGTCTGCCCGACCGCGCTCGGCTCGTACCGCTACCGCAAGAAGCGCGCGAACGGCGCCTCGCTGATGTTCGACGTCGATGTCTTCCCGCTCGCGGTCAACACCGAGCTCTCGGCCTGGAAGGAGCAGTCGCAGCGCGAGCGCCGCTGGTTCAACCTCGCCGAAGCCGCCGCCGCGGTCGACGAGCCGGATCTTCGCGACCTGATCCGCTCGTTCGGCCAATCCGAATTCAAGGCAGCCACGCAACGCACCGGCATCCTCGCCGCGGTTGCGGAAAAATCGAAAGTGAAGCCCATGTTCGCCTGGTTCCAGCGCCTCCTGCCCAAGACCGGCAATTTCTTCGAGCTGTTCGAGGCGCACGCGGTCACCGTCGTCGCCGGCGCCGACGCGCTCGCCCGGCTCGTCCAGGACGGCAATCGCGACCATATCCGCGAAGTCATCGAGCGCGAGCACGACGCCGACGAGATCATCCGCGAGATGCTCCGCACCGTGCGCGAGACCTTCCTCACGCCGTTCGACCGCGGCGCGATCACCTCGCTGATCGGCTCGATGGACGATGCGATCGACGAGATGCAGGCCGCGGTCCAGGCGATCGACCTGTACGAAGTCACCGAATTCGAAGGCGAGATGAAGGACATGGCCGCGATCGTCGTCGATGCCGCGCGGCTCACCGCCGAGGCGATGCCGCTGCTCCGCGACGTCGGCCGCAACGGCGCCCGCCTCCACGAGCTCACCGCGCGGCTGGTCCGCATGGAGACCCATGCCGACGAGATCCACCGCGCCGGCCTCAAGCGCGCCTTCAAGGCGCACGGCCCCACCGATCCGCTGCTCTTCTCGGTCCAGCGCGAGGTATACAAGCATCTCGAGCGGATCGTCGACGCGTTCGAGGATGTCGCCAACCAGATCGACGGCATCGTCATCGACCATGCTTGAGAAGACCTCGTTCGAGGCGGGGCGCTGATGCACGAGCTCGCCCTCCCGCTGCTGATCGGCCTGATCCTGGTCGCGCTGGCGTTCGACTTCCTCAACGGCCTCCACGACGCCGCGAACTCGATCGCGACGGTGGTGGCGACGCGGCTGCTCAAGCCGGTCCACGCCGTCGCCTTCGCCGCGGTGATGAACTTCGCCGCCTATTTCCTCACCATCGCCGTCCCCAGCCTGCACAAGGTCGCCGAGACGATCGGCCAGGGGCTGATCGACAAGCAGTTCGTCACCCCCGGCGTGGTGTTCGGCGCGCTGATCGGGGCGATGTTCTGGAACATCGTCACCTGGCTCAAGGGCATCCCCTCCTCGTCGAGCCACGCGCTGGTCGGCGGGATGATCGGCTCCGGCGTCGCGCATGCCGGGATGACGGGCATCAAATGGGCCGGGCTCAACAAGACCCTCATCGCCATCGTCCTCTCGCCGACGATCGGGATGATCCTGGCGATGCTGATCATGCTGCTGAGCAGCTGGCTGTTCATGCGCGCCAATTCGCGGGCAGCCGAGGCGCGCTTCCGCTTCCTCCACTTGATCTCCTCGGGCGCCTACTCGCTCAGCCACGGCCTCAACGACGCGCAGAAGACGATGGGGATCATCACCGTCCTGCTGTTCTCGACCGGCTATCTCCACGGCAAGTTCGAAGTGCCGCACTGGGTCGCGATCGCCTGCTACCTCGCGATCGCGCTCGGCACGCTCAGCGGCGGGTGGAAGATCATCGAGACGATGGGCTCGCGCATCACCAAGCTGTCGCAGCACCAGGGCTTCAGCGCCTCGCTGTCGGGCTCGATCGTCGTCTTCACCGCGTCGTGGCTCGGCATCCCGGTCTCGACCACCCACACCATCACCGGCGCAGTGATCGGCGCCGGCACCGCGCGCCGCGCCTCGGCGGTGCGCTGGGGCGTCGCGGGCAACGTCGTCACCGCCTGGATCATCACCATCCCCGCCTCGGCGGCGGTTGGCGCGCTGTTCTATATGCTCACGACTTTGTTCTGACGCGAGCGGGCGGCGCGGGCGGCGCGCTGCTCTCGGCAAGCCGCCCCGGTCGGCTGTGCAGCGGCGTCAGCTCGGCCAGCACCCGCGCATGCTCGCTCAGCAGCGGCTCGCGCAGCACCGCGCCCCGCCCGGTGATCAGCGCCGAAAGCTGCGGATCGGCGAGGACCCGCGCCACTTCGCGCTGCGTCGCCGCGACCGATCCGGGCAGCACCGCGACGCCCAGCGCCGCCACCGCGGCCTCGGGATCGTCGCTCGCCAGGCAATCGACCAGCTCGGGACAGGTCGTCAGCAGCCGCCAGGTCTCGGGCCATTCGGTCATGACGATGATCCAGATCGCCAGCTGGAAGCGGAACGCCGCATCGACCTTGAGCCCCGGCCGCTGGAGCGCGACCGCGCCGTAGATCGTGATCGCGTTGACGATGCGCTTGATCTGCCGCGGATTGGCCGGGAACGACCCCGCCAGGTCCTGGAGCTGGTGCGCCACGGCATGCTCGACGCGCTCGTCGACCGCGGCGTTGATCGCCAGCGCATCGTTCACGATCTGCTCGACCTGCTCGCGCACCGCCCCGGCATCGCCCGCCTCCCCTTCGGGGCGCAGCGCCTCGAGCGCCTCCATCGCCTTGGTGACGATCGGCGCGGAGTCGAGCGGCGCGTCGGACCGCGCGGTCTCGCGGTTGGCAACCTCGCGCAGCTTCGACGCCACCCCGGCGTCGAGCACCCCGCCCGCCGCCGCCTCGCCGCGCCCGCCCATCAGGATGCGCTTCACATAGCCGGTCTGGAGCTCGCGCCCGATCGACGGCAGCACGAACGACATCTGAATCGCCTTCTCGACGAAGCGCGCGCCGAACGACTGTTCGGGCCCCACCGCGATCTTGCTCATCTTCTCGTTGTGCGCCTCGAACGCGCGCTCGATCCAGTCGCGGTCGCCGAGGATCAGGAACACCACGCGCGGGCTGCGCAGCAGCGTCTGGATGCCGCGGATCAGGTCGACCACGAACTCGGGCTTGCACCGGTCGAGATCGTCGATCACCACCATCACCGGCCGCTCGACCGCTTCCATCGTCCGGTGGAAATGGCGGCGGAAGCGCTTGAACGGATCGCCCGATCCCAGGCTCAGCCGCTCGGCCAGCGTGTCGGTCCCCGGCATGATCGATTCGGTGAACAGCGCCCCCAGCCCCCAGATCGCCCCCGCGCCGGACAGCCCGGCGAGCAGCACCCCGAAGCCGTCGGTCAGCAGGAACCCCGCCGTCTTCTTGTCCGCCGCGCCCGACACGCCCCACCAGCCGAGCGCCTGGAACAGCACCAGCAGCGTCAGGCTGACCGCCGCGGTGAGCAGCAGGATGCCGATCTTCGGATTGGTCAGCCGCCACAGATATTCGCCCGCCAGCAGCCGCAGCCATTGCCAGGTCCGCGTCCAGCGCCCCGCCGGCTTCGCGCTCCCCCAGGGCCGCGTCCCTTCGGACCGCACCGCGTCGAAGCAGCGCTTGCGGATCGACTGGTAGAAGACCCACCAGGGCGGCGCGCAATGCTCGACCTGCCAGGCGTTGAAGCCGATCACGATCCACGGCCGACGCTGCGCCTCGGGCAAGGCGAGCAGCTCGGCGCGCTTGGCATCGCTGGGCGGCGGATCGTCGAGGAAGATCCCGCCCAGATCGGCCCCCGGATAGCGGTCCCTGAGGAACAGCGCGGCCGCGCGCCCCGCCGGACGCGGGTTGAGCACGCGCCCGAGAAAGTTGGCGAAGGTCGTCTTGCCCCCGCCCCATGGCGCGTCGAGATGCACCACGAACGAAGCGCGCGCCTCGTCGTCCTCGTCGCTGGCGGCGCGCGGGGCGGGCTCGTTGGTCCGCCACCAGATCCGGTGCAGCCGCCGCGCCAGCCCGATCGCCAGCACCGACCGCCCCAGCTCGTCGCGCTCCTCCTCGGCATCATCGGAGACGAAGTCGGTGTTGGGCTCGCTTTCGGACGCAGGTTCGGGGGGCGGGGGCTCCGCGGGGCCCGGCCTGGGATCGGCACTTTTGATCTTCGGCTGGACGGGCTGCTTCTTTTTCGCGGCCTTCTTCGCCGGCGGCAGCGGGCCCGGCCCGGGTTCCTCGACGATATCCCGCCTGGCGCCCTCCCAGCCCAGCAGCGTGGCGGTTTCGGTGTCGGGGAGAATGTTGCCGCTGCTCGCGCGTCCCAGCTCGTCCAGCACCCGCCGCCAGGAGAGATATCGCTCGACTGCGGCGCGCGGCCGGGGGAGCGTGTCGAGCTTGCTCTGCCGCTGCGCATCGTTGATCAGGGTCAGCGCGGGCAGCGGCACTGGATGCACGGCGCCCTGTCCGACCAGCTTGACCCCCGCCGATTGTTCGAGCGCGCTGCGGCTGAGCGAGTGCTGATAGCGCTCCACGATCACGACCGGGCGGCATATCCGCCCATCCCGGTCGGTAAAGCGCGCCTGATCGTCGGCCAGCAGCACGCCGTTGGCGATGAATTCCTGGTCGACGAGCAGCAGCACCGTGTCGCCGCGGCGCAGCTGCTTGCGATACGCGCCCCCGCCCGTGCCGTGCCGCCAGAAGATCGTATCGCCCGGCTTCATCGCGTCGATCCACTCGCCTCCGGACTTGCGATCGGTTGCGTAGAAGATCCAGGCGTTGGGCGGCGTGTTCTGCGCGACTTCCTGTGTCGGCAGCGGAATCAGCGCAGCCACGCGCCGGGCCAGCCTGGCGGCGACGCCCCCGACGGCGTCCAGCTCAGGCCGATGGATTTGCACCGCTTCCATCGTTTGCGGTCCGAGCACGCCATCGACCGGCAACCGCACCCCCGGCAACCGGTTCAGGATCGCCTGGAGGTCGCGCACTTCGTCGGTGGACAGGCCTGGCCCGGCCGGAACCGGAGCGGGCGGTTCAACCTCCCCGGCCTTGAGCGATTCGGCGATGTCCGCGGCCTTTGCCTGCAACGCGCGGGTCTGTTGCGCAATTTCCGAGGCCCGGCGCGTGTGCTCCGCCACCTCGCTCCTAGTGATCTGGATGGCAATTCGCGGCAACGCGCTGTTGAGTTCGCGAAAAAGCTCCTCCGCATTATAGAAAATGCCGATGCGATCCGTGAGGCGCTTCAGGAACGCGTCGAGCTGCTTCATTTCGGCGGCGTCCGGCTTCGCCTTCGCTACGAGCTTGGGGTCCGCCAGGATGACGAGTGTCGGCCTGCCGAGGCGCACCGCCTCGTCATATTGCAGCTCGGTAACGGACAGTCCTCGCGGATTGCGCGTCGGATCATGGGGAGCCGGCGCATAGCGGTTGCCGATCAGGAATATCGCGGCCGCCGCTTCCCGTACCGCGTTCAGGTTGAGTTCGATCAGATTCAACCGGCGTCCCGCGAATAACTCCGCGCGTACCGGGACGAGCCCATGATCGCGAACAGCCTGCTCGGCGATCGGCAGGTACGAGGCGAGCTCGGGCGGCAGCGAAACAAGAACGCGTGGGGAGTCCGCCGCTTCTTCCACGCCTTTGCCTCCGCGAAGGGGCCGATCGTTCGGCTCGGCCCGATATCCTGAAGGTTCGACAGCAGCAATTCGCCGAGGTCAAGCACCGCCGCCGATCATCCCGGTTTGTCTGGCGATGCCACCGGTCCCTTGTGTGCGCCCTACCCCCGCAACACCCCCACCAGCGCCGCCGCCGCCGCGCTGACATCCGCCCACACCGCCTCGAAATCCGCCGCATCGCCATAATAGGGATCGCGCACCCCCTCCCCCTTTCGTCCCGGCACGAAATCCATCAGCAGCCCCACCCTTGCACTGGTATCCCCCGGCGCGATCGCCAGCAAATCCCGCAGATTCTGCGGGTCGAGCGCGAGGATATAATCGAACCCCCGGAAATCCTCCCCGCGCACCCGCCGCGCCTTGTAGCCCGAGATGTCGATTCCGTTCGCAGCCGCGACCGCGACCGATCGCGGGTCGGGCGGGTTCCCCACATGCCACTCCCCGGTCCCCGCCGAATCCACCACGACCTCGACTCCCGCCCGCGCTGCCGCGTCGCGCAACGCCGCCTCGGCCAGCGGCGACCGGCAGATATTGCCAAGGCAGACGAACAGCAGCGATGGCGGCTTCACGAAACCCTCCTACCTAAGTCTTCCCCCGACCCCTCCGCGGAGGAATTGAACCAAATAATGGCCTTTCGTAAAACGGGTATGCTCTGCTAGGCATTGCTTCGGCAAGAGCGGCACCAGCCCCGCTCCCCCACCCGGCCACCCACGCCAGTGTATTCTATAGGGTGGCCGGGTGGGGGAGCGGGCTGGTGCGGCCCCCGCAAAAAGCGGGCAAAAAAGAGAGAGGGCGCACCATGGCGGAAACCGACGACGCGAAGCCCGCCCCGCTCGAAATGCGCGCCAGCCCCTATGCCTGGTATGTGCTCGTCGTCCTGTTCCTGGTCTACACGCTCAACTTCATCGATCGCCAGATCATCACCATCCTCGCCCCCGATATCCAGAAGGATCTCGGGCTCACCCATGCCGATATCGGCTTCCTCTACGGCACTGCGTTCGGGGTGTTCTACGCGCTGTTCGGCATCCCGCTCGGGCGGCTGGCGGACAGTTGGCACCGGGGACGCCTGCTCACCCTCGGGCTCGCGCTCTGGTCGACGATGACCGCGCTGTCGGGCTTCGCGCGCACCGGCGGCATGCTCGCCGGCGCCCGCGTCGGGGTCGGCATCGGCGAGGCGACCGCCAGCCCGTCGGCCTATTCCCTGCTGTCGGACTGGTTCCCCAAGCGCCAGCGCGCCACCGCGCTCGCCATCTATTCGGCGGGCATCTATGTCGGCGGCGGCTTCTCGCTGTTCGTCGGCGGCAAGATCGCCGAGACCTGGAACAAATGGTACCCCGTCGACGCGCCGCTCGGCCTGCATGGCTGGCAGGCGGCGTTCATGGCGGTCGGCCTGCCCGGGCTGCTGCTGGCGGTGTGGGTCTTCACCCTGCGCGAGCCCATGCGCGGGCAATCGGAGGGCCTGCGCGCGCCGAAACACCCCGCCCCGTTCAAGGCGTTCTTCGAGGAATTGCTGACGATCGTCCCGCCCTTCACGCTGATCGGCGCCGCGCGCGGCGGGGTGAAGGCGCTCAGCACCAACCTGATCGCGCTGCTGCTCGTCGCGGCGCTGGTGTTCGGCCTGGTCGAGGTCGAGAGGGCCTCGACGCTCGCGTCCAAATGGCCGATCGTCCGCATCCCGGTGGTCGTGCAATGGGCCGCGGTCGGGATCGGCATCTATGCGGTGTTCAGCTGGGCCACCGCGCTGCGCCGCCGCGATCTCCCCACCTTCCGGCTGATCGTCGGCACCCCCGCCTTCCTCTGCGTGGTCGTCGCCTATGGCCTCAACGCCTTCCTCGCCTATGCCACTTCCTATGTCGCGCCGAGCTATGCCGCCGCGACCTGGCACCTCGGCGCCGCCGAGATCGGGCTCAAGATCGGCGCCCCGGCGATGCTCGCGGGGTTCCTCTGGGTGACCCTGGGCGGGATGACCGCAGACCGCCTCCGCCGCGCGCGGCCGACCGGGCGGATCCTCGTCATCCTGTTCGGCGGGCTCGCGCCGATCGTGCCGCTGGTGATCGCCTTCACCACCCCCGACCGGACCTTGTTCTTCATCATGCTGCCGCTGGCGCAGTTCCTCACCACCAGCGCGCTCGGCTCGGCCGCGGCGGCGACGCAGGACCTCGTCCTCCCGCGCATGCGCGGCACCGCCACCGCCGCCTTCTTCATCGGCACCACGTTGCTCGGCCTGTCGCTCGGGCCGTACCTCGCCGGCCGCATCGCCGACCTGACCCACAGCCTCGGCACCGGCCTGCTCTCGCTGCTGATCGTGACTCCGCTCGCGGTCGCCGCGGGCATCGGCGCGTACATCCTCGTGCCGCGCGCCGAAGCCACCCGCGAGGAGCGCGCCCGCGCCGCCGGCGAACCGATCTAGAGCGCCGCGACCACCCCGCACGCAACGCGCCCGCCGCTGTTGCCCGAAGGGTCGGTCGCGAGGTCGTCGGGCTTGGCGTGCACCACCACCGCCGCGCCATCCTCGTCGAGCAGCCCCTCATAGGTTGCGTGCATCAGCGTGAACTCAAGATGCCCGCGCCCGTCCGCGCCGACATCGAGATTGGGCAGGTCGCCCGCATGCGGCCCCGCCGGGTTCATCGAGCCATGCTGGTGCGCCGTCGGGTTCCAGTGCCCGCCCGCAGTCGCGAAGTCGGGCGGCTCGCACTTGCCGACCATATGGACATGCACCCCGTGCAGCCCCGGCGTCATGCCGGTCACGTCGATCGTCATTCGCAGCGCCGGGATATTGCTCGCCGTGCCGAGGATCCCGACCTGCTCGACCACCGCCTTGCCCATCGTCGTGCCGCCCGCGTCGTGGAGCACCGCCTCGCTGCGGAAATGCCCCGCCGCATAGCGCCCGCCGCTCGCGGGCCCGGAATCCATCGTCGCGCACCCGCCCAGCGCCACCAGCGCCGCTGCCGCCATCACCGTCTTCATCGCCATTCTCCTTCGCGAAGCGTAATGAACCGCAGCCCCGCGCGTTCCAAGCGATGCGTCACGCGGCCAGGCAGGCCCCGTCGCGCACCCCGCTCACGCTCCCGACATCGAGGATGATCTTCGCCCGCCGCGAAAAGGTCAGCGCCTGCCAGCGCCCGCTATTCCCGATCGCGGTCCGGCTCCTGAGGAAGGTCAGGCTCAGCAGCTCATATTGCTCGGCATCGACGCGCCCCGCCGCGATCAGACACTCCCACTGCGCCAGGTTCCACGCATAGTCGCGCTTGACGCCGTCCTGGTCGATGCTTTCGCTCAGCCCCCGATACCAGCCGAAGATCGCCCGCAGCCGGTCCCACCTTTCCCCCTCGGGCATCGCCGCCAGCTTGCCGCGAAGCCGCGCGACATCCTCGTCCCCCGGCAGAAACCCCTGCTGCACTCGCGTGTCGATCGCCCAGCGCACCTTGCGCATCGTCATCGGACCGCCCGGAAACACCCGCAGCAAATCCCCCCGCACCGCCTCGAGCAGCACGACATAGGCGTCGGTCTGCACCTGCAGCATCGCGTCGCTCTCGAAGATCGCAGTCAGCTCGGCCTGCAACACCGCCCCCAGCCGCCCGTTCGCATCCTCCGCCGTCAGAATCGCCGCCCGGCACCTCGCCCGCACCGGCACCGCCAGGCAATCGCGCGAGAACAGCAATTTGCCATAGACCGGCGCCAGCGCCCGCCGCTCGCGCCGGAACCGCCCGCCCAGCCGCTTGCGCCACGCCTTGAGCACCGGCTGCAGGCTCCCCGTCCCGAAATTCCACTGCGACATCCCGACAGACACCAGCTGGCTGTCGAAATTCCCCGCGGGCATCGCCCAGCACCCCATCGTCTCGGGCACCGAAGTCTCGTGCATCCGCGCAAAGATCGCCGCGCGATCCAGCCCGATCTCCGCCAGCCGCGCCGCCGAGCCCGAGTCGATCGTGATGAACGCCGCCTCCCCCACCTGCCGGCAGGTCTTCGCCACTTCCGCCTCGCTCTGCGCCGCCGCCGGCACCGCGCTCAGCAAGGCCGCCAGCGCCAGCATCATCGCCAATCCCCGCATCCCCGTCTCCCTTGCCCGGCACGTCATGCCACAGCGCGCGCCGCGCTCACAACCGGCCCCAGCTTTCCCGCCAGCGCGTCCACGCCGCGCGCTGGGCCTCCGCCGCTACCTTGTCGTCGTGCCGCTCGATCGCCTCGATCTTGCGCAGGATCGAGGCCTTCGCCGCGTCGAAGTCCACCCCCGCCTGCCGCGTCTCGCCCACCCGCGCCAGTTCGGCGCGCAGCAGGTCGCGCAGCAGCCCGTCCGAAAAGCGCCGCCGGTACGCGACCACGTCCCCGCCCTGGACGATCGGCTCGTCCCAGCCCTCCACCGCCCGCGCCAGCGCCGCGCCGATCACCGAAGGCGGCGCCGTCTCGGTCAGCGCCTTCTCCCAGGCCGCCGCAAAGCGCGGCGACCGCGCGCGCAGTGCATGGGCCGCGCGCGGCACCATCTCCGCCGCCTCGCACGCCATGTCGACGCGCTTGGTCCGCGCCAGCGCCCGCAGGAACAGCCCCCGCTTGCGCGCATCCCAGCCGCCCGCGCGTTCCTGCCCCGGCTCCAGCGCCACGTCGTCCACCTCGCCGCGCCGCAACGCCAGCCGCTCCTGATGCGCCGCGATCCACTCGCGCTGCTGCGCGGCGACCGCGTCGTCCCATTTGCGCGCGAAGTCGGGATGCGACTTGCGCCGCGAGCAGGCGGTGTTCTTGCTCCGCCCGATCTCCGCCGCAGCCTTGCTAACCTGCCCGGTCAGCCGCAACGCCAGCAGGAACGCCTTCTCGGTATCCACGGTCCATTTCGACCAGCACTTGGGCGGCCGCCGCCCGGGCGGCCGCCCTCCCGCTTCTTCTTCGCTCCCCTCCCACTTGTGGGAGGGGCTGGGGGAGGGCCGGTCATCGTCCGAGGTGATATGGTGCGCGACGACCCCGCCTCCATCGCTCCCCCTCACGCTTGCGGGAGGGGGAGCATCGGGTCGGTCGTCCTCCGGACGACCTGAAACCGCCGGGGGCTGTTTCACCCGATGCTGGGTGGGCCCCCGCTCACCAGACCTACGCCGCCCGCCGACCGCCCCACGCGCCTTGAACCCCGCCATCGCCGAATCGCCCCACCGCCAAAGGAGCGAACCACCTATCGCATTCCGGGGGCTGTAGGACAGAACAAAATGGGAACTATCGAGCCTCATGGTGGCGTCGGCAAAGTGGTATCAAGGGCGTTGCTTTTCACAAGCAAGACGATGAACCTTTCTGGGCGCTCGGCGGTCGACGAAAGGGGGTCGCTTGAAAGCGGCACCCCGCCGGGTTATTCTCTCAGAATGAACCCTCCGCGATTTAGATTGTTATCGGCGCTTCGTAGCAAATCTCAGCGCGAACTAGCTATTGTGGTTCTCGCGATCATTACGACGCTCGGCGCAGGAATATGGACGATATTTGTTTATCTCTTTCCTCAACCATCGCCTTCACCTTCATCGACCACCAATGATGCTGCAAATCCTGTGCCTCAAACGACCCCTGTGAATGTCAATGTCTCCTCGCAAAACGGGATTGCCATTGGGGGAGATGTTATCAATTCCCAGCTCAGCGTTGAAAAGTGAGGGCCCGTTCCGGTCGCGCATCCTGCGTCCTGGCGCTACTGCTGTCCCTGTGCCCAGCGGCGGCGTGGGCGCAGGGTCTCAATCCGGGCGCCCGTTCGAATAGCGGCATCGCAATCGGGGGCAATGTTAGTAACAGTAGTTTGACGGTGCACATATCATCGGACGACGCTGCGGACCTGGTTCGCGCAAGCTCGAGCCAATGGAGGAATCTGACCGAAAAGCAGCGCAAGGAGCTTGCGCGACTTGAGCGCGAGCTGGGGATCACCCAAGGTGCGCTGCGAACCTTCTTTGCCATCATCGGCGATAACAATGTCGCGCCAGAAGATTTGCCGCGAAGATTGGGCGAGGTGGCATCACAATATCTCTCGCTTAGATCTCAACTGGATCGAATAAGCGAGAGCAGACAACCTCAAGTCGCCGCGCTTAAACGCGCCGCTCAGGAAGCACTCAACGCCGGTCAATTCAGAGGTGCCGACGAAATACTCCAACGGGTTGAGGCGCTTGAGAACGAAAATCTGTCGACGCAAATGCTTGAGCGCGCGGAGACCGCAGCCCAGCGCGGCACCCTCGCGATGTCGGAGCTACGCTATCAGGACGCCGCCGAGCGGTTCGCAGATTCGGTACGGTTTGCGGGTGAAAATCCGATACGTTGGTCTTATCTCCATCAACGAGCTGAAGCACTCTTTACGCACGCGAACCTGTTTGAAGACGCGTCAGCTCGGACTGCCGCAATTGAGGTTCAACGGGAGTTGATGGCGCATTACGAACAGGACCCCCACTCTGATCCGGTCGAGAGAGCGCGAGCCCGACGGCAGCTTGCCGCAATCCTACTAATTGGGGATCAAGATAGGCTAAACGAGAAGGATGTGAGTGAAGCTCAACGCCTACTCGATGATGCCCTTTCGTTGCTTTCAGATAGAAATAGTGAGGACGGGCAAAGGTTGTCAGATTTACTCGCCATTAGCCTTTGTGTCATTGGGAAAAAAAATAATGATGCCGATATGATTGGCAGAGGGATAACTATACTTATAGATCTGGTAAAATCAGTTACAGATAAAAAGAAAGAAATATGGACAATAGTTAATAATAACTTAGCTGATTGTTACGCCTTACTTGCTGAAATAAGTGGAGAGAGAAAATATTATGTAAAATCCTACAATTCATTTTATAATACATACATAAACCGCGATGCGCCGTTTAAATATTATAATAAGGCTATTTTTTTAGATAGCTTTGCTTATGTAACCGGTAAAATTGCAAATTTTGACGACGATCGGCAGTTATATTCATTGGCAGTCTATTTATCGAGACAAGCCTTTGAAGAAAAAACAATGCCCCTCGGATCGGAAAGTTTGAACAGAGCTCAATGGCACCTCGCCGATTCCTTAATTGGCTTAAGTACTTATGGCATTAATGTTTCACCTATAGAGGAAGCTTTGCAGCTATACATAAATATATATGGTTCAGATTATTCCGATGACAAGCGAGATATTCTGGGTTTCTATATTTTAGAATCGGAGATGAGAATTGATCTTCTAACCAAAAGATATAGCAATATTCGGAATTATATTCCTAAACTGCGCCGTTATGTGGAAATATTTAGCGCGCATGATGATTTAAGCATTCTTTCAGATGCTAAATATTATTTGCACATTGCGAATTTTTCGGAACTATTAGAGGTTAAAGACCGTAGAGATAATGAAAAACCTCTTGTCTATACCTATTCGATAGTACAAATTTCGCTAATTGCTCGCGATATGTCATCGCCTTTATCCGAAGTCGACGCTCGTCGCCTTGCCGACGCTTTTAAAGATAATAGAGCATGCTGGAATCTAGAAGCTCGATCCCGAGCTTTGGGAGCGAACTACGTGGTCAATGATCGGATACATTTATCCGATTTGCCCACATGGCTTGCCGATATCGTAGCAAAGCAGCGCGTTTGGGAGGCAACGCCTGCTTTCGGCGACACATCCGCAATGAGACTCTGGGTATTGTGCGGTAAGGGTGCTTATCTGAAAGACCAGCCGCACTGATCAACGGCATTCTTGCAATGCCTTTGCCTCATGTCCGATCACTACGCACCCTTCCCCCCGCGCCGCGCCGCCCCTTGCTAAGGCCCCTGCGGCTCTTCACACGCGAAGCACCCCGGTCCCGCCCTCGCGCTCACTGACGGTGATCGCCCCTCGAGAGCCCGCCTACAAACAGGGAAGTAAGCCCACGTCCCACCCCCACCCCAACATCGGCGCCGGCCATGTCTCCCTGTTCCTCTCCTACGACAAGGCCGCGAAG
>JAZKCD010000069.1:0-1585 GCA_040388355.1 Pseudomonadota bacterium | reverse complement strand
CCACCACCGCCTATGCCCTGATGCTCCGCGCCCTCTTCCGCGAGAGCGTGCTGATCGACGCCGAACCCGCGCTCGCTGCGGCCGAGGCCGCCGACCTCGCCGATGCCAACGCCCTCGCCTGCCCCGTCAGCATCCGCGCGCACCTAGGCCGGCGCCGCCACCGCCACCATCGCCGTCATCACCGCCGGCGCCGCCACGCATGGCGACGAGAGTCGGCTCGCCGTCGCCGCGCGCAGCGCGACCATCGTCGAGTCCTGCACAACCCAACTGATGGCGGCCGGCTTCGACGGCGTCCTGCTGGTCGCCTCCAACCCGGTCGACCTGATGGCCCACCGCGCCCATGCCGTCTCGGGCCTCCCCGCGAAGCGCGTGATCGGCACCGGCACCCTGCTCGACTCCAGCCGCCTGCGCCAAACCCTCGCCGCCGCGCTGGACGTCGCCCCCGCTAGCGTCGACGCACTGGTCCTCGGCGAGCATGGCGACAGCGAAGTCGCAGCCTTCTCGACCGCGCAGATCGGCGGGCTGCCCTCGCGACCTTCGCCACGCCCGCGCCCGATTCCGCAACCATCGCCGAACAGGTCCGCACCGCCGCCTACCGGATCATCGCCGGCAAGGGCTACACCTCGTACGGCGTCGCCACCGCGATCGTCCGCATCTGCGAGGCGATCCTGCACGACGAACGCATCGCGCTGCCGGTCTCGACCCTGCTCACCGGCGAGTTAGGTCTGTCGGACGTGTATCTCAGCCTGCCCTGCATCCTCGGCGCGGGCGGAGTCGAGCGAATGCTTGTGCCCGGCCTATCGGATGCCGAAGCCGCGGCGTTCCGCGCCTCGGGCGAAGCGGTGAAGGCGGCGCTGGCGGGGCTCGCCTGAATCCGCCCCCCACACCCTTCCCCCCCGCCCCACCCCCTGCTATCGGCCCTTGCGACTCTTCGCACGCGCAGCACCCCGGCCCCGCCCTCGCGGTCCCCTCAGGCGGATCGCTCCCCGAGAGCCCAAAGGCCGGCAAAAACAGGGAAGGAAACCCCCGCACATGACCGCCGTCGGTAAAGACACCCTCGCCACCCGCGACACCCTCGCCGTCGGCGACCGGACCTACAGCTATTATTCCCTCGCCAAGGCCGCGAAGAAGCTCGGCGATATCAGCCGCCTGCCCTTCTCGATGAAGGTGCTGCTCGAGAACATGCTGCGCTTCGAGGACGGGGTCACCGTCACCCAGGCCGACGCCCAGGCGCTGGTCGACTGGCAGAAGGATGCGCGCTCGAACCGCGAGATCCAGTATCGCCCCGCCCGCGTGCTGATGCAGGATTTCACCGGGGTCCCCTGCGTCGTCGATCTCGCGGCGATGCGCGACGCGATCACGCGGCTCGGCGGCGATCCCGCCAAGATCAACCCGCAGGTCCCGTGCCACCTCGTCATCGATCACTCGGTGATGGTCGACGCTTTCGGCACCCCCCAGTCCTTCGGCGAGAATGTCGAGCTCGAATATGACCGCAACGCCGAACGCTACGAGTTCCTCAAATGGGGCTCGAAGGCGCTCGACAATTTCCAGGTCGTCCCCCCCGGCACCGGCATCTGCCACCAGG
>JAZKCD010000068.1:4873-36127 GCA_040388355.1 Pseudomonadota bacterium | reverse complement strand
CCGGCATGATCTGAAAAGCGCGGGGCGCTTTTCACCCGAAACTCTCTCCCGCGAAAGCGGGAGAGGGGTAACCGACCTACAACCCATGCTTCTCCATGCGCCGGTACAGCGCGGCACGCGAGAGGCCGAGCTCGTTGGCGGCGAGCGAGATGTTGTAGCCGTGCTTGCGCAGCGCCGCCTCGACCATCTTGCGCTCGACTCGGTCGAGATTGAGGTCGTCGCGGTCGGCGCTCACCACTGCGTCCTGCGCGACCCGCGGGCCCGATGCGTCGAGCGAGAAATCCTCGGCCTCGAGCATGCCGCCGCGCCCGAGGATCAGCGCGCGCTCGATCGCATGGCGCAGCGCGCGGACATTGCCCGGCCAGTCATGCGCCAGCAGCGCGCGCATCGCCCCGTCGGAGAGATGCGGCACCTCGCGATTGTAGCGCTTGGCATAGAGTTCGAGGAAATGCGCGGCGAGCTCGGGAATGTCCTCGCGCCGCTCGCGCAGGGGCGGCAGCACGATCTCGACGGTGTTGAGCCGGAACAGCAGGTCGGGGCGGAAATGGCTCTCGTCCTGCAGCCGCTGCGACGACAGGTTGGTCGCGGCGATCACGCGGATGTCGACCGGCACTGCCTTGTTGGCGCCCACCGGGGTGACCCGCCGCTGCTCGAGCACGCTGAGCAGCTTGGGCTGGAGCCTGAGCGGCAGATTGCCGACCTCGTCGAGGAACAGGGTCCCCCCGTCCGCCGCCTGCACCCGCCCGATCCGGTCGGTCCGCGCATCGGTGAAGGCGCCCTTCACATGGCCGAACAGCTCGGAATCGATCAGGTCCTCGGCCACCGCGCCCAGATCGACGGTCAGCATCGCCTTCTCGGCGCGCAGCGAATGGCGGTGCAGCGCGCGGGCCACCAGCTCCTTGCCGGTGCCGTTCTCGCCGAGGATCAGCACGTTCGCGTCGGTCGGCCCGGCGCGCTCGATCAGCGAATGGACCCGCGCCATCGCCGGCGAGCTGCCGAGCAGGGGCGATCCGTCTCCGGGCGCCGCGCTCGCCACCACCACCTTGGCGCGCTCGGTCGCCACCGCCCCGCGCGAGCGCCGCAGCGTCGCCGCGGTCCGCACCGTCGCCAGCAGCCGCTCGTTCGACCAGGGCTTGGAGACGAAATCAGTCGCGCCATGCTTCATCGCCTCGACCGCGACCTGCACGCCGGCATGCGCAGTGATCATCACCACCACCATCTCGGGATCGATCGCGAGTAGCTTGTCGAGCCATGCCAGCCCCTCGCGCGCATCGGTCGCCCCGCGCGCGAAATTGGCGTCGAGCAGCACGACATCGGGCACCCGCGATCCCATCGCGCTCACTGCATCCTCGGGCGAGCGCGCGGTCAGCACCTCGGCGAACAGCGTCTTGAGCAGCAGCCGCGCGGCCAGCAGGATATCGTCGTCATCATCGACGACCACGCAAAGATCGAACTGCTGTCCCGCCACCATCGTCCATTCCCGTACAACCCGTGTTCGATATCGGACAATCAATTTGCGTGCCAAGGTGGCTCGCGCCCGAAACAAACCTTGCCGGCCGGTTGGCACGCCACGTGCTTAGTCCCTCCCGAACAAGAGGAACGATCATGCCGGGTGGGCACAACACGAAAATCTGGGCGAGAACGGTGGTGATGCTGGGGGCCGCGCTCCTCGCGGCCATGGTCTGCCGCGCCCCGACCGGGCTCAGCCTGGCGGCGCAGAAGGGCGGGATCTCGTTCGAGCTCAAGGCCGCGTTCGTGCGGATCGCGTTCGATATCGGACAGAAGTGTTCGATTACGGACAAATGCGGAATGTTTTCGGCATGAGCATCATCAACCTCAAGCGCGAGCCCCGCGGCGATCGCCCGGTCACCGGCAGCGGCATGGACAAGGTCGTCGAGCGCCGCGGCATCCCGATGAAGGTCAAGATCGCCGGCGGCGTCGCTGCGCTGCTGCTCGTAATCGCCGCCTTCCTGTGGTTCGCGCCGACCGGCGGCAGCCAGACGGTCGAAACGAGCCGCCTGACCGTCTCCGAGGTCAAGAGCGGCACCTTCGACGACTTCATTCCGCTCCGCGCCCGCGTCACGCCTTTGCTCACCGTCTATATCGACGCAGTCGAGGGCGGCCGGGTCGAGAAGATGCTGGTCGAGGACGGCGCCACCGTCGCCAAGGGCCAGCTCATCGCGGTGCTCTCCAATGCCGAGCTCCAGCTCTCGACTCTCGCGCGCCAGACCGAAGTCGAGCAGCAGATCAACAACATGCGCAGCCAGGAGCTCGCGCTCGCCCAGACCCAGCTCTCGAACGAGCGCGCGGTGCTCGAGGCCGATGTCGCGCTGCAAAAGGCGCGCCGCCAGTACGAGCGCGAGAAGCCGCTCGCCGATCGCGGCTATGTCACTGCCAAGCAGTTCGCCGACACCGCCGACGATTATCAGTACCAGCAGCGCCGCCTGGCGGCACTGCGCCGCAGCCAGACCACCGACCAGCGCCTCCAGGGCAGCCAGCTCACCCAGCAGCAGCAGGCCGCGCAGTCGATGCAGTCGGGCCTGCAGATCGCCCGCGAGAATCTCGACGCGCTCAATCTGCGCGCGCCGGTCGCGGGCCAGCTTTCGGGCTTCTCGGTCCAGGTCGGCCAGTCGCTCCAGCGCGGCGAGCGCGTCGGCCAGATCGACTCGCCCGGCCGCAACAAGCTGATCGCGGGGGTCGACGAATTCTATCTGGGCCGCGTCCAAGTGGGCCAGAAGGCGCAGATCGAGATCAACGGCAAGCGCTTCAATACGAAGGTCAGCAAGATCTACCCGCAGGTCCAGAACGGCCAGTTCCAGGTCGATCTGCTGTTCGTCGGCGACGAGCCCGCCGATCTCCAGCGCGGCCAGACGCTCCAGGCGCGGCTGACGCTCGGCGATCCGACGCCGGCGCGGATGATTCCCAACGGCGCCTTCTACAACGAGACCGGCGGCGCCTGGGTGTTCGTCGTCGCGCCCGACGGCCGCTCGGCGGTCAAGCGCACCGTCCGCCTCGGCCGCCGCAACAGCGATTCGATCGAAGTGCTCGAAGGGCTCGACCCCGGCGAGCGCGTGATCACCTCTCCCTATACCGGGTTCGCCGACAAGGCCCGGCTCGACCTCTCGTCCCAGTGAAAGGAAGTTTGATGCTTCAGATGCGCAATCTCTCGCGGGTCTACCGCACCGACACGGTCGAGACGACCGCGATCGACGCGATCGATCTCGATATCGCCGAGGGCGAGTTCGTCGCGATCATGGGGCCTTCGGGCTGCGGCAAGTCGACTCTGCTCAACCTGATCGGGATGCTCGACAGCCCGTCGAGCGGTTCGTACGTCTTCAACGGCAAGGAAGTCGCGGGGCTCTCCGAGAGCAATCTCTCCGAGACGCGCAAGGCCAATATCGGCTTCATCTTCCAGAGCTTCAACCTGGTCGACGAGCTGTCGGTCCGCGAGAATGTCGAGCTGGCGCTGCTCTACCACCCGGTCTCCGCCGCCGAGCGTCGCCGCCGCACCGACGAAGTGATGGACCGCGTCGGCATCGCCCACCGCGCCAAGCACCGCCCCAGCCAGCTTTCCGGGGGGCAGCAGCAGCGCGTCGCGGTCGCCCGCGCGCTCGTCGCCAATCCCAAGCTGATCCTCGCCGACGAGCCGACCGGCAATCTCGACACGCATCATGGCGAGGAAGTGATGCGGATGATCCAGGCGCTCAACGCGGAAGGGTCGACGATCGTGATGGTGACGCACTCGCCCGCGCATGCCGATTACGCCAGCCGCGTGGTCAACATGCTCGACGGCCGCATCCTCCAGGAACGCCGCAGGGCCGCCTGAGGATATCGGGCGATGTGGGGCAACATCCTGATCCTGGCGGTGCGGCGGCTGTTCCTCGACCGCGCCTATTCGGCGATCAACATCGGCGGGCTCGCGCTCGGGCTCGCCGGCTGCCTGATGATCCTAAACTATGTGAACTACGAGCGCAGCTACGACCGCTGGCTGCCCGACAGCGCGCGCGTCTTCCAGGTCCAGTCGACCTGGCACGGCATGGGCCAGCCGGTCGCGCATTCGCAGAACAGCCCGTATCCGGTCCACGACGCGCTCCCCGCCGGCTTTCCGCAGATCGAAGCGATGACCTCGCTGCGCACCGGCCCCACCGTGCTCACGCGAAACGGCAAGCCGCTCTTCATCGACTCCACGGGCGTGGACCACGACTTCTTCAAGGTGTTCCAGCTGCCCTTCGCCTATGGTTCGGCGGAAACCGCGCTGCCCAACCCCAATACGGTGGTGCTTACCGAGACCGAGGCGATCAGGCAGTTCGGCACCGCCGATGTCGTCGGGCGCACGATCGCGCTCGGCGCGGGCGAGGGCAGGCACGACCATGTCGTGAGCGGCGTGCTGCGCGACTTGCCGGGCAATACCAGCCTCAAGCTGGCGATCCTGTTCTACGTCCCCCCCTATCCGGCCGACGCCCAGGCTTCGCTGAGCGGCTGGGGCGCGATGCAGCAGCAGCATTTCGTCAAGCTGCGTTCCGCCGCCGATGCCGCGACGATCAACGCCGCGCTCCCCGCCTGGGAGAAGCGCACCATCCCGCCCGAGATGCGCGACGGCAAGCCGCTATCGCCCGCCGACACGCTCGATCTCAGCCTCGCGCCGATCACCGGTATTCATCTCGGAACCGTCCAGCAGGACGCGATTCGCCCCGGCGGCGACGCCCGCACGCTCGCCACTTTCGCGATCGTCGCGCTGCTGATCCTCGGCATGGCGGCGATGAACTTCGTCAACCTCTCCACCGCCCGAGCCGTCCAGCGCGCCCGCGAAGTGGCGTTGCGCAAGCTGCTCGGCGCCTCGCGCGGCCAGCTGATCGCGCAGTTCTTCGCTGAATCGGTGCTGCTCTCGGCGCTGGCGATGCTGTTCGCGCTGAGCGCGGTCGAGCTGGCGACGCCCTGGGTCGGCAACCGGGTCGGCGCCGACCTGCACATGGCCTATCTCGGCAGCGACGGGATGCTGGTCCCCGCGCTGGTGCTGTTCCTCGTCACCGCGCTCGCCGGCGGGCTCTACCCGGCCTTCTATCTCGCCCGCTTCCGCCCGGCGGTGGTGCTCCGCGCCAACCGCGCCTCGGCCGAGACCCCGGGCAGCGGGCGCCTGCGTTCGGCGCTCGTCGTGCTCCAGTTCGCAGTGGCGATCGGGCTGATCGTGTGCACCTGGGTGATCTTCGAACAGACCCGCTTCGTCCAGACGGTCGATCCCGGCTATCGCCGCGACGGGCTGGTCCAGCTCGATTCCGCCTGGCGCTTCGCCGGCGACGCCAGCGAATATGCGGCCGGCAAGCATGCGCTGCTCAAGATCCCCGGCGTGGTCGGCGTAGCCCGCACCAATCTCGGCATCGCCTCGACCAGCCGCAATGCCTATCCGGTGCGCCTGCCCGGCGCGCCGGCGGACCTGTCGCTCGGCTTCTACGGTGTCGATACCGATTTCTTCCAGACGATGGAGATGCGCCTGCTCGCCGGCCGCACCTTCAGCGACGCGCAGGCCAATGATCGCCTCATCCGCCCCGGCTACGACGACACGCCCGCGCAGATCGCCGCGCTCGAGCCGCGCGGGCTGAACCTCGTCGTCAACCGCAACGCCGCGCGCCTGCTCGGCTTCGCGGTGCCGCAGGACGCCGTCGGCAAGCCGGTCAAGGTCGGCGTCGAAGAGCTCGGTCTGGTTCCCGCCACCATCATCGGCGTGGTCGAGGACACCCGCATCCGCACCGCGCGCGATGCGATCGAACCGATCGTCTATGGCTATGACCCCCAGCGACTCTTCCAGGTCGTCGTCCGCTACACTGCCGCGCGCCCGTCGCAGGTGATGGACGGGATCGAGAAGGTCTGGCGCCGCTTCGAGCCCGAAATCCCGTTCCAGGGCCGCTTCGCCGAAGACATCGTCCGCGAAGTCTATGCCGCCGACCTCGCGCGCGGCGCGCTGTTCGCGGGCTTTTCCGCGCTCGGGGTGATCATCGCCTGTCTCGGGCTCTACAGCCTCGCCGCCTTCGCCACCGAGCGGCGGACCAAGGAGATCGGCATCCGCAAGGTCGTCGGCGCGCGGGTGCGCGACATCGTCCGGCTGCTGGTCTGGCAATTCTCCAAGCCGGTCGTGCTCGCCAACCTCATCGCCTGGCCGGTGGCGTGGTGGGCGATGCGCGACTGGCTCAACACCTTCGACGCGCGCATCGCGCTCGGGCCGGGCCCGTTCGCGGTCGCCGGGATCATCGCCTTTATCATCGCCGTCGCCACCGTCGCCGGCCAGTCTTTCCGGGTCGCCCGGATGAACCCCGTTCACGCCCTTCGCTACGAGTAGGACCCAGACCATGTGGCGCAATTACCTGACTGTCGGCGTCCGCGCCCTCATGAAGAACCGCACCTATGCGGTGATCAACATCCTCGGGCTCGCGATCGGCATGGCCGCGTGCCTGATGATCCTGCTCTTCGTGCGCTACGAGTTCAGCTACGACAAATGGCTGCCCAATGCCGAGAACACCTACCAGCTCCAGTCCTGGTACAAGCCGACCGTCAGCACCGGCGGCGACGCCCAGCTGCAGATGACGCCCTATGCCTCGGGCGCGGCGATGCAGAAGGATTTCCCGCAGATCGAGAAATGGGTCTACGCGATGTCGAGCACGCCCGTCTTCAAGCGCGGCGGCCAGGTCGCGACGCTCGAGGATTTCCTCTACACCAATGACGATCTGCTGAGCGTGCTCCAGCTGCCGCTGCTGCGCGGCAACCCCAACGCGCTCAGCCAGCCCAACACCGTGGTGCTCACCCAGGCCGAAGCGGTCCGCCGCTTCGGCAGCGACGACATCGTCGGCCAGACGATGAGCGTGATCAGCCGCGGCCAGACCCGCGATTTCCGCATCACCGGGGTGCTGCGCAACCTGCCCAGGAATTCGCACCTTCGCGCGAACTCGATCGCGCGGCTCGACTTCCCGAGCTTCTACGCCGATTCGGCCCAGAACCTGTCCTGCTGGGGCTGCCAGAATGGCTGGATATGGATGAAGCTCAAGCCCGGCACCGATGCCGCGGCGCTCGAGAAGCAGTTCCCCGCCTGGGAAAAGCGCAACATCCCCGACGAGAATGCCGGCGAGGCGCGCTTCAACCAGGGCGACGACCAGGACTGGCACCTCGCCAATGTCCGCGACATCCATCTCGGCAAGGCGCAGAACGGCGCGATGTCGCCGGGCAACGATCGCGGCACGATTGTCACCTTCGCCGTGATCGCGCTGCTGATCCTCGGCATGGCGATCGTCAACTTCACCAATCTCGCCACGGCCCGCGCCAGCCAGCGTGCGCGCGAAGTGGCGCTACGCAAGGTGCTGGGGGCGACCCGCCGGCAGCTGATCCTCCAGTTCATCGGCGAATCGGTGCTGATCTCGGTGATCGCGATGCTGATCGCCTTGACCTTCGTCGAGCTGCTGATGCCCAGCCTCGCGGCGTTCCTCGATGCCGATATCAAGGTCAGCTATTTCGGCGCCGACGGCATATTGTTGCCGGTGATCGGGCTGATGCTGACGGTGGGGGTGCTCAGCGGCATCTATCCCGCCTTCTTCCTCTCGCGCTTCCAGCCGGCGACGGTGCTCAAGGCCAACAAGTCGGCGGCCGAGGCGGCGGGCACCGGGCGGCTGCGCAACATCCTGGTGATCGGCCAGTTCGCGGTGTCGATCGGGCTGATCGTGTGCACCGTCGTGATCTACGGCCAGACCGTCTACGCGCGCACCGTCGATCCCGGCTATAATCGCGACCATATCCTCCAGGTCGACGAGCTCAGCCGCTATGTCGTGCTCGGCAAGGGCGACACGCTGGTCGCCCAGGCCGCGCGGATCCCGGGGGTCAAGGCGGTCGGCCGCACCAGCATCGGCGTCGCCACCCAGAACAACAACAATACCGGGGTGATGGTCCCCGGCAATTCGGAGCCGATCACGATCGGCAACTACCAGGTCGATCCGGGCTTCAAGGATGCGATGGGGCTGAACCTCATCGCCGGCCGCTGGTTCGACAATCGCGAGGCCGACGACGCGACCTTGCCCTATCCCGATAATATCGAGGCCGAGCGGAAATTGGCGGCGCGGGGGATGAACATCGTCGTCAACGAGCTTGCGACCAAGCGGCTGGGCTTCGCCAGGCCGGCCGATGCGGTGGGCAAGACGGTGCGCGCGGCCTTGGTCGACAACGAGATCGGGCTGGTGCCGGTGACGATCATCGGCGTGCTCAAGGACGCGCGCTTCCGCTCGATCCGCCAGCCGCTCGATCCGATCCTGTTCTACAGCGCGCACAGCGGCCACACCCACATGATCATCCGCTTCGAAGGCGACCCCGCGACGCTGCGCAACCGAGTCGAGGCGATGTGGAAGGGCGTGGTCGACGACGTGCCGTTCAACGCCAAGTTCAGCGACGACATCATGCTCGAGCTCTACAAGGCTGAGGATGCCCGCGCGAAGAGCTTTGCCGGCTTCGCGGTGCTCGCGGTGATCGTCGCCTGCCTCGGGCTGTTCGGCCTCGCCGCCTTCACTGCCGAGCGCCGCACCAAGGAGATCGGCATCCGCAAGGTGCTGGGCGCGCGCACCCGCGACATCGTCCGGCTGCTCGTCTGGCAATTCTCCAAGCCGGTGGTGATCGCCAACCTTATCGCCTGGCCGGTGGCCTGGTGGGTGATGCGCGACTGGCTCAACAATTTCGACGCCCGGATCAGCCTTACCCCGGTGCCCTTCCTGATCGCCGGAGCGCTCGCGCTGGCCATCGCAATCGGAACGATCGGCGCGCACGCCTTTCGCGTCGCGCGCGAGAACCCGATCAACGCGTTGCGCTACGAGTGACCGGGAACGAGGGAGGGCGCGCCATTCCCCTGTGGCGCGCCCGCCCTATTTGGCGAGACCCTTTTGGGAAAGACTGCGGAAGGTGACCGACCAGCGCGGCACCTCCATCGGGGCGATGCTGTGCTCCCAATCGTGCCGCGCCTCGCCGCTCAGATGATAGATCGAGCGCGGCGCGAGCGGCACCGCGGCGCGGTCGAACCCGCCGGGCCGCCGCTTGCGAAGCCTCAGCGTCGCCGCCGCGCCGAGCGAGATGCCGACGACATGCTCGAACACCGGCCGGTCGCGGTGCCAGCCGATCCCCGCGCCCGGATCGTAGCGGATCACCAGCGCCTGGACGAATTCGTCCGCCTCTAGCCCGGCAAACGCCGCCGCCTGCGCGCGCAGCGGCTCCAGCCAGTCCGGGATCGGTTCGGCCTCGCTGAAGCTGCCATTGTCGAAATCGTAGCGCCAGCCGAACGAAGCGGTCAGCCTCTTGCCCAGCCAGCCCTGGAATCGGAACGGCGACAGGCCGGCCTGATCGATCCTGGCGACCAGCACCTGCTCGGTCTCGGGCGTGATCGCATCCGCGCGGTAAGCGAGGCCGGACAGGGCAGGGGCGCCAAACAGGTCGGGGGCGTGCAGCGGCATGCCGCGGATATGGGAGCTATCGTCCGCGCAAACAATTCCGTTCGATTTCTGCACGATAGCGGTTGCAACTGACGCATTCGGCGCATAGCTGTGCCGGCGTGAAAGACGAAATGATTGCCGCTGTCGACCGCGCGTCGCTGTTCCTCAAGGCGCTGTCGGGCCGAAGCCGATTGCTCCTGCTGTGCCACCTCTGGGAAGGCGAAAAGTCGGTCGGCGAGCTCGCCCGGCTGACCGATACGCGCGACACCGCGGTCTCGCAGCAGCTCGCCCTGCTCCGCCGCGAGGGGCTGGTCGCGTCGCGGCGCTCGGGCC
Source organism: Pseudomonadota bacterium (assembly GCA_040388355.1). Classification (GTDB taxonomy): domain Bacteria; phylum Pseudomonadota; class Alphaproteobacteria; order Sphingomonadales; family Sphingomonadaceae; genus Sphingomonas. The sequence continues at coordinate 26,348 of JAZKCD010000068.1, read as the reverse complement.
AGACCATCTATTATTCGCTGTCGAGCAGCGACGCCGCGCGGATGCTCGAGACGCTGCACGGGCTGCTGTGCGGCGCGGAGAAGGCGGCTTAGCCCGTTCCCGCTCCCCTGCGAAAGCAGGGGTCCAGAGCCAAATAGTTCAGCGCTTGCGACCCTGGGCCCCTGCTTTCGCAGGGGAACGGCAAGGGAATGCCTAGCGCATCCCCCTGTCGAGGATCGCGCGCGCCGCGGGGAGCACGGTGTCGAGCGGGCGGTTGACGCGCATCCGGTGCCAGCCGTGCAGATCGCCGGCAGAGCGCCGCGACTGGTCGCGCACCACGTCGATCCCGGCGTCCGAAGCGTCGCCCGACCGCGACGCCACGCGCGCGATGCGGTCGCGCTCGGGCGCCTCGAGCCACAGCCCGGTGAACGGCACGCGCGATCGCGCCGCCAGCATCTCGGCGACGTCGCGCTCGCTGCGCCGCATGAACACTGCGTCGAGGATCACGCTGGTCCCGCAGGCGAGGTGATCGTCGGCCGATTCGAACATCGCCTCCCAGGTCTCCTGGTCGCTCTGCGCTGTGTAGAAGGACGGCGGCAGCCGCGCCTCGGGCGGCAGCCCGGCGGTGCGCTTGCGGAACACGTCGCTGCGCAGCACCCGCGCGCCGGGGGCGCGGCCCATCATCGTGGCGATATGCCGCGCGATCGTCGACTTGCCCGTCCCCGACAGCCCGCCGACCGCGACCAGTCGGGGAGGAGAGGGCTGGAGCAGATCGGCATCCTGCGCCCGCATCGAGACGAACAGCGGCAGCAATGCCCAGCCCGACGCGCCCTGCGGGGCGACGTCGACATAGCGGTTGGCGACGATGCTCGCCGGAGTCGCGAGGCCGCGCCGCCACAGGTCGGCGAGCAGCGCCGCGAGATCGTCCAGCACATCGACCGGCTCGCCCGACGCGCCGAACGGGACCGGTCCGCTGTCCTCGAGCGCGATATGCGACAGCGTCAGGTCGGCATGCCCGCGCCGCACCCGCCCCGCCGCCACCCGTGCGGCGAGGCGCGCCGCGTGCCGTGCCAGCTCGGCCTGCTGCTCGGGAAAGGCGGGTTCGATGCGCGAGGGCGCCGGGACGATCTCGGCCGCGGCGTGGAAGGCGGCGACGCTGTCGGCGAGGCGCAGCAACAGCGGCGTATCGAGGTCCCGGCGCTCGGCGACCTCGCTCAGCAGCGTATCGAAGGACGGACCCATGTCCGCGGCCCCCGCCATCCCGACCCTACTCCTTCGCTCGCGCGACTCCGCGCCAACCCGCTGATATCCAACCCCTGGCGAATTAGCACGGCGTTCCTGAACGAAATCCCGCGATATCAGCCGCGATTGAGCCCGCGCACGAGGAACTGGCGGATCCGCTCGCGCAGCTCGGGGGTCGGGTCGGCGAGAACCCCGCGATGCTCGGGTGCGATATGCGCGACCGGATCGTGGCCGGTGCGGAAGACGTAATGGTCGAAGAAGCTGCGCCACGCCGCGCGCCGCGGCTCGGGCAGCGCCGCGATCGACAGGATGCCGTAGATCATCGCGTCGAACGGCGAACCCGCCTCGGGCGGCGGATCGGCCCAATAGTTGAGCAGCATGTTGACCGGGGCGAGTGCCTGAACATGGTGCCACCACAGCGACGGGATGTAGATCGCGTCGCCGGGCTCGAGCTCGGCAGTGAACGCCGCCGCCATCGCATCGGCGAAGCGCGGGTAGCGCGCGAGGTCGGGCGCGTCGAGCGAGACCATGCTGGTCGGCTGCCCCGCCATCGTGTGATCGAGCGGGCCGACATAGAGGTTGCCGAGCTGCTCGGGCGGGAACAGCGTGAAGCGCCGCCGCCCGGCGACGACCAGCGCGATATTGTCCGAGGTGTCGAAATGCGTCGTCACGGTCGAGCGGTTGCCGATCCAGGCGCGCGGCACGGCATTCTCGCGTGCGAACAGCGGCATCGGATTGGCGGCGTCGAAGCCGGGCAGGGTCATCGGCACCGGAGTCGCGCCGACATAGAAGCACGGCGCCTCGGGATTGTCCGCGGTGCGCACCAGGAACTCGAGCACCTGCGCCAGCGGCCCCTTGCGCCGCTCGAAATTGAAGCCGCGCATGTCGTCGGCGTAGAAATAGCGGCCCTGCATCGCCGGCGGGCCGATGAACGCCTCGACCGGCGCGCCGCTGTCGAACCGCGCGAGATAGGCGGCCAGCGCGGCGGGCGAGGTCCGCGCCGCCGCGACTGCCGGCCAGTCGCGCCCGAGCCCGCGCAGCACCATCGGGCGATACGCGCTCACCACCTCGGCGAAGCGTGCCGAGTCGATGTCGTCGCGCTCGGGCAGCGGGCGAGGGGAGGGGAGGGCAGCGGTCATGCGCTTGGCGTGCACGGCCCCAGCCGCTCGGCCTTCATCGCGGCGACGATCACGACCCCGTCGGGCCCGCGCATCTCGCCGCCCAGGTCGAAGGCGGTCGCGCTGTAGCTCCCCGTCAGGTCGCCCGAATAGACCGCGTCCGGCGCGAAGGTGCAGCTTGCCGACAGGCGTATCTTGCCCCCCGTCATCGCGAAGTCCGAAATCGTGCAGACCTCCTCGGCGCCGACCAGGAGGATGCGCCGGGGATCGGCGACATCGCGCTCGCCGAAGCAATCAATCTGGGTCTGGCTCTGCGGCGGCGTGAGGGTGTCGGAGCCCGGCAGGCGCATCTGCATCATGAAGGCCTGGCGCCAGCGGCCCTGGGTCAGCCCGTCCTGCGGGCCGGTCTGGGCGCTGGCCCCGGTCGCGATCGCCAAGGCGCCGAGAAGGATCAGGATTCGCATGGTTCGCCGCCTTCCGTTCGAGCAGCCGACGCTAGCGCCGCGGGCTTCGGCTGACCATCCATGAAGGAGAGCCGTGTGCCGCTGGCCTTACGGTGCGGATGACCGACACCTCTCCCGCTTTCGCGGGAGAGGGAGGGGCCCACGCGAAGCGTGGGAAGGTGAGGGTCTTCTTCTTCCCCACGGATCGCAGGACAGAAGTGAAAAGAAGGAGAAGAAGACCCTCACCCAACCCTCTCCCGCGAAAGCGGGAGAGGACTAGGAAGAAAGGCGGTCGGGTCTGCAATCGAGCAATCGCAAAAAAAAGGCCCCCCGTTGCCGGGGGGCCCCCAATTCCGGTTCGGCCGCGCCTTAGAAGGAGCCGCGGACGATGAACGAGAAGCGCCGGTCGTTCATGAAGTAGGACCGCGGTGCGAGGTCGCCGGCTTCGTTGAACTGCTGGAGCGTCTTGGTCACTTCGTTGGTCAAATTGACCGCCTGGACGCCGATCTTGATCTCCTTGCTCAGATTGAGGAACATGGAGGCATCCAGCTGTCCCGTGGAGTCATTGTAGATCGGGAAGAACGGATGGATCACGTCGGCCGAGGTCAGCAGGAACCTCGAGCGCCAGTTGTACGCCGCACGCAGCGACACCGGGCCCTTTTCGAAGAAGACCGCGACGTTCACATTGTGCTTCGACATCTGCTCGAGCGGGAGGCGTCCCCCGTTCAGATTGACGCCGGCGCCCAGATTCGGCCGGTTCATCGGCAGACCCTGGCTGTCGATATAGGTGTAGCTGCTGGTCACCCCCAGACCGTTGAAGATCCACGGCAGGAAATCGAAGGTCTGCTGATAGGCGACTTCGAAGCCCTTGACCTTGCCGGTACCGCTATAATTGGCCTGCTTGCGGATATTGGCGGTGGCGGTGACGCCGTTGTTGGTCAGCGTGATCGTATCGATCGCCTGGTAGAAGAAGTTGTGGATGTTCTTGTAGAAGGCATCGAACGTCAGCGACCCGACCTTCGCGAAATACCATTCGAGCGTGACGTCGAACTGGTCGGACAAGGCCGGCAGCAAATACGGATTGCCCGCGGTTCCCTGAAGACGCGTCGGATCATTGTTGTTGGTGCCGAAGGTCGTGAAGTTGCGGATGTCCGCCATGCCGGCCCGAGCCAGGGCCCGCGACGCCGCGAAGCGCGCGAGCAGATTGTCGGTCAGGTTGAACTTCAGGTTCAGGCTCGGCAGCCAGTAGTGATAGTCGTTGATCGCCGTGTTGGGCGTGTTCGCGCCGTTCGCGAACAGCTGCAGCTGGGCGTAGCCCGCAGGCCCGAGGTTGCAGATGCCGCCCGGCGACTGATCGGGCGTGCCCGGCGGGTTGGGCGGCGACGGCGCCGGCCGCAGCGCGCAACGCGTCGCGTAGGGCTGAGCGACGCCGACCTGGGTCTGGGTCGGGATGGTAAACGCACCTTCCGAGACGACATGCGTATCGACGTAGCGGACGCCGATATTGCCGCTCATGCCGATGCCGCCGAGGAAATCGTCCTGGCCGAAGCTGAGCATCGTATAGGCGTTGATGTTCCGCTCGCTGACGTTCTGGATTTCGCTCGGCAGGAAATCGGTCCCTGCCACGGTGCCCGCACGCGCAGCAGCCGGCACCCAGCCCTGCCCGCCGTTCCAGGTGGCATTGACGCTCCGCAGATAGTTGGAGGCGTCGCCATAGCCCTGGATCAGGTCGCCATTGTAGAAATTGCCGCCGATCGGTCCGGGGGTCTGGCCGCGGAAGAAATCGGGGAAGTCGTAGAAGGAAGCGCGGTTGCTGGTGTTCATCCACACCGGACCGATGCCGCCCCAGGTCTCCGAAATCACGCCCCAGTTATAGGTCGTGTACTTCACATGCTGGTCGCGGTCGGCATAGCGCGCGCCGAACTTGACGCGCTTGAGGAAGCCGTCGTCGGCGAAGTTGTACGCCACGTCGCCCTTGAACGCCCATTCCTCGCCGATGCTGTGCTCGATGTGATCCATCGCAGCCCGCCAGAACTGGAACGCCGGGTTGGTGAAATATTCCTGGTCGCTCGCCTGGTTGAGCGGCGCGTAGGGCGAGCAGGTGCCGCCGACAGCGCAGGCGCCGCCGCCGGGGGCCTGAGCCCCGGACCAGGTCGCGGACAGCCACAGCGGCTTGTGCGCGATCACGACGGGCAGGTCGCCCCGCAGGTCGACTTCATTGTCGGCGAAGGTCGATCCGAACACGCTCATGTCGAGCGTGTCGTGCTGCGCGCGGACATATTGCGCATCGACGTTGAACTGCCAGTGATCGTCGGGCGTGAACTTGAAGTTCAGGCCATAGTCGTCGACGATATTCTCGTCGTCGACCTGACGGCGCGACAGCGACTGCTGCATGCCGCCGGTCGGGGTGCGCCAGGTGCCGCCGGTATCCTGCGAGCGCCAGCCCGCGCCCGGCAGCGTGATATAGCCGTTCTGGAACAGCCCGTTGGCGTCATATTCGTAATTGTCGAACACCGCATTGCGGCCGCTGCGGACCTGGCCGGCGCCGGGGATTGGGCACTCCGCCCGCTGCGTGCGCGCCGGATTGGTGCCCGGCGGCGTGATCGTGTCCGGGCCGTTCTCGTTCATCCGGCAGCCGTACGGGAAGGTGTTGTATTCCGAGAGATCAGGCGCGCTCTCGAAGGTGTGCTCGCCCCATTTCTGGGTCGAGTCGGAGCGGAGGAACTGTGCGGTCAGGATCGCGCGGCGATCGAGGCTTTCCCACTGGCCGGCCAGCGCGAGGCCGGTACGCTCGCGGTTATAGTCCTGGGTGCGGAACTGGCCGCCGAGCGGCGCGTAACGCAGCGCCGCGAGGTCGGCCAAGCCGTCCGCGCCCGGCGTCTGCCCGGTGCCGCAGAAGGAGCGGCCCGGCGGAAGCGACATCGTGTCGGTGTCGAGCGGCAACGGATTGCGGCAATGCTTGGTGCTGGCGTCGCTCGAGTTCGCCTCGACCGCGAGCGTGTTGTCGCGGGTCTGGAAGTTCGAGATCTGGATGCCGTCGGCGCGGCTGAAAATCTGCGAGTAGGACAGGTTGCCGAGCACGCCGAAGGTGCCGATGCCGGTTTCGAAGGTGGCGCTCGCCATCGCCGACAGCGTCGGCGAGCCGCGCTTGGCCATGTCGCCGTAATTGCCCTCGAGGTCGAGGCTGAGGTGGAAGCCCTTGTTCTGGAACGGCAGGCGCGAGTTGAGGTTGACGGTGCCCGAAAGCCCGCCCTCGGTCATCTCGGCGGTGGCGTTCTTGTAGACCTCGACCGAGCCGAGCAGCTCGGCGGGAACGTCGGAGAAGTTGATCGCCTGGCCATAGACGCCGGTCGAGAAGGTGTCGCGGCCGTTGAACTCCGAGCGGACGAAGCTGAGGCCGCGGACGACGACGCCCGAACCTTCGACCGAGAAGTGATCGGGGTCGTTCGAGCCGGCGAAGCGGTTCATCGCGACGCCGGGAACGCGCTGCAGCGCCTCGGTCACCGAACGATCGGGGAGGGCGCCGATGTCCTGTGCAGTGATCGCATCAACGACGGTGTCGGAGTTGCGCTTGATGTTCTGGGAATTCGCGAGGCTGCCGCGGATGCCGGTGACGACGATCGCGGGATCGTCCTCGTCCTGGCCGCCGTCCTGAGCGCTCGTCGCCGTCGCGTCCTGCGCGAAGGCAGGCGCCGCGGCGGACATGACACATAGCGCAAGCACCGAAGCGCCCGACCGGAGCATTTTGCCCATGTCGTTCCGCTGCGCGGAAACACCCATCCGAATCATCAATTATCCTCCCCGTTTTTTATGAATTGCCGACAACGTTGACAGCAATTCCGTCTTTTAGTTGATGTTAGCGGTACCGTAACATCCCGGGCACTGCAAGAGGGGGCCGCGGGGTCCGGGCCAAACTGGCATTAATACTGTCACATGTGGCATCCGGGCAACGTTCGCCGGTGCAGCAAAAACCGGCGCTTCAAATCGCTCCAAAGCGCGCGACTCGCGCGAATCCGCGGCGTCGTGACAGCGCTGACAAGCGGCGCGCCGAGTCGGATGGTAGCGGTACCGCGCTTCGCCCCAGACGGCGCCGCCGCGTTTGACACGTGCGAGCGCGCCGCCCTAACCCACGGGAAGAGGGGGAGCAGCGGTGGATCGGATGCAGGGCGGACCTGTTCAGCGAATCATTGTCGTCGGCGGGGGCACCGCGGGCTGGATGACCGCGGCTGCGCTGGTCAAGCTGCTGCCCAGCCGCGCCGATGTGCGGCTGATCGAATCGGAAGCGATCGGCATCGTCGGAGTCGGCGAAGCGACGCTGCCGCATATCCGGGCGTTCAACGAGCGGCTCGGAATCGACGAGGCCGATTTCATGGCGGCCACCCGCGCGACCTTCAAGGTCGGGATCGAGTTCAACGATTGGGGCGCGATCGGCGACTCCTATATCCACCCGTTCGGCACCTTCGGCTATGGCGGCGGCGAAGTCGATTTCCACCAATATTGGCTGCGGCTGCGCCAGCAGGGCGTGGCGGTGCCCGATCTCCAGGCCTTCTCGCTCGGCGTCCAGGTCGCGCGCCAGGCCCGGTTCCAGCTGCCCGATCCCGATCCCAAGTCGATCGCCTCGACCTTCGGCTATGCCTATCAGTTCGATGCCACGCTCTATGCGCCTTATATGCGCGCGATCGCCGAGGCGGCGGGCGCGCGGCGGACCGAGGGCAGGGTGGTCGAGGTCAACCTCCACCCCGAAACCGGCGACGTGGCCTCGCTCCGGATGGAGGATGGCGAGATCGTCGAAGGCGATCTGTTCGTCGATTGCTCGGGCTTCGTCTCGCTGCTGCTCGGCAGGACGCTGGGCGAGCCGTTCGAGGACTGGTCGCACTGGCTGCTCAACGATCGCGCGGTGGCGATGCCGTGCCGCACCGAGACCGCGCTGATGCCGCTGACCACCGTCACGGCGATGCCCGCGGGCTGGCGCTGGCGCATCCCGCTCCAGCACCGCACCGGCAACGGCTATGTCTTCTCGACCGATTTCCTGTCCGAGGACGAAGCCGCCGATGCGCTGGTCAAGGCCGTCGAGGGCGAGAAGATCGCCGATCCGCGCGTGCTGCGCTTCAAGGCGGGGCGGCGCAGGCGGAGCTGGGTGAGGAACTGCATCGCGGTCGGGCTTGCCTCGGGTTTCCTCGAGCCGCTCGAATCGACCAGCATCTACCTGACCCAGGCGGCGATCACCGGGCTGATCGAGCTCTTCCCCGACCGCGTGATCTCCGATGTCGACCGCGACGAGTTCAACCGGCTGATCGACATGGAATATGACCGCATCCGCGACTTCCTGATCCTCCATTATCACGCGACCACCCGCAACGACACGCCCTACTGGGACCATGTCCGCACGATGCGCATCCCCGACAGCCTCGCCGACAAGATGGAGCTGTTCCGGCGGCGCGGGCGGGTGGTGAAGTATCGCGAGGGGGTGTTCCTCGATGCCAGCTGGATCGCGGTCTATCTGGGGCAGGGCGTGATTCCCGAGGGGCACGACCTGCGCGCCGACGGCGTCCCGGCCGAGCAGCTCGCGCGCGGGATGCAGCAGCTCCAGGCCGAGATCGACGCCGCGGTGGCGGGGATGACCGGGCACCGCGCCTGGCTCGACCGCTATTGCCCGATGGAACCGGCATGACCGGCGACCGCCGCATCCGCGAGATCGTCGTCGCGGGCAACGGCGTTGTCGGGCTTTCGGCGGCGGCGCTGCTCAAGCGCCGCATTCCCGGCGCGAGCGTCACCCTGGTCGGTGCGCCGACGCCGCCCGAAGCGCTCGCCGACCATATCGCCAGCACCCTGCCTTCGATCACCGGCTTCCACGACGATCTCGGCATCGGCGAGAGCGACGTGCTGCGCACCGGCGCCAGCTTCCGCCTCGGCACCTTGTTCGACGGCTGGTCGGGCGCACAGCCCGGCTATGTCCATGCCTATGGCGAGGTCGGGCAGCGCTTCGGCACCACGTCGTTCCACTTGCACTGGGCGCGGCTGGCGCGCAGCGGCAAGGTCGCGCCGTTCGACAGCCATTCGCCCGCCGCGGCGCTCGCCCGCGCGGGCCGCTTCGTCCATCCGCAGGGCGGGCCGGAGACCCCGCTCGGCAGCTTCGAATACGGCCTCAACCTCGATCCGCCGCGCTACCGCGAGATGCTGCGCGCCTTCGCCCGCCACGTCGGCGTGGCCGAGCGCGCCGGGGCGATCGCCGATGTGCGGCTTGCCGAAAACGGCTTCGTCGAGGCGCTGCTGCTCGACGACGGCAGCACGGTAAGCGGGCATCTGTTCGTCGACTGCACCGGCCCCGCCGCGCTGGTCCGTGCGAAGCTCGACGACCGTTTCGAGGAGTGGAGCCGCTGGCTGCCGTGCGACCGCATCCTCATCGCCGACGGCCCCGGCTCGCCCGAGCCCGCGCCGCTCGACCAGGCGGTCGCGCACGCCGCGGGCTGGCGCTGGCAATCGGCGTGCCGCGCCGCTTCGTCGCACGGGCTGGTCTATGCCTCGGCGCAGCTGTCCGACTCGAAGGCCGAGCGCGTCCTGCGCGGCGCCGCTTCGATCGAGCCCGGCGCGCCGATCGCGCTCCGCCAGGGTCGCCGCTCGCAGCCCTGGTTCCGCAACTGCGTCGCGATCGGCGACTCGGCGGTGTCGATCGAGCCGCTCGAATGGGCCAATCTCCACTTGGCGCACAGCGCGCTCGACCGGCTCGTCGCCAAGATGCCCGACCGCGATTGCGCGCCGGTCGAGCTGTGGGATTACAACCGCGAATGCGCCGCCGAGGCCGAGCGCGTCCGCGATTTTCTGGTGCTCCATTATGCCGCGTCGGACCGGCCGAAGGACGATTTCTGGCGCGCCGTGGCGGCCGTCGAGCCGCCCGCGTCGCTCGCCCACACCCTCGCGCTGTTCCGCGAGCGCGGGCGCCTGCCGCTCTACGAGGAAGAGACCTTCACGCGCCACAGCTGGGTGTCGGTGCTGCTCGGCCAGGGCGTGCTGCCGCGCCGAGACGATCCGGTGATCGATGCGATCCCGCCCGAGCAGACCGCGATCGCGATGGGCCAGATGCGCGAAAACCTTGCCGCGATGGCTGCGTCGCTCCCCACCAACGGCGCCTATCTGCGCCAGCTTCCCCCCGGAGCGCCGAGATGACCAGTACCGACAACCGTATCCGCAACGTCGTCATCGTCGGGGGCGGCACCGCCGGCTGGATGTGCGCGGCGGCGCTCGGGCGCTTCCTCAACAACGGCTATTCGCGCGTCTATCTGGTCGAATCCGAGGAGATCGGCATCGTCGGGGTCGGCGAGGCGACGATCCCGCCGATCCAGACTTTCAACCGGATGCTCGGGCTCAACGAGAACGAGTTCCTCCGCGAGACCAAGGGTGCGTTCAAGCTCGGCATCGAGTTCGTCGACTGGGGCAAGGTGGGCGACCGCTATTTCCACCCGTTCGGCACCTATGGCCACGAGATCCACGGGATCGGCTTCCACCAATTCTACCTGCGCGAGGCGGCGCGCCGGCCGATGCCCGACATCTCGGCCTATTGCATGAGCGCGGTGGCGGCGATGCACGGCAAGATGGCGCGCCCCAGCGCCGAGGCGCAGTCGCCGATCCGCGACATCATGTACGCCTATCATTTCGACGCGAGCCTCTACGCGCGGTATCTCCGCAGCTATGCCGAAAAGGCCGGAGTCACTCGGATCGAGGGCAAGATCGTCGAGACCGTCCTCGATCCCGGAAACGGCCATGTCGCGTCGGTGAAGCTCGAGAATGGCGAGACCGTCCCCGGCGACCTGTTCATCGACTGCTCGGGCTTTCGCGGGCTGCTGATCGAGCAGGCGCTCGAGACCGGGTACGAGGACTGGTCGCACTGGCTGCCCAACGACCGCGCCTGGGCAGTGCCGTGCGCCAATCCCGAGGCGCTGTCGCCCTTCACCCGGGTCACCGCGCACAAGGGCGGCTGGCAATGGCGCATCCCGCTCCAGCACCGCACCGGCAACGGCATGGTCTATTCGAGCAGATACTGGAGCGACGACGAGGCACGCGATACGCTGATGGCCAATCTCGACCGCGAGGCGCTCGACGAGCCGCGGCTGATCCGCTTCACCACCGGCCGCCGCAAGAAGTCGTGGAACCGGAACGTCATCGCGATGGGCCTGTCCGCGGGCTTCATCGAGCCGCTCGAATCGACCAGCATCCACTTGATCCAGAACGCGATCTCGTGGCTGATCGGGCTGTTCCCCGACAAGCGCTTCCTCGATACCGAGCGCGACCAGTTCAACCGGGTCATGCAGGCCAAATATGAGGACATCCGCAACTTCATCATCCTCCATTTCAACGCCACCACGCGCGACGATTCGCCCTATTGGGATTACCTCCGCACCATGGAAGTCCCCGAGAGCCTGACCGCGACGCTCGACCTGTGGCGCGCCAAGGGCCGGTCCTTCCGCGAAGGGTTCGACCTGTTCGGCGTCACCAGCTGGGTCGCGGTGCTGCTCGGCCAGAATATCCGGCCCGACGGCTATGACCCGATCGCCGATGCGATGGACGAGGCGAAGATCGCCGAGCAGATGGAGCGGATGCGCCAGGGCTATCTCGCCACCGCGCAGGCGATGCCCACCCAGCGCGAGTTCCTCGCGATGATCGCCGCGCCGCCGCCGCCGCCGCCCGCCCCGGCGATGCCGTTCGATTGGGGGGTGCCGTCATGAGGGAAGACCGTATCCGCAAGCTGGTGATCGTCGGCGGCGGCACCGCCGGCTGGATGACCGCCGCCGCGGTCTCGAACATCATGGGCCAGATCGACGGGCTCGAGATCGAGCTGGTCGAATCCGAGGCGATCGGCACCGTCGGCGTCGGCGAGGCGACGATCCCGCAGATCACTTTGTTCAATTCGATGCTCGGGATCGACGAGGACGAGTTCGTCAAGGCGACCAACGCCACCTACAAGCTCGGCATCGAATTCCGCGACTGGACCCGGCTGGGCCACAGCTATGTCCACCCGTTCGGCTTCTACGGCGTCGACATGATGGGGATCGAGTTCCACCATCACTGGCTCAAGGCGCGCGCGCTCGGCGACACGTCCGAGCTCGACGATTACTCGATCTCCGCGGTCGCCGCGCTCAAGTCGCGGATGATGCGGCCGCGCCCCGACCTGCCCAATTCGCCGGTCTCGCGCCTCGCCTACGCCTTCCAGTTCGACGCCGGGCTCTACGCCCGCTTCCTGCGCAAGCTCGCCGAGGGCTGGGGGACCCGGCGCATCGAGGGCAAGATCACCGAAGTCGTCCAGGACAGCGCGACCGGCTTCGTCGAGGCGGTCATGCTGGAGGACGGCACCCGCGTCGACGGCGATTTCTTCATCGACTGTTCGGGCTTTCGCGGGCTGCTGATCGAGCAGACGCTCAAGGCCGGGTTCGAGGACTGGGGCCATTGGCTTCCCAACGACCGCGCGATCGCCATCCCCTGCGAGAGCAGCCCCGACGAGCAGCCGCTGACCCGCGCCACCGCGCGCGCCGCGGGCTGGCAATGGCGCATCCCGCTCCAGCACCGCGTCGGCAACGGCTATGTCTATTCGAGCGCGCACATCTCCGACGACCAGGCGCTCGAGACGCTGCTGGCGAACCTCGACGGCCCGACGCTCGCCGATCCCAATTTCCTCCGCTTCCGCGCCGGGCGCCGCAAGCAGAGCTGGGTCAAGAACGTCCTCGCGATGGGGCTGGCGGGGGGCTTTCTCGAGCCGCTGGAGTCGACCAGCATCCACTTGATCCAGTCGGGCATCGCGCGGCTGATGACGCTGTTCCCGACCCGGCAATTCTCCGAGACCGAGATCCGCCGCTACAACGACCGCACGGCGCGCGAATATGCCGATATCCGCGACTTCATCGTCCTCCATTTCCACGCCACCGAGCGCGACGACACCGATTATTGGAACTATAACCGGACGATGACTCCGCCCGACGGCCTGCTCGAGAAGTTCGAGATGTTCCGCTCGAACGGCCGCATCTTCCGCGAGCATGACGATCTCTTCACCGAGACCAGCTGGCTCGCGGTGCTGGTGGGGCAGGGGCTGGTCGCCGGGGGCTATCACCCCGCCGCCGACCTGCTCCCCGATGCCGAGACGCTCGCGCGCGTCGCCAATATCCGCCGCGTCGTCGCCGACACCGCCGAGCAGCTGCCGACCCAGCGCGAGTTCCTGGCGATGAACGGCAGCAATTCGGACATCTCGATCCGAAGGGCGTCGTGACCCAGCTTCCCGCGCCGACGCCGATCGCCGAGTTCTCGGGAGTCGACCGCCGCCGCTTCGACGAGGAAATCCGCCCGCTGGGCCGGCCCGCGGTGCTGCGCGGGCTCGGCGCCGACTGGCCCGCGGTGCAGGCGGCGAAGCAGTCGGCCGAAGCCGCGGCGCAGTATCTCCTCTCGTTCGGCCCGCGCCATCCGGTGCCGGTGCTGCTCGGCGCGCCCGAGATCGGGGGCCGCTTCTTCTACAATGCCGAGATGACCGGCATGAACTTCACCGAAGGCCAGGTCTCGCTCGCCGCCTTCCTCGAACGCCTGCTCCACGACCGCGCGATCGCGCGGCCGTTCGCAATCGCGGTCCAGTCGCAGCTGCTGCCGCACTTGCTGCCGGGCTTCGCCGAGGCCAACCGCCTCGACCTGATCGACGCCGCGGTCCAGCCACGCATCTGGATCGGCAACAATATCCAGGTCGCCCCGCATTTCGACCTGACCGAGAATATCGGCGTGGTCATGGCCGGCCGCCGCCGGTTCACCTTGCTGCCGCCCGACCAGCTTCCCAACCTCTATCCCGGCCCGCTGGAGTTCACGCCCGCGGGGACTCCGGTCTCGATGGTAGATCTCAACGACCCCGATCTCGACCGGTATCCGCTTTATGCCGAGGCCGCGAAGTTCGCGCAGGTGGCCGAGCTGGCCGAGGGCGACGGCATCTACATCCCCTTCCACTGGTGGCACGCGGTCGACTCGCTCGAGCGGGTCAACGCCTTCATCAATTACTGGTGGAGCCCGGCCCAGCCCGGGGTCGGCAAGCCCTATGACGCGCTGATGCACGCGCTCTACGCCTTTCGCGGCCTACCCGAGGACCAGCGCGCGGCGTGGCGGATGGTGTTCGACAATTTCGTCTTCGGCGGCGACCCGGTCGCGCATCTGCCCGATCACGCCAAGGGAGTGCTGGGCCCGATCACGCCGGAGAAGCTCGCGCGGATGCGCAACACGCTGCGCCAGATATTGGGCGGGCTCTAGCCCCGCGCCGGCGCTGCCCGCAGCACCCCCGCAATCGCGTCGTACAACGGCTTCGCGCGGAACCCGGCATCGTACGGCGTCGCGCGCTGCAGCTCGCCATCCGCCCGCGGGTTGAAGCCGTTGAGCCAGCCATATTTGTCGCACATCCCCCAGACCAGCACGTCCCTGAGCTGCGGATAGGAGAGGGTGATCTCGAGGAACCCCGCAGCGAAATTGGCGACGGCGTCGTCGCGCACCGCATGGTCCTTCGGCAAATTGCGGTCGTTGACGTCGAACTCGGTGATCGCGAGCCGGTAGCCCATCGCCACCACCGCATCGAGGAAGTCGCGCCAGCCGCGCTCGCGCTGCGACACCGCCGCGCCGATCGTCAGCCCTGCCGGCGGGCCGATATGCGCCTGGATGCCGAGCGTATCGACCGGCACCTTGTCGCGGCGGAACCGCTCGAGCAGCCTGAGCACGCCGCCCCGGTGCGTCGCGTCGCTGCCCCAGTCCATATAGTCGTTATAGACCAGCTCGGCGTGCGGCGCCGCCTCGCGCGCGACGTGATAGGCGAGGTCGCACATCGCGTCGGCGCTGCCGATCGCCTTCGACAGCGACGATTGCCGCTGGCCGCCGGTGCGCTCGTCGATCGTCTCGTTGACGACGTCGTAGCTGTAGATCCGCTTGCCGTAGCGGCCGCACAGCGTGCGGATATGCTCGGTCAGCAGCCGCTCGCCTTCCTTTCGCGGGTTCGCGCCGAAGTCATGCTCGTTGAGCCAGCGCGGGAAGCGTTCGGTCTTGTGCCACAGCAAGGTGTGGCCGCGCATCTTCATGCCCTTGGAGTCGCTCCAGTCGATCATCGCGTCGAACGGCGCGAAGTTGAAAGCGGCGGCGCTGGGCCGGGTGCGCTGCCATTTGAACTCGTTCTCGGGCACCAGCACGCCGCAGTCGCGCTCCAGCAGCGCGGCATAGGCCGGGTTGGCGAACGACCCGCGGTCGGCATTGGCGGGGGACCAGGAGAAGCACGAGCCGAAGCGCATGCCCTTCGTCCTGGCGATGGCATCGAGCCCCGGCTGCGCGGCCGGCGCCGGCCCGCTCACCGCCAGCGCGGTCCCCACTGCCAATACGCCACGCCGCGTCATGTCAATCATAGCGCTCACCAGTTCGACATCGTGCCGTCTTCCAGCCGGGCGACCGGAAGATAGGCGCGCTTGTATTCGTGCTTCGCGGCGAGCACCTCGTCGATCTCGACTCCGAGCCCGGGCTTGTCGCCGGGATGCATCAGCCCGTCCTTGAAGCTATAGGCATGCGGGAACACCGCGTCGGTCTCCGGGGTGTGCCGCATATATTCCTGCACCCCGAAATTGGGCACTGACAGCCCGAAATGCAGCGCCGCCGCCATCGTCACCGGCGACAGGTCGGTCGCGCCATGGCAGCCGGTGCGGACCTGGTAGAGATCGGCGAGCGCGGCGATCCGGCGCAGGTGCGTGATCCCCCCGGCATGCACCACGGTCGCGCGGATATAGTCGATCAACTGCTCTTCGATCAGCTGCTTGGCGTCCCAGATCGAGTTGAAGATCTCGCCCACCGCGAGCGGGGTGGTGGTGTGCTGGCGGATCAGCCGGAACGCGGCCTGGTTCTCGGCAGGCGTTGCGTCCTCGATCCAGAACGGCCGGTACGGCTCGAGGTCCTTGCCCAGCCGCCCCGCCTCGATCGGGGTGCAGCGATGGTGGATGTCGTGGAGCAGGTGCACGTCCCAGCCCAGCCGGTCGCGCGCCGCCTGGAACAGCGGCGGGACGGTGCGCATGTACTTCTCGGTCGACCACAGGCTCTCGGTCGGCAGCGCGGCGTCGGCGGGCTCGTAGAAATAGCGGTCCTTCGACACGCCATAGGTCGCCGCCAGCCCGGGCACGCCCGACTGGATGCGGATCGCCTTGTAGCCCTGCTGCTGGTAATCGAGCGCGTTGTCGATCGTCTCCTCGATGTCGCGGCCATTGGCGTGGCCATAGACCATGCAGCCCTCGCGGCTCGCCCCGCCGAGCAGCTGGTAGAGCGGCAGCCCCGCCAGCTTGCCCTTGATGTCCCACAGCGCCATGTCGACCGCGGCGATCGCGCTCATCGTCACCGGGCCGCGCCGCCAATAGGCGCCCTTGTAGAGGAACTGCCAGATATCCTCGATCCGGTGCGCGTCGCGCCCGATCAGGCAGGGAATCACATGGTCGGTCAGATAGGAGGCGACCGCCAGCTCGCGGCCGTTGAGCGTGGCGTCGCCGATCCCGCTGACGCCGTCCTTCGTCTCGATCAGCAGCGTGACGAAGTTGCGGCCCGGGCAGGTTACGATGACGCGCGCGGAGACGATTTCAGCCATCTGCGCGGCTTCCGCGATGCTGGTATCCGAAGCGGATTGCCCGCATGATCCTCTCCCCTCGATCCATGTTGTATTGTCTGATGATAGCGCTACCAAAAACGTCATGCTATCGCCTTTGTCAACGGCGGCGAACGACTGCCCGATGGAGAGGATGACGATGCGGCGAGATTATTTCATGCGAGCCGGTTCCGCCTGCTCCCCTGAAGGCGCGCGGCCGCTCTCCTATTTTCCTCCGTCACCCCGGACTTGTTCCGGGGTCCACCGGGCGGCACCCGCTGTCTTCGAGCCTCTTGTCCAGCCGGCGCGGATGAGTGGACCCCGGCACAAGGCCGGGGTGACGGGGGTTTCTGGGGCGGACCGGAGACACTTCCTGCGCCTTTTCCTGTTCCTCGCCATAGTGCTGACCCTCGCGCTCCCCGCCGCGGCGAGCGCCGAGGACGGCTACGACCTGTGGCTGCGCTATCGCCCCGTCACCCCCGAATTGCAGGCGCGCTACGATCCGGTCGTCTCGGTCGTGGTGACCGAGCAGACAGGGCCGACCCTCGCCGCGGCGACCGGCGAGTTCCAGCGCGGCGTCGGCGGAATGCTCGGCCATGCTCTGCCCGAAAGCACGCAGGTGCTCCGCGGCGGCGCGGTCGTGATCGGCACCCCGCACGGCTCCCCCCTTGTCGCGGGGCTCAAGCTCCCGCTCGAAAGGCTCGGCAGCGAAGGCTTCCTGATTCGCTCGATGACGATCGGCGGCCACCCCGCCACGGTGATCGCCGCCAACACCGAGACCGGCCTGCTCTACGGGGTGTTCCGCCTGCTCGCGCTGATGCAGCGCCACGCCAGCATCGACAATCTCGACATCGCCGACGCGCCGAAGCTCCAGCTCCGCATCCTCGACCATTGGGACAATCTGACGCGCCATGTCGAGCGCGGCTATGCCGGCGAATCGCTGTGGAACTGGCAGACGCTGCCGCGCTTCAAGGATCCGCGCTACACCGATTATGCCCGCGCCAACGCCTCGATCGGGGTCAACGGCGTCGTCCTCAACAACGTCAACGCCAATGCCGACATCCTCAGGCCCGAATGGCTCGGAAAGGTCGCCGCGCTCGCCGAAGTCTTCCGCCCCTGGGGCATCCGCGTCTATCTCAGCGCGCGCTTCAGCGCGCCGATGGAGATCGGCGGCTTGAAGACCGCCGACCCGCTCGACCCTGCGGTCGCCGCCTGGTGGAAGGCCAGGGCGGACGAGATCTACCGCACCATCCCCGATTTCGGCGGCTTCCTGGTCAAGGCCAATTCGGAGGGCCAGCCCGGCCCGCAGGATTACCGGCGCAGCCATGCCGAGGGCGCCAACATGCTGGCGGACGCGCTCAAGCCGCATGGCGGCGTCGTGATGTGGCGCGCCTTCGTCTATTCGGCCGAGAATGCCGACGACCGGGCGAAGCAGGCGTATAGCGAGTTCCAGCCGCTCGACGGCAGGTTCCGCGACAATGTCCTCGTCCAGAACAAGAATGGCGCGATCGACTTCCAGCCGCGCGAGCCCTTCCATCCGCTGTTCGGGGCGATGCCGCGCACCCCGCTGATGATGGAATTCCAGGTCACCAAGGAATATCTCGGCTTCGCCACCCACCTCGCCTATCTCGGCACGATGTGGGAGGAAGCGCTCGAGGCGGACACCTTCCGCCCGCGCAAGGGCACGACGGTCGCCGACGTGATCGAGACGCCGGTGTCGCCAGGCGCGGCCACCGGCATGGCCGGAGTCGCCAATGTCGGCGCCGACCGCAACTGGTCGGGCTCGCAGTTCAACCAGGCCAATTGGTACGCCTATGGCCGCCTCGCCTGGAACCCGCACGACAAGGCCGAGGCGATCGCGCGCGACTGGGCGGCGATGACGTGGAGCGACGATCCCGCCGCGCTCGACAGCATCGTCGCGATGATGATGGCGTCGCGCGAGGCGGTGGTCGATTACATGACCCCGCTCGGCCTCGCCCATTTGATGGCGACCGGGCATCATTACGGCCCGGGCCCCTGGGTGTCGGACCTCGCCCGCCCCGAATGGAACCCGGCCTATTACCACAAGGCCGACGCTGCCGGGATCGGCTTCGACCGTACGAAGACGGGCAGCAACGCCGTTTCCCAGTACGCCCCGCAAGTCGCCGCGCAATTCGCCGACGCGAAGAAGACCCCCGAGCAATTCCTGCTGTGGTTCCACCATTTGCCCTGGGACTACCGGACCAGGTCCGGCCTCACCCTATGGGACGATCTGGTGGTCCATTACGACCGCGGAGTCGAAGCCGTCGTCGCGATGCAGGCCCGCTGGAAGACGCTCCAGGGTAGCATCGACGCGCGCCGCTGGGAGGAGGTCCGCGATTTCCTCCAGATCCAGCGCGACGAGGCGCAGTGGTGGCGCGACGCCTCGATCGCCTATTTCCAGTCGATCGCGAAGCGCCCGCTCCCCGCCGGCCACGCCGCCCCGCCGCACGATCTCGACTGGTACAAGGCGATCCGGCACCCCTATGCTCCGGGGAGCAGCAAATAGCCGTGCGCCTGCGAACACCAGCCGTTCTCCTGCGAAAGCAGGAGCCCAGGGCCACAGGGGCTGCGCTGCTTGACCCTGGACCCCTGCTTTCGCAGGGGAACAAGAAGGATTGACGATGCGACTGAAAGCCTTGTTGGCGGCGCTGCTCGCCCTCGCCGCACTTCCCGCCCACGCCCAGAACGCGCCGCTCACCGCAAGCTTCGACTGGTTCGAGTATCGCGGCAGCGATCCCGTGGCCGGCCGCAACACGCCCACCGCGTACCGCAACCCGATCGTCCAGGGCTTCTACCCCGATCCCAGCGTCACCCGCGTCGGCGACGATTACTACCTCGTCACGTCGACCTTCGGCTATTTCCCCGGCATCCCGGTCTTCCACAGCAAGGACCTGGTCAACTGGACCCAGATCGGCAACGCGATCGATCGCCCCGACCAGCTCGACTTCAAGAAGCTCGGCATGTCGCGCGGCGTGTTCGCGCCGACGATCCAGGCGAAGGACGGCATCTTCTACATCCTCAACACCTGTGTCGGCTGTGGCGGCAATTTCCTGCTCACCGCCACGGACCCCGCCGGCCCCTGGTCGAATCCGGTGTGGCTCCCCGCGGTCGACGGGATCGATCCGTCGCTGTTCTTCGACGATGACGGGCGCACTTGGATCGTCAGCAACGGCCCGCCCGAGGGCACGCCGCTCTACAATGGCCATACCGCGATCTGGGCGCAGGAGATGGACATGGCCGCGCTCGCCACGCGCGGGCCGCGCACGGTGATCGTCAATGGCGGCGTCGACATCGCGAAGAAGCCGATCTGGATCGAGGGTCCGCACATCCTCAAGAAGGACGGCTGGTATTATCTGGTCGCGGCGGAGGGCGGCACCGAGCAGGGCCATTCCGAAGTCGTGTTCCGGTCGAAGGCCGTGCTCGGCCCCTATGTCCCGGGGCCGGTCAACCCGATCCTCACTCAGCGCGACCTGCCCCCCGGCAGGCCCAATCCGATCACGTCGTCGGGCCACGCCCAGCTGGTCGAGACCCAATATGGCGACTGGTGGGCGACCTTCCTCGCGGTGCGGCCGTACCGCGACAATTTCTTCAACACCGGGCGCGAGACTTTCCTGATGCCGGTCAGCTGGCAGGACGGCTGGCCGCGCATCACCCGGCCCGGCGAGAAGATCCCCTGGACGCATGCCCGCCCGCGGCTCCCGCGCCAGGCGGCGCCCAGGCTCGCCACCAACGGCACGCTGAAGATCCTCGACGAGTTCGACGGCGACACGCTGCCGTTCCACTGGATGATGCTGCGCAACCCGCACAGCCTGTGGTACCGCCTCGACAACGGCCAGCTCACGCTCACCGCGCGCAAGCCCGGGCTCGGCGACAACGCCAATCCTTCCTTCCTCGGCCGCCGCCAGCAGAACATGAACGCGAGCGCTGAGACGGTGGTCCGCTTCGATCCACGCAGCGACGGCGACCGCGCCGGGCTCGCGGTGTTCCAGAACGACGATTACTGGGCCTCGATCGCCATCGGCATGGAAGGCGGGCGGCGCGTGGTGACGCTCGAATGGCGCCATGGCAAGGATCAGCCCGCCACCGGCCTGCCGGTCGCCTCGGCGCCACTCACGGCCGCGCCCGGCGCGCCGATCCACCTGCGCATCACCGCGAAGGGCGCCGACTACAGCTTCGCCTATGCCGTCGCGCCGGGCCGCTGGGTCCCGCTCGGCAAGGTCGACGGCACCACGCTCAGCACCCAGACCGCGGGCGGCTTTATCGGGGCGCTGTTCGGGCCCTATGCGCGGAGCGGCGAATGAAGCGTCTCCTCCCACTGGCGCTGGTCGCCGCGCTTCCCGCGGCTGCACAGACCGATCCGATCGCCCCGATCCGGCTCAACCAGACCGGCTTCGAGACCGCCGGCGCCAAGCGCGCGATGCTCGGCAGTGCGTCGCATGGCGCGCTCGACTGGCAGCTGGTCGACGCGAAGGGCGGGGTGGTCCTGCGCGGCCGCACCACCGTGTTCGGTGCCGACACCGCGTCGGGTGAGACCGTCCACCGCATCGACTTCTCCAGCTTCGCCACCCCCGGCAAGGGCTATCGCCTGAGGGTCGGCGCGATGGAGAGCCATGCCTTCGCCATCGGCCCGCATCCCCGCGGCAATCTCGCTGCCGATGCGCTTGCCTTCTTCTACCACCAGCGCGCCGGCGTGCCGATCGAGGCGCGCTATGTCGGCGCCGGATGGGCGCGGCCGGCGGGCCACGCCACCGAAGTCGCGGCCTGCTTCGCCGGCGCCGACCAGCGTGGCAATATCTGGCCCGGCTGCGCCTACAGGCTCGATGTCCGCGGCGGCTGGTACGATGCCGGTGATCACGGCAAATATGTCGTCAATGGCGGCATCGCGCTGTGGACCCTGCTCAATGCCTACGAGCACAACCCCCGCCACTTCCCCGATCGCGCCGCCCGCATCCCCGAGGCGGGCAACCATGTCAGCGACTTGCTCGACGAGGCGCGCTACGAGATGGAGTTCATGCTGCGGATGCAGGTGCCCGAGGGGACCCGGACCCGCGTCCCGGTCGGCT
>JAZKCD010000068.1:0-4863 GCA_040388355.1 Pseudomonadota bacterium | reverse complement strand
CGCCCCGACAATCCCGCGGTCGCCGTCGCGCCGCCGCCACCGCCGCCGCTGGCGTTCAGCGAGATCGACGCATCGGGCATGGCGCATCTCAAGGTCGGCGACCGCAACTGGACGACGCTGCCGACGCCGCCGCAGGACGATCCCGAGGAGCGGCTGGTCTATCCGCCGACCACCTCGGCGACGCTCAACCTCGCCGCCACCGCGGCGCAATGCGCGCGGATCTGGCGCAGCATCGACAAGGCGTTCGCCGCGCGCTGCCTCGCCGCCGCCGAGCGCGCCTGGGCCGCCGCGAAGCGCAACCCCGAAGTCTATGTGTCGGGCGCCTTCACCGGCAGCGGCGGCTACGGCGACCGCGTTGTCGATGACGAGTTCTTCTGGGCCGCCGCCGAGCTGTTCGTCACCACGGGAAGGGCTGAATTCGGCGATTTCGTCCGCGCCTCGCCGCACTGGACCGCGGAGTTGCAGGAGCCGTCCTGGCCGCGCACCGCCGCGCTCGGCATGATCGCGATCGCCACCGCCGGAGCGTCGCCGTCCGACGCTGCCCACGCCTGGGCCGCGCTCCGGATCGCCGCGGACCGCTTCCTCGCCGAGCGCGACCGCACCGGCTACCACATTCCCTATGCCGCCGCGGTCTTCCCGTGGGGATCGACCTCGAGCCTGCTCAACCGCGCGATCGTCCTCGCGCTGGTCCACGGCCATAGCGGCGATCCCAAATACCGCGACGCCGTGATCGACTCGGTCGATTATCTGCTCGGCCGCAACCCGATCGACCAGTCCTATATCAGCGGCTATGGCGCGCGCCCGATGCGCAACCCGCACCACCGTTTCTGGGCGCATTCGATGGACCCCAAGCTGCCGGGCCCGCCGCCGGGGGTGCTCTCGGGCGGCCCCAACAGCGGCTTCATGAGCGACCAGGTCGGCGCCGCGATGAAGGGAAAATGCGCGCCGATGGCCTGCTACGCCGACGACATCCGCGCCTTCTCGCTCAACGAAGTCGCAGTGAACTGGAACGCCCCGCTGTTCTGGGTGGCGGCCTGGCTGGACGAGTAGAAAGTCCCCCGAGGCTCCCCAAAGGGAACCCCGGGGGAGGTGTTACGGTGCCGTCATTTCACCGTAAGCACTGTGTTCTTGAGCGTCGCCGAATCCGGCCCGGAGGAGATGGTGAAGGTGCCCGGCTCCACCACGCGCTTCATCTCGACATTGTAGAAGCTCAGGTCGCGCGGAGTCAGCTCGAAGACGACGGTCTTCTTCTCGCCCGGCTGCAGCGTCACCCGCTCGAAGCGCTTGAGCTCGATCACCGGCCGCGTCACGCTCGCCTCGTCGTCATGGATGTAGAGCTGGACGACCTCGTCGCCGGCGCGCTTGCCGGTGTTGGTCACGTCGACGCTCACTTTGACGCTGTCGCTGATTCCGATCGACGGGGTCACCAGCACCGGCGCGGCGATGTCGAAGCTGGTGTAGCTCAGCCCGTAGCCGAACGGGTAGAGCGGGGTGGTGTCGCCAAACAGATAGCCGCGCCGCGCGCTCGGCTTGCGGTTGTAGAAAATCGGCAGCTGCCCGACATTGCGCGCGATCGACACCGGC
The DNA here is from genome assembly GCA_040388355.1 of Pseudomonadota bacterium. GTDB lineage: Bacteria > Pseudomonadota > Alphaproteobacteria > Sphingomonadales > Sphingomonadaceae > Sphingomonas. The sequence continues at coordinate 3,279 of JAZKCD010000068.1, read as the reverse complement.
AGCTTGCCGCCCGGATTGAACCGACCGAAGATCACGTCGGCCAGCGCGTTGCCGGTCTCCTGCCCGAGATACCAGCCCTCGATCAGCGCCGGCGCGTTCCCAGCGAGATAATTGACCGAATGCGGCCGGCCGTTGAGCAGCACCACGACCACCGGCTTGCCCAGCGCGATGATCTCCTGCGCGAGCTGGTTCTGCGGCCCGACCAGATCGAGCGTGTCCATGTCGCCGAGATGGTTGTCGGCCCAGGCCTCGCGGCTCAGCGCCTCGTTGCCGCCGAGCACCATCACCACGACATCGGCGTCCTTCGCCGCCGCCACCGCGTCGGCGCGCAGCTTGTCGTTGGTCGCGTCCGGCGTCAGCGTCACGCCGTCCTGCGCCCAGACATGCCCTTCGGTGAGCCGCACGCCTTCCGAATAGACCACGTCGAACCTGCCCTTGCCCTCGGCCTGCATCCCCTCGAGCACCGAGACGACATGGCCGGGAACATCGCTATACCCGCCGATCGGCGTGTCCTTCGCGTGGGTGCCGATCACCGCCATCCGGTGGATTCCCGCCGCGTCGAGCGGCAGCAGCCCGTTCTCGTTGCGCAGCAGCACCACCGCCTCGCGTCCCGCCTGCCGCGCCAGCGCGATCGCATCGGGGGTGGCGCTCGCCTTGCCCGCCGCCTTCACGTCGACATAGGGGTGCTCGAACAGCCCGGCCGCGAACTTCATCGTCAGCACGCGGCGCACCGCGTTGTTGATCGTCTCCTCGCTGACCCGCCCCTCGCGGACCAGCTCGAGCAGATGGTTGAACCCCTCGCCGTCGGGGGTCTCGACATCGACCCCGGCGTTGATCGCCCGCGCGCCGGCATCCTTGACGTCCTTGTACATCTTGTGGCGGGTCACCAGCTCGCGCACCGCGAAATAGTCGCTGACGACGGCGCCCTTGAAGCCCCATTCGCCGCGCAGCACATCGGTCAGCAGCCACTTGCTCGCATGGCTCGGGATGCCGTCGATCTCGTTGTACGAGGCCATCACGCTCATCACCGGCAGCTCGGTCACCGCCCGCTCGAACGGCGGGAAGAAATTCTCGCGCAGCACCCGCTCGCTGATCTGGGCGGGGCCGACATTGGTGCCGTTCTCGGGCTGGCCGTGGCCGGTCATGTGCTTGAGCGTGACGAACACCTTGTCCTTGGCAAGGGGGAGGGTGGTGCCCTGGAAGCCGCGGATCGCCGCCAGCCCCATCTCGCCGACGAGGTACGGGTCCTCGCCATAGGTCTCCTCGATCCGCCCCCAGCGCGGATCGCGCGCGACGTCGACCACGGGGGCCAGCACCAGATTGGCGCCGCGCGACCGCGCCTCGCGCGCGGCCACCGCGAAGATCTGCTCGAGCAGCTTCGGGTCCCAGGTGCTCGCCAACCCGATCGACTGCGGGAAGGCGGTCGCGCCCGGCGCGACCAGCCCGTGCAGCGCTTCCTCGTGCATCAGCATCGGGATGCCGAGCCGCGTCTTCTCGACCGCCCATTTCTGCGCGGCGTTGACGTAGCGCGCCATGTCGGTCGCGCTGCGGTTGCCGCTGCCGGCCTCGGCGCCCGCCGCGGTGGTCGCGCCTGCGGTGATGCCGCGCCGGTCGGACGGGCGTGAGATCATGCCGAGCCCGTTGGGGAAGGACACCGACGCCTTGGCCGGGTCGAACTCGCCCGCGGGGGTCTGGATCAAGTCCTTGTGCAGCCAGATCGCCACCAGCTGCGCCACCCGCTCCTCGAGCGTCATCCGCTGGAGCAAGTCCTCGACTCGCGCCGTGACCGGCTGCGACGCATCCTTGTACAGCGGCTTCTCGGCCTTGGCGGCGCTCTGCGCCATCGCCGCGGGGGCGAGGGCGGGGACCAGCGACACCGCGGCGGCGGCGGCAAGGCAGGCGGCGCGGATGCGGCGGCCGGAAACGGTCATCAATTCCTCTCCCGGTTCGCGGACGCTTCGGCCCGTCGAACCCCTATACGAGTTATGGTAGCGCTATCAGCGTATAGATGCGGCAAATCGAAACGGTCAACCGCGCGCGCATCACAGCAACTTTATTGCATTATTTCGGCTGCCAACTTATTCCCCCCGCAGGAGGCGGGGATTTGACCAGACCGAGCCGGCGAAGCCGTGGTACCGTTACCGTGCAGGATGTTGCGCGGGAAGCGGGTGTGTCCGCAATGACCGTTTCGCGCGTGGTCAACGAGGGATCGAACGTGCGCGCCAGCACGCGCGAAGCCGTCCAGGCGGCGATCGAGAAGCTCAACTACTCGCCCAACAGCGCCGCGCGCAGCCTCGCGGCAGGCGAGGCGACCCGCATCGGCCTGCTCTATTCCAACCCGTCGGCTGCCTATCTCGCCCAGTTCCTGATCGGCGCGCTGAGCGCCGCGCGCGCCGCGGGCTGCCACCTGGTGCTCGAAGCGTGCGAGAGCGAGCGTCCCGACGCGCAGGCCGAGGCCACCCGCCGCTTCGCCGCCACCGATGTCGAGGGCGTGATCCTGCCGTGCCCCTTGTCCGAGGCCTCGCCGGTCCAGGCCGAGCTTGCCGCCGCCGGCATCCCCGCGGTCTGCGTCGCGATCGGCGTGTCGGTGCCCGGCACGCTCAACGTCCGCATCGACGATTTCGGCGCCGCCGCGGCGATGACGCGTCACTTGCTCGACCAGGGCCACCGCAACATCGGCTTCATCCGCGGCAATCCCAACCAGAGCTCGAGCCTCGAGCGCTATCGCGGCTTCGTCTCGGCGATCGAGGAGGCCGGGATGAACATCGCCGACCTCCCCGTCGAGCAGGGCTATTTCACCTTCCGATCCGGCATCATCGCCACCGAGCGGCTGCTCGACCGCGCCGATCCGCCGACGGCGATCTTCGCGTGCAACGACGACATGGCCGCAGCGGCGGTCGGAGTCGCGCACCGCCGCGGGCTGCATGTGCCGCAGGATCTCAGCATCGTCGGGTTCGACGACACCCAGCTCGCCACCACCGTCTGGCCCGAGCTCACCACGATCCGCCAGCCAACCGCGGCGATGGCCGAGAGCGCGCTCAACCTCCTGCTCGCGCGGCTCCGCTCGAACCGGCCGATGGACATCACGCGGTTCGACGAGAAGGTGCTCGATTACGAGCTGGTCGTCCGCGAATCCTCGGGCCCGCCGCCGGTCCGCCCGGCGGCGAAGGCGCCGCCCCGCCGCCGCGTCGAGGCAACTGCGACGCGCTGATCGCAGATCACACCTCCCGCTTTCGCGGGAGAGGGAGGGGCCCGCCGAAGGCGGGAGGGTGAGGGTCT
>JAZKCD010000067.1:0-9298 GCA_040388355.1 Pseudomonadota bacterium | reverse complement strand
CGGGCACGCCCGGCGCCTTCCGCGGCGGGCTGACCTACGGCTCGTCCTACGCCGATTTCGCCAACAGCTATGATCCGATCAACAGCTACAGCCAGGGCTCGTCGGGCGGCGGCACCTACACCGTCCGCGCCGGCGATACGCTGCAGGGCATCGCCCAGGCGGTGTGGGGCGATTCGAGCCTGTGGTACAAGCTCGCCGAAGCCAACGGCCTGAGCGGCGCAGCGGCGCTCGCCGAGGGGGCCACGCTGGTCCTGCCGGGCGGGGTCATCAAGTCGGCGTACAATTCGAACACGCTCAAGCCGTACAATCCGGCCGAAGCGATCGGCGACGTCACGCCCAGCACCCCCGCGCCGCAATCGCCCAAGAAGAACAAGTGCGGCGTCTTCGGGATGATCCTGCTCGCCGTGATCGCGATCGCGGTCACGGTGGTCACCGCGGGCGCCGCGCTGGCCGCGGCGGGCCTCGCGACCAGCGTCGGTGCGGGGATCACCACGGTTGTTGGTGGCGGCCTGATCGGCGCCGCCGGTCTGGCGGGCGGGATCGCCATTGGCGCCGGCGCTGCCGCGGTCGGCTCGATCGTGAGCCAGGGCATCGGCGTCGCGACCGGCATCCAGGAGAAATTCAGCTGGAAGGCGGTCGGCATGGCGGCGATCGGCGGCGGCGTGACCGCAGGGATCGGCGGCAGCGGCATGTTTAACGGCATCGGCAACGATATCCTGCGCGCCGGCGTAAGCGCGGCGGTGGGCAGCGCGCTGACCCAGGGGCTCGGGGTCGTCACCGGCCTTCAGAAAAAGTTCGACTGGGTCGGCGTCGCGGCCGCGGGCGTCGGCGCGATGGCGGGCCAGGCTGTGTTCGGCAATCTGCCTTCGATCGCGGCGGACAATTCGATCGGCAACTACGCCGCGCACTTCGCCAACAGCGCGGTCAACGCCATCGCCAACGCCGCGACGCGAACCGCGCTCGAAGGGGCCAGCTTCGGCGCCAATCTCGCTGCCGCCATACCCGATGTGGTTGCCCAGACGATCGGTGACCTGCTGTTCAACGGCGTGGCGGCATCCAAGGCCAAAGGGGACGCGCCGGGGATACAGGTAGCCGCGCGGCCGACTGAGCAGGCCGCGGCGGATGCCGACACGGCGGGTGAGTGCGCGACCGCGGCCATCGCCAGCGGCGGGCTTCGCTACTGGGTCGAGCCCGGCTCATTTGACGATCTGGCCTATCTGGACGGCCAGACGGCACCCGCACTCGCTCAGGATGCGCCCCCGGCCGATCCCGCGACCGACAGCGAACTGCTCGCGCAATTCGGCGACATTCCTGATCTGATCATTCCGCCCATGGACATGTCCGGCCTCGACGCCATTTTCGCTGAAGTGACGTCGCAGTTGAAGGTCGCGCTTCTGATGGCGGACCTGGCCGATCCCGCGACGCGCGGCAGATATCTGATCACGAACTCCCACGGCAATGTAGTCAGGATCGAAAATATAAGCTTGAACGCCTATGAGTATGATCTCGCCGTTGATGCGGGCATCTGGGGATTTATCAGAGGCGACGATCTGGATCCAAAGGGTCTCACTACGGGCGCGCAACATTCGGCAGCGGCGGCGACGGCCGCGCAACAGCCCGATTCCCAGACCGCTGACTTTGAATCCGACGCGGATCTGCTACAATTCGCGAGGCGCGTTGCTGCGGGGACGAACCGCGGTCGACTCGCGGGAACCGATCAAAAATTCGAGAAATATGTTTCGATGGGCAGGGACGGCGGGGGGTTCGTCGTGACGTCGTTGCAGGTCCTGCCGATCCTGGGTGGCTATCCGGCATTTCCCAGCGGAACCGTCGCAGTTCTCCACACCCATATCAACGGATCGAAGGTCGTTACTTACCCTAACGGGACGACGGAGACGATCACGACCGGTCCCTTGCCCGGCCCCGGCGATGCCTCTATACCCAAGGCGAGAGGCATCCCCAATTTTGTTGTTCCGAGCACCAACAGCGCGGTTCCCAACTTGTATGAAATCTATCGGGTCTCGGGAAAATATCGTTGGCGTTCGATCGATGCAAACGCGAATCCGGGCAATCCGCATCATGGCCCGAGCGAGTGGAACTAACGACCCATGATAGCGCTCATTTTGGCCGGGTTTTTACTTCAACAGCCTCCGGCTGTATTATGCGCGCAACCGATTTCGGCACGTGGGATCGGCCCGGATCTTTACGATGATGGTGTCCATGTATCCGTGAACTATTGGTATGACGTGAAATTTCGCGTCCGAGAGGTCATTGCGGGTGCAACGCGCGCACGTCGTGTGAGCGCGCGCGTAGCCGCCCATTCAAAATACGCCATCTTCGCGAGAGGCGGGTTCACTTTACAGCTGAACGACCCGACCAATACCAAGAACTTGGTGTTGCTGGAAGACGATCCACGGTGTGCAAAGTATCGAGAGTGAGGGTAACGGCATGCCTCAGCAGGCTGGGACTCCGATGACAGTTTACTTGCCGCAAGTACCCGACGAACCAAAACCGCTTTACGGAGCGCGCCTTCAAAGCCGGCATCAACCGGCATCGCGGCGCCTATTCCCCGGCCTGACCGCGGATCAAAGGAAACCCTATGAGTGACAGGAAGGCCCCGGTCCGCATTCTCGCGCGGTCGGAATCTGCCTTTTCTGGGTATCGTCGAGTTGCGCGGGGCCGGCCGAACTGGCGCAGGATCCCGCAGGAGAGAATAGCTTCGTCGCGACCGGGCGGATCGTGCGCGGGTCGCCGTTCTTCGTGCTCGATCGGGGAAACCAGCGGTGCATCTCGTTGCTGGCGCCCGAGGCGCGGCTTTCCGAGCTGAAATCGGCCGCCGACAAGGACGTGACCGTGCGGGGCAGGCTGGTTTCCTACCAGGATCTGGCTTCCGATCGCTATGCGAAGATCCGCTATTGGGAGCGGTGGCGGGACATCGACTATATGAACCTGGCCGGCTGCCCGGAAATCGCCATCGTCTACGAGGTCGCGAAATAGGCCGCTTGGCTGCCGCCGCCCTGCCGCGGCGGCGCGCGATGCCCCGCACTGCGCGCTATTCGGCGAGCTCGCCCGGTTCCGGGTGAAGCGCGCCGGGTGCCAAATCGGCCTCGGACATGGCGGAGAGCGCCGTGTCCGGCATTGAAGCGGCCAATTCGGTGGCAGCCGAGACCGCTGGCAGGAAGGGATCGCCGGCCGGCATCCCGGAACGCAGGGAATGGTGCCACTCGCGGCTCGGCCAGGCCACCGCGGCCGGGGGAGATCGGACCGGACCAGCCAGGCTCATCCACCGTTCTCTTCCACTGTCGACCGGCGTCGCAAAAGTAATCGATCACCGTTCGGCTCCCGTTCTCGCTACTCTGAGAGCGCTTGCCAAAAACCTCGTCCAGCATGACGCGAATCCGGCTGTCGGCTGAAATATGATTTCTCGACGCGCTATTTGTCGCACTCATCCGTTGCCTTGTTTCGCTTATTCGCCCGCTCAATTTGTCAACGCGTGCGGGCTCCCCGCCAACGCTGCTTCGGGTTTTTCAACGCTGCCGGCGCAAAGCGCCCGCCGTTCGCCATGACGGCGCTCGATTTCATCATCAGCGCTTCCGGCTTGACGATGGTGACCCCTACGGTAGCCCGGACGGATAATCAAGTATCGGAAAAAACACGAGAATATTGTGAGATCGGATGTAAATGCCAGCGCAAATACCATCGATCTTCTGAGATATTTTGGGTCCGATGGAGATGATGGACCGCCGGCAGAAGGGGGCCGCGCGTATGCCCGATCTGGATCAAAATCTTGGCCATCGGCTAAACACCGCGCCCGATCCTCCGACAAAACCACCGAGACGAGCACCGCTGCGGCGGCGCGAACGAGGGGGTTTAGGGCATGGTTGCGATCTTCACCGGCAGCGGCACGGGATTCGAGCGGGGCTCTGGTTCGGTGCTGGGTGGCGCTGGGCTGCTCGGCAGTTCGGCGCAAGGGCGCGGCGGCGAAGGCGTGTTCGTCAATGCTGCCAACGGCAATCTGATGCTCAGCCGGCAGGACGAGTTCCTGGTCGGCCGCGGGCCCGACGTCGCGATCGGGCGGACCTATAACAGCCAGGCGACGCTGTCCGACGACAATAACGACAAATGGCGCCAGAGCACCGATCGTCGCGTCTTCGGCCTGACCGGGACGCTCAATGCCGCCGGCAGCACCGTCCGCCGCGTCTCCGCCGACGGCAGCGACATCACTTACACCTGGAACGCCGCCAAGTCCGCCTATCTCGCCACCGATGGCGCCGGCGCGTACGACCTGATCGTCAAGTCGGGCAACCAGTGGATCTGGACCGACGGCACCACCCAGACGGTCGAGAAATATGACGACCTGAACGGCGGCCGCATCGTCTGGGAAGGCGATACCGATCTCAACGCCATCACCTACACCTATGTCGGCGACAAGCTCGACAAGGCGACCACTGCGGATGGCGCCTGGACGCAATATACATGGTCGGGCTACAACATCGCCAAGGTCGTCACGGGCTATACCGACCTCGCCACCAGCACCGCCAAGACGCTGACCCGCACCTGGTACGAATATAACGGCAGCAACCAGCTGACGAAGGTCCGCACCGACCTCACCCCCGACGACAACACCCTTCCCACCGACGCGCAAGCCTATTGGACGAGCTATGCCTATGACGGCAGCGGGCGAGTCAGCTCGATCACCCAGAAGGACGGCTCGAGCATGGCCGTCACTTATGACGGCAGCGGCCGCGTCCTGACGCTGACTCAGACCGCGTCGAGCGGCGTCACCCGCCTTACGTCGCTCGCCTATGGCGCGGGCTATACCAGCATCACCGATCCGACGAACCAGGTCACGCGGCTCGATTATGACGGCCTCGGCAACCTCACCAAGATCACCGCGCCGGCAGCATCGGCCGGCGCGGCGCAACAGACCGTGCTGTTCGGCTACAACGGCAATGGCGACGTCACCAGCACGACCGACGGCCTCGGCGCCAGCTCGGTCTTCACTTTCGACGGCATGGGCAATGTGGTCACTGCCACCGACCGGCTCGGCGCGACCAACGGCCAGGTCGTGACCCGCACCTATGGCGGCAAGAACGAGCTGACGGGCGAGACCCGCACCGCAAGCGACGCGGCTGGTGCGGCGACCAGCATCACGACGCGCTACGTCTATGACGGCGAGAACCACCTGCGCTACGAAATCAGCGGCGAAGGCTATGTCACCGAGTATCAGTACACGGCCGCCGGCCAGCTGCTGACCAGGATCGAATATCCCGAGCAGGGTTATACGATCGGCGCGGGCGCGCTCACCGAAGCGACGATGGACGCCTGGCGCAATGCCATCGCCGACCGTCAGTCGACCCAGGTCACCACCAACAGCTGGGACGCGCGCGGCAACCTCACCGCCACGATCGCCTATGGCTATGCCACCACCGGTGGAGCGGGCTCTACCGCCGAGGGCTACACCCGCACCTGGTACACCTATGACCAGGCAGGCCGCCTGCTTTCGACCAACAACGAGAACCAGGTCTCCCAGACCTATCTTTATGACGGCATGGGCCGGATGACCGCGTCGACCGACGTCAATGGCGGCACCACCAGCTTCGTCTTCAACGATACCGCCAGCACCACCACGGTGACGCTCGCCTCGGGCTATGTGACCGTCAGCACCTATAATCTCGCCGGCGACCTGATCAGCCAGGTCGACAGCGGCAGCTATGTCGCGGGCGGGACGTCGGCCAATCAGTACGACAAGCTCGGGCGCCTCCGCATCGCCACCGACGCGGTCGGGCTCAACCATTATTACGCCTATGACAAGGCCGGCCGGCTGATCGCCGAGGCCAATCACTATGGCGACCTGATCGAGTATCGCTACGACGCCGGCAACCGCCTCGTCGCGACCGCGCGCTACGCCACGCGAGTGACCGCCGCGCAGCTGGCGATCCTGGCCAATCCCGACAGCGTGTTCGATCCGGCTGCGATTCGCCCGGCCGAGCATGCCTACGACATGTGGAGCTGGACCGTCTACGACGCGGAGGGCCGCACGCTCGCCACGGTCGGCGGCGACGGCAGCTACCATCGCTTCACCTATGACAAGGCCGGCCAGCCGCTCAGCAGCGGGTCCTCGGCATCCAGGCTGACCGCCGCGCAGGTCACCGGCTTCAAGACGACGCCGCCGGCGATCGCCAATATTCCGGCGCTCGTCTCGACCGATCCGGTCACGCGCTATTTCTACGATCGCGACGGCCGCGCGATCGGTACGCTCGACGCCGAAGGCTATCTGACCCGGATCACCTACGACAAGGCCGGGCAGAAGACGCTCGAGACCGCCTTCTTCACTGCCGCCGCGGCGGGAATCCGCGCCACCGCCAGCTTCAACGATCTCGTCGCCAATGTCGGCACCAGCGCCAACGACCGCGTCAAGCGCTACGTCTATGACGGCGCGGGGCAGCTGCGCTATTCTGTCGACGGGCTGAACCAGGTCACCAGCTATGGCTATGACAGCGCCGGGCTCCTGACGGGCTCCACGCGCTTCGCCGCGGCGATGGCCGCAACCGCCGACTATACGTACGACAATGTGAAGGCGCTTGCCGCCCCGCTGCTCGCCAACACCGCCAACCGCACCAGCTGGGTGGTGCGCGACGCGGCCGGGCGCGCCGCCTTCGCGATCGACGCCGACGGCGGCGTCACCGGGCTTACCTACGACAATCGCGGGCAGGTCGTCCGGTCGGTCGCCTATGCGGCGAAATACGCATCGGCGACGCTTCCCGCGCTCGCGACGATGAACAGCTGGTCGGGCACCAACGCCGGCGGCGCGGCCGACCGCATCACCCGCACCTGGTACACTGCCCGCGGCGAGGTCCGCTACATCGTCGACGCCGAAGGCTATGTCTCGCGCAGCGACTATAACGCCGCCGGCCAGATGGTCGCCCAATATGTGTGGGACAACAAGATCGCGGTGACCAACGCCACCACGATCGCGCAAGTCGATTCGCTGTCGGGCGCCTCGGGCACCTATATCGGGCACAGCTACAGCTACCACGCCAACGGCAAGCTCTATGGCGATTACGACGCCAATGGCGTGATGACGCTGTACGATTACTACGCGACCGGCATGCTCGCCGCGCGCTACGACGCCTATGGCACTGCCGACCAGGCCGTGACGATCTACGCCTATGACGGGGTGGGGCGGCTCACCACCGAGATCCGCGCCTATGGCACGGCCGAGCAATCCGTCACGGCCTTCGCGTACAACGGACTCGGCGACCGCGTCACGATGGTCGATCCGCGGAGCGTCACCACCACCTATACCTACGACAATGTCGGCCAGCTCAAGACCCAGACCAACGGCGCCGGCGGCATCACCAGCTATGAGTATAACGCGTTCGGCGACGCCTGGAAGGTCACCGACGCGCGCGGCTTCGTCACCTATAGCTGGAGCGACAAGCTCGGCCGCGTCACGCATATCCGCAACGCCGCGGACGGGCTGACCCAGACCGCCTACACAGCGTTCGGTGAAATCGCCTCGGTCACGGTCTGGTTCAATCCGGTGACCGGCACCGCGGCGATGGCGACTCCGCCCTCGGTGGCGGCGAACGCGAGCGAGGATGCGACCACCAGCTTCGCCTACGACAAGATAGGCCGCGCCGTCAGCACCACCGACGCCCGCGGCTTCTACGAAACCTATGGCTATGACGCATTCGGCAACCGCACTTCGATCACCGCCAAGTCGGCGACCGGCACGATCGGCGCGGGGCTCGTCACCACCTACACCTTCGACCGGCGCGGCCGGCTGCTGACCGAGACGCTGCCCGTCCCGAGCTACGATGGCGCCGGCACCCAGATCAGCGCGTCGATCGTCAACCGCTACGAATATGATTCGCGCGGCAACAAGACCAAGAGGGTCGAGGCCGACAATATCGCCTCGCGGCGCACCACGACCTACATCTACGACAAGAACGACCGGCTGACCGAGACCCGCGGCGACGCGGTGAGCGTCATCGCCGACGATCTCGTCACTGCGACGACCGTTACCCCGACCGAGCTGATCAAGTACGACGCGCGCGGCAACATCATCGAGACGGTCGATGCGGCCGGCGCGCGCACGCTGATGTGGTACGACGATCTCAACCGCAAGACGGTCGAGATGCGCCAGACCTCGGCGACCACCAACACCTATTCGACCTTCGCCTACGACACCAACGGCAACCTCACGCTCGCGCGCGTCTATCTGAACTCGCCGACGTTGCCCGCGAATGCGAAAGGTGCCGCGCCGGGCGCCCCTTCGGGCGAGGTTCGCGAGACCAGCTTCACCTACGACGCGCTGAACCGGATGGCGACGAGCCAGGTGAGCAACATCGTCAGCGGCAGCTACGCCACCGGCTATGCTGCCGCCAACATCGTCACCACCTATCAGTACGACGCCAGCAGCAACGTCATCAAGCTGACCGATCCCAATGGCGCGGTCAGCTACAGCTGGTACGACGCGCTGGGGCGCAAGACCGCGCAGGTCGATGCCGAGGGCGCGCTCGCGACCTGGACCTATGATCCCGACGGCAATGTGACCGCCGAGATGCATTTCGCCAACCGGGTCAACACCCAGGCGGGCTCGCCGGTGACGCTGGCGACGCTGGTGACCACTGCGCAATCGACCGCCGTGCCCGCGCTGATCGCGTCCGCTGGCTATAATGACGACGACCGCTACACGACCTACACCTATGACAAGGCCGGCAACCGCCTGAGCGAGACGCGCTACAGCCTGCGCGATGTCCTCGCGTCGGGCAGCGCCACCCCCGTCGCCGGCTATACTGCCGCGACCGTCAGCTATCTCTACAACGGGCTTGGCCAGGTGGTGCGCAAGACCGAGGCGACGCTCGATCAGGCCAACTACGCCTATGACGGCGCCGGGCGGCTGACCAGCGAGACCCGCGCGTCCTTCACTGACTTCAACGGCCAAACGGTCACACCCACCACGAGCTATCTCTACGACGCGCTGGGCAATCTCTCGCGCACTGTCCTGTCGGGCGCGACCGGCACTGCGGCGCGTGTGACGACCTACAGCTATGGCGCGGGCGGCCGCCTCGCGAGCACCACCGACGCCTCGAGCTTCACGCGCTCCTATGCCTATGACGCGATGGGCCGGGTGAAGAAGGAATATTACACCCGCGCTACCGCCGCGGGCGGCACCAGGACCGATGCGATCGCGACCCGCTATGACCTGGCGGGGCGCAAGATCTATCAGGGCGTCGCGGCGTGGAACGGCTCGAGCTTCGCGATGCTCGACTACAGCCAGACGATCTAC
>JAZKCD010000066.1:0-68934 GCA_040388355.1 Pseudomonadota bacterium | reverse complement strand
CGAAGCCGACCACGCCGATCGCGACCATCGCGTAGGCCATGCCGAGATAGCCGAACACCGGCTTGCGGCTGAAGGTCGCGATGATCTGGCTGACCATGCCGAAGCCCGGCAGGATCATGATGTAGACCTCGGGATGGCCGAAGAACCAGAACAGGTGCTGGTAGAGGACCGGATCGCCGCCGTACTGCGGGTCGTAGAACGCCGTGCCGAAGTTGCGGTCGGTCAGCAGCATGGTGATCGCCGCGGCGAGCACCGGCAGCGCCAGCAGCAGCAGGAACGCCGTCACCAGGATCGACCAGACGAACAGCGGCATCTTGTGCAGGGTCATCCCCGGCGCGCGCATGTTGAAGATCGTCGTGATGAAGTTGATCGCGCCCAGGATCGAGCTGGCGCCCGCAAGGTGGAGCGAGAGGATCGCCATGTCGACCGAGGGTCCGGGCTCGCCATAGGTCGACAGCGGCGCATAGACCGTCCAGCCGGTGCCCGCGCCGCCGAAGAAGGGCGAGGCGAGCAGCAGCGCGAAGCTCGGGATCAGCAGCCAGAACGAGATGTTGTTCATCCGCGGGAAGGCCATGTCCGGCGCGCCGATCATGATCGGCACGAACCAGTTGCCGAACCCGCCGATCATCGCCGGCATCACCATGAAGAACACCATGATCAGGCCGTGTGCGGTGACCAGCACGTTCCAGAAGTGCAAAGCCTCGTCGAAGGTCTGCGGGCTCTGGTGGAGGAACGCCGCCCAGCCCTGGAGGTGCTGGATGCCGGGCTCCGCCAGCTCCCAGCGCATCAGCCCCGAGATCGTCCCGCCGATGATCCCCGCGGTGATCGCGAAGATCAGGTAGAGCGTGCCGATGTCCTTGTGGTTGGTCGACATGAACCAGCGGGCGAAGAAGCCCGGCTTGTGATCGCCATGGTCGTCATGGCCATAAGCGTCATGGGCGCCGGGGGTGAGAGCGGTATCGGTCATCTTAGTGGCTCCCTGCGCCCGGATTCGCGGTCGCGGCCTGGTTGGTGGTCGCCGGAGCGACGGTGACGTTCTCGACCGGACCCGCGCCGTTGGCGGGAGTCGACGTGTCGTCGGCGCTGTCATGGCCCGGCTGGGCCGGTGCGGCGCCGCTGGGCTTGCCGGGGACCGGCATCGTGCCGCCCTTGGCCTTGACCCAGGCTGCGAACACCTGCGGCGAGACCGCCTCGACCGTGATCGGCATATAGCCGTGGCGCGCGCCGCACAGTTCGGAGCAGACCCCGAAATAGACGCCGGGCTTCTCGATCGTGAAGCTGGTCTCGTTGAGCTTGCCCGGGACCGCGTCGAGCTTGATCCAGAAGGCAGGGATCGCCCAGCTGTGGATCACGTCCTGCGACGTGGTGATCAGCCGGATCGGCACGCCCACCGGCAGCACGACGCGCTGGTCGGTCGCGAGCAGGCGCGGGCCGTCGGCATCGGTGCGGAAGCGCTGGCCGTCGGCCACCTCGCTCTTTTCCTTGAGCATGTTCGAGGTCAGCTGGATCCCGCCATTGTCGGGATATTCGTAGGTCCAGTACCACTGGTTGCCGATCGCCTTGAGCGTGATCGCGCCGTCGGGCGCGGGCTTGAACTGCGCGGCGAGCAGCCGGATCGAGGGGATGGCGATCGCGATCAGGATGAGCACCGGGACCAAAGTCCAGACGATCTCGATCATCGTGTTGTGCGAGGTCTTGGACGGCGTCGGGTTGGTCGAGCGGCGATAGCGGTACATCACCCACAGCAGCAGCCCGAGCACGAAGATCGAGATGATCGTGATCAGCGGCATCAGGATCCAGTCGTGGAAGCCCAGCGCCTCGCGCCCGGTCGGAGTCACCTGGTCCTGGGCGATCATCCAGCCCTCATTGGGCTGGCCGACGCCGGCGACCGCGGGAGTCCTGGGACTGCCGTCGGGATTGAGCGTCGGGTCCTGCGCCGCCGGAGCGGTCGCGTTCGCCGGAGCGCCCGTGTCTGCGGCAGCCGCCGCGGTGGTATTCGCAGCAGCCGCGTCAGCGGGGGCCGCAACGTTCTGGGCGCTCGCCGGGCCGGCAAGGGCAAGCCCCGCGGCGAGGAGAAGCGTGGTCAACCCAAGCATGCGCATCGTCGATATTCACCCTGTTCAGAAGCGCCGAAGGCGGGCAGGAGATAAGCCAATGGGAGCGGCCTATACCCCGCTGCACCCCTTTCTCAACAGCTTTTTGGCCGAGCGGACCCTAGTCGTTGCGGCGCGGGCGAGCGGACCCTAAGTGTCGCCCTGCCCGCCGGACCCAGGAGCAGCCGTGACCGAAGACCCGATTCTCGCCGAGTTCCGCGATGCCGGCGCGCTGATGGAGGGGCATTTCATCCTCTCTTCGGGGCTGCGTTCGCCGGTGTTCCTCCAGAAGATGCGCATCTTCGAGGATCCGGAACGCACCGCGCGGGTGTGCGGCGCGCTGGGCGCGCTGGTCCGCGACTCGTTCGGCGACGTGGATATCGTCGTCTCCCCCGCGATCGGCGGGATCATCCCGGGCTACGAGACCGCGCGCGCGCTCGGCTGCAAGGCCGTGTTCGTCGAGCGCGAGGAGGGCGAATTCCAGCTCCGCCGCGGATTCGAGATTCCGGCAGGCGCGCGGGTGGTGATGGTCGAGGACATCGTCACCACCGGCTTGAGCTCGCGCGAATGCATCGCCGCGATCCGCAAGCATCCGGGCGTGCTGCTCGGCGCGGCGTGCATCGTCGACCGATCGAACGGCGCCGCCGATATCGGCGTGCCTCTGGTGTCGCTGCTCAGGATGGACGTGCCGGCCTACCCGGCCGACCAGCTCCCCCCCGAGCTGGCGGCGATCCCGGCGATCAAGCCCGGGAGCCGCGCGGTAGCGTGACCGGCCATCTCCGCCTGGGGCTCAACATCGACCATGTCGCGACCGTCCGGAACGCGCGGGGGTCGGGCTATCCCGATCCCGTCCGCGCCGCCTTGCTCGCGGCGCAAGCGGGCGCCGACGGCATCACCGCGCATCTGCGCGAGGACCGCCGCCACATCACCGACGACGACATCGCCCGGCTCTCGGCCGAGCTGACGGTCCCGCTCAACCTGGAGATGGCGGCGACCGAGGAGATGCTCGCGATCGCGCTGCGCCACCGTCCACACGCCGTCTGCATCGTCCCCGAAAAGCGCGAGGAGCGCACCACCGAGGGCGGGCTCGACGCCGCGGGGCAGCACAATCATCTGGCACCGATGGTGGCGCAGCTGCTCGATGCGGGGTGCCGGGTGTCGCTGTTCATCGAGCCCGACGCGCGCCAGATCGACGCGGCGATCCGGCTGCGGGCGCCGGTGGTCGAGCTCCACACCGGCCGCTACGCCGAGCTCGAGGGGGAGGCGCAGGTGGAGGAACTGCGCCGCCTGTCCGATGCCGCCGCGCTCGCGGTCAAGAACGGCATCGAGCCGCATGCCGGGCACGGCCTGACCTTCGACAATGTCGTGCCGGTCGCGGCGATCCCGCAGCTGATGGAGCTCAATATCGGCCATTTCCTGATCGGCGAGGCGATCTTCGACGGGCTCGAGCCGGTGGTGCGGCGGATGCGCGCGCTGATGGATGAGGCGCGATGATGTGCCTTCTCAATCCTCCCCGGCATGGGGAGGGGGACCATGCGAAGCATGGTGGAGGGGGCTCACCACAAGGGACTCGCTCGCGGATAGCCCCCTCCACCACCGCTTCGCGGCGTTCCCCCTCCCCGTGCCGGGGAGGATTTGCATCGTGATCATCGGCCTCGGTTCCGACCTCTGCAACATCGAGCGGATCCAGAACTCGCTGGATCGATATGGGACACGATTCGAGAACCGCGTCTTTACCCAAATCGAGCTAGGGAAGGCGGCGCGGCGCCCGCACAACCGGGCGGCGACACTGGCAAAAAGATTCGCCGCCAAGGAAGCCTTTTCCAAGGCGGTGGGAACGGGTTTCCGGGCGGGCGTGTTCATGAAGGATATCGGCGTGGTCAATTCCCCGAGCGGCGCGCCCACGCTGGCGCTGACGGGAGGCGCCCGCGCCAGGCTCGATTCGCTCGTTCCCGCGGGTCATTTCGCGAAGGTGCACCTGACGTTGACCGACGATCACCCCTGGGCAATGGCGCTGGTCGTCATCGAAGCCCTGCCCGGCGCGGGCGAGGAATGATGGGCGGAGACGAAGCCGTCCTCCCCTTCGAGGAAATCGAGGAACGCCGCGGGCGCCGCACCGACTGGTGGGCCGAGGCCAAGGGCATCTTCTGGCTGGTGATCGCCGTGCTCGGCTTCCACAGCCTGATTGCCAAGCCCTTCTTCATCCCGTCTGAATCGATGATGCCCGGGCTGTTGATCGGCGACCGGCTGGTGGTGACCAAATATCCCTATGGCTATTCGTTCGTCACCCCGACCTTCCACTTGCTGCCCTTCATGAACGGGCGGCTGTTCGGGCGGCTGCCCGCGCGCGGCGACGTGGTGATCGTGACGCCGCCGGGATCGGACATTGACTATATCAAGCGCGTGATCGCCCTGCCCGGCGACCGCATCCGAGTCGAGGGCGGGATCGTCTTCCTCAACGGCACGGCGCTGGACCGCAAGTTCACCGGCAACCGCATGGTCGCGGTCGACGACAATACCCGCTGCGGCCTCGACAAGGACAACAAGCTCGACCTCAGCGTCTATGACGGGCGGCTGGTCCGCGGCGCCAACGGCAAGCTCTATTGCAGCCTGCCGGTCTATCGCGAGACGCTGCCGACCGGCATTTCCTACGACACGATCGATCTCGGCGTCGGCATGAGCCCGGGCGACAATTACGGCGAGCGCGTGATTCCCAAGGGACGCGTGTTCCTGATGGGCGACAATCGCGACAACAGCGCCGACAGCCGCTATCCGCTGTACGACAAGCAGGGCAAGCTCAACGGGCTCGGCGGGCCGGTGCCGTGGGAGAATATCGGCGGGCGCGCCGAATTCATCACCTTCTCGCTCGACGGCAGCGCGGGCTGGAACCCGCTGACCTGGTTCAAGTCGTTCCGCGGCGGCCGCGCCGGCAGCTCGCTCCATCCGCAGGAAGCCAAATGACCGAGGAATCCGCCAAGGAAGCCGCCAGCGAGGCGATCTCGGTCGTCCAGGAGCCCGGCCCCAACGAGATGCGCGATCCGGTGATGCGCGCCGAGCTGCGCAAGGCGAGCGTGTGGTTCGGAGTCGCCGCGGCGATCGCGCTGCTGGTGCTGCTGGTCCAGCCGCTGCTGATCATCTTCGGCGGGCTGGTGTTCGCCTCTATGCTCGACGGCGGCGTGCGCCTGCTCGGGCGCGTGCTGCCGCTGCCGCGCGGGCTGCGGCTGCTGATCGTGGTGCTGCTGGTAATCGCGTTCGTCGCCGGGGTCTTCTACCTGACCGGGATCCAGATCGCCCAGCAGGCCGGGGAGCTGCGCACCACGCTCGAGGTCCAGGCCAATCGCGTCGGCGCCTTCCTCACCAGCCTCGGGCTGATGCCGGGCCGCTCGGACCTGGCCGGCATGGCGCAGCAGGCGCTGGGATCGGTCGGGCGGCTCACCTCGGCGGTCGGCACCGTGCTCGGCGCGGGCGCGAGCCTGTTGATGGTGGTGACGATCGGACTGTTCGTCGCGATCGAGCCCCGCCTTTACGAACGTGGCCTGCAATGGATGGTGCCGGTCGGCGCGCGCGACGAGTTCGCGGTCACGATCGCGCGGATGGCGCGGACGCTCCGGGTGCTGCTCGCCGGGCGGCTGCTCGGCATGCTGTTCGAAGGCGTGCTGACCTGGATTCTGCTGTCGATCGCCGGGGTGCCGATGGCGCTGCTGCTCGGCATCATCACCGGCATCCTCGCCTTCATCCCCAATGTCGGCGCCTTCACCAGCGGCGTGCTGATGGTCGCGGTCGGGTTCAGCGCCGGGCAGGAGCAGGGGCTGTGGGCGATCGCGGTCTATTTCGGGGTGCAGACCTTCGACGGCTATGTCCTGATCCCGCTCGTCGCCAAGCGCACCGTCGATTTGCCGCCCGCGCTGACGCTGTCGGCGCAGATCCTCGCCTCGACGCTGTTCGGGGTGATGGGGCTCACGCTCGCCGATCCGATGGTGGCGATGATCAAGGTCGCGCTCGAGCGCGAATCGGAGCGCGCGGCCAAGGCCGGAATCCGCAAGGACCGGCCGGGCTGGCGGCGCGGCAAGCAACCGCCCGACGAGAGCGGCTGAGATGCTGCTCCACGATTATTTCCGCTCCTCCGCCGGCTACCGCGTGCGGATCGCGCTCAACCTCAAGGGCGTGGCGTATGAGCGGCGCGACGTGAAATTGCTCGAGAACCAGCAGCGCAGCCCTGAGCATCTCGCGCTCAACCCGCAAGGGCTGGTCCCCGCGCTCGAGGCCGAGAACATGGTGCTGACCCAGAGCCTCGCGATCATCGACTGGCTCGACACGCGCTGGCCCGAGCCGCGGCTGATCCCGGCCGATCCGCAGGCGCGCGCGACGGCGCTGGCGCAGGCGATGGTCATCGGGATGGACGTCCACCCGCTCAACAACCTGCGCGTGATGCGCTGGCTCGGCCATGAACTCGACGTCGAGGAGGCGAAGCGGAGCGACTGGACCCGGCACTGGATCGCAGAGGGCTTCGCCGCGCTCGACGCGATGGCGGGGGACGGCCGCTTCCTCGGCGGCGACGCGCCGGGGATCGCCGACCTGTTCCTCGTGCCGCAGATGTACAATGCGCGGCGCTTCGAGACGCCGCTCGACGCCTATCCGAAGCTCGTCGCCGCCGATGCCGCCGCGACTGCGCTGCCGGCATTCATCGCGGCGCATCCGGACAATGTAGGCGCCTCGTGAGGCATCGCCTCCCGTCACGGGAGGAAACCGGGCCGGGCCTGTCCTACAAGACGGTTTTACGGCATGTTCTGCACATGTTCCAGAAGCCTCTCCTGCGCGGTCGCATCAACGGCGTAACAATCGTGCGCGCTCGCGCAACGAAATGTCACGATTCGCGTCAAAACTGCCAAGCTAAGCACCGCCATTCCAATTTTGCGCCGCGGATCCTCCGGGCTTTCCTTGCCGCAATCGTGCTGGCCGCGCCCGCCCACGCCCAGGACGCGCCGCCCGACCCCGAGATCGTCGTCACCGGCCACGGGCTCGAAGCCCCGCCGGGGGACGCCGCCTATGCCGTGGTCACGATCGACCGCGCGCGGCTGGCCGAGACCGCGCGGCTCGACGACGTCCTTCGCGACGCCGCGGGGGTGGCGCAGTTCCGCCGCTCGGATTCGCGTTCGGCGCATCCGACCAGCCAGGGAATCACGCTGCGCGGGCTCGGCGGCAATGCGTCGAGCCGCGCGCTGCTGCTGCTCGACGGGGTGCCTCAGGCCGATCCGTTCGGCGGCTGGGTGGCGTTCCCGGCTTATTTGCCCGAGCGGCTCGGGTCGGTGCGAATCACGCGCGGCGGCGGCAGCGGCTATGCCGGCCCGGGCGCGCTGGCGGGGACGATCGAGCTGGCCAGCGGCACGCCGCGCGAATTGGGCCCGCTCCGGCTCGGCCTTGCTTATGGCAGCCGCGACAGCCTCGACGCGACCGGCGTGGGTTCGGCCGAGCTCGGATCGGGCTTCGTCACGTTCGCCGGGCAGGTCGCCCGCGGCGACGGCTTCGTCCCCATCGTCGCCGAGGACCGCGGCCCGGTCGACCGCGCCGCGCCGTACCGCCAGGCCAGCCTCGCACTGCGCGGCGTGGTCGATCTCGGCGGTGCCGAGCTGCAGGCCAATGTCTCGGGCTTCCGCGACCGGCGCGACCGCGGCGTCGATTTCACGGCGGTCCGGAGCGACGGCGCCGACGCCAGCCTGCGCCTGGTCGGGCGCGGCCGCTGGGGCTGGACGGCGCTCGCCTATGTCCAGTCGCGCCAGTTCGCGAGCGGCTTCGCCAGCGTCAACGATGCGCGGACCACGGTCACGCCGACGCTCGACCAGTATAATGTCCCCGCCACCGGCGTCGGCGGGCGGATCGAGCTCCAGCCCCCGATCGGCGGCGGGGTGACGCTGCGGCTCGGCGCCGACGCCCGCGCGGTCTCGGGGCGGACGCAGGAGCTGTTCACTTATGTCGCCGGCGCGCCGACGCGCCGCCGCGAGGCGGGCGGGCGCAGCGTCACTTTGGGCGGTTTCGCCGACGCCAGCCTCGAATCGGGGCCGCTGACGCTCAGCGCCGGGATGCGGCTCGATCATTGGGACATTATCGGCGGCCATCTGCTCGAGCGCGCGCTTACCGGCGCGGCGGTGACCGACCTCAGCTTCGCGAGCCGCGACGGCTGGGAAGCCACCGGGCGCCTCGGCGCGGCTTTCCGGGCCAGCGACGCCTTCACCCTGCGCGCTGCCGCCTATCGCGGCTGGCGGCTGCCGACGCTCAACGAGCTCTACCGCCCTTTTCGCGTCGGCGCCGACGCCACCGCCGCCAATGCCGGCCTCGCGCCCGAACGCCTGACCGGCGGCGAGGCGGGGCTCGATCTCGCGCCGCTCGAAGGCCTCACCTTGCGCGCCACCGCTTATTGGAGCCGCGTCGACGGCGCGATCGCCAATGTGACGCTGGCGAGCGGCCCCGGCACCTTCCCGGGGGTCGGCTTCGTCTCGGCGGCGGGGGTCTATCGCCAGCGCCAGAATCTCGACGCGGTCGAGGCGCGCGGAGTGGAAGTCGACGCCCGTTTCGACCGCGGCGACTGGAGCCTGTCGGCCTCCTGGGCCTTCGCCGATTCGCGCGTCCACGCCGCGGGCGCCGCCGCTGCGCTGAACGGCCTCCGCCCCGCCCAGACCGCCGCCAACCAGGCCTCGACGACGCTCGGCTGGCACCGGCGCGCGATGGGGGCGTCGCTCACCGCGCGCTATACCGGCCCGCAATTCGAGGACGACCAGAACGCCCGCCGCCTCGCCTCGGCCTTCACGCTGGACGCGGCGGTGCGCGCGCCGGTCACCCGCGGGCTCAGCCTCGAGCTGCGCGCCGAAAACCTCGCCGATGCGCGGGTCGAGGCCGGGATCAGCGGCCCCGGCGTGGTCGAGCGCGCCTCGCCGCGCACCTTGTGGGTCGGCCTGCGCTACGCCACCAGCCGGTCGAACAGCGCAAGATAGTCGGCGACGGAATCGCCGTCGCTGGCAACCGGCTGCGGCCGAACCGCGCCCGGCGCGAGCCAGCGCGCCAGCGCCGCGACCAGCCCCTCGGCGTCGCCGCGCGCCACCACATCGCCCAGCGCCGGCGAATGCACGATCTCGCGCACCGCCACGCTCGACTCGGTCGCCACCACCGGCGTCCCCAGCGCCAGCGCCTCGCGCAGTACCCCCGGCACGCCCTCGAAATCGGAAGTCAGCGCCAGCACCGCCGCCGCCGCGACCACCGGCAGCGGATCGCCCGAATGCCCGGGCAGCGACACCCGGCTCTGCAGCCCGAACGCCGCGACCTGCGCCTCCAGCGCGCCGCGCAGACTCCCTTCGCCGAGGATCACCAGCGTCAAGTCGGCGGGCAGCAATGGCATCGCTGCGATCAGCCGCTCCCAGCGTTTCTGCGGCTCGAGCCGTCCGACCCCGAGGACGAACCGCCCCGCCGGGACCGGCGTCGGCGCGGCGCCGGGCACCGGCAGCGCCGGCGGATTGGCGATCACGCTGACCCGCTCGCGCCCCAGACCCATCTCGCGCATCGCCTCGACCGCGGTTGCCGGGGTCATCGCCACGATATGGTCGAAAAAATACCGGTGCAGCCGCAGCCAGCGGCGATAGCTCCAGGCGGCGACCGCACCCTGATCGGGCCGCACCAGCGCATTCGAGACCTTGCCGACGATCGGCGGGCAGCCGGCACCCAGCCGCAGCCGCGCATAGCCCGCCGCGCCGGTATAATGGTTGCCGGGGCAGAAGATCAGGTCGGGCGCGGTCTCGCGGATCAAGGCGGGAAGCGCCCGCATCAGCGCGCGATAATCGGCGGTACCCAGCGCACGCACCGTCACCCCCTCGGGCAGCTCATTGGCGAGCGGCCCCGCGGTGCTGCCGATCACCAGAGTCACCTTCCGCCCCGCCCGCTGCCACCCGCCCGCGAGCCGCAGCAGCGCGCGCTCGACCCCGCCGCCCCGCAGGCTCTGCGCGAATCCGAGGATATGTTGCGCGGTTGGAACGTTGCGTTGCGGCATGGTCTTGCGAAGCGCCTTCCTGCTGCCCAAATCGCCACCCGAAGAAACCGCATTTGGCTTCCAGAGCCCGCCGGTGACGGCCCTTGGGGGGCGACCGTAGCCGAAACCGGATTGTTGTCGTGAAAGTTTCATTTCGTTGTTGGACTATCCCCGCGTGAGTACCGCCCCCGAAGCTTCGCTGGCCGCCGGCCTCAAGGCCGCGCTGCCGAAACCCGCGGATTTGGCGGGTTTGGAGCCGATCGAGAAGATCCGCAGCCGCTGGCCGCTGATCCTCGGCGGGCTGCTGACCCTGCTGATGATCGCCGCGCTCGGCCGCGAGCTTTACACGTCGGGGCTCGCCGGACTGACCCGCGCAGTGCCGACCAACCCGCTTTTCTACCTCGCCTTCGCGCTTTGCTATCTCGCGCCGCCGACCTTCGATTACCTGATTTTCCGGCGGCTGTGGGGCATCCCGCTCGCCGGAATGGCTGCACTGCACAAGAAGCGGATCGCGAACGAAGTGCTGTTCGGCTATTCGGGCGAGGCCTATTTCTACGCCTGGGCGCGCCAGCGCACGCAGATGGTCGCCGCACCCTTCGGCGCGGTCAAGGACGTCACGATATTGTCGGCGATCGCGGGCAATCTGATGACGCTGGCGATGATCCTGCTGGTGCTGCCGTTCCAGGACAAGCTCCCCGCGGTGATCACCGGCCATTCGATCGCGGGGTCGGCGGGGCTGATGGTGCTGATGTGCCTGCCCTTCCTGATCTTCTCGAAGCGGGTCTTCTCGCTCCAGCGCCCGCAGCTCTGGTGGGTGTTCGGGATGCACATGCTGCGCTCGTTCGCAGGGACGGTGTTCGTCGTGTTCGCCTGGCATTTCGCGATGCCTGAGGTCGCGTTCGGCACCTGGGTGTTCTTCGCCGCGATCCGGCTGCTTGCCTCGCGGCTGCCGCTCGCGCCCAACAAGGAAGTCGTGTTCGCCTCGTTCGCGCTGCTGCTGAGCGGCTCGGGCAGCTCGCTCACCGAGCTGATGGCGCTGTTCGCCGCGCTGACGCTGCTTTCGCACATCGCGCTGATCGGCGGCTTCAGCATGCACGGGTTGCTGACGAAATTTGCCGTTCCGGTGCGCGACTGATCCCATGCGCATCGTCGACGTCAACGAATATTACTCGCCCACCGGCGGCGGGGTGCGCACCTATCTCGATCGCAAGATGGGGATCATGGCCGATCTCGGCCATGAGCTGGTGGTGATCGCGCCGGGTTCGCACAACGGCGTCGAGGAGCGGCCGGGCGGCGGGCGGATCCACTGGGTCAAGCAGCCGGTTCTGATCTTCGACCGCAACTACCACATCTTCGTCCATGACGAGCCGGTGTGGAAGCTGCTCGACCAGATCCAGCCCGACCTGGTCGAGACCAGCTCGCCCTGGCTGCCCGCCTGGACGGTGGGCAACTGGCAGGGCGACGCGGTCAAGGTCTTCTTCGCGCACAACGACAATATCGGCGCCTATCCGCAGCGCTGGCTCGACGGCATCGCGAGTCCCGTCCAAGTCGAGCAGGCCTTTGCCTGGTACACCCGCTACATGGGCCGGTACCTCGCCAAGTACGACGCCTTCGTCACCAACGGCCCCGCGCTCGCCAAGCGCTTCCGCAGGCGGGGGCTGAGCGTCGATGCGTCGATGCCGCTCGGGATCGAGCGCGGCTATTTCTCGCCCGACCTGCGCGACGAGGCGCTGCGGACCTCGCTGCTCGCGCAATGCGGGCTGCCGCAGGACGGGCACCTCCTGCTCGGGCTCGGCCGCCACCACCCCGAGAAGCGCTGGTCGATGGTGATCGACGCGGTCGAGGCGGCGGGGGGCGATTTGGCCGTAGGGCTGATCCTGCTCGGCACCGGCGTCGAGAGCGCGCGGCTCGAGGCGCGGATCTCGGGGAGCCCGCATATCCGGCTGTTCCGCCCGGTCTATGACCGTCACCGCCTGTCGCGGATCATCGCCAGCTGCGACGCGCTGATCCACGGCTCCGACGCCGAGCCGTTCGGGCTGGTCGCGACCGAGGCGCTCGCCTCCGGCCTGCCGCTGATCGTTCCCGACGAGGGCGGCTGCGCCGAGATCGCCGAGCCGCCTTTCGCCGAGACCTATGCCGCGCGCGACGCCGGCTCGGCGGCCGGGGCGATCCGCCGGATGTTCGCGCGCGAGCCCGCGATCCTCCGCGCCGCCGCGCGCCACGCCGCGGGCAAGGTGCGCACCGACCGCGACCATACGATCGACTTGATGGACTATTATGCCGGGCTGATCGACGCGAAGCGGGGAATTGTGCGGATCACCGCCGACGCCGCCTGAGCGGCGCCCGAGTCGGCGGATTGCCCGCGGGCCGGCTTGCTGTCACCAAAGCTCCATAAGAACGGCGCAAGGACGCCGCAGGGGAGACTGGAATGACGCTTCGCATCGACCGCCGCTCGCTTCTGCTCACCGGCACGCTCGGGCTCGGCGCGTTCATGCTTCCGGGCTTCGCGCGCGCGGGCAGCGTCGCCGATCTCGCGGGCTTCACCCATGCGGTGGCGAGCGGCGAGCCGGGCCCCGATTCGATGCTGCTCTGGACGCGCTACGTGCCCGGCGACGGCAATCCGGTGAAGCTCAGGGTCGAGGTCTCCGCGACCGCCGATTTCGCGCGCATCGTCGCGGGGGGCGAGGCGGTCACCGGCGCGTGGCGCGACTTCACCACCAAGATCACCGTTGCGGGGCTGCGGCCGGGCACGCGCTATTTCTACCGCTTCGTCGCGCCCGACGGGAGCTTCTCGGCGGTCGGGCGGACCAAGACGCTGCCGCAGGGCCGCGTCCCGCGCTTCCGCATCGCGGTCTTCTCCTGCTCGAACATGGCGTTCGGCTATTTCAACGCCTACGCCCATGCCGCCGCCCGCGACGATCTCGATCTCGCGGTGCATCTCGGCGATTACATCTACGAATACGCCCCCAATGTTTACCCGTCGCAGGCCGACAGCATCGCCGCCCGGCTGCCCCAGCCGCTGGCCGAGTGCGTCCACCTCGCCGACTATCGCCTGCGCTATGCCAGCTACCGCGCCGACCCGGACCTCCAGGCGCTGCACCAGGCGCTGCCGATGCTGATCCAGTGGGACGATCACGAATTCGCCAACGACACCTGGGAAGGCGGCGCGCAGAACCACCAGCCGGCCAGCGAAGGCGATTGGAGCGCACGCAAGGCGGCGGCGCTCCAGGCGTGGCGCGAGTGGATGCCGGTCTCCGAGGAGCCGTGGAAGGCGTACGATATCGGCGGCCTCGCGACCTTCTTCCGTACCGAGAGCCGCGCGCTCGCGCGCAGCCGCTCGCCTTCGCTCGAGCCGCTGTTCCGCGGCGGCGATCCGGTCAAGGCGCTCACTGCGTTCCGCGACGGCGCCTGGCAGGATCCCGCCGCGACGATGCTTGGCTCGGCGCAGGAGGCGTGGCTGGCGCACGCAATGGCGGCGTCGGTCCGCGCGGGGCAGCGCTGGCAGATGGTCGGCTTCGGCACGATCATCGGCAATGTCCGCGCGCCTGCCGACGCGGTCAGCTGGCTGAGCCCGGGCGCCGCCGGCTATGTCCGCGACCGCACCAGCGCCGCGGTGACCGCGGGCAAGGTTGGGCTGCCCTTCGAGATGGACAATTGGGGCGGCTATCCCGCCGCCCGCGCGCGCTTCCTCAAATCGTCGCAGGCCGCCGGCGCCAACCTCGTCGTGGTCTGTGGCGACAGCCATAATGGCTGGGCGTTCGACCTCGCGCAGGACGGCAGGCCCGCAGGCGTCGAGTTCGCCGGCCATGCGGTGAGCTCGTCGGGGTTCGAATCGGGCTTCGCCGCCGATCCGAAGACCATCGCCGCGGCTCTGGTCGCGAAGAATCCCGAGCTCAAATGGTGCGACACGTCGCGGCGAGGCTATATGGCGGTGACGCTGACCCCCGATAAGGCGAGCAACGACTGGGTGTTCATGGGGACGGTGAGGGAACGCTCGACCACCGCCGTGGTCGGCCACACCGCGAGCGTATTACGCGGGCGGAATGTGATGGGGTGAGGCGCTTCTATTCGGCCGGTTCGTGCCGGGGCTCGCCCGGATAGCGGCCATGTTTGGCGAAATAGGCCGCGCGAACCTTGTTCACCTCGCGCTTGGACACCAGCCAGATGGTGGACATGAAGACGATCGCCACCAGCGCAAAGATCAGATTGGTCATTTCCAGCGACAGATGGATCACGCGATGGTCTCCGATTGGAGCAGTCCGAGCACCATATACGCCATCCAGATAAGCGTTGCCGACAAAATCGACCATAGCGCTATCGAAACGTCGATGGTCATCAGGCCGTAAAGCCGCACCGCCACGGCGCCCAGCAAGGCGGCGCCGAGATTGAACAGCAGGTTGGCGAGTCCCTTCAACCGCTCGTTCGCCTGAATGATGCTCGGGTCACTCACGCGAACATAATAGCAACATCTCTGCCGATTCGCTAGTCCAGACTCTTCGTCGCTTGCTCGAACATGTCCTTGCTCAGCCCCGGCGTCGCCAGAATCCGCTCGAGCTCCGCCCGCATCTTCGCTGCCCGCCCCGCGTCGAAGCGCTTCCAGCGGCCGAGCGGGGGGACGAGCTTGGCGGCGGTCTGCGGATTGAGCTTGTCGAGCGCGATCAGCTGGTCTGCCAGGAAGCGGTAGCCGCGGCCGGAGGCGTCGTGGAACGCGCGCTGGTTGACGCTGAATGCCCCGATCAGCGCGCGCGCGCGGTTGGGATTGGCGAGGGTGAAGTCGCGGTGCCCGGCCAGCGCCTCGACGGTCTCGGCGGTGTCGTCGCGAGTCGCAAGCGCCTGGGTCTGGAACCATTTGTCGAGCACCAGCGCATTATCGGCATAGCGGTTGTAGAAGATGTCGAGCGCGGTCGCGCGGCTGTCCGAGGTCGAGTTGACCAGCGTGGTCAGCGCGCCCTGCCGGTCGGTCATATTGTCCGAATCCTCGAACTGCTGGAACGCCAGCGCCGCCGCATCGGCCGACCCGCTCGCGGCGATATAGCCGAGCGCGACCGACTTGAGCCGCCGCGCGCCCTTGGCCGCGGGCGAATATTCGAAGCGGTTGGCGCGCACCGACTCGTACGCCGCGCGCCATTCGCCGGCGAGCGCGGTGCCGAGCGCGGTCCGCAGCGCCTCGCGCGCGGCATGGATCGCGTCGGGGTCGACCACCGCCATCTGGTCGCCGATGAAGCTCTCCGACGGCAGCAGCACCGCTTCGGCGATGAATGCCTTGTCGAGCCGCGCATCGCCCAGCGTGTCGCGCACCGCCTCGATCACTGCGCCATGATCCGGCGCGCCGCTGCGCACCGCCGAGACCAACGTGTCGAGCATCAGCTGCTGCATCGCCTCGTAGCGCGCGAACGGATCGTCGTCGTGCGCCGACAGGAAGGCGAGGTGCGCCGGGGTGCGGTCGGTCTCGACGATCACCGGCGACGAGAAGCCGCGATTGACCGACAGCACCGGCGGCTCGGCGAGATCCTCGAAGACGATCTCGGCGCTCGCATCCTTCAGCAGGAACAATTGCTCGTCGCCGAGCGGCTGCCCGGTCTCCGCGCCGAACAGCTTGAGCTTGAGCGGCAGCACCATCGGCAGCTTGTCGGGCTGGCCCGGGGTCGGCGCCATGCCCTGCTCGAGCCTCAGCCGCGCGCGGTTGCCCTCCTGGACCAGTGACGCGCGCAGCCGCGGCGTCCCCGCCTGCTCGTACCAGCGGCGGAACTGGGTGAGGTCGGCGCCGCCGGCTTCCTCCATGCACTGCACGAAATCCTCGCAGGTCGCGGCGGTGCCGTCGAACCGGTCGAAATAGAGGTCGGTCGCGGCGCGGAACCGGTCGGGGCCGAGGATCGTCGCCATCATCCGGATGACTTCGGCGCCCTTGTTGTAGATCGTCGCAGTGTAGAAGTTCGAGATCTCGATGTACGAATCGGGCCGCACCGGGTGCGCCAGCGGCCCGGCATCCTCGGGGAACTGGCTCGCGCGCAACGCCCGGACATCCTCGATCCGCTTGACTGCCTTCGATCCCTGGTCGGCCGAGAAGCTCTGGTCGCGAAAGACCGTGAAGCCTTCCTTCAGCGACAGCTGGAACCAGTCGCGGCAGGTGACGCGGTTGCCCGACCAGTTGTGGAAATATTCGTGCGCCACCACCGCGGCGATCGCGTCGTAGTCATAGTCGGTGGCGATATCGGGGTCGGCGAGGATGTAGCGGCTGTTGAAGACGTTGAGCCCCTTGTTCTCCATCGCCCCGAAGTTGAAATCGTCGACCGCGACGATGTTGAACACGTCGAGGTCGTACTCGCGGCCATAGACGTCCTCGTCCCACTTCATCGACGTCTTGAGCGCCGCCAGCGCATGGTGCGTGCGGTCGACATCGGGCGCGCGCACCCAGATGCCGAGCTGCACGTCGCGGCCGCTCATCGTCGTGAAGCTCGCACGATTGGCGACGAGGTCGCCCGCGACCAGCGCGAACAGATAGCTCGGCTTGGGGAAGGGATCGTGCCACTCGGCCCAGTGCCGGCCGTCTTCAAGATCGCCCGAACCGACCGGGTCGCCGTTCGCCAGCAGCACCGGGAAGCGCGCCTTGTCGGCCGCCATCCTGACCTTGTAGCGGCTGAGCACATCGGGCCGGTCGGGGAAGAAGGTGATGCGGCGGAAGCCCTCGGCCTCGCACTGGGTGCACAGCATCCCCGACGAGGCATATAGCCCCTGGAGCTGGGTGTTGCGCTCGGGCGCGATCTCGACTTCGGTGTCGATGCGGTGCGCGCTGCCGGTCAGCGGGATCACCAGGTCGGTCCCGTCCATTTCCCAGCCCGTCGCCTCGGCGCCGTCGACCTGCACGCTCAGCGCGACCAGCCCGTCGCCATCGAGCCGCAGCGGCCGGCCATGTTCGCCGTTTCGCGTGACCCACAGGCTCGTGCGCACCCGGGTCCTGGCCGGATCGAGGTCGAAATCGAGCGCGATCTCGAGGACGAGCCAGTCGGGCGCGCGGTAATCCTCGCGCCTTGTGACATGGGGGGCCTGGATGGGGGCCTGGGTTGCGCGCTGAATATCTGCCATTGCCCGGCGCATATAGGCCCGCGAAAGCCCGCTGCCACCCGAAAACACGCTGGCGTTGGCGCGCACGTGCGCTATCCCTCGGCCATTCCCAGGGGGCTGGGTTCCTTATCCGCTTCGCTCGAAAGGCGCCCGATGCTGCGTTGCCTGCTTGTCCTGCCCTTGCTGCTGCTGACTCCGCTCGCGCAGGCGCAGCAGCTTCCGCCCGACCAGGCGGCGATCAAGGCGCATGTCCAGTTCCTCGCCTCGGACGCGATGCGTGGGCGCGAGGCGGGAACGCGCGATTTCGATGTCGCCGCCGAATATGTCGCGTCGCAGTTCCTCGCGGCGGGGCTCTCGCCCGGCGGCGAGAAGGGCGGCTGGTTCCAGCCGGTGTCGCTGGTCACTTATCGCTCGGCCGAGAAGGGGACGATGGCGCTGACCCGCGGCAAGGCGGCGATCCCGATGGCGTTCGGCGTCGATTTCCTGTCGAGCCCGGTGCCGAGCTCGCCCGATTTCGCGGTGTCGGGCGCGGTCGTGTTCGCGGGCTACGGGATCGTCTATCCCGAGGGCAAGCGCGACGATTATCGCGGGCTCGACGTGCGCGGCAAGATCGTCGCGATCCTGCCCGGAGTGCCGCCGGGCTTCCCGTCCGAAGTCACTGCGCATCTGAGCGACGACGACCAGAAGGCGCATGTCGCCGAGCTGCGCGGCGCGCGCGCGGTGATCATCCTCGAATCGGCCGCGCGCCACGCCGATTTCCCGTTCGACGCGGTGGTGCCCTATTGGGATTATCCGCGCACCACCTGGGCGACGCCCGACGGCAAGGCGCACGACGCCGCCCCCGGCGCGCCGGTGGTCGCCTATGTGAGCCAGGCCGGCGCCGAGAAGCTGTTCGCCGGCGCGCGGATCAAATGGGCCGACGTGCTGGCCGCCGAGGCCAGGGGCGGCAAGATCCCCACCGGTCCGCTGGCGGTGACGATGGACACCAAGTCCAAGACAAGGCTGCGCACCACGCCCAGCCACAATGTGATCGGCATCCTCGAAGGATCGGACCCTGCGCTCAAGGGGCAATATGTCGTGCTCTCGGCGCACCTCGATCATGTCGGGGTCGGCGATCCGGTCAACGGCGACCGCATCTACAACGGCGCGATGGACAATGCCGTCGGCACCGCCTCGATCCTGCAGGTCGCGCGGATGTTCCAGGCCTCGGGCAAGCGCCCGCGCCGCAGCCTGATCTTCCTCTCGCTCACCGCCGAGGAGAAGGGGCTGATCGGCTCGGACTATTTCGCGCACAACCCGACCGTGCCGAAGGCGTCGCTGGTCGCCGACATCAACCTCGACATGCCGATCCTCACCTATGCGCTCCAGGACGTGGTCGTGCTCGGCGGCGAGCGTTCGAGCATCGGCCCGGTCGTCGCGGCGGTCGCGGCGGGCGAGGGGCTCAAGGTCGTCCCCGATCCGTCGCCGGAGGAGATGTTCTTCGTCCGCTCGGATCATTACAGCTTCGTCCAGTCGGGCATCCCCGCGGTCTCGATCGACAGCGGGCCCGGCGGCGAGGGGGCGGTGGCGCAGAAGAAGTTCCTCGCCGACAATTACCACAAGCCCTCGGACCAGGTCGACTTGCCGTTCAACTGGGATTCGGCGGCGAAGTTCGTCCGGATCAATTACGGCGTCGCGCGCACCCTCGCCGATTCGGACGCGCGGCCGCGCTGGAACAAGGGCGATTTCTTCGGGGTGCTGTTCGACGGGTATGGGGCGAAATAGGACTTAGCGGGCTTCCTCCGCCGCCGGATCTTCGGAAAACCAGAGTTCGCTGAGATCGATCGGCTCGACCCGAGCGTCCTCGATCGGATTCCGGCGGGAATGGCGCCTTTGATGGAAAAGGCGAAGGACTTCGACGGTCTGACTGTAGAGCGCGTCCTGGTCCCAATCCTTCGACAGATCATTCTCCTTTTCCACGCCGGCCCAGAAAGCATTGCGATGCGCGATGCTGAGGCCGCGCAAGTCGAAATCCATGAACCCGCCAGAACGCCGGGAGAGATCAATCAGCCAGGTCGCCAGCTTGGTCTCGGAGGCCGGAAGCGCTCGACCGATCCGCTCCAATGCGCCGCCCAGGCCCATATTGGACGCGTAAATATCATTGCCGTCTTCGAGAATGATGATGCCCGACATATCGGTGTTCTCCCAGACCGGGTCCGGCAGCGTCAAGGCGTGACAGAGGTAGAGGGGAGCCCGCGGCGCGGGATTGCGATATAGGTTCGGCGATGCGCCTTTTTGTCTTCGGCCTCGGCTACACTGCCTCGCGCCTCGCAACGGCGCTTGAAGCGCGCGACTGGCGCGTCGCCGGCGTCGGCCGCGCCGATTTCGCCGACCGCGAGCGTGTCGAATTCGAGGTCCGCCACGCGACGCACATCCTCTCCTCGGTTCCGCCCGGCGAGGCCGACCCGGTGCTCGCCAGCTATGGCGACGCCATTGCCGCGTCCGATGCCTGGCTCGGCTACCTGTCCTCGAGCGGGGTCTATGGCGACACCGAAGGCGCCTGGGTCGACGAAAGCGCGCCGGTCGGCGGCGGCAGGCGCAGCGCGCGGGCTGTGGCGGATTCCGAATGGCTGGCTCTCGGCGCGCGCGTGTTCCGCCTCCCCGGCATCTACGGCCCCGGCCGCTCGGCGCTCGACCGCGCGCATGCGATCCGCGTCGACGCGCCCGGCCAGGTGTTCAGCCGCGTCCATGTCGACGACATCGTCAGCGGCGTGATCGCCGGGTTCGGCGCGCCGCCGGGCGCGTACAACCTCGCCGACGATCTCCCCGCGCCGCAAAGCGACGTCATCGCCTATGCCTGCGCGCTGGCGGGAAAGCCCGTCCCGGAGCTGGTCCCGCTGGCGCGGGCCGGGCTCAGCTTCCAGGCCCGCGCTTTCTATGACGAGAATCGCCGCGTCGCCAACGGCAAGGCGAAGCGCGTGCTGGGCTGGCGCCCGCTCTACCCCGACTACCGGTTCGGCCTGCGCGCCTTGAGCGCGATCACCAGTCCGGCGAGCGCCAGCGCCACCCCGCCCGCCGCCAGCCCCGACCAGCGATAGCCTTCGAACAAGGTCGACAGCAGCATCGCGATCACCGGGATCGCCACGCCGGTATAGGCCGCCTTGGTGGGTCCGATCGTGCGGATCAGCGCGAAATAGAGGCTGAAGGCGACTCCCGACCCGATCACCCCCAGATAGAGGATGCCGATCACATAGCCCCAGCGCATCTCGACCGTCGGCGGCCCCGCGGTCGCCAGCGAGAAGACCGCGTCGAACGCCGCGCCGAGCAGCATCGCCCAGCCGAGCATCGTGGCCATCGGATAGGCCTTGGCGACGCGCGCCGCCTGCATGACGTTGGCGATCGAAGCGAACAACAGCCCGGCCAGCGCGATGCCGATCCCGATCATCGCCTGCCTCGTCCCCGCCGCGCTCAGCTGCGCCTCGTGCGCGAACAGCAGCCCGACACCCGCCATCGCGATCACCGATCCGGCGATCAGCTGGCGCCCCATCCGCTGCCCGAGAAAGATCCGCGCGAGGATCGCGTTGGGCACCAGCAGCAGCGCATAGACCACCGCGACCACGCCCGAAGTGATGTACTGTTCGGAGACGTAGACGAAATTATAGTTGAGCACGAACTGCGACACGCCGAGCACGAGCGCGAAGGCCAGCCCGCGCGCATCGAGCCCCAGCCGCTCCTTGCGCATCGCCGCCCAGACCAGCATCGTCACGCCGGCCACGGCGAAGCGATAGGTCACCGACCAGCTCGGCGGCACCACCGCCAGCTGGTCCTTGATCACGAACCAGGTCGAGCCCCAGATCAGCGTGATGATCGCGAACGGGATCAGCACCGACAGCCGCGTCGAGCGCGGGGCGGTGTCGAAATCGCTCACAGGACAGCGTTCACAGCGCGGCGATCGCGTTCGCCAGCGGCCGGATCGCTTCCTCGCTCTGGTCCCACGAGATCACCAGCCGCGCCTCGCCCACGCCCCAGTCGTAGAAGTCGAAGCCGAGCGCGCGAAGGCTCGCGGCCTCTGCTGCGCTCAGCCGCAGGAAGACTTCATTGGCCTCGACCGGATAGACCAGCCGGTCGCCCGCCGCCTCGGCGAGCAGCCGCGCCCCGGCATTGGCGGCGCGGGCATTGGCCAGCCACAAATCGCCCTCGAGCATCGCGAGGATCTGCGCAGCGAGATAGCGGCCCTTCGAGAACAGCAGCCCGGCGCGCTTGCGGCGATAGAGCGTGGCCTCGGCGAGTTCGGGCTTGAAGAATATCAGCGCCTCGGCGCTCATCCCGCCATTCTTGACGAAGCCGAAGCTCAGCGCATCCACCCCGGCCCGCCACGTCACCTCCGCGGGATGGCAGCCGAGATGCGCGACGGCGTTGGCGAAGCGCGCGCCGTCCATGTGCAGGCCCCAGCCTTTCTCGCGGGCGAGGTCGCCGATCGCCGCGACTTCGCCGGGCGTATAGGCGAGGCCGTATTCGGTGGCGTTGGTGATCGAGATCGCGTGCGGCTGGACCTGGTGGACGTCGGGACGGATCGGGTCGGTCACCGCGCGGATCGCGTCGGGCGTCAGCTTCGCCCCCGGCCCCTCGCCGAGCAGCAAGGTCGCGCCGCCGGTGTAGAAGACCGGCGCGCCGCATTCGTCGACCTGGATATGCGCGTGTCTGTGGCACACCACCGCGCCATAGGACGGGCACAAAGCCGCAAGCGCGAGGCTGTTCGCCGCGGTCCCGGTCGGCACCCACAGCGCACGCACCTGGGTCCCGAACAGGTCCGAGAAGCGCCCGTCGAGCTCCTTGCTCCAGCGGTCGCCGTCATAGGCGGTGTCGAGGCTGTTGGCCCGTGCGAGCGCGTCCAGCACCTGCGGGCAGACCGGCGCGGCATTGTCGGAGAAGAAGCGCATGGCGCGTCCTTGCGAGCGCGGGCCGCGAAGGTCAACCGCTGCGGGAGTTGGCTTCAGCCGGTTTGAATCCAGCTTTTCCCCGGCGAGGGCCGGGGCCCAGCTGCGAGCCGGTTCAGATGGCGGGATGCCGTCTTGAGTCCGCCGAAGCTGGGCCCCGGCCTTCGCCGGGGAAAAGCAAATGGTCGAAGCGAAGTCTAATTCCCTCGATTCCCCTCATCCCCCCGCGGCCGGTCGGTCGGCGCGCGTCCCGGCCGTCCCTCGAAGCCCGGCCGCGTCGGCACCACCACGTCCTCGCGCCGCCGCGGGTCGCCCGGTGGCGGGCGGTCGTCGTCGGGCTGGTCCGGCCGGTCGACCTCGGTGCGGATCTCGCCCGGGCCGATATCGATCCCGAGCCCGTCGAGCACATCGTCGAGCCCGATGATGCCGTTGTCGGACTCGCCGCCTGCATCGACCGCCACCGGCGGCGGCGCCGCGCGCAGGTTGAGCGCCTTCATCATGAAGTCGCGCCACACCCGCGCCGGCAGCCCGCTGCCCGACAGCCCGGGATTGGGCGAATTGTCGTCATTGCCCATCCACACCCCCGCGACGATGTCCCCGGCATAGCCGATGAACAGCGCGTCGCGATTGTCCTGGGTGGTGCCGGTCTTGCCGAAGGTCGGAACCGGCAGATTCGCCCCGCGCCCGGTGCCCGACTGCACCACGCTGGCGAGCAGCGACCGCATGTCCTCGCGGGTCCGGGCCGGGAACGATGTCGGCGCGCCCGGGCTCCACCAGTCGCGCGGGGCGTCCCTTGTGTCGAGCCCCTGCGGGCGCACCGGATAGCTGCCCTGCGCGATCGCCGCATAGGCCGCGGTCAGCTCGAGCAGCGACACGGTCGAGCTGCCCAGCGCGATCGAGGCATTGTCGCCGATCGGCGTCGAGATGCCGAGGTCGCGCGCCGCCCGCGTCACGTTCGCCACCCCCAGCCGCTGGATCAGCCGCGCCGCGACGACGTTGCTCGACTTGGCGAAGGCCTGCCTGAGCGTGATCGGCCCGGCATAATCGGCATGGCTGTTCTCGGGCGACCAGCCGCCGAAGCTCACCGGCGAATCGTCGACCATACTGTCCGGAGTCATTCCCGCGCGGAGCGCGGCCAGATAGACGAACAGCTTGAACGCCGACCCCGGCTGGCGCCGCGCCTGGGTCGCGCGGTTGAACGGGCTCGCGCCATAACTCGCGCCGCCGACCATCGCGATCACCCGCCCGTCGGGGTGCATCGCGACGATCGCGATCTGCGACTTGCGCAGGCCGGCATTGCGCGCCGCGCGCTCGGCCGCGCGCTGGATCGGCATCTCCAGCGTGGTCCGCACTTCCTGCTCGGTGGCGATCTCGCCCGAGCGGTCGCGCGCCTGGGGCAGCACCCAGTCGGCGAAATAAGTGCCGTTGGGCAGCTGAGTCACGCGGTCGGGCTTGAGCACCGCGGGCCGCACCGCCGCCGCCTCGCGCTTGTCGAGCAGCCCGGCGCTCACCATCGATGCGATCACCAGTCTCTGCCGGTCGCGCGCGCCCTTGAGGTTGCCGGTCGGCGCCAGCCGGCTCGGTGCCTGCACCAGCCCGGCGAGCAAAGTCGCCTGGCTGACGCTCAGATCCTCGGGCGCGCAGCTGAAATAATGCCGCGCCGCTGCGCGGAGGCCATAGACATTGTCGCCGAAATAGACGTTCGACAGATAGCGCGACAGGATCTCGTTCTTGGTCAGCCACGCCTCGAGCCAGAAGGCGATCAGCACTTCCTGGAACTTGCGCGTCGCGGTCCGGTCCGAATTGAGGAAGGCGTTCTTGGCGAGCTGCTGGGTGATCGTGCTGCCGCCCTGCGAGCCGCTGTCGCTGGTCACATTATGGACGAAGGCGCGCATGATCCCGCGCGGATCGACCCCCCAATGGCTCTCGAAGCGCCGGTCCTCGATCGCGATGAACGCCTCGCGGACATGCGCCGGCAGCCTGTCCGCATCGACCGGCGCGTCGATCACCGCGCCGCGCCGCGCGATCGGCGTGCCCTCGGCCGAAAGCAGGGTGATCGAAGGCGGCGCGATCGGCTGGAGCGACTTGGACAGCGGCGCGGTCAGCGCCAGCCACGCCACCGCGGCGATGAACAGCAGGATCAGCACTGCGAGCCCGCGCCACACCCAGCGCCACCGGTTGGGCCGTATCACCACCGGCAAATTGGTCGTGTAGCCGCCCCCCGCCATCGCGGGGACGAGCTCGAGCGGCGGGGGCGGCGGCACGCCGCGCTGCGCCCGCGACCAGCGCTCCTCGGGCGGCGGCATCCCGCCGGTCAGCTCGAGCGGCTCGAACGGCTCGAACCAGTTGCGCGCCGCTGCGGTCAGCCGCCTTGTCGGCGAGGGCGGCGGGGGCGGAGGCGGCGGCGAAGCCGTGGGAAACACCGCCGGCCTGACGACGCGCGGCGCGGGACGCGGGCGCGGAGCCTCGACCGCCTCGGCGGGGCGCCGCAGCGGAAAGCGCTGCTCGAAACTGTCGTCGTCCTTGGCCATCGGCCCCAGCTTGCCGTCCCGCTCAGCGCTACGCTAGCGCAACATGTGTGTTATAGCAATAATACAGCACGGCTCACCGCACTTCCGCTTTCTGTTCCCCTGCGAAAGCAGGGGTCCAGAGCCAAGGAGGAATGGCCCTTGCGGCCCTGGGCTCCTGCTCTCGCAGGAGAGCAAGAAAGTCCGGCAAACACGAAGTCACCGCACCGGCGCGAACTCGAGATGGTGGAAATCATAGCTGAAGTCGGCGAGCGGCGAGAGCGCCTTCATCGTCATGCCCGTGACCGTCCCGTCCTTGACCGCAAAGCGCACCACTGCATCCTCGCCCGCATCCTTCGCGAAGCGCGTGCGGAACGTATCCGGCCCCCACGGCTCGAGCACGCTCTTGAACGCCGGCGTCGGGACGAAGTCGATCGACAGCCTGCCGCCCTTCTCGCCGACCACGACCTCGCCGTACCAGGGATCGCGGTAGCGCCCGGCATAAGCCTTGAGCGGCAGCGACGGCCCGCCCGCCGGCGCCGTGTCGACGCCGCCCTCGACCGAGGCGAGCGCGTCTTCCTGGCCCTTCTTCATGCGGCTGCCATAGGCCCCGACCCAGTCGAACGCCGGCGCGCCGATCAGCCGGTCGAGGATCGCGTTGCGGATCGCCGACGACACCGGCTCCTCGACATTGCTGAGCACCGACACGCCGATCCCGCGCGACGGCAGCATCCCCGAATAGGTCACTTGCCCCGAAAGCCCGCCGCTGTGCTGGACCAGCCGCAGCCCGCGATAATCCTGGACGAACCAGCCGAGCGCATAGGTCTGGAGGATCGCCCGCACCGGATTCTCGGCGGTCGGCCCGTCGCTCGACGCGGTGATCGTCTGCGGCGCCCACATCTCCTTCGCCTGTTCGGGGCTCCACAGCTTCTTGCCGTCGGGCAGCCTGCCCTGGTCGAGCTGGACCTGCAACCATTTCGCCATGTCGCTCACGCTGGCGTTGATCCCGCCCGCCGCGTCGACCATCGCCCCTTCGTCGGGCTGGACCACCTCGAGCTTGCCGACTCCGCGCACCGGCGGCCCGAGCCGCGCATGGCGCCCCGCGACATTGCCGGTCCTGAGCGACCCGCGCGAGCCGACCGCGTCGGCCATGCCGATCGGCGCGAACAGCCGCGTCTCGACGAACCGGTCCCACGGCATCCCCGCCACCCGCTCGATCAGCACGCCGGCGACGATGTAGAGGATATTGTCATAGTCATAGCCCGCCCGGAAACCGCGCGCGGGCTTGAGATAGGGCAGCGCCTTGAGCGCGTCGGCGGCGACGTGGCTGCCGGTCGGGAAGAACATCAGGTCGCCCGCGCCGAGCGGGAGCCCGCTGCGATGCACCAGCAGGTCGCGCACCGTCATCATCTGGGTCACCGCGGGATCGTACATCCTGAACTCGGGGATGTGCTTCACGACCGGGTCTTCCCAGCCGATCTTGCCCGCATCGACCAGCAAGGCCAGCGCCGCGGCGGTGAACGCCTTGGAGTGCGAGGCGATGCCGAAGCGGGTATGCGCATCGACCGCGCCCGGCTTGCCGAGCGTCCGCACGCCATAGCCCTTGACGAAGGCGGGCGCTCCCGGCCGCACGATCGCGACTGCGATCCCCGGCGTCCCGAACGCCGCCATGAACGGCTGCACGATCGCGTCGACCTCGGCCTCGTCGAGATCGGCGGCCCATGCCCAGCCCGGCACCGCCAGCGCCGCCGCGCTCCCCAGCGACAGCGCAAGCGCCCGCCGGCGTGTCGTCTGGAATCCGCTCATCATCTACTCCCGCCCGTGCTCCCGCTTCTAGCCCGCTCCCGCGCCGAAGGTGCAAGACTCTTTCTTCTTCTCCGCGTCTCCGCGTCTCCGCGTGAACCAATATCTTCTTTTTTTCACGCGGAGGCGCGGAGGCGCGGAGGAAGAGAGGATTGCGCTGCGCGCGGCCCTAGGCCTCCAGCTCGACGTCCCAGTAGAGCCAGTCGTGCCAGGTCTCGTGGAGATGGTTGGGCGGGAACCTGCGGCCATGGTCCTGCAGCTGCCAGCTGGTCGGGCGGATCGGCTCGACATGGAGCGGCATCGCCGCCTGCCTGGGGGTGCGCCCGCCCTTTTTGAGGTTGCACGGCGCGCAGGCGGTGGCGACATTCTCCCAGGTCGTGCGGCCGCCCTGCGCGCGCGGGATGACATGGTCGAAGGTGAGGTCGCGGGGACTGCCGCAATATTGGCAGGCGAACTTGTCGCGAAGGAACAGGTTGAACCGCGTGAATGCAGGGAAATTCGAAGGCTTCACATAATGTTTGAGCGCGATGACCGAAGGGAGCTTCAGCCTCGCGCTGGGACTTCGGATCTCGCGTTCGTAATGCGAGACGATGTCGACCCGGTCGAGGAACACCGCCTTGATCGCAGTCTGCCACGGCCACACGCTCAAGGGGTAATAGCTGAGCGGCGTATAATCGGCGTTGAGCACGAGCGCAGGGCAGCTGTCCGGATGGCGGATCAGATCGGGATGATACATGCGTGCGCCATGCCCCCTGTTCTCATGCCCGCTCAGTCGCCCTGCCGCGTGACGCTGTCATGACAGCATATGCCGCGACTCGCGGTCAAGGGCCGGGTTGATGGTTATCCACACCCGATTCGCGCCGAGCCCGACGGGGCGGCTGCATCTCGGCCACGCCTGGTCGGCGATCCAGGCGCACGACTTCGCGCGCGGGCAGGGCGGCCGCTTCAGCCTGCGCATCGAGGATATCGACGGCACCCGCAGCCGGCCCGAGCATGTCGCGGCGATCCTAGCGGACCTCGAATGGCTCGGGCTCGGCTGGGACGGCGAGGTCTCCTTCCAGTCGCAGCGCCTGCCGCGCTACGAGGCGGCGCTCGACCGGTTGCGGGCAATGGGCCTGCTCTACCCCTGCTTCTGTACCCGCGCCGATATCGCCGCGAGCCTGAGCGCGCCGCATGGGCCCGAAGGCGCGGTGTATCCGGGGACCTGCCGCGGGCTGGCGGCGCCCGACCTCTCCAGACCGCACTGCTGGCGGCTTGATGTCGCTGGCGCTCTCCACAAACTATCCGTCACCCCGGACTTGTTCCGGGGTCCACCGGGAGATCGGGCACAGGTTTCGAGCCTCCAGCAGGAACCGCGCGTCCATGGTCCAGCTGAACCGTGGACCCCGGAACAAGTCCGGGGTGACGGCGGGAGTGGGGCGGCGTTGACATTCCACGACGCCTTCGCCGGCTGGGTACGCGCCAACCCCCTCCCGCACGGCGACGTCGTCCTCGCCCGCAAGGACGCCCCCGCTTCGTACCACCTCGCCGTCACCGTCGACGACGCCGCCCAGGCCATCACCCATGTCGTCCGCGGCAAGGACCTGTTCGAGGCCACGCATATCCACCGCCTCCTCCAGGCGCTGCTCGATCTCCCCACGCCCGAATACCGCCACCATGTGCTGCTTGCCGCCGAAGACGGCACGCGCCTCGCCAAGCGCCACGGCGCCCCCACGCTCGAGGCGATGCGGCTGGCGGGCGAGGATGGCCGCGCGCTCGCCGACCGGCTGCGCCGCGGCGAGCTTCCGGTTGGAATCGCGATGGGGAAGGACTAGAGTGCGGCGATGCTGATCTTCCTCGCCATCCTCCTCGTCGCGGCGATGCTCGCGACTCTGTTCGTCCTCATCAAGGGGCTGGTGAACATGGCCGGCACTACCCAGGCCGAGCTGGAGGACACCAGCGAAGGCCCCAGCCCGCGCGCGCTCCGGTCGAACAAGCTGATGCAGCAGCGCATCCTGCTCCAGGGCGGCGCGATCGCGATCATCGCGCTGATCCTGATCATCATGTCCGCCAAGGGCTGACGTCCGGGCCTGATGGTCAAGCTCAACAAGATCTACACCCGCACCGGCGACGGCGGCACCACCGGGCT
This sequence comes from Pseudomonadota bacterium, assembly GCA_040388355.1. GTDB lineage: Bacteria > Pseudomonadota > Alphaproteobacteria > Sphingomonadales > Sphingomonadaceae > Sphingomonas. The sequence goes on along the minus strand of JAZKCD010000066.1, from coordinate 40,414 downwards.
TGCCGACGGCTCGCGCGTGTCCAAGGCCGATCCGCTGATGGCGGCGATCGGCGATGTCGACGAAGCCAATTCGGCGATCGGCGTCGCGCGCTGCGCGCTCGGCCCAGGATCGTTCAGCGAGATGCTCGCGCGAATCCAGAACGACTTGTTCGATCTGGGCGCCGATATCGCCACCCCGTCGGAGGGCGACCAGAGCTACGCGCTGCGCGTGACCCAGGCGCAGGTCGACTGGCTCGAAGGCGCGATCGACCGGCTCAACGCCGCGCTCGCGCCGCTGCGCAGCTTCGTCCTGCCCGCGGGCGATGCCGGGGCCGCCGCGCTCCACCTCGCCCGCGCGATCGTCCGCCGCGCCGAGCGTTCGGCGGTCGCCGCGAGCGAGACCGCGGCGCTGCGCCCCGAGCCGCTGATCTATCTGAATCGATTGTCGGATCTGCTGTTCGTCGCTGCGCGCGCGGTGAACCAAAACGGCGCCGGCGACGTTCTGTGGGTTCCGGGGGCGTCGCGCTAACCTATATTGCTGGCTTCCGGCGGTTGACGAACGCGGTTTCGCGGCCGATAGGGAGAACATAATGCGAACGGAAACGGGTATTGCTCCGGCTTCCAGCGCCCTGGCAGCGCGCTTCGGGCGCGTGCGTGCGCTGAGCGAGGCCCTGGTCGCGCCGCTGTCCGACGCCGATGCGACGATCCAGTCGATGGACGACGCCTCGCCCGCCAAATGGCACCTCGCGCACACGACCTGGTTCTTCGAGACTTTCGTGCTGCGCGACCATGTCCCGGGCTACACGCTCCACGACGATCGTTTCCCGTTCCTGTTCAACAGCTATTACGAAGCAGAGGGCCAGCGCCACGCCCGTCCGCGCCGGGGGATGCTGTCGCGCCCCTCGCTCGCCGAGATCCTCGACTATCGCCACGCGGTGGACGCCGCGCTGCTCGCCGCCGATCTCCCGTCCGAGGCGCACGCGCTGGTCGAGCTCGGCCTGCACCACGAGCAGCAGCATCAGGAACTGTTGCTCACGGACATCCTCCACCATTTCTCGGTAAATCCGCTCGAGCCCGCAGTCTGGCCGGGCGCGCCCAAGGTTCCGGTGGCGATGCCCGGACCGATCGGCTGGATCGAGGGGCGAACCGGTGTCGCCGAGATCGGCTTCGCGCGATGTCAAGAGTCAACTTCGGCAAATTTCGCCTTCGATTGCGAAGGCCCGCGCCACCAGACGCTGCTCGCCCCGCACGCCATTGCCGACCGCACCGTCACCAACGGCGAATGGGCCGGCTTCATCGCCGATGGCGGCTATGCCGATGCCCGCCACTGGCTCAGCGACGGCTGGGCCTGGGTCAAGGCCGGGGGCATCCACGCCCCGCTCTACTGGGAGCGGCTCGGCGGCGGCTGGACGCGCTTCGGCCTCGACGGCCGCCGCCCGATCGATCCCGCCGCGCCGGTCACGCATGTCAGCCTCTACGAGGCCGACGCCTATGCCAGCTGGGCCGGCGTGCGCCTGCCGACCGAAGCCGAATGGGAAAGCGCGGCCGCGGCCCACGACCCGGCCGGCGGCAACCAGCTCGACGCCGCCGGCCCGGTCGAGCCGCGCCCCGCATCCGGCGGCCCGGCTTTCTTCGGCGATGTCTGGGAATGGACCGGCAGCGCCTATCGCCCCTATCCCGGCTTCCGCGCCGCCGAAGGGGCGGTCGGCGAGTATAACGGCAAGTTCATGAGCGGGCAGTTCGTGCTGCGCGGGGGCTCGTGCGCCACGCCGCGCGGCCATGTCCGCGCCAGCTACCGCAACTTCTTCTACCCGCACCAGCGCTGGCAGTTCACCGGCGTGCGGCTCGCAAAGGATTTGTGATGCTCAAGCAGGAGGCCGAGGACGGCCAGGCGTCGCTCGCCGATCCCAATTTCCGCGCCGATGTGCTGAACGGCCTCGCCGCGTCCCCCCGCGCCATCCCCGCGCGCTGGTTCTACGACCGCCGCGGCTCGGAGCTGTTCGAGGCGATCACCGATCTGCCCGAATATTACCCGACCCGCACCGAGACCGCGCTGCTGGAACGCGTCGGCCCCGAGCTCGGTGCGCTGGCGGCGGACAATGCCGCAGTGGTCGAGTTCGGCTCGGGCTCCTCGGCCAAGACCCCGCTCCTGCTCCGCGCGATCAACCCCTCGGCCTATGTCCCGATCGACATCTCGGGCGACTTCCTCCGCGAGTCCGCGCGCGACCTGTCACAGGCGTTCCCGGGCCTGCCGGTCTACCCGGTCGAGGCCGATTTCCTCCGCCCCGTGCCGCTGCCGCCGCAAGTCGAGGGGCTGCCCAAGCTCGGCTTCTTCCCCGGCTCGACGATCGGCAACATGAACGCGTGGCACGCGGTCGACCTGCTCCGGGCGATGCGCCAGTGGCTGGGCGAAGGCGCGCGGCTGCTGATCGGGATGGACCGGGTCAAGCCGGCGGAGGTTCTGGTCCCCGCCTACGATGACGCCCAGGGCGTCACCGCCGCGTTCAACCTCAACCTGCTCGAGCGAATCAACCGCGAGCTGGGCGGGACGATCCCGCTCGATGCCTTCCGCCACCGCGCGATCTGGAACGCCGATGCCGCGCGGATCGAGATGCATCTCGAGGCGGTCCGCGACGTTGCCTTCGAAGTCGATGGCCGCCCCTTCAGGGTGGCGGCGGGCGAGACGATCCACACCGAGAACAGCCACAAATACGGTCCCAACGGCGCGCGGATGCTGCTGCGCGGCGGCGGCTGGACGCCGATCGCCGAATGGACCGACCCGCAGGACTGGTTCGCGCTGATCCTCTGCGAGGCCCAGCCACTGCGCGTGGCGCCCTAGCGCGTCTTCCAGACCGGCTCGGCGCGGTAATGAGTCAGCCACATCGCCCGCTTCCCGCAGACGCCCAGGCGGTTGAGGATCGTCATCCGGAAGCGCGCGCCGTCCCAGGCCCAATTCTGGGTGACCCCGCATCCGCCGGGATATCGCGGGCGTACGAGATGAGTCAGCACGCCCTCTCCGAAATCGGACTCGACGATCTCGGGCGGACTCTTCGGCCGCATCTCGTCGGGCAATCCGGTTTCGGCGACCGGCGGGTAATCGAACCCAGCCGGGGCCGCTTTGCCGTCGCGCATCACGAAGGCGAGGTGCGAATAGGTCGTCGAGCCCGCCGAGCAGGGAACCAATACCAGCGTCGAACGGGCATCCAGCCGGTAGAAGCCAGGCTTGGGAAATTCGGGGTTGGCATCGCACTCACCTTGCGCCGCCAATGCCCGCAACGCCGCGGCGTCCAGCGGTTTTGCCTGCCCCTTCGGCATACGGATCGCGTCGATGCGCGGCACCGGCCTCGCCGGCGGAACCAGGGCCGCGGGTTTGGGGCCGCGCGCTACCAGCGCCGTGACGCCGCCCGCGCGGCCCTGCTGATCGTCGACATAACGCAAGGTCGCCGAGGCGCCCGCGAGCGAGATCGCCGCCAGCGTCTGCTTGCCGTAGCGGACGTCAACATATGGCCGGTCGCCATCGCGCGTGCCAGCCCTTCGGCGGCCGCGCCTTCGACCTTGATGCGTCCCTCGCGCAAAGGTGCAGTCGCGACGAGACGGCGGTCGATCAGCAGGTCGACGATGCGGCCCGGCTGAGTGTCGATCTCGATCATGAGCGACACCGCGCCGGCCGGGCCCGGTTCGCGGGCCAGCACGACGTCCGGCGGGCTGGTCCGGCCATTCCCGGTATCGGCGACGATCGGCGAGCTCTCGCACCGCACGACATTGTCGCACGCCACCACCCAGCTACCGAACACGCGCTCCGCGCCGGGCCCGGCCAGCGAGAGCGCCGCCGCGAGCAACATCATCGTCATCCCGAAATCCTTATTGCGCGACCGGGGCCGCGCGCCACATGGCGAGCCAGTTCACCGAGCCGCGGCAATCGGGCATCGCCCGCGCCTCGACCAGCCGGAACATCGTCCCGTCCCAGACATAGTCCTCCGAACCCCCGCAATCGCCGAGGCCGCGTCCCTTGTCGTAGCTGCTCAGCCGCGCGGTATCGGCGTCCCAGCCGGCATTGACCAAAGTCGCGGTGCCGCCGGCCGCCTCGGTCTCGCCGGGCGCATAGTCGAACCTGGCGATCGCGGCGCGGCCGCCTTCGATAATGTAGGGGATGGCCGAGAAGTTGTACGCGCCGCTGCCGCACGGGAGCAGCGCCAGCGTCTTGCCGCCGCCCAGCGCATGGGTCTCGACCCCGGGCGGACCGCCGTCGCCGCCTTCGTAATTCTCGCCGCACCCGGTGTCCTTGTCGAGCGCCGCGCGCATCGCCCGGGTCATCGCCACCGGCCTGCCCGCGGGCCGGACGAAGCGCACCACCGGCAGCGCCACCGCGGCCGGAACCGCGCTCGCGGGCTGGGTGCCCTTGGCGACCGCCGCGGTCACCGTGCCCGCGCGGCCCTGGCCGGCGTCGATGTAGCGCAGCGCCGCCGACGAGCCGCTGAGCGTCACCCGCCCGATCATCGCGCCGCCGGTGCCGGTGACGCTCAATTCCTTGCCCTTGATCATCGCCGCGACGATCCGCGCAGCATCGGCGCCGGTGAAGACTAGGATGTCGTTCTTCGGCACCCCGCCCGCGATCACTTCGCCATCGACCCGGATCGAAGCCTCGCCCCGATGCTGGACGCTCAGCGCGACCTCGACGGTGAAGCCGCCCGCCGGACCCGGCGCGCGCTCGATCGAGAAGGTCGCCGAATCATAGCCCGATCCCTCCGCGGGCATCACGCCGTCGCCGGGATAGAGCGAGGTCATCTCGCAGCTTTTCGCATTGTCGCACGCCACGGCCCAGTCGCCGAAGATCTTGACGTCGCCCGGCGCGGGGCCGGGCGCGGCGATCAGGGCGAGGAGCAAAGGCAGCATCGGTCTTGTCCTAGCGGATCGGGCGGCTTGTGCGTAGGAAGCCGCAAAATCTTGTGGAGCACAAGCGATGAAGACGGTGGGCGTGATCGGGGCGGGACAAATGGGGAATGGGATCGCCCAGGTCTCGGCGCAGGCAGGCTATCGCGTGCTGCTCGCCGATCACAGCCTCGCGCCCGCCCAGGCCGGCAAGGCGGCGATCGCCAAGCAGCTCGACCGCGCAGTCGAGAAGGAGAAGATCACCGCCGCCGACCGCGACGCCGCGCTGGCGAGCATCGAGCCGGTCGACACGCTGGCCGACCTTGCCCCTTGCGACCTGGTGATCGAAGCCGCGACCGAGCGCGAGAGCATCAAGCGGACGATCTTCGAGACGCTCGGCAAGGTGCTGCGCGGCGACGCGATCCTCGCCAGCAACACCTCGTCGATCCCGATCACCCGGCTGGCGCAGGCCGCGCCCGATGCCGGCCGTTTCATGGGAGTGCATTTCTTCAATCCGGTGCCGGTGATGGGGCTGATCGAGCTGATTCGCGGGCTCGCCACGTCGGACGCGACGGTCGCCGCGGTCGAGGCCTACGGCCAGTCGCTCGGCAAGCGCATCGTCCATGCCAACGACGCGCCGGGCTTCATCGTCAACCGCGTGCTGATGCCGATGATCAACGAGGCGTGCTTCGCGCTGGGCGAAGGCGTCGCGACGATCGCCGATATCGACGCGGCATGCCAGCTCGGGCTCAACCATCCGATGGGCCCGCTCGCGCTCGCCGATTTCATCGGGCTCGACACCTGCCTCGAGATCACCCGGGTGCTGTTCGAAGGCACCGGCGACCCCAAGTTCCGCCCGGCGCCGCTGCTGATGAAATATGTCGAGGCGGGCTGGTACGGCCGCAAGGCCCGGCGCGGCTTCTACGATTATTCGGGCGCGGAGCCGGTGCCGACGCGCTGAATGCGCAAGCCGATCTTTACCCGCCGCTTACCGCTTTGCGCGATAGGCGGGGCAGAGAGGACGACGCGTGCCCTATTCGATCCGCTTCGAGAGCGATCCTCCCTTGCTGAGACTGACCTTCTCGGGGCTTCTGGGATCAGGAGACCTTTGCCGGCTTCGCCGGGGAATTCCACGCCACGGTCCACGACATCGTCCGCACCCACTCGCATTTCGACACCTATGCCGACGCCACCGACTTTCCGGTGCAGGGAATCGATGTCGCGCAAGGCTTCGAGTATCTCAAGAACATGGCGCGCTCGGCCTGCCCGACCGCGCGCACCGCGATCGTGTTCGGCAGCGCGCTCGCCAAGATGCAGGCGAAGCGCGAAGTGATGGACGATTCGATGCGGATTTTCGACACCGAGGCCGAGGCGCTGGCCTGGCTGGAGCGCGTGCCCGCGCTGGGCTAGAAATCCAGTGTCATCGCCCCGCCGACCGGCACCGCTGCCCAGGCTTCGGTCAACGCGGCGATGCGCACCCTGATCGCGTCGATCGCGGCGGCGTCGACCGGCAGCATCGGGCAGTTCCGCGCTTCGCAGGTCACTCGGTAGAGGTCGATCACATCCTCCACAGGGGAGGTTCCACCCGACCAGCCATCGCCCTGAAGCGCCTCGACCAGCCGTTCGACTCCATCGCTTTCGGCATTGCCAGCCATCGCCAGCATCGCGGCCTCGCCGGCGGCGACCCGGCTGATGAAGCCCCGCGCCTCGAGCACGCTCTCGACTGCATAATGGATCATGTCGTGCGGGATGATGCGCTGCTTGGGGCAGTCGAGCGCCTCGGTCCGCCCGTCGGCGTGGATCATCTCCATCCGGTCCATCCTGGCCGGGCCCTTGGTGAAGGCCAGCCGCATCACATCGCCGGCAACAGCAATCCCGCCAGTGCCGCGCTCATCAGGTTCGCGAGGCTGCCCGCGATCAGCGCCCGGATGCCGAGCTTGGCGATCATCGGGCGCTGGTTGGGGGCCAGGCTGCCGGTTGCGGCCATCTGGATCGCGATCGAGCTGAAATTGGCGAAACCGCAAAGCGCGAAGGTGATGATCGCCTTGGTCCGCGGCGCCATCTCCGTCATAGCGCCGAGGTCGATGAAGGCGACGAATTCGTTGAGCACCAGCTTGGTGCCGAACAATCCGCCCGCCGCAGTCGCGTCGGTCCAGGAGATGCCGAGCAGGTACATCACCGGCGCGAAGATCGATCCGATGATCCGCTGGAAGCTGAGATCGGTCAGATAGGCCTGCGCCCAGCCATGGACGGCGGGACCCATGAATTCGGAATGCGCCGCGATCCAGTTGCCGAGGCCGCCGAGCAGGCCATTGGCGAGCGCGACCAAGGCGACGAACGCCAGCACCATCGCGCCGACCGCGACTGCGATCTTGACGCCGGTCGAGGCGCCCGATGCCGCCGCCATGATCAGATTGGCCGACTTTTCCTCCTCGACCTCGACTTCGACGGCCTTGACCATCTGCTCCTCGGGATCGTCGCCGAGCGGCAGCTCGCCTTCGGTGACCAGTTCGTCGGGCATGATGATCTTGGCCATCAGCAACCCGCCCGGCGCCGCCATGAACGACGCGGCGAGCAGGTAGGGGAGCGAAGCCGGCCCGAGCAGGCTGGCATAGGCGGCAAGGATCGTGCCCGCGACTCCGGCCATGCCGACGGTCATCACCGTGAACAATTGCGACGGAGTCAGCCGGGCGAGATAGGGGCGGATCACCAGCGGCGATTCGCTCTGCCCGACGAAGATGTTGGCCGCCGCGCACAGGGATTCGACCTTGGTCACGCCGGTGATCTTCTCGATCGCGCCGCCGACCCAGCGGATGATGAACTGCATCACGCCGAGATGGTAGAGGATCGACACCAGGGCGGCGAAGAAGATGATGACCGGCAGCGCGGCGATCGCGAAGCTGTTGCCGCCCAGTTCGGGCTTGGCGAGCGGGCCGAACAGGAAGGCCGTGCCCGCGCCGGCATAGCCGAGCAGCGCAGTGACTCCGCTCGACAGGCCCTGAATCGCAGCGACGCCCCATTCGGTACGCAGCACGATGAAGGCGATCCCGGCCTGGAGCAGGAAGGCGGCGGCGACCACGCGGATGCGGATGCCGCGCTTGTTGCTCGAAAGCAGGAAAGCGATCGCGAGGATCGCGACGATGCCGAGAATGCCGATCGGGAAGCCGTTCATGCGCGGGGAATCCGGATCTGGAACTGGTCGGTGCGCATCACTCGTCTCCCCCTCGACAAGCGGCGGAGATTGGCGCGCCCGGGGATCGATGGCAAGCCATTGAAGATCCGCCGTCCAGGGGGCTTTACGCGCGTCAGTTTCCCGCTAGCCTCGCGGCATGGACACACAGACCCCCGCGATCTCGCGCTCGCTCTTCGTCTTCTCGCTCTTTTACGGCGGCATGGTCTGCATCGCCGGGGTGCTCGGCAACAAGCTCGTCTCGCTGGGGCCGGTCTCGGCGATCGGACCGATGGTCGGGCTCGGGCCGCTGGCGGTCGAGGCGGGGATCTTCGCCTTTTTGCTGCTCGTCGCGCTATCGAGCGCGATCGCGGAGCTGCATGGCGCCAAGACCGCCAACCGGCTGGTACGGGTCGGCTTCATTCCCCTGCTCGTCGCGATGGCGCTGATCGAGCTGGTGCTGCGGCTGCCTGCAGGCGAGGGGATGGACCCCGGGCGCCTCGCCGCGTTCGAGACCATCCTCGGCCAGAGCTTCCGGATGATGCTCGCCGGGCTGATCGCCTATGGCACCTCGCAGACGCTCAACGTCACCATCTTCAGCGCCTTGAAGGGCAAGGAAGGCGCGAAGCTGCTGTGGCTGCGCGCGGCGATCGCCAGCGTGCTCTCGCAGATCGTCGACACCTTGCTGTTCATCACCATCTCCTTCTACGGCGTCTTTCCGATCGGCGGGCTGATCGTCGGGCAGATGGCGACCAAGATCGTGCTGTCGATCGTGCTGGTCCCGGCGCTGATCTACCTGTTCGTCGCGATCGGGCGATCGCTGGACGCGAAGGCCGCCCCCGCCTAAGGGCGCGCCCATGACCGATCATTCCCCCGATCCGGCGATGCTCGCCAAGGCCGAGACGCTCACCGAGGCGCTGCCCTATCTGCAGCGCTACGCCGGCAAGACCTTCGTCGTGAAATATGGCGGCCACGCGATGGGCGATCCCGAGCTGGCGCGCGACTTCGCCGAGGACGTGGTGCTGCTGAAGGCGGTCGGGATCAATCCGATCGTCGTCCATGGCGGCGGCCCGCAGATCGGCGCGATGCTCAAGCGGCTCGGAGTCGAATCGCAGTTCGTCGGCGGCCTGCGCGTCACCGATGCCGAGACCGCGAAGATCGCCGAGATGATCCTGGCGGGATCGATCAACAAGGAGATCGTCGGCTGGATCGCGCAGGCGGGCGGCAAGGCGGTCGGCATCTCGGGCAAGGATGCCGCGCTGGTCACCGCCGAGAAGGTCCGGCGCAGCGAGCCCGACCCCAATTCGGGGATCGAGCGCCATGTCGATCTCGGTTTCGTCGGCGAGCCGGTGCGCGTCGATCCCTCGATCCTGTGGACGCTGTCGCGGCAGGGCTTCATCCCGGTGGTCGCCCCGGTCGCGCTCGGCGCCGACGGGCATACCTACAATATCAACGCCGACACGATGGCGGGGGCGATCGCGAGTGCCTGCCAGGCGTCGCGCTTCTTCCTGCTGACCGACGTGGCCGGCGTGCTCGACAAATCGGGCGAGCTGCTCACCGATCTCGATCCCGCCGCGGTCGCCGCGCTCAAGGCCGACGGGACGATTTCGGGGGGCATGATCCCCAAGGTCGAGACCTGCGTCCATGCCGTCGAGGCCGGGGTCGACGCCGCGGTGATCCTCGACGGGCGGGTGCCGCACGCGATGCTGCTCGAGATCTTCACCCGGCGCGGCGCGGGCACGCTGGTGCACGCATGAGGTGTTCCAGGGCACGGGCCAGGGCACGGGCCAGGGCACGGGCCAGGGCACGGGCTTGTGAGTTCCGCGGACTTTCCGCTATTCCCCTGGCCACGGCCGCCCGCGGAGACACAGCTTGATCCTCGTCATCTACCAAATCGTCCAGGTGCTGCTCAACGTGGTCTGGTGGATCATCTTCGTCCAGGTGATCCTGTCGATCCTGATCGCGTTCAACGTGATCAACACCTATAACGAGTTCGTCAGCTCGCTGTGGCACGGGCTCGAGCGGCTGACCGAGCCGATGTACCGCCCGCTGCGCCGCATCCTCCCCAACGCGCATCCGCTCGACCTCGCGCCGATGGCGGTGCTGGTGATCCTCTACATCCTGCGCGTGATCCTCGTGCCCTATATCGCCGAGCAGCTGATCGCGATGGGGGGCGGCTGACTTCGCGGCGCAAGCCCCTGACGATCAAGGGCGATTCCACGGCGCTGGCAGAGATCGCCGCCAGCCTCTATGGCTCGCCGCCATGACCGCCCAGCTTATCGATGGAAAGGCCTTCGCCGCCGGCCTGCGCGCCCGCGTCGCGGCGCTTGTCCCTGCCTTCCATGCCGCGACGGGGCGCACCCCCGGGCTCGCGGTGGTGCTGGTCGGGGAAGACCCCGCTTCCGCCGTCTATGTCCGCTCCAAAGGCAGGACGACCCGCGAGGCGGGAATGGAGAGCATCGAGCACCGCCTGCCCGACACGACCAGCCAGGCCGAGCTGATCGCCTTGGTCGACCAGCTCAACGCCGATCCCATGGTCGACGGCATCCTCGTCCAGCTGCCGCTGCCGCGGCACCTCGACGCGCAGGAAGTGCTGCTGCGGATCGATCCCGACAAGGATGTCGACGGCTTCCATCCGGTCAATGCCGGGCGGCTCGCGACCGGGCTCAGCGGCTTCGTGCCATGCACTCCGCTCGGCTGCACGATGCTGCTCGAGGACCGGCTCGGCGACCTGTCGGGGCTCGACGCCGTGGTGATCGGGCGCTCGAACATCGTCGGCAAGCCGATGGCGGCGCTGCTGACCGCGCGCAGCTGCACGGTGACGCTGGCGCATTCGCGGACGCGCAACCTGCCGCACTATCTGGCGCATGCCGATATCGTCGTCGCCGCAGTCGGCATCGCCGATTTCGTCAAGGGCGAGTGGCTCAAGCCCGGTGCTTGCGTGATCGATGTCGGGATCAACCGCGTCGACGGGAGCCTGCGCGGCGATGTCGACTTCGAATCGGCGATGTCGGTGGCCGGCGCTGTCACCCCCGTTCCCGGCGGAGTCGGGCCGATGACGATCGCCTGCCTGCTGCGTAATACCTTGGTCGCCGCGTACCGGCGCGAGGGCGTTCCGCTCGAAGAAGGCGCGATCTGATGCTGTTCGCGCTCATGCTGCTTGCCGCGCAGGATGGCGGGAGCGCAGTCGATGCCGAGCGCAAGATGGCGCGCGCCGCGCAGGCCGAGGGCCAGTGGACTGCGGTCCGCCGCTTCGCCGCGCCCGACGCGATCGTGCTTGCGCCCGCGCCGACTCCAGTCGCCGACGCCTATGACAGGCGCGATCCGCCCGCCGCCTATCGCTGGTCGCCCGCGGCGAGCTATGTCGCGTGCGACGGCAGCGCGGCGGTGAACACCGGGCCGTGGACGCTGGGCAGGCGGGTCGGCTATTTCACCACGGTCTGGCGGCGGCAATCCGGCGGCGGCTGGAAATGGGTGCTCGATTCGGGCGACGCGCTGGCGGCGCCGCGCGCGCGGCCGGTCAAGCCCCGGGTCCGCACTGCCTCGTGCGCCTTCCAGCGCAGCGCCAACCCGCACTTCGCGACGATGGCCGAGCCGGCGCGGCCGGGACACGGCAAGTCCGACGACGGCACGCTGATGTGGGACTGGCAGGCCGAGGCCGGGGGGCGCTACAGCCTGACCGTGTGGCTGTGGAACGGGCGCTCGCTCGACAAGGTGGTGCACGACGTGCTGCCCACTGGCGAAGGAGACTGAGATGCTGCTGACGCTGATGCTGCTCGCCGCGCAGGACCCCGAAACCGCTGTCGATGCCGAGCGCGCGTTCAACCGCGCTGCGCAGACCGACGGGCAATGGACCGCCTTCCGCCGGTTCATGACCGACGATGCGGTCTTGTTCACCCCGCAGCCGGTCAACGCGAAGGAGGCCTTGCCCGAGAAGGACCCGCCGATCGCGGTGCAATGGTGGCCGGCGGAAAGCTATGTCTCGTGCGACGGCACGACGGCGGTGAACACCGGTCCGTGGAGCCGGCCCAGGGCGTCGGGCTATTTCACTACCGTGTGGGTGCGCCAGCCCGACGGGCATTTCAAATGGATATATGACGGCGGCGACGTGCTGGCGGCGCCGCGTGCGCTGCCGGAGAAGCCCAAGGTGCGGACCGCGTCGTGCGCGGGCAGGCCCCGGTCGCCGCTCTTCATGGTCTATTCCGATGCCAAGCCGGGCCGGGGCGAGTCGCCCGACAAGACCCTGATCGCGCGCTGGCTGGTCATGCCCGACGGGAGCAGGACCTTCACCGTGCAGCTATGGACCGGCAAGCGCTACGAGACGGTGATGCACGACGAGATCGCCGCGCCCAAATGACCGAGCTGTTCATCTCGGCCTTCGCGACGCTGTTCGTCGTCATCGACCCGCCCGGCTGCGCGCCGATCTTCGCGGGGCTGACTGCCGGCGCCAGCGAGGCGCACCGCCGGGCGATGGCGCTGCGCGCGGTGTTCGTCGCGGCGATCATCCTCGTGATCTTCGCGATGTTCGGGCGTGCGCTGCTCGGCGGGCTGGGGATCAGCCTCTACAGCTTCCGCATCGCCGGCGGGATCATGCTGTTCCTGATCGCGCTCGACATGGTGTTCGAGAAGCGCACCGAGCGGCGCGAGGACCGGGCGGAGAAGATCAGGGAAGGCGAGCTGGAGGCCCCCGACATCGCGGTCTTCCCGATGGCGATGCCGATGATCGCCGGGCCGGGATCGATCGCCTCGGTGATGCTGCTGATGTCGCACACCGACGACACTTACGAGTCGCTGATGGTGTTCGCCGCGCTTGGGGTGAACCTCATCCTGACGCTGATCGCGCTGATGGCGGCGGGGCCGATCATGCGGATCGTCGGCGCCAAGATCGAGGCGGTGATCTCGCGGCTGCTCGGCGTGCTGCTCGCGGCGCTGGCGACTCAGTTCGTGATCGACGGGATCAAGGCCGCGCTGGCGGCCGGGCGGGCCGCGGGAGTCCACTGACCCTGCTTCGGCAAGGGGCGGCGCCAGCCCGCTCCCCCTCCCGGCCCCCCAACGGCAGTGTATTCTATGGGCGGCCGGGAGGGGGAGCGGGCTGGCGCCGTTCTCTCACAGGGGCGTCCGGCAGGTCGTAGCGGATTCGCCAGAGCCTATACGGCGCGTCCTTCCACAGCCTGATCGGCTCGAGCCAGTTCGGCACCTGCCCCTTGTTGAGCTGCGCGTAGAAGCCTTCGGGGTTGCGCGCGCGATAGACGGTGGTCTCGGCGAGGTCGGGGCAGATCAGCAGATACTTGGCCTGGTGCGCCAGCGCGATCGGCCGGAAGCCGCTCGCCGTGCCGCCAAAGGCGTGGTGGACGTCGAGGATCGCGCGGCCGTTGCGGTGATAGGGGCCGGCGACGCCATTGTGGTGCGTCATGACGATCAGCCGCGGCCCCAGGTCGACATGCGTGAACATCGTCGCCGCCGGGATCCGGTCGAGCAGCTTGAGCTGGGGGTAGCGCGAGCATTGCACGCTGGCGTTGCTGGCCTTGGCGCCGGTGCCGCTCAGCTTTTCGCCCGGCAGATAGCGCAGCGCCACCCCGACGAAGAAGCCCGACGCGACGAACAGCGCGACCACCGGCCCGAGCACGCGCACGAACACCGAGCGGTGGCGCAGGCACCAGGGCACCACCACCCAGGCGAGCACCACCGCGCCGGGCACGCTCAGCATCTGCGCGGCGGGGGCGACGCGGACCTGCCAGAGCAGAGTCGCCCCGGCAAAGGCGACGAACAGCGCGATCGACACCCAGCCCGCCATCGCCGGGGTGCCGCGCGCGCGCCAGATCGCGGCCAGCGCGCCGACGATGCCGATCACCGGCAACGCACCCATCGGGAAGGCGGTGCTGAGCGAGTTGCGGTAGATCGGCCGCGCCTCGCGGACATTGTCGAGCCAGACATTCTGGAGCTCGGGCGAGACGCCTTCGGGGCGCCCGAGGCATTGCGGGAAGAGCAGGGCGAACGCCGTCACGATCGCCGCGCCCGCCGCGGCGGCGAGCGCGAGGCGCACCCAGCGCGACGTCGGACTGGCGAGCGACAGCGCGAACAGCAGCGCGCCCGCCGCGACCATCGTCGAGAGATAGACCGGCGTCAGCGCATCGCAGCGCATCGCCTGGTTGGCGTTCGACGCGAACGCCGCGAAGCCGAGCGCGGTGCCCCCCGACAGCGCCAGCCCATAGACCTGCATCCGCCGCGCCTCGCCCGCGTCCCAGATCCAGCGAATTGCAGTGACTGCCCCGGCCAGCGCGCAATAAGGGAGCAGCTCGAGCCCGATGGTCAGCGACATCGCGCTCGACAGCCCCACCGTCGCGCCGCCGCGCGCGCGCTTCGAGTCGGCGAGCCCGGCGACGGTCAGCGCGAGGCAGGCGAGCTGCCAGCCATGGTGATCGATGCGCATCGGCAAATACATGCCGAGCGTCGAGCCGCAGGCGAGCAACGTGACCAAGGCGAGCGGCCAGGCGGCCGGCGCGACCAGCCGCCGCACGGTGAGCGCCATCGCGATGAAGGTGATGGCGAGCGGCAGCAAGGGCGCGATCCCGCACGCCCATTTCTCCGCCGCGGCGGTGCCGATGAACGGCTGGAGCGCGAGGATCAGCCCGGCGATCGGCAGGTCGACCAGCCGCGACCAGTGGATGTTGTAGCCGCCGAGCGCAGGATCGAGCCGGTAGTTGGTGAGATCGTACCAGCCCTGCCCGTGGAGCAGCCCGCGCACCTGCATCAGCCGCATATTGTCATCGGTGTCGCCGAGGATCAGCCAGTCGATGCTGCCCTGGCGCGAGATCACCAGATAGACGCACACCGCCGCCCAGGCGAGCAGCGCCCAGTTCAGCCAGTGCCGGTCGAGTTCTTCGTCGAGGCGGAAACCGCCCTTTGGCTGAAGCGTCAAATTTACTTCCCCTATGCTCCAGTGGGCTTTAGTGCGCAGCGCGGCCAAGAGGCAAAGGCAAACGGTGACGGCGATCCTTCGGCAAGTGGAATCGATGCGAGCGAGCGGGCTGCTCGGCCAGATGATCCGCTTCGCGATCTCGGGCGGCATCTCGACGCTCATCTATTCGGCGGTCTACCTGCCGCTGACCTTTTACGTGTTCGAGCGTCGCCACGCGGTGTACGCGGTCCCCTTCGCCTTCGCGGTCGCGGTGACCGCGGGCTTCTTCCTGCACAGCCGCTGGAGCTTCAAGGGCCATGGCTCGCGCGATCCCGGCGGCGCGCAGCACGTCAAGTTCGTGGCCGTCCAGGCATCGGGGGTGGCGCTCAACGCGCTCGTCACCTGGGCCGGGACCGCGCTGCTCGGCTATCCGGGCTGGGTGCCGCTGCTGCCCGCGGTCGCGCTCGCGACGATCTTCACCTTCATCCTCAATCGCTGGCTGGTGTTCGCATGAGCCCCAAGGAATCCTGATGGATCGCGTTGTCTACGACCGGATGGCTGCGCACGACACCACCCATTGGTGGTACCGCGCGCGCCGCGAGATCCTCTCCGATTACCTCAAGCGCTGGGGCGGCTTGCCGAAGGGCGCGCGCATCCTCGAGATCGGCTGCGGCACCGGGCATAATCTGCCGATGCTGGCCGAATTCGGCGACGTCGACGCGATCGAGATCGACGACACCGCGCGCGGCTTCGCCAGCGAGCGGCTGGGCAAGCCGGTCGGTTCGTCGCCGCTCCCTGAGCTGAGCGGAGTCGATTGCGGCGCCTATGACCTGATCGCGGTGCTCGACGTGGTCGAGCATGTCGAGGACGACGTCGCGGCGCTCAAGGCGATGGCGAAATGCCTCAAGCCCGGCGGCAAGATCCTGATCACCGTTCCCGCGCACCAATGGATGTGGAGCGCGCACGACGTGGTCAACCACCACAAGCGCCGCTATTCGAAGGGCACGCTGACCGCGGCGCTCAAGGCGGCGGGGCTCGAGGGGCACAAGCTTGGCTGGTTCAACTCGCTGCTGTTCCCCGCGGCGGTGGCGGCGCGGATGGTCGGCAAGCTGACCGGCAAGGACGACAGCGACGATTCGCCGCCGCCCGGGCCGCTCAACACGATCTTCGAGGCGGTGTTCCGATTCGAGCGCCACCTGGTCGGGCGCGTGCCGCTGCCGCCGGGACTGTCGATCATCGTGCTGGCGTCGCCCGAAGGCTGATCAGGCCCTGGTGCGGGTGCGCTTGGCCGGGGCCGGCGCCTCGGCATCCGCTTCGGCGAAGTCGCGGGCCTCGGCGCTGTCCTCGAAGCGGTAGCCGAGCCGGGCATGGCCCTTCACCGGGCCGGCGATATCGGCGACCAGATAGAGCGGGCGCCGCTTCGATTCGACATAGAGCCGCCCCAGATACTCGCCGATCATCCCGAGCACGAACATCTGCACCGCGCCGATCAGCACGACGACGAGCATCAGCGAGGTCCAGCCCTGGATCGCGCGGCCCATCATCCAGGCGATAACGATGTAGAGCGCGAGCAGCACCGAGGCGCCGGTGAGCGCGAGCCCGGCATGGCTGGCGAAGCGGAGCGGCGCGGTCGAGAAGCCGGTGACCGCGTCGAGCGCGAAGCGGATCATCTTCGACAGCGGATATTTGCTCTCGCCGGCGTGGCGCTCCTGCCGGTCATAGGGGAACGGCACCTGGCGGAAGCCGACCCAGGCGACCATCCCGCGGATGAAGCGCGCCTGCTCGGGCAGCGCGAGGAACGCGTCGAGCGCGCGCCGCGTCATCAGCCGGAAATCGCCGGTATCGAGCGGGATCGGGGTGTCGGTCACCTTGTCGAGCACGCGGTAGAAGGCGGCGGCGGTGGCGAGCTTGAAGATGCTCTCGCCGTCGCGCTTGCGGCGGACGGCATAGACGACATCGGCCTCCTGCTCGGCCATCGCCGCGCGCATGTCGGTCAGCAGCTCGGGCGGATCCTGCAGGTCGGCGTCGATGATCAGGATCTGCTCGCCCGCGCACAGGTCGAGCCCGGCGGTGAGCGCGAGCTGGTGGCCGTGGTTGCGCGACAGGTTGATCGCGACGAGGTGCGGATCGCCGGCGGAGATGCGCTGCATGATCGGCCAGCTCGCGTCGCGCGAGCCGTCGTTGATCAGGACGATCTCGTAACTCTCGCCGACCGCTGCCTTCGCCGCCGCCGAGATGCGCGCGTGCAGCATCTCGAGGCACGCCTCCTCGTTGTAGCAGGGGACGACAATCGAGAGCTTGGGCCGGTTCATGGGCGCGCGCTTTAGCGGGAAGTCGCGTCCGCGTCATCAGGGATCGCGTGAGCACAATACCATCGTCACTCGTCTTGTTCTCCTGCGAAAGCAGCCTAGGGCCAAGCATTCAGCCCTTGTGACTCTGGGCCCCTGCTTTCGCAGGGGAACAAGGAGGGATCAGGCAATGGCCCGCGCGCGCTCCTCGACCAGCCGCTCCAATATCGTCAGCGGGACCGCGCCCGCGCGCAGGACTTCGTGGAACTGCTTCAGGTCGAACTTCGCCCCCGCGATTTGCTTCGCCTTGGCGCGCGCGCGCACCCAGCTGGCATGGCCGACCTTGTAGCTGCACGCCTGCCCGGGCTGGGTGCAGTAGCGCTCGACTTCGCGCTGCGAGCGCGGGCGGGCGAAGCCGACGGTCTCGACCATGTAATCGGTCGCCTTCTCGCGGCTCCAGCGCTTGGTGTGGATGCCCGTGTCGACCACCAGCCGCGCCGCGCGGAACAGGAAGGACTGGAGATAGCCCGCGCGCTCGAGCGGGCTGTTGTAGGCGCCGAGCTCGTCGGCGAGCTGCTCGGCATAGAGCGCCCAGCCCTCGCTATAGGCGCCGAAGAACGAGAATTTGCGGATCAGCGGCCCCTCTGACCCCTGCGCGACCGAGATCTGGAGATGGTGGCCTGGCAGCCCCTCGTGGAAGGTCAGCGAGGGCAGGGTATATTTGGGCCAGTCGCCGACGCTCTTCAAATTGATGAAGTAGATTGCCGGGCGCGAGCCGTCGAGCGCGGCGCGCTGGTAATAGCCGTTCGACGCGCCGTCCTGGATCTCGACCGGGACCGCGCGGATCTCGAGCGGCGCGGTCGGCGGGTTGATGAAGGCCTGGGGCAGCTTCGCCGCGATCGCGCGGACGCCTTCGTTGAGCCCCGCGATCAGCGTGGTGCGGCCCTCGGCGGTGTCGGGATAGAGCTGCTCGGGGCGAGTGTTGAGCGCATCGAGCCGCTGGGCGAGGCTGCCCTTGCGCATCCCCTCGGCCTTGAGCAGCTTGTCGAGCTGGGCGCTGATCTCGGCGACCTGGTCGAGCCCCATCTTGTGGACCTCGGCGGGGGTGAAGTTGGTGGTGGTCGAGGCGGCGAGCGCGGCGGCGTAGATCTCCTCGCCGCGCGGCACGTCCCACAGGCCCGCGGAGGTCCGCGCCTTGGCGCGCAATTCCTTGATCAGCGCGATCTGGCGGTCGAGCGCGGGATAGACCTTGTCGCCGATCGCCTTGCCGGCGCGGGCGCCCCACTCGCCGGGGATATTCTTGGCGGCGGTGCGCTTGACCAGCGATTCGGCGATCGTGTTGGCCTCAGGCGCGGGCGCGCGGAGCTTGGCCATCTGGTCGAGCGTCAGGTCGAGGCAGAAATCAGGGGCGACCAGCCCGCGGCCGGCCAGGTCGCGCTGCTCGGTGGTGTCGGCGTCGAGCACGCGGGCGAAGGCGTCGATGCGGTCGAGCAAGGCCTCGGCATCGTCGGCAGTGACGATGGTGTGGGCAGTGTTGAGGAAGTCCGGCGTCGAGAAATAGGCGCCGCCCTGCTGGAAGATCGGGAAGGGCCGGACCACCGAATCGATCTGGAACTTCTCGCGCGGCAGGATCTGGTTGTTGAGCGAATAGAGCACGACCTCGCGGTCGAGTCGGGTTCCGGGCGAGAGCGTCGCCGGGTCGATCGCCTCGATCTTCGCGATGCCCTGTTTTGTGTCGGCCAGGTTGCGCGCACGCGCCTCGGGCGAGCGGTCGGCCAGCTCGTGCTTGAGGTGCGCGTTGGGGCCCTTGTCGAAGCCGACCGAGGTGGCGAGCTCGGGTGAGCGCTGGATCACCCGCATGACGATCTCGTTGAACAGCGCGTTGGTCGCCGCGTCGCCCGGGCCCGCGGCGGCGGGCGCGGCCTGGCGCGCGAAGGCGGGAAGGGCGGAGACGGCGGTCAATGCGCTGGTGGCGGCGAGGAAATGGCGGCGGTCCACGGGCTGGCCTTTCGTGAAGGGGGATGCGGGGAACCTAACGGCTCCCCCGGCCCGCACAAGCGCTCAGCATTCACGCGGAATTGTTACGGCGTTGACGCACGATATCTGTCTCACTATCAAGCTAATGAGAATCATTCGCACTATCAAGAACGGGGCGATCATGAAGCGTTGGCAGTTGACGGCGGGAATCAGCCTTTGGGCGGCAGTGGCGGGATCGCCTGCCTGGGCGCAGGATGCGGGGCCGGCCGCGCAGGACGGCGCCGACGGCAACCCGGTGGTCACGGTGACCGCGACGCGCCAGCCGCTCGCGATCGCCGACGCGCCCGCGACCGTCACCGTGATCGGCGCAGGGCGCATCGCCGACGAGTTGGTCACCGACATCAAGGACCTGGTTCGCTTCGAGCCCGGAGTCAGCGTGCCCCGCTCGCCGACGCGCTTCGGCGCGGCGCTCGGGGTCACCGGCCGCGCGGGCAATGAAGGCTTCGTCATCCGGGGGATCGGCGGCAACCGCGTGCTGATCCAGGTCGACGGCGTCCGCGTCCCCGACGGTTTCACTTTCGGCGCGCAGAGCGCGGGGCGCGGCGACTATGTCGATCTCGGGCTGGTCACATCACCGACGTCAAATATGCATGGTGGAACGACGTCCGCGGGCTGGGTGACAGCTCGGCGGTCAAGGACGCCTATACCCAGCCGGGACGCAATGGCAGCGTCTCGCTCAGCTTCCGCTTCTAGGCCGGAGACACAGTGTGAACCGCAAGCATCTGATCTGGGCCGCCGCGCTCGCGCTGGCCGTCGCGCCGGGGGCAGCCGCGCCGGCCTGGGCGCAGGCCGCGCCCGCGAAGCCGGCGTTCGAGGCCGACCGCGCCGACATCCTGGCGATGGCGGGGACGTTCAAGGTCCGCTTCGACATGCAGGAATCGACGCGCTGGCGCACCGACTACACGCCGCTCGAGCCCAGGGTCTCGGGCGGCAACGAAGTCGTGCGGGTGATCGAGGATAGCGGCCGCCACATCGCGCTCCAGCATCTGCTGGTGGTCGAGATCGAGGGCAGGAGCCACGTCATCAAGCATTGGCGGCAGGACTGGGACTATGAGCCCGCGCGGGTGCTGGTCTATTCGGGGCCCGACGAATGGACCTGGCAGCCAGTGCCCGAGGCGGCGCGCAAGGGCCGCTGGTCGCAGACCGTGTGGCAGGTCGACGACAGCCCGCGCTACGGTGCGCTGGGGCGGTGGGAGCCTGTCGGGGGGTTGCGGCGCTGGACCTCGGACCAGACCGCGCGCCCGCTCGCACGCCGCGACGCGATCCGCGGGCCGGTCTATGACCGCTATCTCGGAGTCAACCGCCACCAGCCGACTCCCGATGGCTGGATCCACTGGCAGGACAATCTGAAGCTCGGCATGATCGACGGCGCGCTGGTGCCGGTGGTCTCGGAATATGTGCTCAACACCTATACCCGGTTCGACGGCTATGACGTGAAGGCCGCCGACGATTACTGGGCGGCGACCAGGGATTTCTGGGCAGTGGTGCGCGCCGAATGGGAGCGCATCGCCGCGGCCAAGGGCGGCATCCATGTGATGGAAGTGGCCGAGACCGGCAGCGCGGTGAGCGCGCGGCTGCTCGAGATCGCCGACGATCTCCAGGCGGGCAAGCTGACCCAGGCGGCGGCGGTGGCGCAGGCCAGGGCGCTGATGGACTCGGGGACGGCGAAGGTCGCGCGGTAGGGGGTCCGAGCCCCTTCACTATCGAACAACGATACCTGTCTTTCCTTGTTGTCCTGCGCAAGCAGGAGCCCAGAGCCAAGCGGTTCAGCCCCTGTGGCTCTGGGCCCCTGCTTTCGCAGGGGAACAAGAAGATGCAGATCGCTGCCCGAGCCCCCTAGACCCGCTCGGCGGTGGCCACTGCGTCGGCGGCGCGGAGCGCGGCGAGCAGGCGCATCAGGTGATTGGCGTTGCGCACCTCGACGTCGATCGTGTTCAAGTGGAAGGTGGTGTCGCGATTGTCGAGGCGGAGGCCGAGGATATTGGCCTTGTGCCCGCCGATCAGCGTCGCGACCGCGCCGAGCGCGCCGGGCTCGTTCTTGAGCGTGACCGCGATCCGCGCGACTCCGCCCTCGGCCTTGTCGCCCCAGGTCAGGTCGACCCAATCCTCGTCGTCGGTCTCCGCCAGGCCGGCGCAGTCGATCGCATGGACCTCGATCGGCTCGCCCGGGCGGCGCAGCCCGACGATGCGGTCGCCGGGGATCGGGCGGCAATCCTCGGAGAAATGATAGGCGACTCCGGGCGTCAGCCCCTTGATGTCGATCGCGTGCTGCTGCGGCGGCAGCTTGTCGTCGTCGCCGCTCGCCGAGCCCGGCATCAGCGCCTCCATCACTTGCGCGTCGGTCAGCTTGCGCCGCGCGATCGCGTCCATCAGCGCGCCGTCGTCGGCGAGCTTGAGCCGCTTGAGCGCGTCCTTGAGCGCGCCCTCGCCCGGCGGGGTCGGCAACCGCTGGACGATCTCGTCATAGAGCTTGCGCCCCAGCGCGACGGTCTCGAGCCGCTCCTTGTGGCGGATATGGCGGCGGATCGCGGCGCGCGCCTTGCCGGTGATCGCGAAGTTGAGCCAGTTCTCCTGCGGCTCCTGGGCCTTGGAGCGGAGGATATCGACCTGGTCGCCCTGCTCGATCTCGGTGCGAAGCGGCACCACCCGGCCGTTGACCTTGGCGCCCACCGCCTGGTCGCCGATGTTCGAATGCACCGCATAGGCGAAGTCGATCGGAGTCGCGCCCTTGGGCAGCTGGATCAGCTCGCCCGCGGGGGTGAAGGCGAAGATGCGGTCCTGGTACATCGCCATCCGCGTATGCTCGAGCAGCTCCTCGGGCGTGCCGGCATGGTCGAGGATCTCGATCAGGTCGCGGATCCAGCTGACCTGGGTGTCGGGGCGGACCGAATCCTGCTTGTACGCCCAGTGCGCGGCGAGGCCGTATTCGGCCTGGGCGTGCATGTCGGCGGTGCGGATCTGGATCTCGATGCGGGTGTTGCCGGCATGGATGATGCTGGTGTGGAGCGAGCGGTAGCCGTTGCGCTTGGGCGTCGAGATATAATCCTTGAACCGGCCGGGAACCATCGGCCAGCGCCGGTGGATCAGGCCGAGGGCGCGGTAACACTCCTCCTCGGTGCCGACGGTGGCGCGGAACGCCATGATGTCGCTGAGCTGCTCGAGCGACACATGACGCTCGGACATCTTCTTCCAGATCGAATAGGGATGCTTCTCGCGGCCGGTGACTTCGGCCTCGATGCCGTTGCGGCCGAGCACCAGCTTGAGCCCCGAGGCGATCTTGGCGATGCGGTCCTCGCCTTCGACCTTGAGCGCTTCGAGCCTTTTGGTGATCGATGCGTACGCCTCGGGCTCGAGCTCCTTGAAGGCGAGGCTCTGCATCTCCTTCATGAACTCGTACATGCCGATCCGCTCGGCGAGCGGGGCATAGATGTCCATCGTCTCGCGGGCGATGCGGCGGCGCTTCTCCTCGGACTTGATGTAATGGAGCGTCCGCATGTTGTGCAGCCGGTCGGCGAGCTTGACCAGCAGCACGCGGATGTCGTCGGACATCGCCAGCAGGAACTTGCGCAGATTCTCGGCGGCGCGCTCGCTCTCGCTCTGCGCTTCGATCTTGGAGAGCTTGGTCACCCCGTCGACCATCCGCGCGACATTGGCGCCGAACAGGCGGAGGATGTCCTCCGGCGTCGCGACGGTATCCTCGATCGTGTCGTGGAGGATCGCGGTGGCGATCGTCTCGTCGTCGAGATGCAGGTCGGTGAGGATGCCCGCGACTTCGATCGGGTGGCTGAAATAGGGGTCGCCCGAGGCGCGCTTCTGCGTGCCGTGCGCATTGACCGAGAAGACATAGGCGCGGTTGAGCAGGGCCTCGTCGGCCTCGGGATCGTAGCTCAGCACCCGATCGACCAGCTCATATTGGCGCAGCATAGGCCTAGATGGCGGCCTTATGTGTTGCTTTGCAATAAATTTAGCGCGGAAATCGGCGTCCGGGGCCTGCCCGGACGCCGGATTTCATTACTTCGCGCGCGAATTGCACTTCGCGAGCGCATCGGCATCGAACGCGGCGCCGCCGGCAGTGAAGGTCTGCAGCGTGCCGACTTCGCGGGCGACGAGCTCGCACATGATCGTATCGCGCGAGTCCGACTTCGACGCGACGCAGACGCCCTCGCCGCACTTCCACACGGTGCTGCGGGTGACGATATTGGCCTTGGACGGCGCGCTGACCGGCGTGGCGGCGTAATAGCCGCGGGCGGTCTGGGCGGTGCCGATCGCAGGGGTGAGCGCCAGCGTTGCCGCGGCAGCTGCCGCGACGGCAAGAAAACGAGCCATGATGTCCTCCTGGGGGTATTGGTCTTGCAACTAGGTTGCGAATCAATACCTAATTGACATCAAGGTAAGTTGCAAGCAGAAACTTTTGCTGCGGCGCAGAATGTTATGTCGTTCCGTAGCAAAGCGAAATGCGATAGGATGTGTGGTTATGGGTGGTATGCTCCGAGAGGATCTCCAGGCTTTGTGCAGCCTTCCGGCGGCGCTGGAGGCGATGGGCGAGCGCTGGTCGTTCCTGATTCTCCGCGGCTCGTTCAACGGGCTGCACCATTTCGAGGAATTCCAGTCCGAGCTCGGCATCGCCCGCAACATCCTGGCGAACCGGCTGGCGCGGCTGGTCGGCCACGGCATCCTCGAGCGCACCCCCGACCCCAGCGACCGCCGCAAGATCGAGTATCGCCTGACCGACAAGGGCTTCGCGCTGCTCCCGACGATGATCGCGCTGCGCCAATGGGGCGAGCGCTGGGAGACCGGCATGCCCGCCACGCCGATCCTGGTCGATACCCGCGACGGCAAGCCGATCCGCCAGGTCGAAGTGCTCAGCCATGACGGCCGCCCGCTGCTGAAGGGGGACCTCCACTGGGCGCTGCCCGAGGACGTGGCGTGGGACGAGGCCGAGGCGGCCGAATAAGGATGCGCGGATAGCCCGGCGCGGGAACCGCGTCGGGTTGGACCAAGAAGGAAAGGACCGATGCGTCTTTCTCCTGGCGTTCGGGCTCGACGGCTTTGGTATTGGTAGAAAAGTCGCGTCGAGACTGCGTCGGGGCCCCTCCCTCCCCTTACAGCTTGGGAGTGGAGGTATGTATAGCGAGGCGCCCCCTTGACGTAACGGGCGAAGCTACCCGGCTTCATGCCGAACGACTCCGCATCGGTCCTTCCGGATCGGCTTGCGCTTCCCCGGACCTTCCTGCCGCCATGCTGGCCTAGCATCGCGAACGATTGAATTTGTAACCATGCTGGTTAGCGATGTCAAGCGATAACCGCCGGAATGGATCAGTTCGTCGCGCCAATCCGGGTCAGTCCGGCGGGCCCAAGGCCGCCAGACGCGCCCGCACCCGATCGGAAAGCGGCAGCGACTTGCGCGCCGCGAGGTCGACATGGACGCTGACGATCTCGGCGGTGGCGTGGAGGTCGCCGGTGTCGGCATGGCGCAGGTCGGTGCGCACCGTCATGCTCGACGTGCCGACCCGCTCGATCCGCACGAACGCCTCGATCATGTCGTCGTAGCGGAAGGGCTGCTTGAACTCGACCGTGGCGCGGACGACGTTGAACTCGGCCTCGGTCCATTCGGCGCCGAGATCGCTGAGGTCCGCCCAGCGCCAGAACTCGGTGATCGCGACATCGGCATATTCGAGATAGCGCGAGTTGAAGACGATCTTCTGCCCGTCGATCTCGGAATAGCGGACGCGGAAGCGGGTGGAGAAGGGGGTGGGTCGAGTCATGCGCGGGCGATGCCCAAGGCGATGCGCAGATGCAATGGCAAGGGGAGATTGATGCGCCTCCCGCTTCAACGTAAATTCCGAAGCAAATATGAGGGGCTTCGCGATGCGGCCAACGAAATACTCGGTTCACATCGACTATCTGATCGCCTCGGTTATCTATCTGGGGACCCAGCGGGGCTGGTGGGCAAGAAGGCCGTCAAACCTTGCCTATGAGTTGTCGCTGGATCGCGACAAGCTCGAATTGGTCTTCGAAGCTTTTCCGGGGATATTTCGAAAATCGGCAAACCCGTCGGACAACGGGGAGCATTTCTATTCGCTTCAGGCCCGCTATGCGCAACGTGACGATTATGGCCAGGCGGAGGAGAAGACCGACATTCCGCCGCTCTCCGTCGAGACGGTCAAACTGATATACGACTTCATTCTCAAAGCGGCCGATGACGAAGGCGTCCGATCGCGAACCCTGCTCGGGAACGCAATCGCCATCGGCGTCGCTTTGGTGGGCGCAGTCACAGCGATCGCCGTCGCGTCGCTGAAAGGCTGATCAACCCACCTTCGCGCCCGACGAGTTGACGCCCATCGACTGGAGGTATTTCCGCACGTTGCGCGCCGCCTGGCGGAGGCGCTGTTCGTTCTCGACCATCGCGATGCGCACGAACCCCTCGCCATTCTCGCCGTAACCGACCCCGGGGGCGACTGCGACCTTGGCGTGGGTGAGGAGCTGCTTGGTGAATTCGAGGCTGCCGAGATGCGCGAGCGCAGGCGGGAGCGGGGCCCAGGCGAACATGCTGGCGCGGGGGGAGGGGATTTCCCAGCCGGCGCGGCCGAAGCTCTCGACCAGCACGTCGCGGCGCTTGTGGTAGAGCCGGCGGTTGGTCTCGACGATGTCCTGCGGGCCGTTGAGCGCGGCGCAGGCGGCGGCCTGGATCGGGGTGAAGGCGCCGTAATCGAGGTATGACTTCACCCGCGTCATCGCCGCGATCAGCCTGGGGTTGCCGACCGCGAAGCCGATCCGCCAGCCGGCCATCGAATAGGTCTTGCTGAGCGAGGTGAATTCGACCGCGACGTCCTTCGCGCCCGGCACCTGCAGGATCGAGGGCGTCGGGCAGCCGTCATAATAAAGCTCTGAATAGGCGAGATCCGACAGCACCCACAGCTTGTGCTCCTTCGCGAAGGCTACGACCCGCTCGTAGAAAGCGAGGTCGACCACCTCGGCGGTCGGGTTGGACGGATAGCCCATCACCAGCACGCTCGGGCGCGGCACGGTGAAGGCCATCGCCCGCTCGAGTGCCTCGAAATACTGCTCGTCGGGCGTGGTCGGCACGCTGCGGATCGTCGCGCCGGCGATGATGAAGCCGAAGGTGTGGATCGGGTAGCTCGGGTTCGGCGCGAGCACGACATCGCCCGGCGCGGTGATCGCCTGGGCAAGGTTGGCGAGGCCTTCCTTCGACCCCAAGGTCACGACCACTTCGCTATCGGGGTTGAGCTCGACCCCGAAGCGGCGCTGGTAATAATTGGCCTGGGCCTTGCGCAGCCCGGGGATTCCCTTCGACGCCGAATAACCGTGCGCGTCGGGCTTGCGCGCGACCTCGCACAGCTTCTCGATGACGTGCGGCGGCGGCGGCAGGTCGGGATTGCCCATGCCGAGATCGATGATGTCCTCGCCGCCCGCGCGCGCTTCCGCTCGCATCGCGTTCACTTCGGCGATGACATAGGGGGGCAGGCGCTTGATGCGATAGAAATCGTCGGACATGGCTACTTCCGGTTAGAGGAAGCCTGCCCTTACGTGATTCCGTCGCGCACGTGAATGACGGACATGCGTTGATGCGTTAGGGTGGTCGAAATTCGCCACCCGAGGATCCCCATGGCCGAGTCCGACGCTCCCGCACTGCCCAGCCTCGAGGAATTGCAGCACTGGACCTGGGTGATGGGCCGCGCGCAGCAGATGATGCTGGAGAGCGGTCTCTCCACCGCCGCGGAACGGAGCGATGCCGGCCTGCCGGTCATTCCCGGCCTCAACGATCCGGCGACGATCCGGCGGGCCGAGGCGTTCTGGACCGACAGCATTGGTCTCTGGCAGCGCTTTGTCGATCCCAAGGCAGCGCCGGCCGACGACGGCAGGCACGCGCGCGACAAGCGTTTCGCGGCGCCGCAATGGCGCGACAACCCGTTGTTCGACTGGATTCGCCAGAGCTACTTCCTGATCTCCGACCATCTGCTCGCGAATATCGACGCGCTCGAGGGCGTGGACGACCGGCAGAAGGAGCAGCTCCGCTTCGCCGCCCGCGGTTTCCTCGAGGCGATGAGCCCGAGCAACTTCGCCGCGACCAATCCGGTGGTGCTCGAAAAGACGATCGAGACCGGCGGCGAGAACCTGCTCAAGGGCCTGCAGAACATGCTGGCCGATATCGCCAAGGGCCAGCTCACCCATACCGATCCCGACGCGTTCGAGCTTGGCCGCAACCTCGCGACCACCCCGGGCAAGGTGGTGAAGCGCACCCCGCTCTACGAGCTGATCCAGTATTCGCCGACGACGGAGAATGTCCTGGCCGTGCCGCTGGTCATCTTCCCGCCCTGGATCAACCGCTTCTACATCCTCGACCTGACGCCGGAGAAGAGCTTCATCCGCTGGGCGGTCGAGCAGGGGCTGACGGTGTTCGTGGTATCGTGGAAGTCCGCCGACGCGTCGATGAAGGACGTGGTGTGGGACGATTATATCGAAGGCGGGCAGATCGACGCGATCGACACGGTCCGCGACCTGCTGGGGGTCGAGGGGGTCCACGCGATCGGCTATTGCGTCGCGGGGACGACGCTGGCGGCGACGCTGGCGGTGCTGACCGCAAGGGAGGAAGCGGAGAAGGTGGCGAGCGCGACCTTCTTCACTGCGCAGGTCGATTTTACCGAAGCCGGCGAGCTGCTGCATTTCGTCACCGACGACCAGCTCGAGATGATCAAGGGGCTGGGGTCCGAGGGCTATCTCGACGGGCGCTATATGGCGACGACGTTCAACCTGCTGCGCGGGCGCGACCTGATCTGGAACTATGTCACCAACAATTATCTGCTCGGCAAGGACTATGCGCCGTTCGACCTGCTCCACTGGAATTCGGACGTCACCAACCTGCCGGCC
Source organism: Pseudomonadota bacterium (assembly GCA_040388355.1). Lineage (GTDB taxonomy): Bacteria > Pseudomonadota > Alphaproteobacteria > Sphingomonadales > Sphingomonadaceae > Sphingomonas. The sequence continues at coordinate 12,285 of JAZKCD010000066.1, read as the reverse complement.
ACCTGGCATTTGAGCTATCTGACCGATCTCTACCGCGACAACCGGCTGGTGCAGCCGGGATCGATCCTTGTGGACGGTACGCCGGTGGACCTGTCGATCGTGCGCACCCCGGCCTATGTCCAGGCCGGGCGCGAGGACCATATCGCGCCGGCGGCGAGCGTCTGGAAGATCACTCATCACTTCAAGGGGCCGCTCAAGTTCGTGCTGGCGGGATCGGGACATATCGCCGGGGTGGTCAACCCGCCGTCCTCGGGAAAATACCAGTATTGGACCAACGACGCGAAGGTCGAGACGCTCACCGAGTTCTTCGAAGGCGCGACCGAGACCAAGGGCAGCTGGTGGCCCGACTGGATCGAATGGGTCGGCGGAATCGATGGCGCGAAAGTCGCGGCAAAGGGCGCGCGGGTGCCCGGCAAGGGCAAGTTGAAATCGCTGGGCGACGCGCCGGGAACCTATGTGAAGACCCGCTAAGCCTCTGAATCAAAACGCTATTATGATTATGTTGCACTGCACAAAAAGCCTCTTGCATTGTGCAGCGCGGCTACGTATATGCTGCATCGCAGCAATAGCTTTTTGAGGTGAGCCAAGATGGCAAGCAAGGGTCAGAAGAACGGCACGGGCAAGCCCGCCGCTCCCAAGGCCGCGGTGCGTCCGGCCAGGCCGGCGGCACCCAAGGCGAAGGTTGCTGCGCCCGTGGCTGAGAAGCCCGCGCCGGTCGTCACGGAGGAGCTTGTCGCCCCGCCCGTCGCGATCGAGCCGGTCCCGGCCGTGGAAGCAGTGCCGCAGGAAGTCGAAACCATTGCCGAGCCCGTGGTCGAGGCGGCTGAAGCCGTTGTCGAGCCGGTCGAGGCCCCAGAAACCGTCGTACCCGAGCCGGAAGTCGCCGTGCTCGAAACCGTCACCGAGGCCGTCGCCGCTCCCGCCGCGATCGAAGCCGCAGTCAAGGAAAGCAAGATCATGGAAACCATCGAGACCAACGTCGCCAAGGCGCAGGCCTTTTTCGCGGACTTCAACGATCGCGCCAAGGGTGCCGTCGAGAAGTCGACTGCGCTGATCGCCGAAGCCAATGATTTCGCCAAGGGCAATGTCGAGGCGATCGTCGAGTCGAGCAAGATCGCGGCCAAGGGCCTCGAGTCGTTCGGCCAGGACGCCGCCGAGTACAGCCGCAAGTCGTTCGAGAGCGCGACCGCCGCGATCAAGACGCTCGCGACCGTCAAGTCGCCGACCGACTTCTTCAAGCTGCAGAGCGACTTCTTCCGCACTTCGTTCGACTCGTATGTCGCCGAAGCGTCGAAGAACACCGAGGCGCTGATCAAGCTGGCCGGCGAAGCCGCCCAGCCGCTGTCGAACCGCGTCGCGGTCGCCGCCGAGAAGGCCAAGCTCGCCGCGTAAGCTGCGACCTTACCGAACAAGCGAAGGGGCGGGCGCCGTTGGCGTCCGCCCCTTTTCGTTTTGGCGATCGTATCGATTGTAAGCACGACGGTGCGGATTGCGTACACCTCTCCCGCTTTCGCGGGAGAGGGAGGGGCCCACGCGAAGCGTGGGAGGGTGAGGGTCTTCTGCGTTGGGGAGCAAGGCAGAAGAAGACCCTCACCCAACCCTCTCCCGCTTTCCCGGGAGAGGGCTAAGCAAGAAGGCCGTCGCCATTCCGTCCCCGCGGGATATACCAGCGTCGGATCGCCGGGTGGGGGAGCGGGCCGGTGCCGTTTCGCTAAAACCCAGCTACGGCCTTGCCTCTCCCGCACCGCACCCATATTTTACGGATCGTGATGAAGCTGACAGTGCGCATGGCCGGCGACGGCGATCCCGACGACACCGGGGGTGGCGGCGACGACCCCTCGGTCGGCATCGCCACGCGCACGCGGACGCGCACCAAGAAGCCGACTCCCTATCGCGTGCTGATGCTCAACGACGACTACACGCCGATGGAGTTCGTCGTGCTGGTGCTCCAGCGCTTCTTCCGGATGACGATGGAGGAAGCGACCCAGGTGATGCTCCACGTCCACCAGCGCGGCGTCGGGGTGTGCGGGGTGTTCAGCTATGAGGTGGCCGAGACCAAGGTGAGCCAGGTGATCGACTTTGCCCGGCAGAACCAGCACCCGCTGCAATGCACGCTGGAAAAGGCGTAGCTTCTTCTCCCCTCCCGCTTGCGGGAGGGGCTGGGGGAGGGCCTGTCGTCTCAGGTCCGTCGCCTGCGGATAGCCCCTCCCCTAACCCCTCCCGCAAGCGGGAGGGGGACTAGGAAGCCGGCTTGGGCAGCCAGCTCAAGTCCAGCCGCTCGAACCGGTTCACGTAATTCGCCGCGCGGCCGAGGGCGCGTTCGTCGAGCAGAGTGACCTTGCCCGAAACGCGCGCGATCATGCCTTCCTCCTCGAGCTGGCGGAGCATGCGGTTGACATGGACCGCGGTCAGGCCGGTGGCGTCGCCGATCTCTTCCTGGGTCAGCCCGAGCGCGAAGGCGCTGGCGATGGTCTTGTCGGTGGCGCGCAGGCGATTGCGCAGCTCGAGCAGCAAGGCGGCGACGCGCGCCTTGGCGCTGGTGCGGCCGAGCGCGGCGAGCCGATCGGTCAGCGCGACGCGCTCGATCTGGCAATAGACCAGGATCATCGCCGACAGCCGCGGATGCGCGACGATCAGATCGGACAGCGCGGCGCGGTCGAACGGCGAGACCACGCAGTCGGACAGCGCGCACAAGGTCTCGGGCGACTCGCGGTAGATCACGCTCGACACGCCGAGCATGTCGCCGGGGAAGAGGAAGCGGAGGATCTGGCGGCTGCCGTCGTCGAGCAGCACATAGCTCATCATCAGCCCCTTGCGGAGGATGAACAGCTCGCCGCCGGCCTCGTTCTCACGCTGCAGCACCGCCCCGCGGCGCACATGCCGCTGGCGTTCCTCCAGTTTTTCGAGCGCCTTTCGTTCCCCCAAAGTCAGGTCGACGAGTTCGCTCAGCACATCGGCGAAACAACTACCGGCCACGCTTTTCGCTTCCCCCACTGCCACTGCAAAGCATTGCTGTGGAATCAATGCATTAAAGTCGATCAAGGCGATCGACACGGCTCGAACTTGCAGAAGTGCCGCGACCGGCTAGAAGCCCGCAATGGATCGCATTCTCATTCGCGGCGGCAACCGCCTATCCGGAACAATACCGATATCGGGGGCGAAGAACGCCGCGCTGACGCTGATGCCGTGCGCGCTGCTGACCGACGAGCCGCTGACGCTGCGCAACCTGCCGCGGCTCGCCGATGTCGACAGTTTCGGGCACCTGCTCAACGAGCTTGGCGCCTCGACTGCGATCGAAGGCACGCGGCCGAGCGATTTCGGGCGGGTGATGACGATGCGCGCGGGCAATCTCAGCTCGACGGTCGCGCCCTATGACATCGTCCGCAAGATGCGCGCGTCGATCCTGGTGCTTGGCCCCTTGGTCGGGCGCGCGGGCGAGGCGACGGTGTCGCTGCCCGGCGGCTGCGCGATCGGCAACCGGCCGATCGACTTGCACCTGAAGGCGCTCGAGGCGATCGGCGCCGAGATCGAAGTCGCCGCGGGCTATGTCAAGGCGAGCGCACCGGGCGGACGGCTGAGCGGCGGGCGGTTCCGCTTCCCGGTGGTCTCGGTCGGCGCGACCGAGAATGTGCTGATGGCGGCAGTGACTGCGCGCGGCGGGACGATCCTCGAAAATGCGGCGCGCGAGCCCGAGATCGTCGATCTGTGCAATCTGCTGGTGGCGATGGGCGCGTCGATTTCGGGGATCGGCACCGAGACGCTCGAGATCGAGGGCCGCGACCGGCTCCACGGCGCGACCTACAAGGTGATGCCCGACCGGATCGAGGCGGGCAGCTATGCCTGCGCCGCGGCGATCACCGGGGGCAGCGTCGAGCTGGCGGGGGCTTGCGCCGGCGACATGCGCGCGACGCTCGACGCGCTGATCGAGGCGGGGGTGAGCGTCGAGGAGAAGAAGGCGTCGATCCGCATCGAGGCGCCGGACGGCATCCGCCCGCTGACACTGTCGACCGCGCCCTTCCCGGGCTTCGCCACCGACATGCAGGCACAGTTCATGGCGATGCTGTGCAAGGCAGATGGCGCCAGCGTGCTGACCGAGACGATCTTCGAGAACCGCTACATGCACGTCCCCGAGCTGGCGCGGATGGGGGCGAATATCGAAGTCCATGGCCGCACCGCAGTGGTGCGCGGCGGCGGGACGCTGGTCGGCGCGCCGGTGATGGCGACCGATCTGCGCGCCTCGATGAGCCTGATCCTCGCGGGGCTGGCCGCCGAGGGCGAGACGGTGGTCCAGCGGGTCTACCATCTCGACCGCGGATACGAGCGGCTCGAGGAGAAATTGCAGGCGGTCGGCGCGGATATCGAGCGGGTCGGGGACGGCTGAGGCGGAGCGCGGAACGTTACGAAAGGCTAGGGAGTCGCAATGCCGTGCGCGGCTTAGCTTCGCACGCTTCCCGCGAAGTGCGCACGAAAATTCCGGGTATTGAACTATTATTGCGGCGGCGATGTCAAAGAGCGGCGGGGCTGGTTGTTCCTCGGCAGGGCGAGCCAAGCCGCCGAAATCCTACATTGCAACACTCCTTGGGCCTTACCCGCACTGACGCGAGAGGCGAGCGTGCAGGAAAATACTAGCGGGCAGACAGTTTGACGCGCTGCTCCTTCACGAACGCAAAAATCTCCGCAGCGTCGATAAGATAGGTGTTTCCATTCTGATCATGTGCCTGGATTAGACCGAGCAGGCGGCCCTCGCCATTGACGACGGGCGCTCCGCTCGAGCCTGGTTCCGCGGCGAGCTTCGCAACGATCGCGCGGATGCCGGGCCTCGGCCCCGCTTCGGTGAGCCCACTAATGGTTCCGAAAGCCAGGGCTCTTGTGCCATCTTGCCCGAAATTCAGAGCGGTTATCGTCTCGCCGGGAATCGGAGACGCCGGCTCGATAGCCACCGACGGCAAAAGCTCTGGCGTGGGGATCTGAAGCAAGGCCAGATCGCGATCGCTGTCGATAGCCAACAGCTGCGCGTAGAACGCCGGGTACGGATTTGATGGATGATGTTCGAACATCATCGCGATGTTGACGGGCATATCCTGCACGACGTGCGCGGCTGTAATGATCCAGCCATCGGACGAAACGACGAAACCCGCTGCGCGCCGCGTATTATCGACGACGACGCTTGCGACCAGCGCGTACAGCGCATCCAGGTTCTTGGACAACGCCGCCCGGGCACTCTCGGGGACGGCAGGGTCCTCAAGCCTGGTTCCAGCGGCGATCGTGGTCAGCGCGTTGGTCGCACCCGGTCCGTGGAGCGCTGCGGCGAGCTTGATGGCGAGCTCGGGGTTGCCGAGCAGCGAGATGGCAACCAGCGCGACGCTTTTTGCCGCCTCATCTGTTCCGGAGAGATAGGGAAGATATTTCTCGACCGTTTGAATCTGCGCGACGAGGATTTCTTGATCGCGCCGTCTTTCCTCCGCAGCCTTTTGCCGCTTGTTGTAGATGCCGGTCGCATAGAAGCCGATCAGCGCGACCATGATTCCCGAAACGAGTCCGGAGGCTGCGGCCAGCTTGTCCCAGAAATCCTTGACCGGTTCCGCCGATCGCTTTTCGATCCTAGCCAGGCGCTCTTCGATCGTGAGCACGGCGAAGGCAGGAGTGGCCAAAGCAAACAGGGCAAGGGCGATGCCGAGACGCGTTCCTTTTCGAAACGTCGATGACCTGCCCGGCCGCACGATAAGAGTCCCCGTTTGACGATCGCGCGCGGTCCGGCCGACGCGACGATGGTCAATAGTTCATGACATTCACCCCAAAGTCAAAAACGTCCCGCCCCCAATCACCCTAACCGAAACGATAACCCTTCCTGTTCAGCCCGCGGTAGCGACCGGGGGGTGATTCTGCCGGCTCGCCATCACATCGGGTTCGGGCGCTGTCCCATCGGGGGGAAGCTGGGCATGGACAATTATCACGCGCACGACCTGACCGCGGTCTCGTTCAACCCGGTGGTGCCCGCACCCCCCGAGCGGCGGACCGAGGAACGGCAGACGACGCTGCTCAGGGTCGGCAAGCTGGTCACCGCCGGCGACGAGCGGCTGTGCATGATCCGCAACATCTCGAGCGCGGGGGCGATGATCAAGCTGTACCAGCCGATCGCGGTCGGCGCGGCGGTGGCGGTCGAAGTCACGCCCGATTGTCCGGTCGCGGCGACGGTGATCTGGGTTCAGGACGAATGCGCGGGAATCGCGTTCGACGTGCCGATCGACGTGGTCGCGGCGCTGCGCGGCGAGGGCCAGGCGGGGCCGTACCGGCGCGTCGCGCGCACGCCGCGGCTGCAGGTGCGGCGCCCGGCGCTGATGCACACCGACGAGATCGAGCGCGAAGTGATGCTGTGCGACTTGTCGCTCAACGGCGCCAAGATCGAGACCGACGCGGCGCTGGCGAGCGATGTCGAGGTCGCGCTGTTCGTCGACGGGCTGCCGCCGCTATCGGGCCGCATCCGCTGGTGCCACGACGCGCGCGCGGGGATGGAGTTCGACATTCCGGTGCAGATGGACGTGCTCGCCGCGTGGATGGGCGGCGGCGAGGCGAATTGAGCTTTCCAACTTTCCCTCTCCCCCTGTGGGAGAGGGAGGGAGCGCCGAAGGCGCGGAAGGGTGAGGGGGAGTCTTTCCCCCAAAGACTGCATCCCCCTCACCCTTCCCATCGCTGCGCGATGGGCCCCTTCCCTCTCCCACAAGGGGAGAGGGAGAAGAAGTTCACACCACGGCGTTGCGCTTGATCAGCTCGCGGTACCAGTGCGCGCTGAGCTTGGGGATGCGCTGCTGGGTGGCGAAGTCGACATAATGGATGCCGAAGCGCTTGCCATAGCCGTCGGCCCATTCGAAATTGTCCATCAGGCTCCACAGGAAATAGCCTGCGACCGGATAGTCCTCGGCGGCGGCGCGGTGGAGATGGGTGAGGTAGTTGCGCAGGTACATCACCCGGTCCGAATCGTCGACTCGGCCGGCGACGAGCGGATCGTCGGCCGAGCAGCCATTCTCCGAGATGTAGATCGCCTTGGGCTTGTAGAGCTCGGTGACCTGGCGGATGCCCCAATAGAGCACTTCGGGGCCGACATAGAGCCAGGGCGAGGCCATGTGCGGCGACGATGGCAAGCGCGGCAGCGTCGCATAGCCGCGTGCCGAGCCGTCGGCGCGGGCATATTGCGGGTTGTAGATGTTGAGCCCGACGAAATCGAGCGGGCTGCCGATCGCGGCCATGTCGCCCGGCTCGACCTTGGGCGCGGCGGCGCCCGCGCTCTCGAGATAGGAGTCGATATACTTGCCCTCCATCACCGCGCCGAGGAACATCGCATTGTCGTCGCGGGTGGCCTTGCGCGCGGCGTCGATATGCTCGGGCGTCTCGATCACGGGGACGTAGAGCGTCGGGTTCTCGGCGAGGCCGACCTTGGCCTTTGGCGCGCCGGCGCGGATCGCCTGGACCGCGAGGCCGTGGGCGAGGACGCCGTGGTGGCGGACCTGGTTGGCCTCGGCATCGGGGAGCTTGAGGCCGGGGGCATGGATGCCGACCTTGTGGCTCAGGTCGGTGAAGCAGCGGATCTCGTTGGTGGTCATGAAATTGCCGACGCGGTCCGCGAGCTGGCCGGCGATGTAGCCGGCATAGTCGGCGAACGCCTTGGCGGTGTCGCGGTTCTGCCAGCCGCCGGGGAGCGCCGCGGGCAGGTCCCAGTGGAACATGGTGATGTAGGGCGTGATGCCGTTGGCGAGGAGATCGTCGACGACCTTCTTGTAGTGGTCGACGCCCTTCTGGTTGGGCTTGCCGCGGCCTTCGGGGAAGATCCGCGACCAGGCGAGCGACATGCGGTACATGCTCACGCCGAGATTCTGGAGCAGGCGGCGATCCTCGGCATAGCGATGATAGCTGTCGCAGGCGACGTCGCCGCTATCGCCGTTGGCGACCTTGCCGGGGGTGTGCGAGAAGACGTCCCAGTTGGTCTTGCCGCGGCCGTCCTCGTTGGCGGCGCCCTCGATCTGGTAGGCGGCAGTGGCGCAGCCCCATTTGAAGTCCTTGGGGAAGCTCAGGTCGAGCGGGGCGGCGAGCGCGGGGGCGGTGGCGAGCCGGCCCGCGGCCATCGTCGCGGCGGCGGCGCCGAGCGTCTTGCCGATGTCGCGGCGGGAAAACTGAGTCATCTTGGCCTCTCCCTCTCTCATTCCTGTTAGCGCTATCGTCGGCAGTGCGCGGCGGATTGTCAACGTTGACAGGAGCGAATGTCAGCGTCCGCGGAGCAGGTCGCTCGCGGCATGGACCAGCGCGATATAGCTGGGTCCCAAGTTCACGACATATTCGTTCTCGCCCCAGAAATAGGGCCAGATCTCGCTATTCTCGGGCAGGTCGGGCTTGATGATCAGCACGCCGGGCACGACCCCGCCGGCGATGAAGCTGAAATCGGCGCGGTTGGCGCCATAGGCGACTTCCTTCGACTGGGTGCCGACTCCCGAGACGAACGAGAGGTCCGAGCCCGGATGGGTGCCGTGGAGATAGTCGAGCGCGCGGAACACCCCCGCGCCGTCGCTGAGCGCGGGGAAGGCCTTGTGGATCGCATAGTCGGTGAGGCCCTGCGCGACGATCAGGCCGTTGCCGGCCCAGCCGCCTTCGGTGATCGGGACGCCGTACGGGTTGGGGCGGCCCTGCGGGGGTTGCGCGAGATACGCGCGGAGCGCGGCCTCGACGTCGGCGCGATAGGCCGGGGGCATGAAGGGGATCGCGCGGATCGCAGTGGTTGCCTGGAAGGGGAAGCGCTTCGCCATCGCGGGCAGCAGCGCAGTGACGCGGGCGGCGTAGCGGCTGTCGCGGGTGGTGACGAGCAGCTCGACCGCGGCGGCGAATTCCTCGGCGTCGAGCGGGCCGCCGGTGGTGTTGCCGTGGCGGAACAGGTCGGGGGCGTGCGACTGCTCGTCGGCCCAGACACGGACCGCGATCGCGCGGGCGCGGGCGGCGAGTTCGGGGCGGAACTTGTCGAGCGCGCGGCTGGCGGCGGCGAGCGCGGCGATCGAGCCGTAATTGAGCGCCGAGGATTTGCTGGTGAAGGCCCAGCGATCGTCGGCGGTGCCCGGGACGCCGTCGGTCTTCGATGCAGCGTCGCCGAGATGGGTGTATTGCGCGACATCGGGCTCGACGATGCCGTGGATCGCGTGGCCGACCGCGTCGAACTGCGCGATCAGCTGGAGCGTGCCGTGCTCGATCTGCTGGAGCGTGTCGGGGGCGCCGTCGGGCACGTGGATCTCGACGCGGCGCGCGGCCTGGTCGACCAGCACCTGGTCGCGCGGCGGGGCGAACTGTTCCCAGATGGCGGCGAGCTCGCGGACCACGGCGTAGTTGGTCTGGGTGCGCAGGTCGAAATCGCCGGCGTCGAGCCAGCCGCCGACGTTCAGCCCGGGGATGTGCTCGCCGGGGGCGAAGCGCGTGTCGGTGGTGGGCCCCTGCGCATAGAGATCGATATGCTCGTGGTTGAGCGGCGCCTGCTTCGCGTCGTCGCGGTGCGGGTCGCCGTGCCAGATGCGATAGGCTTCGTTGACCAGCATATGGTCCATCGCGACGGGCAGGTAGACGTCGTTGGTGGGGTGCCACGCCTTGTCGTAGACGTCGGCGGCGATGCGGAAGGGGGCGGTGCGCACCCCGGCATAGTCGATCTGGTAGAGGCCGGGCCTGGTGACCCGGGTGAAGTCGAAGCGCCGGTATGAATAGCGGAGATAGCGGCCCCAGAGCGGCGGCGCCGCGGCGGCGGCTTCGGTGGTGGTGCCGTCGGCGTCGAGGCGGAGCAGGCGCGCGACGCCGATGGGGTCGGCATTGGAGTCGAGCTCGATCACCGCGACCTTCTTCTGTCCCGGCGCATAGCCGAGCTGCGAATGGCCGATCACCGGCGCGCGGAGATAGTCGGGGACGCTGTTGGGGGTGAGCGTCCATTCGACGACGCGGCCGGTCTTGCCCGCGGGGATCGGGCTGCGCAGCACGAACCAGCCATTCTGCGCCTGGTCGCGGCCGTCGTAGAGCGCGAGCGGTGCGGCGCCGGTGACGGTGACGCGGCGGGCGGGGTCCTCGGGGGCGAGCACCAGCCGCTTGCCGGTGGCGAAGGGCAAGGGCTCGGCACCGGGGCCGATGTCGCGGCCGCTGGCGGCGTTGCGCGGGCCGCCCGCAATCATGTCCGAGGCGGGATGGAGCGGGAAGATGCCGCCGGCCTCGTCGGCGATGTAACTCTTGCGGAAATAGGCGGCGGGGAGGAATTCGAGATTGAGCCCGGCCTTGCCCGCCAGCGCCGCGGGGAGCGGCTGGTCGAGGATCACCGCGAGCGTGACCGACTCGCCCTTGCGCTCGGCGCGGACGCGGTAGCGGAAGCCGTATTGCTTGTATTCGAGCACGGCCTCGACCGTGCCGCTGGCGGGGTCGACATTGCGGCTGACGAATGCGGCGATCGGGTCCCATTGGCCGGGAGTGGCGGAGAGGCGGACATCGCCGTTGGTGGCGATGCGCAAATCCTGCTGGACGATCTCGACGCCGCTGATCTTCGAATCGGCGAACAGCCCGTCATACCAGTTGCTGAAGACGAGGATGTCGACGCCGCGCGCCTGGAACGCGCCGGCCTCGTTCAGCGCCAGCGACTGCGCCGCGGCGGGCGCGGCGGCGAGCAGCAGGGCGCCGAGCAGCCCGCGCGCGATCATGTTCTTCATTCCGGCACCTCTCCGCGGCGGATTCGAATCCGCTCGAATGTGAGCGCTAACATGAACCGGGGGGCGAGCGGAAGCGCCGCGCCGCCTGCGGGTTATTCCGTAGCGTAACGAAGGGGTTCGTTTACCTACCGCGGCTATACGGAGCGCTGGGTCACCTTGTGGGGGGCGGCCTGGAGTTGCTTGATGGTAAACGTCCCTTTTGGCGCGGCGCCCGAGTATAAGGGCAGGCGCAGACGGCTGGTCTTCGGCTTCGGCGCCCTTGTGATCCTCGCGCTTCTGTTCGCGGCGATCGTCGCCAACGCAGTCACTGCCGCGTCGCAGCGGCGCGCGGCGACGGGCTGGCAGGTCCATACGCTCGAAGTGCTGGTGACCGCGGAGTCGCTGAAGGCCGCCGCCAACATGGCGATCCGCGGCGAGCGCGGCTATCTGATCACCGGCGATGCGCGCTTCCTCAAATCCTATCGCAACGGCCGCCGCGAAGCGGTCGTGCTGATGGCGCGGCTGGCGGCGCAGACCCGCGACAATACAGTGCAGCAGCGCCACCTCGCCGATCTCAAGGCACGGATCACGCGCTATTCGGGCGTGCTCGCGCAGGCGATCGAATTGCGCCGCACCGGGCAGATCGAGGCGGCCGCCGAAATCGTCCGCAGCGGTGCCGGGATGGAGGCGATCGACTCGGTGCTGGGCGCGATCGATGCGATCGAGCATGAGGAGCAACGGCTGCTCGCCGAGCGCAGTGCGGTCAACGAACGCGCCAACGCCGTGATCGACTGGTACAATTATGCCGTCGCGATCGCCGGCCTGATCTTCCTCGTCGTCGCCGCGCTGGCGGGCGCATCGACGCTGCGCGCGCAGAACCGCACGCGGCGGATGGCCGAGCAATTGCGGCTGAGCGCGACCACCGACGAGCTCACCGGGCTCGCCAATCGCCGCGCGTTTCTCCACGCGCTCGAGATCGAGCTGGCGCGCGCACGGCGCAGCGGCGCGCCGCTGTCGGTCGCGGTCGCCGATGTCGATTTCTTCAAGCGCGTCAACGACAAGCACGGCCATGGCGGCGGCGACGAAGTGCTGCGGACGCTGGCGCGGATCGCCGAGCAGACGATGCGGACCGGGGACCTGGTCGGGCGGCTGGGGGGCGAGGAGTTCGCGATCCTGATGCCCGACACCGACGAGATCCAGGCGCGGATCGCGTGCGAGCGGCTGCGCGGCGCGGTTTCGGGGCGCAAGATCCGGCTGGCTTCGGGCAAGGAAGTGCCGGTGACGCTGAGCACCGGGGTGGCGTTGCTGTCGGCGAGCGACGACCGCGACCGGCTGGTCGGCCGTGCCGACGAAGCGCTGTACCAGGCGAAAGAGGGCGGGCGGAACCAGGTGCGGATGGCGGCCTGATACAATCTGCCCCTCTCCCCCTCTCCCCCTCTCCCTTTAGGGAGAAGGTTGCGCAGACTTGGGTCGCGCTTCTTCAGCGCGATCCTAGTCGGAGCTGGGTGAGGGGTCAGGAAACCACACGGCTGTGTCGTAACCCCTCACCCAGCTACGACTAAGCTGCGCTTCGCTCCGCTAAGTCTTCGCAACCCTC
>JAZKCD010000065.1:0-2296 GCA_040388355.1 Pseudomonadota bacterium | reverse complement strand
CCCTGAAGGGGAGGGGAGTAAAATAGGCTCAGTCGATCGGATTGCCGCCCGGCCTCCGCGGCGGGACGCCCGGCGTGACTGGATGCGCGGCGAGCCAGTCGAGGCGCTTCGAATCCAGCGTCACGGCGCGAACGCTGTCCCCGAGCACCAGCTTCTGCTCCTTCGCCGGCGTCCACGCTGGCCAGGGCATCGCCGCGGTGCTCGGGCTGCCGGTGTCGGCGAGCGCGATCAGCGCCTGCATCATCTGCCGCGACAGCGTGCGGTCCCAGGGTTGCCAGTTCCGGGTCGGGCGGAACATGTTGTACTTGTCCTGGGTGCCGAACCAATAGGGGATGTCCGCGGTGTGATAGGCGCCGACCGTGGCGGTGTCCTGGTCGGCGATGCGCACGCCGGGGACGTAAGGGTGAACCCGCGCATATTCGTCGATATAGGCGGGGAGCCCCGCGCGCGATTGCGCCTGCGCGCAGAAGCGGGCGCTCGCTTCGAACCCCGCCTCGGTCGCGGCGATGCGCGCGACGGCGTGGACCTCGGCGTCGCTTGCGACCGGGTATAGCGCGAGGAAGGCCGGGGCGTCGTCGCCATAGAGCTTTCGCGCCCCTTCCTCGAACCCGGCGACGGTGGTGGCTGAGAGGATCGGCTCGAAGCCGAAGCTCAGATCGTTGGTGTTGTAGCCGGCGACGATCGGGACAGGGTTGAAGCGGCCCGCCGCCAGCAGCTCGGCCTTGCGCGCCGGGACGATATGGCCGTCGATCACCGGTCCGCCGATGCGAACGCCCTCGACGCGGACGCCGAGCTGGTTCTCGGACTGGACCGCAAGGATGCGGTCGGCGGGAATCTGCCGCATCGCGTCGAGACCGGCGGCGCCGAGCCGCTGCTGGAGCGCCACGCCGGTCTTCTCCGCCTCGGCCAGCAGGGGGCCGTCGGTTCCGAAATTGCACCCGCTCGACATCACCGCGGCGCGGAAAAGCCCCTTCGCCTCGGGATTGAAGATCTGGGTGACCACCGATCCCGCGCCCGCGGACTGGCCCATGATCACGACCTTCTCAGGGTCGCCCCCGAATTTCGCGACATTGTCGTGCAGCCAGCGCAGCGCCGCGAGCTGGTCCATGAAGCCGTAATTGCCCGAATGTCCGCCCTGTTCGCGGCTGAGCTCGGGATGCGCGAGGAAGCCGAGCGCGCCGACGCGGTAGTTGAAGTTGACGAACACCGCGCCGGCCTTCGCCATCGCCTCGCCGTCGTAATTCGCCATGCCCGACGAGCCGATCGTGAAGCCCCCGCCGTACAGGAACACGATCACGGGAAGCTTCGCGCCGGGCTTGGCGGCGGCGGGGGTCCAGAGGTTGAGGAAGAGGCAGTCCTCGGAGATCGGCTCCTCGCCGAAATAATGGTTGATGTCGTGCGGGCGCAGGACCTGGATGCACGCCGCGCCCTTGCGGTCGGCGTTCCAGATGCCCGACCAGGCGAGCGGCGCGGGCGGGGCCCAGCGGCGTTCGCCGACCGGCGGCGCGGCATAGGGGACGCCGAGATAGGCGCGGACGCCCGAGGGCAGCGCGGTGCCGGCAATGCGGCCGCTGGCGGTGGCGACGGGATCGCCAGCGATCGGCTGCATCGAGCGGTCGCCCGGTGCCGCCGCCCCGAGAATCAGACCGGTCGCGGCAGTGAGAAGCAGGCGCAGGGCGGTCCGCATATCGCTCTCCCTAGTTATTATATGTACTAGTTAGTCACATCTTAAATGCACCGAACGGAAACGCAAGCGCCACTCGGATGGCAGGCATACCAAGCGCCGTGTTCCCCTGCGAAAGCAGGGGTCCAGGGTCACGAGGACTGACCTGCTTGGCTCTGGGCTCCTGCTTTCGCAGGAGAACAGGAAACGCAGGGAGGGCGGGCGTTGCAGCGACAACACAGTTGGAGAATAGCCCGCCACCGCGGGCTTTGATGGCGCTTGACAACGTTAGACAATGGGACGATGTGAACGTTCTCATCATGAGCGCGACAACAGCGCTTGGATCGGGGGAGGACCTATGAAAAGCTTCACGACTCGCTCATTCCTGCGTCTCGTCGTCGGTGCCTCGGCACTGGCGATCGCCACGGCGCCGGGTATCGCCGCCGCGCAGGATACGCCCACGACCGAGCCCGCCGCCGACGATGGCGACGAGATCATCGTCACCGGCATCCGCGCCAGCCTTCGCCAGTCGCTCGACATCAAGCGCGACTCGAACGGCGTGGTCGACGCGATCTCCGCCGAGGACATCGGCAAGTTCCCCGACACCAACCTCGCCGAGTCGCTCCAGCGCAT
>JAZKCD010000064.1:163399-195740 GCA_040388355.1 Pseudomonadota bacterium | reverse complement strand
CCCTCACCCTTCCGCCGCTTCGCGGCTCCCTCCCTCTCCCACAAGGGGAGAGGGATTCAGCCCAGCGCCTCGCGCACCCGTTCGAACAGCCATTGCTTGTCTTCGGCGCCCGCGAAGCTGTGGCTGGCGGTGTCGCACTGCGCGATTCCGGCCGCGCCCTTCCAGGCGTCGCGGAAGGCGATCGCGGTGTTGTCGCCCTTGGCGAGCAGGATCGTGACCGGGATTCCGCTCGCCGCCAGGGCGGCGGCCATGCGGTCGGCGAGGGGCGATTTTTCCTCAGAACGACTATTCGATAGCTTCGATAACCCCTTGGCTAATTTTAGAATATTTACCTCACCTCGAAACAGTCTCAACAACTGCTTCGGATCGCGAAGCCGTTCGGCATAGCGCGCGCGGATCGCGGCGGCGGGGGGGAGCGCGTCCTGAGTCTCGACCACCCAGGGATTGGCGAGCAGCAATGCGTCGATCCCCGCGACGCTGTGGAACAGCGCCAGCGCAGTCGCCGCGTCGCAATTCCCGAAGCCGATCACGCGGCGCACATGCGGGGCCTCGGCAGTGAAGGTCGCGGCGGCGGCGGCGAGGTCCTCGATCCCGCTCTCGAACCCGCGATTGGTGCCGGTCGAATCGCCGATCCCGCGGCGATCGTAGCGGAACACCGGCGCGCCCAGCTCGGCTGCGACCCGCGCCGCGAGCATCGCCATCCCGCGATGTGCGCCGATCCGGACCTCGTTACCGCCCGAGACGATCAGCAGGCCGGTGGTCCCCGATGCCTCGTCGAGCGTGGCGGCGAGCGTGTCGCCCGCGCAGGGAAACTCGATCAGCCTTCGCATCCGCGGACCCATGTCGCGATGTCGTCGGCGAGCAGCGCGGCGAGCGCCGGATCGTTGTCGGGCTCGGCACGGCGCCATAGCGGCGCGCCGGGAGCCTTGCGGTCCGCCGGCTTGCTATCGCTCTCCAGCCGCACGACACGCGCGGTGCCGGCTTCCGCACCCTCCAGCTCGGCGAGCAGGCCCGGCGAAAGCAGGTTCCCGCCATAATCCCCCGACGCGCCTACCTGCCGCAGCCGATCGAGCTCGCGCACCAGATCGGCACCCGGCTGGGGCGAAAGCTGCCAGCGGCCCTTGCGCGCGCCGGCATCGAGCAGCGCGCCGCTTCGGATGGCCAGCGTATAGTCGCCGGGGACCGCAGCAAAGGCCTCGCGCATCGCGGCGAGGCCGGCCTCGGCGGTCGGCACCAGGCTCTCGCCTGTCCCCGGCAGGTCGGGCACCGCGCTCGCGATCCCGCGTTCGGCAAGGCCGCGCAGGATCGTCACCACGAACGCCCGCGTCCGGTTGGCCTCCTCGAACAGCGGCAGCGCCGCCACCACGACCGGCCCCCCGGCCGGCCCGAAGCGGAGCATCGCCTCGCGCCCGCCGGGCCAGTCGTAATGGTCGATCACGTGAGCGCCTTGCTCGCGGCGAACCGGGTAAGGGCGCCGAAAGTCTCGAGCATCTCGCCGTCGACCTCGTCGTCCTCGATCAGGATGCCGAGCCGGTCCTCGATCTCGGTGAGCACGCCCGCGACCGCGAGCGAATCGAGCTCGGGCAGCGCGCCGAACAGCGGCGTGGCTTCGGTGAAGGCGGCGGCGCGCGCCTCGCTCAATCCCAGCACGTCGCGGAGCACCCCGCGGACGGTGTTTTCGACTTCGAGCGACCCGTCCGGCAGCACCATTGTATCCCCTGAGTTTACTTTTCGATGCCGTAAGGGTTGGCGGGTGCGCTGCCAAGACTATGGATGGTCCATGGTGCCGCTCGATCCCATCCCTCAGCCGATCGACAGGCTGCCCCTGCGCGGGGCGCCGGATGCCGTGGCGCTGGAGGATCGGGCGGGGACGCTCAGCTATGCCGGGCTCGACGCGGCGGTGGGCGAGATGGCGCACTGGCTGTCGCTTCAAGGGCTTGGCGCGGGGGAGCGGGTGGCGACATGGCTGCCCAAGACCCGCACCGCCTGCCTGATGCCGCTCGCCGCGGCGCGCGCGGGGCTGGTGCATGTGCCGGTCAATCCGGTGCTCAAGCGCGCGCAGGTGGCGCATATCCTCGCCGACAGCAGGGCGCGGATGCTGGTGACGCAGGAGCAGCGCATTCTATCCTTCGAAGGTGGCGATGTCGGCGCGGAATGCCGAATCGTCCTTGAGCGGGAAATTGCCTCTTCCCAGAGGCTTCCAGCGTCGGAAGTTGACACCGATTCGCTGGCGGCGATCCTCTATACCTCGGGGTCGACAGGGCGGGCCAAGGGGGTGATGCTCAGCCACGCCAATTTATGGTTGGGAGCCATCAGTGTAGCGCACTATCTTCAGATCGAATCTGAGGACCGCGTGCTGGCGGTCCTGCCGCTGAGCTTCGACTATGGGCAGAACCAGCTCTTCTCGACCTGGGCGGCGGGAGCGCGGGTGGTCCCGCTCGACTATCTGACCGCGCGCGACGTGGTGAAGGCAGTCGAGCGGCATGGCGCCACGACGCTGGCGGGGGTGCCGCCGCTATGGGTGCAGCTGCTCGAGGCCGAGTGGGGCGAGACTTCGCTCAAGCTCAAGCGGCTGACCAATTCGGGGGGCGCCTTGACCCCACGCATGGTGCGCAGTCTGCGCGAGCGCTTTCCGCACGCTGATCTCTACCCGATGTACGGGCTCACCGAGGCATTCCGCTCGACCTATCTCGATCCCCGCCAGGTCGACGCGAATCCCGACGCGATCGGGCGCGCCATCCCGTTTGCCGAAGTCATGGTGGTGCGCCCCGACGGCTCCCGCGCCGCGCCGGGGGAGCCGGGCGAGCTGGTCCATGCCGGGCCCTTGGTCGCGCAGGGCTATTGGCACGATCCGGAACGGACCGCTCAGCGCTTCCGTCCGGCGCCGAGTTTCGCCACAAGCAATGGCATGGCGGTATGGTCGGGGGATACGGTGGTCGAGGGCGCGGACGGGCTGCTGCGCTTCGTCGGCCGCCACGACGAGATGATCAAATCAGCCGGAAACCGCATCAGCCCCACCGAGATCGAGGAAGCCCTGCTCTCCGGCGGCGAGGTTGCGGAAGCCGCGGCGTTCGGTGTCAGCGACGAGCGGCTGGGGCAGGCTATCGTGGTGGTCGCGCGCGGCGACGGGTCGCGCGAGGCCGAGCTGCGTGAAAGGCTGCGGCGCGAGCTGCCGAGCTTCATGCAGCCAGCGCGCTATCAATGGCGCGAGGCGATGCCGCACAACGCCAACGGCAAGCTCGATCGCGCGGCGCTCAAGGCGGGGATCCAATGAACGCACCCAAGGCCTCCGGCCCGATCCCCCCCGAATTCGCCGCCGGGCTGCCCGATCTCGACGCCTGGCTGGCCGGGGGCACGCCGCTCTACGTCTACGACTTCGCGGTGGTCGCGGCGCGGATCGCGCGGCTGCGCGCGGCGCTGCCCGCCAACATCGACGTGCACTATGCGATCAAGGCCAACCCGTTTCCGCCGCTGCTGGCCGCCATCGCGCCGCTCGTCGACGGCATGGATGTCGCCTCCGCGGGCGAGCTTGAAAAAGTGACTGCGGTCATGACGTCAAGATCGGTCAGCTTCGCCGGCCCCGGCAAGCGCGACTTCGAACTGGCGGCGGCGATCGCCGCGGGGGTGACGATCAACCTCGAATCGGAGGGCGAGGCCGAGCGTGCGATCGCCATCGCCGACAGGCTGGGCAAGGTGCCGCGGCTCGCGGTGCGGGTGAACCCCGACTTCGAGCTGCGCGGATCGGGGATGCGGATGGGCGGGCGCGCCTCGCCGTTCGGAGTCGACGCCGCGCGGGTGCCGGCGCTGGTGCGGCGGATCGGATCGGCCGGGGCGGACTGGCGCGGCTTCCACATCTTCCCGGGATCGCAGTCGCTCGATTCGGCGGCGATCAGCGAGAGCCAGGCCGCGACGATCGCGCTGGCCGGGCGGCTGGCCGAGGAAATCGATTCGCCGCCGCCCTTGGTCAATCTGGGGGGCGGTTTCGGCATTCCCTATTTCGCGGGGGACGTGGCCGTGAATGTCGAGGCGATCGGGCGCTCGCTCGGCCAGCAGCTCGATCGGCTCTCGCCGATGCTCGCCGCCAGCCGCTTTGCCGTCGAGCTGGGTCGCTGGCTGGTCGGCGAGGCGGGACTCTACCTGGCGCGCGTGATCGACCGCAAGCAGAGCGGAGGCGAGACCTTCCTGGTGGTCGACGGCGGGCTCAACCATCACCTCGCCGCGACCGGCAATTTCGGGACGGTGGTGCGGCGCAACTACCCGGTCGCGGTGGCGCACCGGATAGGGGCGGCGGCGGCGGAGACGGTGTCGGTGGTCGGGCCGCTGTGCACCCCGCTCGACCGGCTGGCCGACCGGGTGGCGCTGCCTCGGGCCGAGGTGGGAGACGTGGTCGCGGTGTTTTCCTCCGGGGCTTATGGGGCGACCGCGAGCCCGGGTGGGTTTTTGGGGCATCCGGGGGTGCGGGAGCTGTTGGTCGGCGGCGATGGCGCGTGACCTCGCGAGAACCGCGGCACAACGCTTGACCCTGTAGCTGCTACAGGCTGCAATGGCCAGCGATGCACATCTTACCGCTTCGCCGCGCAGCGCTTCCACCCCTCCTTGCCCTCTGCGTGGTGCTCGTACCCTGTTGGATTGCCACCCCGGCGCAAGCACAAGCGCAGCCGGAGATGGAAGAGAGCGCAGAAGACGAGGAGATCGTCGTCCAGGCCACCCGTACCGGTCGGCGCATTCAGGACGAGCCGATCAGGGTGGAGGTCCTCGATCGCGAGGAAATCGAAGAAAAGATGATGATGACTCCCGGCAACATCTCGATGATGGTTGCCGAGACCGGCGGCGTCCGGGTTCAGGTCACCTCGCCGTCGCTTGGGGCGTCCACGGTCCGTATGCAGGGCATGAAGGGCCGCTACACCTCGCTGCTAGCGGATGGCCTGCCTCTCTATGGCGGGCAGGCATCGTCGATCGGACTGTTGCAGATCGCTCCCACCGACCTGGGCCAGGTGGAGATCATCAAGGGGGCAGCGTCGGCGCTCTACGGCCCTTCGGCGTTGGGCGGGGTGATCAACCTCGTCTCGCGGCGCCCGGGTGACGAGGCCGAGGCGGAACTGCTCGCCAATGTTACCAGCCGCGACGGCCAAGACCTCACAGCCTATGCAGCGTCGCCGTTAGGCAGGGGCTGGAGCGCTTCGCTGGTCGGCGGCGTCCATCGCCAGACCCGGCAGGACATCGACGAGGACGGCTGGATCGATGTTCCCGGGTACAGGCGCTGGACGGTCCGGCCGCGGCTTTTCTGGAAGGGAGACGATGGCGCCAGACTGTACGTCACGCTTGGCGCGATGGGCGAGCAACGGCGGGGCGGCACCGAGCCGGGTGGTGTCGCGCCGGATGGGCAGCCGTTTCCCGAGGCGCAGGATTCGCGGCGAATCGATGCCGGCCTCGCCGCCGAAGCCTCGCTGGAAGGGCTGGGGACGCTGCACCTGCGCGCGTCTGCGGTCGGCCAGAAGCACGAACATCGTTATGGCACGATCGTCGAGAACGACCGCCACCGCACCATCTTCGCCGAAGCGTCGCTGGCCGGCGGGGCAGATCGGACGACATGGCTCGTTGGCGCGGCATATCAGCGCGACACTTATCGGTCGGATGCCTTTCCGGCCTTCGACTACAGCTACAACGTACCCGGCATCCTCGCCCAGATCGAACATCGCCTGCTGGGCGACCTTACGCTCGCGGCCAGTGCGCGGTCGGATTTCCACAGCGAATATGGCACCCGGCTCAGCCCGAGACTCTCGGCGCTCTACAAGCCTGGAGCGCTGACCATCCGGGGATCGCTCGGGCGCGGTTTCTATGCGCCGACTCCGTTCGTCGAGGAGATCGAGGCTGCCGGGCTTTCGCGGCTTGCGCCGCTTTCCGGCCTGCGTGCGGAGACTGCGGACACCGCTTCGCTCGATATCGGCTATGGCGCGGGGCCGTTCGAAGCCAATATCGCGTTGTTCGCATCGAATCTGCGGAATGCCGTCCGGCTTGAGGAAACCGGCCCGGCCAGCGTGCAGCTGATCAATCTGGATGGGCCGACGCACACGCGCGGCGCGGAATTGCTGCTTCGCTATCGGAGGAACGGCTTCACCGTCACCGGCAGCTATGTCCATGTCGATGCGCGCGAACCGGATATTGCCGGCACCGGACGCCGGATCGTTCCGCTCACGCCCCGCGATACCGCCGGCATGGTCGCGATGTGGGAGAAACATGGCATCGGGCGGATCGGTATCGAAGCTTATTACACCGGTCCGCAATCGCTCGACGACAATCCCTATCGCTCGCGTAGCCGCTCCTATTTCGAGCTCGGCTTGATGGGGGAAATCACGCTGGGCAAGGTAAGCCTGTTCGTGAATGCCGAGAATCTGCTCAACATACGCCAGACGCGCTATGAGCCGATCCTTCGTCCGCAACGTGCGCCCGACGGGCAATGGACAGCCGATGCCTGGGCGCCGCTCGAAGGGTTCACGCTGAACGGCGGCGTGCGGCTTCGCTTCGGCGGGCACTGAATGACAAGGTCGGCTGCCTTGACGCTTCGTTAGCCCAACCCCGCTACCGATGGGACACGTCCCGTGCCGGGAAGCCGCCTCGCGAATCTCTCAGGAAACGCGGCAACCCGAGCAAACTCCTAACCCCATCTTAACCTCTCTCACCCCATAGCTTCCCCGATCCTGCGCGGGTGTGGCCGAGACGTCGGCTGCTCTGCCCCGCGCCTGGAGGGAGGCTCGAGCATGCGTTTCTTCAAGATGGGCAGGACGATCGCGGCGCCGATGTTGGCGCTCGTCGCACTGTCGGGTTGTGTCGGCGGGGGGCGGCCGCAGCTGCCGCCGGCGCCTTTGATCTCCGCGCGGGAAGGGCCGAGCGACGAATATGTCATCGGCCCGCTGGACACGCTTTCGATCTTCGTGTGGCAGAACAAGGAGCTGTCGGCGAAGGTGCAGGTGCGCCCCGACGGCCGCATCACCACGCCGCTGATCAACGACATGCCCGCCACCGGCAAGACTCCGGCGATGCTCGCGGACGACCTGCGCTATGCGCTCAGCGAATATATCAAGGACCCGATCGTCTCGGTGATCGTCGAGAATTTTGCCGGCACCACCGGCCAGCAGATCCGGATCGTCGGCGCGACCGCGAAGCCGGCGGCGATCCCGTACCGCGCCAACATGACGATCCTCGATGCGATGATCTCGGTCGGCGGCCTCAGCGAGTTCGCGTCGGGCAACCGCGCGCGGCTGGTGCGCTACGACAAGGCGACGGGCAGGCAGCGCGAATATGGCGTGCGCCTCTCCGACCTTCTGAAGAATGGCGACACCACCGCCAATGTCCGGCTCGAGCCGGGCGATGTCATCATCATTCCAGAGAGCATGTTCTGAGCCGCTGATGGGGAGCCTCTTCGACGAACTTCGCGCCGCGCTTCATGCGGTCTGGACGCGCCGGTGGATCGCCCTGGCGGTCGCCTGGGGGCTGTGCCTCGCAGGCTGGCTGGTCGTGTCGCAGATGCCCAACAAATATGAGAGCCACGCGCGCATCTTCGTCCAGCTCCGCCAGATCCTGCCGACCGACGGGCTCCAGGCGCAGAACGACGCGCAGAAGGATATCGACCGGGTGCGGCAGACGCTGACGTCGGCGGTCAACCTCGAAAAGGTCGTGCGCGGCACCGATCTGGCGAAGACCGTGGCGACCGACCGCGACGTCGCCGACCGGATCGCCACGCTCCAGGGGATGATCAAGCTCACCGCACAGCAGGACAATCTGTTCGAGATCACCGTGACCGCGACCAGCGGCAAGCTCGCCCGCCAGGTCGCGCAGAAGCTGATCGACATCTTCGTCGAGAACAACCTCTCGGGCACCCGCGACGAGACCAGCCAGTCGCTGACCTTTCTCGACCAGCAGATCGACTCGCGCCAGAAGGCGCTGCAGGACGCCGAGGCCAAGAAGGCCGATTTCGAGGCGCGCTATCTCGGCTCGCTTCCGGGGACGGGCTCGCTCAACGACCGGATGTCGGCGGCGCGCACCCAGCTCTCGCAGGTCGAGACCGATCTCGCCGCGGCGCAGAGCGGAGTCAACACGATCAACGCGCAGATGGCGGGCACCTCGGCCAGCGGGCCAGCCAGCGCCGGCGTGGCGGGCCCTGCGCGCGCGCGGCTCGCGCTGATCCAGGGCCAGATCGCCGAAGCGCAGGCCCGCGGCTATACCAACGCCCATCCCGACATGATCGCGCTGCGCGCCCAGCTCGCCTCGGCGCAGTCGGCGGCGCGCAACGAGCCGATCTCCGCGGGCGGCGGATCGAGCAACCCGCTGTACCTGAGCCTCCAGGCGATGCGCGCCGACAAGGTGACGCAGGTCGCCGCGCTGACCCAGCGCCGCGACGCGATCAACGGCGACCTCGCCAAGCTGCAGGCGGCGATGACCGACAATCCCGCGGCGGCGGCCGAGCAGGCGGCGATCAACCGCGACTATCAGGTGCTCAAGGACCAGTATGACAAGCTCCTCGGCGATCGCGAGCAGGTGCGGCTGCGCAGCGCGTCGCAGACCCAGACCGACGCCGTGAAGTTCAGCGTGATCGATCCGCCGACGCAGCCGCGCGCGCCGACCGCGCCCAACCGGCCGATGCTGCTGACCGCGGTGCTGATCGCGGGCCTGGGTGCCGGCGCGGCGGCGGCGTTCGCCTTCGCCAAGCTCCGGACGACCTTCTCGACCGCGAGTCGGCTCGAAAAGGCTTCGGGGATGCCGGTGATCGGATCGATCGGCGAAGTGCTGACATCGGCGCAGATCGCGATGCGGCGCAAGAAGCTGACCTTGTTCGCAGGGGGCACCCTCGCGCTGGGCGCGGCCTGGCTGGGGCTGGTCGGCGTCGAATTCCTCCAGCGCGGCATGGGGGCTTGAGGCGATGAACGACCATAGCCCGCGCCGCTACCGGGGTTCGCTGCTCGAACGGGCGGCGGAGCAATATCATTTCGGCGCACCGCCGGTGGCGCAGCCGCAGCCGGTCGCGCCGCAGCCGGTGCCGCAGCCCGTCGCCCAGCCCGCATCGCAGCCCGGGTTCGAGGAAGCGCCGGTTGCGGGCCCCGTCCTGCGCCGCGGCTTCGCGGCCGAGGAAGCGCCGCGCCGCGAGACCGGCCGCCGTTCGGCGCCGATCGACCGCGCGGGGCTGGCGAAGCTCGGGATGCTCGTCCCCGGCGGGCCGGTGACGCCGCTCGCCGAGGAATTCCGGCTGGTCAAGCGCCAGCTGCTGCTGACCGCACGCGCCGTTGCCGGCGCCGATGCCCAGCGCGCCCGCATGATCCTCGTCTGCTCGGCGCAGCCCGACGAGGGCAAGACCTTCTGCGCGATCAACCTGGCGCTTTCGATGGCGGCCGAGAAGGATGTCGAGATCCTGCTGGTCGACGCCGATTTCGCCAAGCCCGACGTGCTCGAGCGGCTCGGGCTGCCCGAGGGGCCGGGGCTGCTCGACGCGCTGGCGGGGACGGTCGATGTCGAGGACTGCATCCTCGACACCGACGTGCCCCAGCTCTGCGTGCTGCCCGCGGGCGCCAAGAGCGACACCGACACCGAGATGCTGGCGAGCGAGCGCGCGCGCCAGATCCTCGACGGGCTCGCGGCGGCCAATCCGCGCCGCATCGTGATCTTCGATTCGCCCCCCGCGCTCGCCGCCTCGCCCGCCGGGGTGCTCGCGCTGCATGCGGGGCAGGTCCTGCTCGTCGTCCGCGCCGACCGCACCAGCGAGTCCGACCTGCGCGAGGCGACCTCGATGCTCGACGGGTGCGAGCATATCCAGCTGCTGCTCAACGCAGTCTCGTTCCAGCCCGGCGGACGCCGGTTCGGCTATTATGGGGAGACGGGCAAGTGACCCGGCCAGGACGGCTCGACATTTGGCCCCTGACGGCCTGCAAAGCGCGATTTTCTGCGCTCCGGTGCTCACGTGCCGAAAGCACGCTGCGCTCCGGTGCTCGAAAGATCACGCTTTTCGGCTCGCCAGGAGCCAAATCTCGAGCCGCCCTGACGGTGCTGACCGGCGCGGCGGCTCTGATGGCAGCGCCCGCCCAGGCCCAGCGCGTGAAGATCCAGCCGCATATCGATGCGGGGCAGGTGTTCACCGCCGATCTCGAGGGCGGCGACGTGCTGACCTATACGACGGTCGGCGCGGGCGTCGACATCTCGGCGCATACCCGCCGCGTCGAGGTCCAGCTGAGCTACCAGTACCAGCACCGTTTCTCGTACGACAGCACCACCTCCGACGACGATCTCCACACCGGCATCGCCAGCATCCGCGCGCGGGTGACTCCGGCGCTGTCGCTCGAGGCGGGCGCGATCGCCGCGCGCGGGCGCTCGGACATTCGCGGCGCGAGCCCGGCGGGGCTGTCGACCAACACCAGCAACACCAGCCAGATCTACTCGGCCTATGCCGGACCGAACCTGCAGACCCATGTCGGGCCGATGTTCGTCAACGGCGCCTATCGCTTCGGCTATACCAAGGCCGAGGCGCCGGGATCGGGGACCGGTGTCACGCCGGGATCGCCGCCGCTCGACGTCTATGACAGCTCGACCGTGCATGTCGCGACCGCCAGCGTCGGGGTGAAGTCGGGCACGGTGCTGCCGATCGGCCTCACCGCCAGCGGCGGCTATACCCGCGAGAATGCCGGGCAGCTCGACAACCGCTTCGAAGGCAAGTTCGGCCGCGGCGACGTGGTGCTGCCGATCGGGCGTGGGCTCGCGGTCGCCGGCGGGGTCGGCTACGAGAAGATCCAGATCAGCCAGCGCGACCCGCTGCTCGACGGCACCGGCCAGCCGGTGCGCGACGCCAACGGGCGCTACGTCACCGATCCGGCCTCGCCGCGCCGCCTGTCCTACGACATCGAAGGCATTTTCTGGGACGCGGGCGTGATCTGGCGCCCGAGCCGCCGCACCTTCCTCGAGGCGCGCGTCGGCAAGCGCTACGGCTCGATGAGCTATACCGGGTCGCTCAGCTATCAGTTCGGCCCCGGCAGCGGCATCCAGATCGGCGTCTATGACAGCGTGTCGAGCTTCGGCCAGCAGCTCAACGGCTCGCTCGCGGCGTTGCCCAATGCGTTCGACACCGGCGGCGACAGCTTCAACAGCCAGGGCACCGGCTGCCAGTTCGGCACCAGCGGAAATGCTGCGGGAAGCTGCATGAACGGCATCTTCGCCTCGACCGCGACCGGCAATTATCGCGCACGCGGCGTCACCGCCGTCGTCGCGATGAACCGCGGGCCCAATCACTTCGGCTTCGGCGGCGGCTATGCCCGGCGCGACTTCATCGCACCGGCGACCGGCACCGGCCCGACGATCAACGGCACCTCGGACCAGACCTTCTACGGCCAGGTCTTCGCGTCGCGCGAGCTCGGGCGCCGCGCCGCGATCAGCGGCAATGCGTTCGTCAGCTATTACGACAGCGACCTGCCCGGCGCCGATCCGGTGATGGGCTGGGGCGCGAATACCGCCTATACCCAACGCTTCTTCAATCATCTGGATGCTACCGCGGCGGTGGGCGTCTATGGGTTTGACGACCAGACCAACGGGAAAGACATGTCGGCGCAGGCGCTGGTCGGTCTTCGGTACGGGTTCTAGATATGTACGACGACCATTATGGATTGAGCGGCCGGCCGTTCCAGCTGACCCCCGATCCCAAATTCTGGTTCGACACCGCCACGCACCGCAAGGCGATGGCCTATCTCGGCTATGGCCTGAGCCAGGGCGAGGGCTTCGTCGTGATCACCGGCGATCCGGGCGCGGGCAAGACCACGCTGATGGGGCATCTGCTCGAGCAGATCGACCGCGAGCGGATGAACGTCATCAAGATCGTCTCGACTCAGCTCAAGCCCGAGGATCTGCTGCGCCTGGTCTCGGCGGGGCTGGGGATCGATGCCGGCGAGGCGTCGAAGGCGGCGATGCTCGCGGCGATCGAGAAGGGGCTCCACGCCGTCGCGCGCTCGGGGCGGCGCACCCTGCTCGTGGTCGACGAGGCGCAGTCGCTGCCGATCGAGAGCCTGGAGGAGCTGCGGATGCTCTCCAATTTCCAGGCCGGCGGCTATCCTTTGCTCCAGATCTTCCTGCTCGGCCAGCCCGAGTTCCGCGTCCAGCTCCAGGACCGCCGGCTCGAGCAGTTGCGCCAGCGCGTCATCGCGATGCACCATCTCGATGCGATGGATGCCGACGAAGTCGAGCCCTATTTGATCCACCGCCTGTCGTGCGTCGGCTGGCGGGGCAAGCCGCGCTTCACCAACGATGCGATCGACGCGATGTACCGCTGGTCGGGCGGCTCGCCGCGCCGGCTCAACCAGCTCGCCAGCCGCGTGCTGCTGTTCGGCGCGATCGAGCAGATCGACAGCTTCACCGATCATGACGTCGCCGCGGTGGTCGCCGATTTGAACGACGACGTGCCCGAGTCGCAGCTGGGCGCCGCGCGCGAGCCGTTCGAGCTGCGCGAAGTCGCGCCGCTGCCGATCGGATCGCCGAGCCCGCCGCCGATGGGCGAGCCGCGGCCGCTTCGCGCCGACGCGCCCGCGCAGGGCGACCCCGGCCTCACTCGCCGCATCGCCGAGCTCGAGGCGCACCTCAAGGACCAGGACGAGGCGCTGCGCCGCGTGCTGAGCCTGCTGGTCGACTGGGTCGAAAGCGACGGCCGCCGTCCCGATCTTTCCGCGCTCCGCGGCAATGCGGCCTAAGGCGTCCGCATGGTGGTCAACGCCCTCTCGGTCGATGTCGAGGACTGGTTCCAGGTCGGCGCCTTCGAGAAGGTGATCGACCGGGCGGACTGGGATTCGCTCGAGCACCGGGTCGAGGCCAATACCGATCGCGTGCTGGCGTTGTTCGACGGGGCAGGGGTCAAGGCGACCTTCTTCACTTTGGGCTGGGTGGCCGAGCGCTATCCGGCGCTGATGCGGCGGATCGTCGGGGGCGGGCACGAGATCGCCAGCCATGGCTGGGATCACCAGCGCGTCTTCACCATGGGCCCCGAGCAGTTCCGCGCCGACCTCGCCCGCGCCCGCGCGACGATCGAGGACGCCTCGGGCGCGAAGGTCACCGGCTATCGCGCGCCGAGCTTCTCGATCGACACCCGCACCCCCTGGGCGCACCCGGTGCTCGCCGAGGCGGGCTATGGCTATTCGTCGAGCGTCGCGCCGATCCGCCACGATCATTATGGCTGGGCCGATGCCCCGCGTGGCGCGCACCGCCCGGTCGCCGGCGCCGACCTCATCGAGCTGCCGATCACGATCGCGCGCGTGGCGGGCAAGGAAGTCACCACCGGCGGCGGCTTCTTCCGCTTGCTGCCGGGCAAGATCACGCGCACCGCGGTCGACGCCGCCAACGCCGACAAGCGCCCGGCGATCTTCTATTTCCACCCCTGGGAGATCGACCCCGGCCAGCCGCGCGTCGCGCAGGCGCCGCTCAAGTCGAGGCTGCGCCACTATGCCCGGCTCGGCGCGATGGCGGGCAAGCTCAAGACGCTGATCGCCGGCCACGACTGGGGCCGGATGGACGCGATCGCCGCGCGCGAAGCGGAGCGGCTGCAGTGAACGCGCCGATGTTCTCGCGGCAGGATGACGCCACGACTCCCCTCCCCTTCGGGGGTGGGGCCTCTCCTCTGGGCGATTCGCTTGGGGATAGGCCCCACCCCAACCCCTCCCCTGAAGGGGAGGGGCTTGCATCAACTCGAAGGCACCCCACTCCAGTCCTGCATATCGCCGATCTGGGCGACCTGATCGAGCGCGCCCGGATCGGCGCCTATGTCCATGAGCACCCCGAGGGGACGCCGTTCCATCTCCCCGCCTGGAGCGCCGCGGTGGCGCGCGGGTGCGGGCAGAAGAGCCATTACCTCGTCGCCGAGGGGCATAACGGCCAGATCGTCGGCGTCATGCCGCTCACCGAAGTCCATTCGGCGCTGTTCGGCCGGGCTTTGGTCTCGGCCGGGTTCGGCGTCGGCGGCGGCATCCTTGCCGACACGCCCAGGGCGGTGTCGATGCTCGCCGAGGCGGCGTGGAGCCTCGCGGAAAGGCTCAACTGCCCGACGATGGAAGTCCGCGGCGGCCCGCTGCCCGGGCCCGAATGGCAGGTCGACACCACCCATTATCTCGGCTTCGCCCGTGATCTCGCCGCCGACGACGATGCCGAGCTGCTCGCCATCCCGCGCAAGCAGCGCGCCGAGGTTCGCAAGGGCCTCGACACCGATTTCGAAATCGCGATCGGCTGTCACGCCGAAGACGCCGCAGCGCACTATGCCGTCTATGCCGAGTCGGTCCGCAACCTCGGCACGCCGGTCTTCCCCTCGCTTCTTTTTTCCGAGGTTCTGCGGGAGTTTGGCAAATCCGCCGATGTGGTTACAGTCCGCCATAGTGGAGTAGCAGTGGCCAGCGTGTTGAGCCTTTACTGGAACGGCACCGTCTATCCCTATTGGGGCGGCGGCACCGCTGCCGCGCGCCGGCTGCGCGCCAACGACCGGATGTATTTCGAGCTGATGCGCCACGCCCGCACCCGCGGCTGCACGCGCTTCGACTTCGGCCGCTCCAAGACCGGCACCGGCCCCGCGGCGTTCAAGAAGAATTGGGGCTTCGAGGCCGTTCCGCTGACCTATTACGACCGTACCGCGCCCGGCGTCGCCCCGCGCGACGCCAATCCGCTCAACCCCAAATACCGGCTCCAGGTCGCGGTGTGGAGCAAGCTCCCGCTGTGGCTGACCAATCGCGCCGGCCCGCTGATCGCGCGGGGGCTCGGCTGATGGGCGACATATTGTTCCTCGCGCACCGCATCCCGTACCCGCCCGACCGCGGGGACAAGATCCGCGGGTTCAACATCCTGAAATACCTCTCGGCGCGCAAACGCGTCCACCTGATCGCGTTCGCCGACGATCCCGCCGACCTCAAGCACAAGGGCGGGCTGGCCAAATACACCGGCAACCGCTCGATCATCTGGCGCTCGAAGGGGCAGCTCGCGGCGGGGTTCCAGGCCCTGCTGTCGCACCGCCCGGCCTCGCTGACCGCGTTCGACAACCAGCAGATCCGCGCCTCGGTCGACAACCTCCTCGCGCGGCACGCGATCGACACGATCTTCGTCTTCTCGAGCCAGATGGCGCAGTATCTGCCGCCGCGGCCGCGCCAGAAGGTGATCATGGATTTCGTCGACATGGATTCGGCCAAGTTCGCCGCCTATGCGCAAAGCTCGAAAGGGCCGATGGGCTGGATGCTCGCGCGCGAGGCGCGGCTGATGCTCGCGCACGAAAAGGCCGTCGCGGCGCGCGCCGACGCCAGCCTGTTCGTCAGCGAGGCCGAGGCCGCGCTGTTCCGCGAGCGCACCGGCGCCCAGCGCGTCCATGTCGTCGAGAACGGCATCGACACCGACCAGTACGACCCTGCCGCGAACTTCAAGCGGATCGATTCGATGGGGCGGCTGATCGTCTTCACCGGCCAGATGGATTACCGCCCGAACATCGAAGGCGTGACCTGGTTCGTCGAGACGATCCTGCCGCATATCCGCGTGGTCCATCCCGACGCGCGCTTCGCGATCGTCGGGCGCAACCCGACCGACGCGGTCAAGGCGCTGGGCAAGCATCCCGGCGTCACCGTAACCGGCCAGGTCGTCGATGTCCGCGGCTGGCTGGCGGCGGCGGCGGTGGTGGTCGCGCCCTTGAAGCTCGCGCGCGGTATCCAGAACAAGGTGCTCGAGGGCATGGCGATGGCGCGGCCGGTGGTCGCGTCGGCTGCGGCGGCGCAGGGCATCGACCATGGCGGCACGATCGAAGTCGGCGCGACCGTCGGCGAGATCGCCGAGGCGGTGACCCAATTGCTTTCCGATCCGCACCGCGCGGCAGAGCTGGGTGCCGCCGCGCGCCGCCAGGTGCTCGAACGCGATAGCTGGGAAGCGCGGCTCGCCCCGCTCGACGGCGTGCTCGGGCTCAAGCCGACCCGGGCCGGCGCGCCGACGAAGTCCGCGGCATGACCGGCAGCCTTCTCGAGAAAGACGCGGCATGACTCCCGCTGCGGCCGCCGGACGCGCGCCCGCGGGCGCGGCGTTCGATGCGCGGTGGAAGCGGCATGCAGTGATGCTGGCGGGCGCCTGGGCGGCGCTGCTGATCCTGTTCCGCCACGACGCCGCGGACCTGCTGCGGATCTACTGGACCAACACCACTTTCGGCCATTGCCTGTTCGTCACCCCGGTGATCGGCTGGCTGGTCTGGCAGCGCAAGCGCGAGCTGGCCGCGGTGACCCCGAGCGGCTGGTGGCCTGGGCTGGCGCTGGTCGCCGCGGGCGGGATGAGCTGGGTCGTCGGCGACGCCGCGGGCGTCGCGCTGTTCCGCCATGCCGGGCTGGTGGTGATGCTCCAGGGCGCGCTGGTCAGCGTGCTCGGCCCCAATGTCGCCCGCGCGCTGCTGTTTCCGCTCTTCTACATGTTCTTCCTCGTCCCCTTCGGCGAGTTCTTCGAAGGGCCGCTGCAGGACATCACCGTCGCGATGGTGATGCCGCTGCTCCACCTCTCGGGCGTGCCCGCGACGGTCGACGGGGTGCTGATCACGACCCCCAACGGCTATTTCGAAGTCGCCGAGGCCTGTTCGGGCGCCAAGTTCCTGATCGCGATGATCGCCTATGGCGTGCTGGTCGCCAATGTCTGCTACGTCGCCTGGCCGCGGCGGATCGCGTTCCTCGCGATGGCGATGGTGGTGCCGGTGATCGCCAACGGCCTGCGCGCGTTCGGGACGATCTATGCCGCCTGGTGGACCTCGGTCCAGCAGGCGACGGGGTTCGACCATATCGTCTATGGCTGGGTGTTCTTCGGGCTGGTGATGGTGGTGGTGCTCGCGCTGGGCTGGCGCTGGTTCGACCGCGATCCCGATGCGGCGTGGTTCGATCCCGCGACGCTGCAGGCCACGCCGCGCCGCCATGTCGACGCGCCGGTCGCGTCGCTGCTGGTGCTGACCGTCGCGTGCCTGTTCCTCGGCTGGAGCAGCCTGATCGCCGCGCGCGCGCAGCCCTTGCCGCCCGCCGAGCTGCCGCAGGTCGCGGGCTGGAGCCGCGCGCCGCTCAGTTCGTCCGCGCCCTGGGCGCCGCATTATCCGGGCGCCGACCATTTCCTGATGGGCCGCTACCAGGACGGGCAGGGCCGCACGGTCGATCTCGCGGTGGCGCTCTACGACAGCCAGCACGAGGGCAAGGAGCTGGTCGGCTTCGGCATCGGCGCGATCCGCGAGAATGACCGCTGGGTGCGAGTCGAGGACATGGCGCCGGTCGAAAGCGGGGCGTCGCTGCGCATGGTCGGCCCGGGCCGGGTCGAGCGCGAGACCGTCACCTGGTACCGCGTCGGCACCGTGCTGACCGGCAGCGATAAGCGCGTGAAGCTCGAGACGCTGCGGGTCCGGCTGTTCGGTGGGCCGCAGCGCGCGGTGGCGGTGCTGGTCTCGGCCGAGCGCGGCGCCTTCGATTCGGACGCGGCGATCCGCGATTTCCTCAAGGCGATCGGCCCGGTCGATGCGCTTGCGGACCGGATGTCGGGCACGCGCTGACTTATCAGCGGCGATCGAGCCGACTAGGGATCAACCACAAACCGTCATCCCCGCGAAAGCGGGGACCCATCTCCGGCGCTCGCCTCGAACACAACGGCTGTTGTGCGCGTGGACAGTCCAGGAGATGGGTCCCCGCTTTCGCGGGGATGACGAAGAAGGGAAGCACCATCCGATAATGTGCGGCATCGCCGGCCTCTATTACCCCGTCCGGCCCAAGCCGGTGGACCCCGCGCGGGTCGCGGCGATGGCGACCGCGCTGGCGCATCGCGGCCCCGACGGGTCGGGGGTGTGGACCGCGCCCGGGGTCGGGCTCGGCCACCGCCGGCTCGCGATCATCGACCTCGAGGGCGGCGTCCAGCCGATGGTCACTGCCGACCAGGGCGTCGCGGTCACCTATAATGGCGAGATCTACAATTTCCGAGAGGTCCGCGCCGCGCTCGAGGCGCTCGGCGCGCGCTTCCAGACCGACAGCGACACCGAGGTGCTGCTCCATGGCTGGCGCGTCTGGGGCCCGGCAATGCTCGAGCGGTTCAACGGCATGTTCGCCTTCGCGCTCTACGACGCCGGCAAGCGCAGCCTGTTCCTCGCGCGTGACCGGTTCGGGGTGAAGCCGCTCGTCTACACCGAGCTGTCCGACGGCGCGGTGGCGTTCGCCTCCGAGATCAAGGGCCTGCTCGCGCACCCTTCGTTCCGCCGGCTCGCCGATTTCCGCGCGGTCGAGGATTTCATGGGGCTCGGCTACGTCCCCGACGATTCCTCGATCCTCGCGGGGGTCAGGAAGCTCCCCGCAGGGCATTTCCTGCTGCTCGAACGCGGCAAGCCCGTCCCCGCGCCGGTGAAATGGTGGGACATCGACTTCTCGAAGCGCGCCACCGGGAAGCTCCGCGATCTCGAGGCCGAGCTGGTCGAGCGGATGCGCGCGGCGGTGGTGTCGCGGATGATCGCCGACGTCCCGCTCGGCGCGTTCCTCTCGGGCGGCGTCGACAGCTCGGCGGTGGTCGCGCTGATGGCCGAGGCGAGCCGCAGCGCGGTCAAGACCTGCACGATCGGCTTCGACGCGAAGGACCATGACGAGACCGGCTATGCGCAGCTGATCGCCGATCGCTTCGCCACCCAGCACCGCAGCCGCACCGTCGCCGCCGACGATTTCGCGCTGATCGACACTTTGGTGGCGGCGTTCGACGAGCCGTTCGGCGATGCCTCGGCGCTGCCGACCTACCGCGTCTGCCAGCTCGCCCGCGAAGGCGTCACCGTCGCGCTGTCGGGCGATGGCGCCGACGAGGCGTTCGCCGGCTACCGCCGCTACCGCTTCTTCGCCGCCGAGGAGCGCGCGCGGGCGCTGCTGCCGCAGCGGCTGCGGTCGGCGGTGTTCGGCACGCTCGGCCGCTTCTACCCCAAGGCCGACTGGGCGCCGCGGCCGCTGCGCGCCAAGACCACGTTGCTCGCGCTCGCCGAGGGGGGCGAGTTCGCCTACCCCAAGGCGGTCGGCGTCACCGGCCCGGCGCTGCGCCGCCAGCTCTACAGCGACGTCGCCCGCAAGGCGCTGGGCGGCCACACCGCCGAGCAGCGCTATACCGACACGATGCGCCAGGCCCCGGCGCGCGACGCGCTCGACCGCGCGCAATATGCCGACATCAAGCACTACCTTCCCGGCGACATCCTCACCAAGGTCGACCGCACCAGCATGGCGGTGAGCCTCGAGGCGCGCGAGCCCTTGCTCGACTATCGCCTCGTCCAGTTCGCCGCGACGCTGCCGCCGTCGCTCCGCATCCGCAGCGGGCAGGGCAAGTGGCTGATGAAGAAGGCGATGGAGCCCTGGCTGCCCAGGGAGGTGCTGTACCGGCCCAAGATGGGCTTCGTGACCCCGATCAGCGCGTGGTTCCGGGGTGCGCTGGCGGCCGAAGCCGGAGCGCTGTCGCGTTCGCCGATGCTGGCGAGCACCGGCTGGTTCGACCTCACTGCAATCGACAAGCTCGCCGCCGACCACCGCGCCGGCCGTGCCGAGCACGGCCGGACGCTATGGCAATTGCTGATGCTCGAACGGAGCCTGACGCGGCTGTTCGGTTAATGGAACTGCCAGAACACCATCGCCGAATGCAGCGTCAGCGCGACCAGCACCAAAGTCGACAGCGCGAACAGCAGGAAGCGCACCGCGATGCGGTTGAAGGTCGCCTGGACGAGGCTGTGGAGGACGCGCAGCCCGACATAGGCCCAGGCCAGGGTAACGTTCCAGCCGCCGCCGGCGCCCTGCAGCGCGAGGATGAACACCACCGCGTAGAACAGGGTCGGCTGCTCCATCAGGTGCATGTAATTGTGCGCGGGCCATTGCGCCTTCTCGTCGATCACCCCGTCGAGCCCGCCCGGGCGGCCGCCGCTGACCTTGCTGATATCGATCCCGGCCTTCTTCATCGCCGGCGTCCGCGCGACCATCATCCACACCAGCATCACCAGCGACCAGGCGACCAGCGCCAGCGCGGGCATCAGAATCGGACTGTGCATATCGTTTCCCCTCCTGTGTTTGTGCGAGGCTGCCGCAATCGGTGCGGAGATGCAACGGACCGGCGCTAGTGCTTCGCGGTCCAGCGCGCGAACAGCTCGGGCCAGGCGCGGCCGGGCAGCTCGGGCGCGAGGTGGCGGCCGCCAAAGCCGTGCCCGCCCTTCTCGACGAGATGCGCCTCGACCGGCACCTTGGCGGCAAGGCACGCCTCCATCCAGGCGATGCTCTGGCGGATCGGCACGGTGCCGTCGTCGATCGCGTGGATCAGGAAGCTCGGCGGGGTCTCGGCCGAGACGCGGTCGAGCGCATTGTATCGCGCCGCAGTCGCCGCGTCGGTCGAATCGCCCCACAGGCCGTTCTGCTTGCGCGCTTCGAACCCCGCCGAGGTGAACGACACCGCCGGATAGCCGAGCCCGGCATAGGCCGGCCGCGCCGAGTGCGCGTCGGCGGCGTCGATCGGCGCATAGACCGGATCGGCATGCCCCACCGCGAGCATCGCCCCGAGGTGTCCGCCCGCGGAGAAGCCCATCAGCCCGAGCTTCGCCGGATCGACTCCCCAGGTCGCGGCACGCGCGCGGATCAGCCGCATCGCCCGCTGGGCGTCCTGCAGCGGCACGTCGGCGCGATTGTCCCAGCCTTCGCCCGGCAGGCGATAGGCGAGCACGAAGCAAGTGATGCCGTGCGGAGTCAGCTCGGCGGCAACGTCGATCCCTTCGTTCTGCACCGAGACGAACTGATAGCCCCCACCCGGGATCACCAGCACCGCGCGGCCATCGGGCCTGGCGGGGCGGAACACCCCGACATGCGGCGCGGCGACACCGCGCAGCCACAGCTCGCGATTGTCGGCGGGGCCGTTCATCGTGTCGTTGGGGGTGGGCAGCGTGTCGCGGGCGCCGGGCGGCTTGCCCGCCCAGAGCGTGAAGCTTTCGGCGGGCGGCCATTGCGGCGCCTTCGGATCGCCCGCGGCAGGGCTGGCAGGGGCACCCCATTGCTGCGCGCGGGCCGGGGCGGCGGCGAGCGCGGCGGCGCCGAGCGCGGTTCCGAGCATGGTGCGGCGGTCGATCGGCATGGCGGGCTCCTCTCCGTGTTTTGCAGGAGCCTAGGAGGGATCGCGAGCGGGGTCGAGCTGCGGTGGTCCCGCCAGCGCGGTCCGTACCTTGCGGGCAAGGTCGGCGAGGGCATAGGGCTTGCTGAGCAGCTGGATATCGCCGGCCAAATCGGCGCGCTGGACAATGACCTTTTCGGTATAGCCCGAGGTGAAAAGCACGCGCAACGCCGGGATCGCGGCACGCGCAGCCTTGGCCAGCGCCGCCCCGTTGAGACCGCCGGGCATGATGACGTCGGTGAAGAGCAGGTCGATGCGGACGCCCGACCCGATCACCTCGAGCGCGGCAAGCCCGCTGGCGCTGGCGATGACCTGGTAGCCAAGTCCGGCAAGCTGGCGCTCGACGCTGGCGCGGAGATCATCGTCGTCCTCGACGACCAGGATGGTCTCCGAGCCCCGCAGATCCTCGAGAAGGATCACTTCGTCCTCGCCGGCCTCGGGCGCCTCGGTGGCGCGTGGCAGGAACAGCTTCACATTGGTCCCGTGGCCGAGCTCGGAATAGATCGCGACATGGCCGTGCGACTGCTTGACGAAGCCATAGACCATGCTGAGCCCAAGCCCCGTGCCCGCGCCGAATTCCTTGGTGGTGAAGAAGGGGTCGAAGACCTTGCGCAGGTTTTCGGGGGCGATGCCGGTTCCGCTGTCGGTGACGGTGATCGCGACATAGTCGCCCGGAGTCACTTCGGTGTGCCGGTCGGCATAGTCCCGGTCGAGGGTCGCGTTCACGGCCTCGATCGTCAGGATGCCCCCGTCGGGCATCGCGTCCTTCGCGTTGACGCACAGGTTCAGCAGGGCATTTTCGAGCTGGTGCGGATCGATAAGCGCGTCCCAGATTCCCGCGGCCTCGAAGACGGCAAGCGTGATGTCTTCGCGCAGGGCCTGTCGCAGCAGCGGCTCGGTGTCGGTCAGCAGCGCATGGATGTCGGTCGGCAGCGGCTCGAGAGTCTGCTGACGGGCGAAAGCGAGCAGCCGCTGGGTGAGCGCCGCCCCGCGCTTCGCCGCCTGCTTGATCATCTCGGCCAGCTCGCGAAGATTGTCCGGAGTCCCCGGGGTCCGCATGATGACCTCTGCATTGAGCGTGATGACGGTCAGCAGATTGTTGAAGTCGTGCGCTACCCCGCCGGTCAGCTGGCCGAGCGCCTCCAGCCGCTCACTGCGGAGGAGGCGCTCCTCGATTGCAGTCTGCGCAGTGATGTCGGTGTTGATCGTCAGGATCGATTTGGGCTCTCCCGCATCGTCCCGGATCAAAGTCAGATGGCTGTCGATGACGAGCGGCCGGCCGTCTATTGCGGGCAGGGTCACGACCCTGCGCCATTCGCCGTCCCTGAGGACCCTGGCGGTGGCAGCCTCGGTCGCGGCGGCGTCCATGCGCACCACCTCGTGAATCGGACGGCCCAGCGCCTCCTCGGCGGAGAAGCCGAAGAGCCGCGCCGCGCTCGCGTTCCAGAACGTCACGCGACCGCCGATCTCGCGGACCATGATCGCGTCGTTGGCCTTTTCCAGCACCTCGGCCAGCTCGGCGACGCGGAGTTCCTTGGCGCGCAGTGCCCGTTCGGTCAGGCGCTGCTCGGTGACGTCCTGAAAGTAAACGGCGACGCCTTCGGCCGAGGGATAGACGTTGAAGCTCAGAATTGACGCGGTCGCGAGGTAGCGTTGCTCGAACGAGGCCTTGCAGCCGTCACGCACCACGCGATCGAACTGCTGGCGAAACATGCCGCCCGAAAAGCCGGGAAATTCATCCCAGATGACCTTGCCGATCAGGTCGGGCCGCGTCCGCGCCAGCAGGCGCTCGACGGCCGAGTTGAGGAACGTGAAGCGCCATTCGCGATCGAGGGTGAAGAAGGAATCGGTGATGCTCTCGAGGATCTGGCCGGCGAACCGCTGGCTCGCCGAATGCTCCTGCTCGACGAAATAGGCCTCGCGGTAGCGCAGCAGGATGTTCACCATCAGCGCGGTGGCGACATGCGCGAGGCAGAAGACGATCAGCACCGCGGCGAGCGAGGGCGGATAGATCTGCACGATCCTCGGCCACAGCAGGGCAAGCATCACCAGCGGCGCCAGCAGGAGGGTCCAGGCCAATATGCGTGCCCTTCGCCCCCGATTGACGATGTTGTTGAAGGTCTGGAGCGGGATCATCCAGAACAGCGAGGCGAACAGCGTGCTGCTGTTTTGCGGCTCGAGCACCGCGTGGATCGCGCTGGCGATCAGATAGAAGCCGAAATAGGTCGTGCCGGTCAGGGCTCCGGGCGCGAGCCGGGCGAGTGGCCGGAAGATCAGGAACACCAGCAGCCCGGTCGAAAACAGCACGCACGAGACGACCAGCCAGACTCCGAAGCCGGTGATGGCCCCGCTCGGCACGGCGAACAGCAGGCCAAAGGTCGAGCCGGCGAGCGCCAGTCCGCACCCCGCCACCAGCGCCATTCGAGCGGCGTTGAGAGTCGCCGCCGACCCGGTCCGCGGCAGAAAGTCCGAAGGAAGGTTGTTAACCGTCGCTACCTTCTCGATAAATTAATAATGAACCAATTTAGTTGGAAGCGACATTACTATTTGTTCGATATAGTGTATATCAACTTTTAAAACGAACCCGGATTTTCTCACTTAAATCTGCCCTAGGTGTTTATACCTACCGCGATATCTATATTGTATTTTACTTACGTTTGCCAAAGGAATCTGTGCCGTGATCCGTAATGTCTATATCGTCGATGACGATGACTTGGTTCGCGATGCGACATTCAGGCTATTGTCTTTGGATTGGGCGTTTGCGATCCGCAGCTTCGCCAGCGGCGACCTGTTTCTCGCGGCCGCGCCACAGCTCGAATCCGGCGTCGTCCTGCTGGATTTCCGCATGCCCGGCCCGAGCGGAGTCGATGTGCTGAACGCGCTGCGCGAGATGCCCTCGCAGAAGTTCGCCACCATCGTGGTGACCGGAGAGGGTGACATCCAGCTGGCGGTGCAGGTGATGAAGCTCGGTGCGATCGACTTCATCGAAAAGCCCTATGAAGCGGAAGGGCTGATCGCCGTCGTGAACGCCGGTTTCGCCCGCCTCGCCCAGGATCGGAGCGCGATAGAGAACGCCAACGATGCGCGCGCGAAGATCGCAGGCCTCTCGCCGCGCGAGCGCGAGGTGCTCGCGGGGCTGATCGAGGGAAATGCCAACAAGGTCATCGGCTACAATCTCGATATCAGTCCGCGCACCGTCGAGGTCTATCGCGCCCATCTGATGACCAAGCTTGCCGTCAACAGCCTTCCCGCCGCGCTGCGGATCGCTTTCCTGGCGGGGATGGTCCCGCTCGCCTAGAGCCGATGATGCCGCCGCCGTCCCCCCGCCATTTGCATCCCGCCCCCGCCTCCCATATTAGGCGGCACCCGGGTTCCGGGACCCCATTTGGACGGAGATGCAGGTGAAGGATGTTCTGGTCATCGGCGCGGGCGGCGTGTCGTCGGTCGCGGTGCACAAGATGGCGAAGAACCCCGAATTGTTCGGGAAGATCACGCTCGCCAGCCGGCGCCGGTTCAAGTGCGATGCGATCGCGGAATCGGTCAAGGCGCGCTTCGGCGCGACCATCGACGTCGCCGAAGTCGATGCCGACGATGTCGACGCGACCTCGGCGCTGATCGAGCGCATCAAGCCCAAGCTGCTGGTCAACCTCGCGCTCCCCTATCAGGACCTCAACCTGATGGACGCGTGCCTGCGCACCGGCACCGACTATCTCGACACCGCCAATTACGAGCCGCGCGACGAGGCGCGGTTCCATTATGGCTGGCAATGGGACTATCAGGAGCGCTTCGAGAAAGCGGGGCTGATGGCGCTGCTCGGCTCGGGCTTCGATCCCGGGGTCACCAGCGT
Organism: Pseudomonadota bacterium; assembly: GCA_040388355.1. GTDB lineage: Bacteria > Pseudomonadota > Alphaproteobacteria > Sphingomonadales > Sphingomonadaceae > Sphingomonas. Next base: position 170,752 of record JAZKCD010000064.1, on the reverse strand, counting down.
GTTCGCGGGCTATATCCGCAAGCATCTGCTCGACCGAGTCGACACGCTCGACATCCTCGACTGCAACGGCGGCGACCACGGCCAGCATTTCGCGACCAACTTCAATCCCGAGATCAACATCCGCGAAATCACCGCGCCCGCGCGGCATTTCGAGAATGGCGACTGGATCGAGACCCCCGCCCTGTCGACGCGCCAGGTGTTCCAGTTCGACCAGGTCGGCACCAAGAACATGTACCTCATGTACCATGAGGAGCTTGAGAGCCTCGCGAAATTCTACCCCGAGATCAAGCGCATCCGCTTCTGGATGACCTTCGGCGAACAGTATCTGACGCACCTGCGCGTGCTGCAGAATGTCGGGCTGACCTCGATCGAGCCGGTGATGTACGAAGGCCGCGAGATCGTGCCGCTGCAGTTCCTCAAGGCGGTTCTGCCCGAGCCCTCGACGCTGGGCACCACCACCAAGGGCAAGACCAATATCGGCGACATCGCGACCGGCGTGAAGGACGGCGCCGAGAAGACCTTCTACGTTTACAATATCTGCGATCATGAAGAGGCGTTCGCCGAGACCGGCAACCAGGCGGTGAGCTACACCACCGGGGTCCCCGCGATGATCGGCGCGGCGCTGATGCTCGACGGCAGCTGGGCGGGGAAGGGCGTGTTCAACATCGAGCAGTTCGATCCGGATCCGTTCATGACCATGCTCAACCATCACGGGCTGCCGTGGCAGGTCCACGAGCTGCCGGAGCCGCTGAAGTTCTAGACTTTCTTGCTCCTCTCCCGCTTTCGCGGGAGAGGCTGGGTGAGGGTCTTCTTCTTTTGCCTTCAACCGAGCTCGCAGAAGAAGCAGACCCTCACCGCTGCGACTAGGCCCGCATGAAGAATGCGGACCAAGTCTCGCTGCCTCTCCCGCGAAAGCGGGCGAGGGAAATGTTGGACAAGAGCATGGATACCCGCGCCACCGCCCCTTCGATGACCACCAAAGCCGGCGGCGCCGGCGCTTTCGCCCGCTTCGACCTGTCGCGAGTGCCGTCTCCCTGCTTCGTCGTCGACAAGGCGGCGGTCGAGGCCAACCTCGCGGTGCTCGCCGATGTCCGCGATCGCGCGGGAATCAAGCTGCTGCTCGCGCTCAAGGCCTTCTCGATGTGGCGGCTGGGCGATCTGGTCGGGCGCTATCTCGACGGCGTCGCCACCTCGGGGCTGTGGGAGGCGCGGCTCGCCGATGCGCATTACAAGGGCGAGGTCGCGACCTATTGCGCGGGGTACAAGGCCGCGGACATGGCCGATGTCTGCCGGCTGTCGGATCACATCATCTTCAATACCCCTGGCCAGGCGGCGGCGATGCGCGGCGAAGTCGCGGCGGCGCGGGCGCGAGGCGAGGCGTTCGATCTCGGGCTCAGGCTCAACCCGATGCACAGCGAAGGCGAGATCCCCAAATACGATCCCGCCCAGCCGCACTCGCGGCTCGGCTTCCCCGCCGACCAGCTGACCGCGGTGCATCTCGACGGGATCGACGGCATCCATGTCCATTCGCTGTGCGAGCAGGATTTTCCCCCACTTCGCCGCACCTGGGAATCGCTCAGGCCGCGGCTCGAGCCCTATTTCGGCCAGCTCAAATGGCTCAATTTCGGCGGCGGGCACCACATCACCCGCGCCGACTACCAGCGCGACGAACTGGTCGATTTCCTCAAGCAGGTCCGCGCCGAGACCGGCCTCGAAGTCTATCTCGAACCCGGCGAGGCGATCGCGCTCGACGCCGGGATCCTCGTCGGCGAGGTCGTCGACGTCTTCGACAACGGAATGCCGATCGCAGTGGTCGACATCTCGGCCACCTGCCACATGCCCGACGTGATCGAGGCGCCCTATCGCCCGGCGATGATGGGCGAGGCCGGCGACGACGGCGTCGCGGTACGACTCGGCGGCCCCTCGTGCCTCGCAGGCGACATCATCGGCGACTACCGCTTCGCCGCGCGGCCCGTGCCGGGTCAGCGCTTCGCGTTCCTCGACCAGGCGCATTACTCGATGGTCAAGACCACCACCTTCAACGGCGTACCGCTCCCCGCGATCGCGCTGTGGGACAGCCGCGACGACAGCCTCGAGATCGTCCGCGAATTCGGCTGGGAGGTCTTCCGGGACCGACTATCGTAGTTTGAAAGCCGGGATTGGACGCGATCGCATCTTTCCCCGGCGACGGCCGGGGCCCAGTATCGGCGGACTCCAGGCGGCACCCGCCACTCGAATCGCTCGCAACTGGGCCCCGGCCTGCGCCGGGAAAAAGCCTAATTCAGCCTGAGCTGGACCAAACTTATCGCCGCAGCCGCCGCCGGACCTCGTCGAGATGCACGACATTGGTTCCCGCCGGCTCGACGATGCCGTCGTACAAAGTCGCCATCGGATCGTCGGTGACGATCGCGACCTGCTCGCTGCCGAAGCCGTTGAACGCGGTCCGCATCGCCGAGCCATAGGCGCCGAGCATGCCGATCTCGATATAGTCGCCGGTGTCGATATCCGCGGGCAGCAGGAACGGCCCCGCCATATGGTCCATGTCGTCGCAGGTCGGCCCGTAGAAGCTGAACTCCTCGAGCTCGTCCTGCTCGGCCGCGCCGTCGCGCAGCACCCTGACCGGGAAGCGCCAGCCGAGATGCGCGGCGTCGAACAGCGCGCCATAGGCGCCGTCGTTGATGAACAGCTCGTCGCCGCGGCGGCGCTCGACGCGGACGACCAGCGAGCTGTACTCGGCGCACAAGGCCCGGCCCGGCTCGGCCCAGAGCTCGGCCGAATAGGAGATCGGCAGGTCCTCGAACGCGCGGTGGATCGTCTGGAAATAGCGCTCGAGCGGCGGAGGCTCCATCCCGGGATAGGTCGAGGGGAAGCCGCCGCCGACATCGATCACGTCGACCAGCACCGATGCCTCGACGATCGCGATGCGGACGCGCTCCATCGCCTGGGCATAGGCTTCGGGCGACATCGCCTGGCTGCCGACATGGAAGCAGATGCCGAGCGAATCGGCCGCCTGGCGGGTGGCCTGGAGCAATTCCCTGGCGTCGCCCTGCGCCACGCCGAACTTCGCCGCGAGGCTCAGCTTGGCGAGGTCGGACGAGACGCGCAGGCGGACGCACAGCGTCAGGTCCGCAGCGCCGCGGGTGGCGCGGACGATCTTGTCCAGCTCCTCGAGCGAATCGAGGCTGAACACGCGGCAGCCATGCTTGAAATAGGCTTCCTCGATCGCCTCCTCGGCCTTGACCGGGTGCATGAAGCACAGAGTCGCGGCGGGCAGCGTCTTCGCGACCAGGCGCACCTCGGTGATCGAGGCGACGTCGTAATGCGTGATTCCGCTGTCCCACAGGATCTGGAGCAGATCCGGCGAGGGATTCGCCTTGACCGCATACATCGAGCGCCCCGGAAACTTCTCGACGAAGAATCGGGCGGCGCGCCGTGCGGCGTGCGGACGAATGAGCGTGACCGGCTGGACCGGTCGAAGGGCTGTAACTAGCCCCAGCGCGCTGGGATGCTTGGGCAACTCAAGGGACCTCCAAATGCCTTTCGGCAATAAGTGAAAAGCTGCCTTGCGGTTGGAAGTCCCATGGGGCAGCGGAAGCGGCATGTAGGGTCGGCGGTTTCGCGTGTAAAGTGATTCCGCATCCGTATTTTCGCGGGGGGGATGAACTGTGACGATTGTACGACAGCCGACACGGGCCGGGGTGCGCGATGCTGCAGCGAAGATCGCAGCAATCCTGCCGCAAACCCCTTTGCTGGTTGCGGAAATCCGCGGCGTTCCGGTGGCGTTCAAGGTGGAATCGCTGCAGCCCGTCGGCGCGTTCAAGATCCGCGGCGCGTGGCACCGGCTGACTGCGCTCGACCGCGCCGCGCGCGACAAGGGCGTGGTCGCTTATTCGTCGGGGAATCACGCGCAGGGCGTCGCCTGGGCGGCGAAGAAGCTGGGCATTCCCGCGGTGATCGTGATGCCCGCCGATGCGCCCCAGGTGAAGATCGACGGGACGATGGCGTTGGGCGCCGAAGTCGTCCGCTACGACCGCGCGACCGAGAGCCGCGAGAAGATCGCCGCGCACCTCGCCCATGCCCGCGGCGCCACCCTGGTGCCGAGCTTCGACGATGCCTGGATCATCGAGGGGCAGGGCAGCCTCGGGATCGAGGCGATGACGCAGATGATCGAGATGCATTTGCCAGATCCCGCGCTGGTGCTGGTGCCGTGCGGCGGCGGCGGGCTGTCGGCAGGCGTCACGCTGGCGCTGCCCGAGGCCGAGATCGTCGTGGTCGAGCCCGAGGGCTGGGACGACATGCGCCGCAGCCTCGAGGCGGGGTGGATCGAGCCGGTCGGCGACAATCCGCCGCCGACTGCGTGCGACGCGCTCCAGACGAAGGAAGTGTCGGCGCTGACCTTCGAGGTGCTGGCGCGGCGCGGGGTGCGCGGGGTGGCGGTGAGCGAGGCCGATATCCGCGAGGCGCAGCGCTGGGCGGCGCGCGTGCTCAAGCTGGTGATCGAGCCCGGCGGGGCGGTCGGTCTCGCGGCGCTGCTGGCGCGCAAGGTCGAGCCGCGTCCGGGGACCCTGGTCGTCCTCTCTGGCGGAAACGTCGATCCGGATGCATATGCCCGCGTGCTGGGCGGGTCGGAGTAGAAGATGCAGATATCGGGTACGCTGGCCGCACGGGCCCTGAGCGGCGGCGCCTGGGTCGCAGGGCGCGTGATCTATGTCGTGCTGCTCGCGATCTTCCGCCGCGATCCGAAGGCGCTGGCGATCCTCGGCGCCGCGATCCTCGCGATCGTCGCGCTGGTCTGGGCCCTGTAGATGCCGGGTCAGACCGGCGCGCTCGCCTCGGCGCTGCTCAGCATCGCGGTGCTGGCGATCCTCGCCTTGCTGTGGGGCGGCGTGTGGATGATCGTCAAGGGCGGCAACCGGCTCAAGGGCGTGCTGATGATCGTCTGCGCGCTGGTGATCCTCGGCAACGTGCTGATCCAGACGATATGAACGGAGGCGGGGCGTGCGGCTGGACTCGCTGAAATGCGGCGGACCCGCCTGGCTGATCGGCTGGGCGGTGGCGGTGTTCCTGCCGAGCGCGCTGATCGCCCATGCCGGCCTGTCGCCGCCCGCGCTGGCGATCGGCACCGGCTTCGACCGGATCCTCGCCACGACCTGGAAAGTCGCCGACGATGTCGGGCCGGCGGCGAAGCTCCTGCTGGGGGCGCTGCTCGCGCTGCTGTTCCTCGCGTCGAGCCGATTGACCGTCGAGAGGACCGCGGTCCGCTACGTGCTCAATGCTACGCTGGGCGTCGCGGCGATGGCGGTGACGCTGGCGCTGATCCCCGCGGCGTTCTCGCGCGGCTTCGGCATCGGCCTCACCGGCGCGCGGTTCGATTGGGCGTCGTTTCCCCAATACGCGCTCGGCGGGTTAGCCGCCGGGATCGTGTTCACCTTCATGCTTGCCCGATGCGCGGGGCGCCGGGCCGGCTGATCGGCAGGCGCGCCGCCGATCGCTACAGTCCCGCGGGATTCGCCGGAACGCGGAGCAGCCAGCCCGGCAGCTTGGCGTCCTCGATGCTGCCGACGATCCACACCCGGTTGCCGCCGTCGAACACCGTCGCCACCATCGACGCCGCGTCGATGAAGACATTGGTGCCCGGCGTCGCGGTTGCCAGGGTGATCCGGGCGCTGTTGGCGGTCAGCGGGATGCACGCGGCCGCCTTGATGAGAAGGTGATTGGCGACGGGCGATCCGGTCGAGGTCGAGACCTGGTCGCCGTTGCCCGCGCTGACTCCGGCGCGGAGCGTCACGCGGTCGAACACGATGGCGCCGGGAACGCTCTTCAGGGTTCCGACGCGCCCGGAGATATAGGTTCCGGTGATCTGGTCGCAGATTCCGGCGGCGCTGGCCGTGACGGGCGCACCGAGCGCGAGTCCGGCGAGGATGAGGGTGGCGAGTTTCATGGGTGTGTCTCCTGCGTGTGTGACAACGCATCCGCCGCGCGCTCGCGACTCAGGCTACAGCCCTGTGACCGCGCCGGTTTGGGCGCGGCCACGGCAGGGGCGCAACCTCTTTGCATGTAAACTGCATTCCTCTCCGCGGCGGGGTTGCGGGAAACCGGCAATTGTCCTCTTGGGCGATTATCCGGCGTGTATCGACTGCAAATACAAGCATGACATGAGCCAGTGGATGCAGTTCGCGCAGAACGCGGCCATGATGAACCACGCCAGCCAAGAGCTGGACGCCATGGCTGGCCTCGGTCCTTCCCCGACAATCCAAATTCCGAGGCCCCCAGTGCCCCCAATCAATTACAACAATCAAACTGTGTCGGCATCGGGCGGCACCGTTGGCGCCATCAACCTTGGCAGCGTCAACGACATTCAGGTCAACTTGCAGGCGCTCACGCAGAACGGCTCACCCGACATAGCAGAGCCGTGGAGCAGCTCGCCTTGGGGCCGGGCATGGGCAAAGCCCATGCCGTCGGTCGGCGCTTTTGCGCCGCCGGCCGGGCTCGCCGCCGAGACGCGGATTAGCTGGCGCTAATCCGCTGCGACGAGCCTCACCTAATCGGCGAGTTCGGGTCCAGCCGCATGTCGAGATACTTGTCCACGCTGCCCATCAGCTCGGGCATCTCGTGCTCGAAGAAGTGGTTGGCGTGCGGGATGGTGTCGTGATGGATGGTGATGTGCTTCTGGGTGCGCAGCTTGTCGACCAGCTTCTGCACCGCGATCGGGGTCACCACTTCGTCCTGCTCGCCCTGGATGATGATCCCCGACGAGGGGCAGGGGGCGAGGAAGGTGAAATCATACATGTTCGCCGGCGGGGCGACCGAGATGAAGCCGCGGATCTCGGGGCGGCGCATCAGCAGCTGCATCCCGATCCACGCGCCGAAGCTGACCCCCGCGATCCAGGTGGTCGAGGCCTCGGGGTGGAAGCTCTGCACCCAGTCGAGCGCCGACGCGGCGTCGCTGAGCTCGCCGATGCCATTGTCGAACGTGCCCTGGCTCTTGCCGACCCCGCGGAAATTGAAGCGGAGCGTCGCGAAGCCGCGGCGCTGGAAGGTCTTGTAGAGCTCCTGGACGATGCGGTTGTTCATCGTCCCGCCCGAGGAGGGGTGCGGGTGGAGGATCATCGCCACCGGTGCGCGCGGGCGCGGCGCAGGAGCGAAACGGCCTTCGAGACGGCCTTCGGGGCCGGGAAAGATGACTTCGGGCATCGGAGACCTAGCAAATAATGGGGCCGCGGTGGAGCGCGGCGAGTTGGGCGCTATATAGGCAGCAAGGGTCCAAACTCAATCATAACGTGGAGCATGATGGCGATATGCGGGTTCGTGGCAAGGAGCGGGGGCGAAGGCGGGCCGGTTGGCCCGTCTAGC
>JAZKCD010000064.1:63886-163389 GCA_040388355.1 Pseudomonadota bacterium | reverse complement strand
CCCCACCCCGAAGGGGCAGGGCGAAAAAGCTCCCCGGACTGCGTTGGCCGCTCGTCAGGTAGCGCCGCTACCTGCCTTCGCGGTCGCCTTGCCGGGAAACTTTTTCGCCTCTGTCATGCCCACGTTATGATTGAGTTTGGACCCTAGCCCTTTCGTGCAATTGGAACCATCTTGGCCGACCGTATCTATCTCGATCACGCCGCGACCACTCCGATGCTGCCCCGGGCGATGGCGGCGGTCGCGGCGGGAATGCGCCGCTGGGCCAACCCGTCGTCGCCGCATGCGGACGGGCGCGCGGCGCGAGCGGCGCTCGAGGAAGCGCGCGCGGCGATCGGCGCGGCCTATGGCTGGGGCCACGAGTTGATTCTCACCAGCGGTGCGAGTGAATCGCTCGCCATTGCGATGATTCGGGCGATGGCGCCGCGCCGCGCGATCACTGCGGTCGAGCATGACGCAGTGATGCGGCTGTCCGAAGGTGCGGCGGTGCTGCCGGTCGATTCGGGCGGGCTGCTCGACGTCGATGCGCTGCGGGTCGAGCCGGGGACGCTCGTCACCGTGCAATGGGCCAATAGCGAGACCGGGGTCCGCCAGCCGATCGCCGCGATCGCCGACCGGGTCCACGAAGCGGGCTCGCTGCTGCTGGTCGACGCCGCGCAGATGCCCGCGGGCGCCGACCCGGACGTGATGGCGCATGCCGATTTCGTCGCGGTATCGGCGCACAAGCGCGGCGGGCCGCCGGGGATCGGCGCGCTGCTGGTCCGCGATTTCGCGACGCTCTCGCCGGCCGGCGGGCAGGAGCGCGGCTATCGCCCCGGCACCGAGAACCTCCCCGGCGCGCTCGGCTATGCCGCGGCGCTGGCCGAGCCCGAGCCGGTCGGGGCCTATGCCGAGCTCCGCGCGGCGCTCGACCGGGCGATCGTCGCGGCAGGCGGCGAGATCGTCGCCGCCGGCAGCCCGCGCCACCCCGCGATCGGCGCCTACCGGATGCGCGGGGTCGCCAGCGCGGCGCAGCTCATCCAGCTCGACAGCGCGGGCTTTGCGGTCTCGGCGGGCAGCGCCTGCGCCTCGGGCAGCCTCAAGCCCAGCCATGTCCTCGCCGCGATGGGGATGGGTGAGGATGCGCGCGAGGTCGTGCGCGTCAGCTTCGGCCGCGGCACCACCGCCGCCGAGGTCGGGGCCTTCGCTGCCGCCTGGCGCAGCCTCGCCCGCGAACGCCGGCGAGTCCTGCTATGATCTATCTCGACTATCAGGCGACCACCCCGCTCGCCCCCGAGGCGCTCGACGCGATGCTGCCCTGGCTGCGCGACGATTTCGCCAACCCGCACTCCGCCCACGCCCCCGGCCGCGCGGCCAAGGCGGCGGTCGAGGTCGCGCGCGACGCGATCGCGGACCTGCTGCCGCCGGGCGGCACCGTCAGCTTCACCGGCGGCGCGACCGAGGCGCTCAACTGGGCGATCAAGGGCACCACCGGCCCGATCGTCACCCTCGCCACCGAACATGCCGCGGTGCTCGACACGGTCGAGGCGCTCGCCGTGCAGGGCCGCGAGGTGACGGTGGTGCCGGTCAACCGCGACGGGCTGGTCGATTTCCCCGCCGTCCGCGCGGCGATCCGGCCCGGCACCGGGCTGGTCTCTGCGATGCTCGTCAACAACGAGATCGGCACGATCCAGCCGGTCGCCCAGCTCGCCCAGCTCGCGCACGAAGCCGGCGCGCGGTTCCTGTGCGACGCGGTGCAGGGCTATGGCCGCGTGCTGATCCCCGACGACTGCGACTTGGTCGCGATCTCCGCGCACAAGGTCCACGGCCCCAAAGGCGTCGGCGCGCTGTGGATCCGTGACGGCATCACGCTCGCGCCGCTGATCCATGGCGGCGGGCAGGAAGCGGCGGGCCGTTCGGGCACGCTGTCTCCGGCGCTGTGCGCGGGGTTCGGCGTCGCGGCGAAGCTCGCCAAGCAGCGCTTCGGTGCGGATCATGCCCATGTCCACCAGCTGTTCGACGCCGGCGCGCGCGCGATGATCGGCCGGGGCTGGACGCTCAACGGATCGCGCGACGAGCGCTATCCCGGCAACCTCAACCTCCGCCTCCCCGGCCTTGACGTCGCCCGGCTGATGTCCGGGCTGCGCGACATCGCCTTCTCCGCCGGGTCGGCCTGCGCGAGCGGATCGGGCCGCCCCAGCCATGTCCTGCGCGCGATCGGCCTCACCGATGCCGAGGCCAGATCGAGCATCCGCCTCGGCTTCGGCCGCACCACCAGCGAGGACGACCTGATGACCGCGCTCGACCGCATCGACGCCGCCGCCCGCGCGCAGCGCGTCGCGCCATGATCCGCGTCCGCTTCATCGGCACCGACGGCACCGTCCGCGAAGTCTCCGCGCCCGAGGGCCGCTCGCTGCTCGAGGTCGGCCAGGCCGACGGCCAGCCGCTCGAGGGCACCTGCGAGGGCCAGATGGCCTGCTCGACCTGCCACGTCATCGTCGCCGCGGAGGATTTCACTCGCCTGCCCCCCGCGAAGGAGGAAGAGGAGGACATGCTCGATCTCGCGGTCGGTGCGACGCGCACCAGCCGCCTGTCCTGCCAGATCCTGCTTGTCCCGGAACTCGACGGTCTCACCGTCCGCATGCCCCCCGAGCACCGCGACATGCAGGGAAGGTGAGGCTATAAACCTCCCGATGATCGATTTCCTCCCGGGCAATCTCGAAGCGACCGCGGCGATCGCCTCCGCGATCCTGACCGCGCTCGCGCTGTTCGCGGGCTGGCGCAGCAACCGCAAGTCCGAGCTGCGCCGCGAGGACGTGTCCGACTGGGCGAACGAGGCGATCACTGCGCTGCAGACCTTGCTGCTGATCTGCATCCATGGCGACCCGCCGATCCCCGCCGCCGAGGCCGATCGCCTGCGCGTCCAGCTGCTGATCCAGACCTCGGTGCTGACCGAGCGCGGCCGGTTGTTCTTCCGCAATGCCGGACCCTATTGGGTCGGCCGCGACAAGCCGCGCGCCTATCGCGGCAAGCGGCCCGAGGTCCTCGACCAGCTCGTCACGGCGCACCAGATCGCCTGCCGCTGGCCGCATGCGGGCGACGAGGAGCGGGTTCGGCTCCGGCTCGTCGCCGAGGAATGCCTCAAGCAGTTCGTCTCGCTGATCCAGCGCGAGGTCGGGCGCAGCCGCACCGTCTCCGCCGACACCCGCCGCCGCGGCACCGGGGTGCACCTCGCCGAGCGCATCGCGGAGATCCCGCAGGACCGCATCGCTTCGGCCTGGACGCAGGGCAAGCGGCTGGACGGCGGCGGCCCGCCGGACGGCTGATCGTTGCGGCGTGGAACCAAATGGCTGCGCCCTGCGTCAAGCCGGGACAGGGTTAATCCCTGGCTTCAGGAGAGTGACGTATGAAGATCTTCCCGCTTATCGCCGCCGCGGCGGTCGCGCTTGTCATGCCCGCCGCCGCCTCGGCCGCGCCGGCGCCCTCGGCCCCGGCTGCGCTCGTGGCCTCGGCCGTTGCGACGCAGAGCGTGCGCGTCTCGATCAACGACCAGCGCCGCGGCCATGGCCGCCGCGCGCACTGGCGCCGGGTGTGCACCAACAAGTGGCGCCACGGCCACCGCGTCCGCACCTGCCGCCGCGTCCGCAGCTGGAACCGCTGGTAACCGCATGATTTCCCTCCCTCGCTCCGGCGGGGGAGGGAGTATCTTGCGTCGCCCGCCGGCTTCGCCCATATGCGCCGCGGGAGTCGGGCGGACGTGGTCGTCGCCAACTTGGTCAGGTCCGGAAGGAAGCAGCCACAACGATTTCGCCGCGGGTCGTTCCGGCTCCTACCGCGCGCTGCCAAGATTTAGCGAAGCTAAATCGCGCTTCCGCAGCGCGCGCGGCCGGCGGCGCCAACGCGCCGACCGACGACGCGGCTTCGCCGCGGCGCTACACCGAGCAACATATCCCGCGTCAACCGCGCTCCATGCAGTTCCCTGCGAAAGCAGGGGCCCAGGGTAACGAAGGTTTGAACTGCTTGGCTCTGGGCTCCTGCTTTTCGCAGGAGAACAGGCAATAGCGGAGATACTCCCGCCACCCCTCATTCCAGCACCACCCCCAGCCGCGCCGCCTCGCGCGCATAGGCGTCATCCACCACGCCCCAATGCGCCTCGACCGCCTCGATCAGCCCCGCCAGCGCGCCCAGCATCCGCACATCGCCGACACACCGGCCGGCCGCATCGCCCCGCCGCTCGGCTTCGTCGGACGCGACTGCGAATCCCAGCATGTCCTGGAAGTGCGACAGGCTGTCGTCCGCCCCGCGCGCAAAGGCCGGATCGGCGAACAGCGCGGCGGCGAACCGGGTGCGATCCGCGTCGGTCCAGACCCCGAGCGCCACCAATTGCCCGGCCTTCCACTCGGCGAGCTTCTCGGCATATTGCAGCGCGGGCTGGCTATAGTCCTGCAGCTCGCGCACCAGCGGAACGACAGCGGCGACGAAGGCGGCGCGCCGCTCGGGCACCGCGCAATCGCTCTCGGGCGGCAGCACCGGGATCGGCGGGCGCGCGGGGGGCTCGGGGCGCTTCGCCACGGGCGGGGGCGGGCCCCAGGCTTCTTCCTGCACCGCCTCCAACAGGCTGGTGTCGATGCATTCCATGAACACCCGGCTGCCCATCAGCTGCAGCTCGACATGGATCCCGCCCTGGGGATTGGCGGCGTCGGAGGCGAACACGATCGTGCCGTCCTTTTCGCTCGCGGTGGTCCAGCCGCCCGCCACGATCTGCGATCCGATCAGGCGATAGGCGTCCGCGGCGACTTCCTTCTTGGGGTAGAAGACCGAGGTGGTGACGCGGAAGATCCGCCGCCCGTTCGCAGTCACGCCGGCATTGTAGGACTCGTGCGACTGGACGAAGGGCGGATAGCGTTTGCGCGGCGTGAAATAGAGGCTGAAGTCGGTTTCGTAGCGCAGCTTGCCGGCCAGCCTGGTCGACCCGAAGGTCTCGCCGAAGGCCCCGGTGGCGCTGCACATCCGCGCCGGATCGTCTTCGATGTCCTGCGCGGCGGCCGCCATTGGAAGCGCCAGCATCGCCGCAGCGGCCAGTCCCTGAAAGAGTCGCATCGAATTCATTCCCGTCCCGTCATGCCGGCCGCGCCTCCGCCATAGCCGAAACCGCTGTCCTACCGCGATCAAATCCGGCAGGAACAAAGCATGATTCGTGCTTCCCGCACTTTGAGCCACCCGATCCTTACCCGAACTTCGGCGGGCACCGCCTCGCGCGATGGCAATGGTCAACTTCGTCAACTTGACCGCCGAGATTCTCGGCGCGAATCTTCGACTCCGCCGCCGCGCGCCGCTACGGTGCGCTGACATGTCCGATTCCTTCGATCTCGGCGAGCCGCCGCAGCCTGCCAGGGCCCCAAAGGACGCCGAGGCCTATCGCGTCCTCGCGCGCAAATACCGGCCGCAGACCTTTTCCGAGCTGATCGGGCAGGATGCGATGGTCCAGACGCTGGGCAATGCGATCAAGCGCGACCGGCTGGCGCATGCCTTCCTGCTCACCGGGGTGCGCGGGGTGGGCAAGACCTCGACCGCGCGGCTGATCGCCAAGGCGCTCAACTGCATCGGCCCGGACGGGCAGGGCGGCCCGACGATCGATCCGTGCGGAGTGTGCGAGCCCTGCGTCGCGATCGGCGAGGGGCGGCATATCGACGTGATCGAAATGGACGCCGCCAGCCATACCGGCATCGAGGATGTCCGCGAGATCATCGAGGCGGTGCGCTATTCGGCGGTGTCGGCGCGCTTCAAGATGTACATCGTGGACGAGGTCCACATGCTGTCCAAACAGGCGTTCAACGGCTTTCTGAAGACGCTCGAAGAGCCGCCCGCGCACGTCAAATTCATCTTCGCCACCACCGAGGTCAACAAGGTCCCGGTGACGGTGCTGTCGCGCTGCCAGCGCTTCGACTTGCGACGGATCCCTGCGGACAAGCTCGCGGCGCATTTCGCTGCGGTCTGCGAAGCCGAGGCGGTCGAGGCCGAGGACGAGGCGCTGATGCTGATCGCGCGCGCGGCCGAGGGGTCGGCGCGCGACGGCCTGTCAATCCTCGACCAGGCGATCGCGCATGCCGGCATCGAAGGCGACGCGATCCGCGCCGACGCGGTGCGGGGGATGCTCGGCCTGTCGGATCGCGGCGCGATCCGCGACCTGTTCGGGCTGCTGCTCGCGGGCGACGCGCTGCCGGCGCTGGCGTCGCTGCGCGGGCAGTACGATCTCGGCGTCGATCCGCAGGCAGTGCTGCGCACGCTGCTCGAGACCGTCCACGGCGTGACTCTGGTCAAGCTCGGCACCGAGCCCGGCGCGGCGCAATCGGCCGAGGAGCTGAAGGCGCTCGAGCGCTGGGCGGCCGGCCTGTCGTTCCCGGCGCTCCACCGGCTGTGGCAGCTGCTGCTGCGCGGGCATGACGAAGTCGCGCGCGCGGCGCTGCCGATCGAGGCGTGCGAGATGGCGCTGCTCCGCGTGATCCATGCCTCGCAGCTTCCCGATCCGGGCGAGCTGGCGCGGCAGATCGCGAACGGCGCGCCGATCGCGTCGGCGCCGGCGGCCGCGCCCGCCGCCCCGGCCGAGCCTGCCTTGCCGCGCGATTTCGCCGAACTGGCCACCTTCCTCGAGGAGAAGCGCCGCTACGGCCTTGCCGAGCAGGTCCGCCACTTGCTGCGCCCGATCCGCTTCGAGGGGACCGAGATCGAGTTCGCCGCGTCGAAGCCGCTGCCGCAGGATTTCGTCCGCGAGCTTTCGGCGGCGCTGCGCGAGATCACCGGCAAGAACTGGAAGCTGCTGACCGGATCGGATACCGGCGGCAAGACGTTGCGCGAGCAGCAGGCCGCCGACGAGGCCGCCGACCGCGCCGCGGTGCTGGCCTCGCCGATGGTCGCGGCGGCGATGGAGGCCTTTCCCGATGCCGAGCTGATCGGCTGGAGCAAGACAGGACGTTGAGATGCAGAGTATGGAAGACATCATGGCCATGGCGCAGAACGTCCAGGCCGAGCTGACCAAGGCGCAGGCCAATCTCGACACGATCGAGGTCGAAGGCGTCTCGGGCGGCGGGCTGGTCAAGATCCGCGCTTCGGCCAAGGGCCGGATCATCGGCATGGAGATCGACGATTCGCTGATGAGCCTGTCCGAAAAGGGCATGCTCGAGGACCTGCTCGCCGCCGCGTTCAATGATGCGCGGGGCAAGGCCGATGCTGCCTCGGCCGAGGCGATGTCGCACATGACCAGCGGCCTGCCGCTGCCCCCGGGGTTCAAGCTGCCCTTCTAGAGGGACCCTAGCGGGAACAAGCGCGCGCCGCCCTCCGTTGAGCCGCCACAGCTTACAGGAGGACAACATGAGCGACGACCGGACGACCACGACGACCCCTGCGCCGCAGACCACGATCATCGAGACCCGCGGCGGCGGGGGCGGCACCGGGCTGGTGATCGGCTTCATCCTGCTGATCGCAGTGGCGATCGGCGCCTTCTACCTGATCAGCCAGAACAGCCGCGAGAACGCCAAGACCGACGCGATCAGCAGCGCCGCCAAGAGCGTCGAGAAGACCGCCGACAAGGCGGGCGCCGCGATCGACGACGCGACCAAGAAGTGAGGCGAGCCTGCCGTTCCCCTGCGAAAGCAGGGGTCCAGGGTCCCGGGCGATGTCCTTTGTGAACCCTGGGCTCCTGCTTTTGCAGGAGAACGGTTCGGACTGAAACGGGCGACTACCGCAGGCAGGCATCGAGCCCGTCACCGCGCACCACCCCGATCCGCGCGGTGATCGAATTGCCGTAGCGCCGCGTGAACCCCTTGGGGTCCGCCGCGGCGCGCTTCTTGGGCAGCGGCAGCACCGCGGCGATCCGCGCCGCCTCGACTGCGCTCAGCCGCGAGGCGTCGTGACTATAGTAGCGCATCGCGCCGGCATTGACGCCATAGGTGCCGATTCCGGTCTCGGCGACGTTGAGATAGACTTCCATGATCCGGCGCTTGCCCCAGATATTCTCGATCAGCACGGTGAAGTACGCCTCGAGCCCCTTGCGGAAATAGCCGCCGCCTTGCCACAGGAAGACGTTCTTGGCGGTCTGCTGGCTGATCGTCGAGCCGCCCCGGATGCGCTTCTTGCCGGTGGCGTTGCGCGCATAGGCCTTCTCGATCGCCTCGAAATCGAAGCCCGAATGCTCGCAGAAGCGCGAATCCTCGGCGGCGATCGCGGCGCGAGCCATGCTCGGGTCGATCCGGCTGAGCGGCATCCACTGCTTGGTGATGCCGTGCCCGCCGATCGCGTCGCCGATCATGGTGAGGGTGACCGGCGGGGCGATGAAGCGATAGGCGGCGACCCACAGCACCGATCCGACCACGAACACCAGGATCGCCTTGAGCAGCCAGACCAGCAGCCGGAGCCAGAGCGGGCGGCGCTTCTTCGCGGGCTCGGGCGGCTCGATCCGGGTGAGGTCGGGCAGCGGCCGGTCGCCGAGCGGCGGGCCCATCGGGCTTGGGGCGGCGGCGGGGGGCCAGCCCTGCGGCGGCGTCACCTGGACCGGCGTCCAGGCACGCGTCCGGGGCGGCGGGGGCAGCTCTTCGGGGTCGGGTTCGTCGGGCTCGGGCGTGTCGGGCGCGAACGCCTCGATCGCGGGCTCCTCCCAGACCGGCTTGTCCGGCGGGGTCTTCGCGTCGTCGTCGTCGCCGGGCTCGTCGCTCATCCTCCCCCGATTGCCGGATCGGACGGGGCGGGGCAACCGCCTTGGCGGACCGAGCGATGCCATAACGTGCCGGGTTGAACCGGTCGAACTGCCGATTGCCGCCATTGCCGCGAAGGTGTCGTATCGATACCATACACCTTCAACGGGAGGATTGACGATGGGCTGGATCGCACGAGGAATGATGCTGGCGGCGCTCGCCTTCGCGGCACCGGCCCAGGCCGACGACGCGGCCGACCTCGCGGCGCTGGTCCGCGCGAACAGCTGGCCGGTCGCGGCGGGGGAGGCGGGGCTTTCGGGGCCGGGCGCGGGGCGGATCCTCGACTGGTCGAGCGGTGCGCAATTCTTCCTGCTCGGCGAGAATCACGGCAATGCCGGGATGGCGCGCTTCGCGACGGCACTGTCGCGCTCGCTGGCGGGGCAGGGCTATCGCTACACCGCCGTCGAGACCGATCCGCTGGTCACCGGGATCATGACCGGGCGGCTGCGCAGCGGCGGCAAGCCGGCGCTGGCGGCGTGGCTGGCGGCGGACCAGCGCAACCGGGCGATCCCCTTCTATTCGTGGAGCGAGGAGGCCGATTTCATCACTGCCTCGCTCGCGCGCGGGCCGGTGTGGGGGCTCGACCAGAGCTTCATCGCCGCGGCGCATGTCCATCTCGACGCGATCGCCGCGGCGAGCCGGTCACCCGCGGTGCGGGCGCTGGCAGGAACGCTCGCCGCCGAGGCGCGCAAGGACGTGATGGGCTTTCTCGGGCACGTCGACGTCGCCCGGCTCAAGGCGCTGCGCCTAGCGATGCCGCGGAACGAGAATGCGGCGGCGGTGACCCTGGCCGACCAGTTGATCGAATCAGCCGAGATCTACGGCCCGTTC
Source organism: Pseudomonadota bacterium (assembly GCA_040388355.1). Classification (GTDB taxonomy): domain Bacteria; phylum Pseudomonadota; class Alphaproteobacteria; order Sphingomonadales; family Sphingomonadaceae; genus Sphingomonas. The sequence goes on along the minus strand of JAZKCD010000064.1, from coordinate 153,835 downwards.
ACCGGCGGCACCGGCTCCTATTATCTCGCCAACCTGCGCCGCGAGACGCTGATGAAGACGCTGTTCATCGCCAATTACCGCGCCGCGCTGCGCCGCGACGGCGCCCCGCCGCGGGTGCTGCTCAAGATGGGGTCGAACCATCTCGCCCGCGGGCTCTCGCCGACCCACATGCCGTCGCTGGGCAGCTTCCTGGCGGAGAATGCTCTGGGGATGCTCGGCAAGCCGGTGTTCAACCTCAGGATGATCTGCGGGCCCGGCACGCAGCAGACGCTGTTCGACTTCACCACCTACGACTGCGCCGGCGACGAGTTCGCGCCGGTGGCGGCGGCGTTCAAGCCGTTCCTGCAGGCGACCGGCGATACGCTGATCGACCTTCGCCCGCTGCGCGACCGCCCTGGCCTGTGGAAGGACTGGCCGCAGGATGCGAAGGATATCGTCTGGAGCTACGACGCGCTGGTGGTGGTCGGCGCCAGCGGAGGATCGCACTTCCTCGCGCCGTTGCCGCCCAAGCCTCAATAAGCGGCGAGGAGCCGCTTCTCGCCGGCGAGGCGCATCATCGCCTTTTGCAGCTTCTCGAACGCGCGCACTTCGATCTGGCGGACGCGCTCGCGGCTGACGCCATAGACCTGCGAGAGCTCCTCGAGGGTCTTGGGATCGTCGGTCAGGCGCCGCTCGGTCAGGATGTGCTTCTCGCGCTCGTTGAGGTCATCCATCGCGTCGACGAGCATCTCGTGACGGACATCGGCCTCCTGCGCCTCGGCCACCACGGTGTCCTGCAGCGGCGCATCGTCCTGCAGCCAATCCTGCCACTGGCCCTCGCCATCCTCGCGCATCGGCACGTTGAGCGAAGTATCCCCGCCCATCGCCATGCGGCGGTTCATCGACGTGACTTCATCCTCGGTCACGCCGAGATCGGTGGCGATCTTGGTGAGATGCTCGGGGGACAGGTCGCCATCCTCGAACGCATCGAGCTTGGCCTTCATCCGGCGCAGGTTGAAGAACAGCTTCTTCTGCGCCGCAGTGGTGCCCATTTTCACGAGCGACCAGCTGCGAAGGATGAATTCCTGGATCGAGGCGCGGATCCACCACATGGCGTAGGTCGCCAGGCGGAAGCCGCGATCGGGCTCGAACTTCTTCACGCCCTGCATCAGCCCGATATTCCCTTCGGAAATCAGCTCGGACACGGGGAGGCCATAGCCGCGATAGCCCATCGCGATCTTCGCCACGAGGCGGAGATGCGACGTCACGAGCTGCGCCGCGGCCTCGGGGTCGCCATGCTCCTGGAAGCGCTTGGCGAGCATATATTCCTGCTCGGGCGCCAGGATCGGAAACTTCTTGATCTCCGACAAATAGCGGTTGAGGCTGGCCTCTCCGCCGAGCGCAGGAATCGTCGCAGGGACGTTGCTGCCGGTTGCCATGATCAATCTCCCTTTCACTGGGCGCATCGCACAAGAGGCGATGCGCCGTAACCTATACAATGAGATTAGCGTACAGTTCCTGCATATCCGCAGGCATTTCGCTATCGAACGCCAAAGCGTGGCTTTTCACGGGGTGAATGAACCCGAGATGGGCCGCGTGCAATGCCTGGCGGCGGAAATCCAGGGTTTCCAAAAGCGCCCCAAGTGCGCCCAGCTGGGCATTGTTTCGTGCGTAGGCCGGGTCGCCGGCCAGCGCATGGCCGACCGAGGCCATATGGACGCGCACCTGGTGGGTGCGCCCGGTCTCCAGCCGGCATTCGATCAGGTCCGCGCCCTGCAGCGCCTCGAGCTTGCGCCAGTGCGTGACGGCGGGCTTGCCGCGATCCTCATGCACCACCGCCATCTTCTTGCGGTTGCTCGACGACCGGCCGAGCGGTGCGTTCACGGTCCCCGCCAGCGTCCGCAGATGGCCGATGACGATCGCGCGGTAGCGGCGGTCGATGCTATGCGCCTTGAATTGCGCGGCGAGGCCCAGGTGCGCGGCGTCGGTCTTGGCGACCACGAGCAGCCCCGAGGTGTCCTTGTCGATCCGGTGGACGATCCCCGGCCGCGCGACGCCGCCGATCCCCGAGAGCGAACCCTTGCAATGGTGCAGCAGCGCGTTGACCAGCGTCCCGTCGAGATTGCCCGCCGCCGGGTGAACGACGAGCCCCGCGGGCTTGTCGATCACGATCAGGTCCTCGTCCTCGAACACCACGTTCAGCGCGATATCCTCGGCCTTGTTCTCGAGCGGCACCACGGCCGGGATCGTCACGCTGAACAGCGCGCCGGCCCGCGCCTTTCGCGCCGGATCCAGCGCCGGTCCCTCGGGACCGGTGACGTTGCCGGCGGCGATCAGCGCCTTCAGGCGTTCGCGGGAAAGCGAGGGGACCGCCTCGGCGAGCGCCTTGTCCAGACGCCACCCTTCGGCATTGTCCGAAATTCGCGCTTCGATGGTGGAAACCCCCCGGTTCATTCTGATACCCAATGTGGAAATGCGGACGCGAATTTCAAGATCGGTGCTGGACGGAATCCGGCGCGAATCCGCGGCTGCGGCGCCCAACGAGGCGTGTGGACTGCTGTTCGGAAACGAGCGCGAGATCACCGGCTGGCAAGTGGCTGACAATGTTGCGGAAAACCCGGAGCGACGCTTCGAGATCGACTCGCGCGCGCTGTTCGCCGCGTTGCGCGCGGAGCGGGCTGGAGGGGCGAAAATCGCGGGATATTGGCATTCGCACCCCAGCGGCGATGCGCGCCCCTCGGTTTCCGATGCCGCCGCCGCGGCGCCGGACAACCGGCTGTGGTTGATCGTCGCCGGCGGCGAGGCGACGCTGTGGCGGGCAGGCGAGGGCGGCGTGCACGGCCGCTTCGATTCGGTCGCGATCGACGACGTGGAGGGTTGAGCGCAACGGGAGACCCAAATGGGGAGTGCATTGCCGCCGGACCCTGCGCTATCCTCCCGGCACGACGAGACAAAAAGGGGATGACGGGATGGCTTCGGTGACGGTTCGCGCCCTGCTGGCGGCGCTGCTGGCGGTTTTCGCAGGGCCCGCGTTCGCGCAGGACGCCGGCTGGAGTCCCGCGCTCGAGCGCAAATGCACGGCTTCGGACGCGGTGGCGTGCTGGAACCTCGGCGAGAGCTATACGGCGGGCAAGGGCGTTGCCGCGAACCCCGCCAAGGCGCTTGCCGCGTTTTCGCGCGCCTGCGACCTCGGGCTGGGCGAGGCATGTTTCGTCGCCGGATCGCGCCAGGAGAAAGCGGGCGACACCGCCGGTGCGGCGGCATCGTTCAAGAAGGGGTGCGAAAGCGGGCTCGGCGAGGCCTGCCAACTGGCAGCGGTGCGAACCGAGAAGGGGCTGGGCACCGCCGCCGATACCGCGCTGGCGACGCTCTATTACGAGCGCGCCTGCACGCTGCGCCAGGCGAGGAGCTGCCATTATCTCTCGCAATCCTGGGCGAGCGGCGAGGCGATGGCGAGCCGCGTCGATGTGCGCCGCGCCTATGGCTTCGCAGTGAACGGCTGCACCGCGGGCGGCGCCGATTCCTGCGTGCTTGCAGGGTGGATCGCGAACGGCAATCTCGGCTATCCGCGCGACGCGCAGGCAGCCGATCGCTACGCCCAGCTCGGCTGCAACTTCGAGCATCATGGCGGCTGCATGAACCTCGGCTACCAGGCGAGCCAGCGCAAGGACTGGACCACCGCGCGGCGCTGGTATCACCGCGCCTGCTCGATCAAGCCCGATCCGGCCGCGTGCAAGGCAGTGCGCGACATCGACTCCTATCTTGCCGACAAGGCGCAGTACGACGCCGAATGGGACCGCTGGAACCGCACGCAGGCGGCGGGCAAGGCCGAGGTCGATCGCTTCCTGGCGGCGGGCGACTATGCCGGCGCGATCAACCAGGCCTCGTATGTGATGGGCAGCCAGGAGCAGGTCTCGCGCGTGCTGACCGCGGCGCAATCCGCGGGCCGGATCGGCGACATCGGCGACATCTACTTCACGTCGTTCGAGACGTGGCGCGAGCTGACCCCGCAGGCGGCCAACCTCGTGCGGACCGAGAAGCGCCGCCGCGACCTGGCGGCGCGCCAGGCGTCGCGGCTGCAGTCGAGTTCGTCGGGATCGTCGTGGAGCTGGACGCCGTCTTCGTCCTCGTCCTCATCCTCGTCGTCTTATTCGCCGAGCACGGCCGCGGCGCTGCCACGGATCAGCGAGAGCGAGATCTATCGCAACGCGCGCGAGAATGCGCGGACCAGCTATTGCAACGCGGGCTGGGGCTGCCGTTGAGCCAGGGCCTAAGGCAAGCCGCGGCGGGGCCGGGGGACCCCGCCGCGGTGGCCGGCTACGCCACCTGGAAGTGGATCGCCGGGCCGTTGCGCGAGGGCGTGCTGCCCTCGACGAAGGTGGCCGCCGTCAGGTCCGGCCAGCTGCCATAGGCCTGCGCCACGAACAGCGAGACGAGATCGTCGCTCGCCGACGCGCCGAGGTTCGCCTGGGTCGCGGTGCCGATCAGCGCCGCGGTCGGGTGGCTCTCGGGCGACGGCACCTGGACCGCCACCATGCCGCCCGCGATGCTGTCGAGGTTGAAGCCGGCCCAGTACAGCCCCGGCTCGAGCGTGACCGCGCCGCCCGCGATCGCCGCGGAGACCGGCCCGGTGCTCGCAGTCGAGATGCTCGCGGTCGCCGCCACTGCCGTGCTGGTCGGCCGTCCGGTCGCGGGATCGTTGGCGTAGAGCGCGAGCTGGAGGTTGCCGCCATGCTCCGCAGTGACGATCCGCACGCCGAGCGAGGCGAGCGAAACCCGCGCCTTGATCACCAGCGGCACGAGCTGGATGGCGTCCGCGGTCGGCGGCGTGCCGGCCGCGACCGCGATATCGGGCGCGAGGTACCAGTTGCCCGAGATATAGCCCTGCTCGTCGGCGAGCGCGAGCTCGACCCATTCGGCTGCGGAGGCAGTCGCGTCGCGCAGGCGCCAGATCCGGCCGGTCGCGGGCCAGAACCAGGTCGAGCCGACCGAATAATCCGCGGTCGAATCGTCGGTCGCGACCGGTGCGGCGGTGGCGCCGTCGTTGTTCTTGGGCAGCGCGACGCCATACTGGTGGAGGATGGCGTTGGCATCGATCACCAGATCCGACGACGCGCCGATCAGGACCGCGCCCTTGAGCCGCGTGTCATAGCCGGTGTCGTCCCAGATCGCCCAATTGCCCGACGGCACGTCGCGCGCGGTGGGCGAGAGCACGACATAGGCGCGGTTGTCGCCCTGGACGTCGTAGATGCCCGCGCCGACGCCGTTGTCGAGATTGTCGGCGTCCACGCCCTGCATCAGATAGCCGAACATCTTCTCGAAGGTGACGCCCGAGACTCCGACGCCATTGGCCAGCGCCACCATGCCGCTGAGATGCGCGATCGTGCCCGCCGCGCCCGAGACCGCGCCGACCGCGCCATAGACACCGCACGGTACGAAATTGCCGGGCCCTGCCGGCCAGTTCTGGGTGTTGGTCGAAGCGGCGCCATAGGTGCCGTAGAGGCCGGCACCCGACACCTCGTCGGGCGCGGTCGTCGTGCGCGCGACATTCACTTCGGCGCGGACGCCGAACAGCCGGCTCGCGCCCGAGCCGGTATAGGTGACGCGGGGCTGAAAGAGCGCCATCGTCGCCGCGGCCGTGGTGGCGCCGTTGTTCAGGGTCAGCTGCGGGACCATGGCGAAGTTGGTGAGCGCGGTCTGCGCGGTCTGCAGATTGCCGTTGTCGAAGATGCGGAAACGCAGCGCCGGCGGCGACGCGAACGCATAGCTGGCGCCCGAGAAGGACGCAGTGAACGGCGTGGTCGCCATCGAGGTGTCGGTGAACACGCGGATCACGGTCTGCGTCTCGGCGCCCACCGTGATCGTGTCGCCGGGCGAGAACTGGACGCCGAACAGCGTTCCCGTGCCCGTGATGGCGCCCGATCCGGCGCCGCCGTTCGAAACGGTTCCGACCACCGTCGGGTCGCTGGCGATCGCCAGCGTGCCGCCGGTTCCCGGCGTGATGTTGAGACCGAGGTCTCCGGTGAATACGGTCATGACTCTTCCTTTCCAATCTTGTTGGATCTTGTTGGAGGTTTCCAACAGGCTTCTGAGGTTGTGTTCGCGGTCCTGTCCGAATCGCGAGAATGTACTCTGTTTGTTCTAATCCAACATTGGAAGCGGGAGAATTCGGGCGCGCTTGCAGGCGGGGGTTCGCTGCGCCAAGAAAGCGCGGGACAGCGGGAGGCGATGCTTGCGAAACGGCGTGACGCGGTCGGACCGGATGGCGCTGTTCGCGCGGATCGCCGGCTATGGCGCGTTTCTCGCCGTGGGGACCTTGGCGCTGCAATGGCTCGACTATCAGCGCATGGCGCGCGCGCATTCGGGGGACATCTATATCTTCCTGATGGCGGCGGGGTTCCTCGCGCTGGGGGTGTTCGTGGGCATGCGCGTGTTCGGCCCGGCGCGGCCCGCGGGGTTCGACGGCAATCCGAAGGCACGGGCGGCGCTCGGGATCAGCGCGCGCGAGCTGGCGGTGCTCGAGGAGCTGGCGGCGGGGCGATCGAACAGGGAGATCGCGGCGCGGCTCGGCGTCTCGCCCAACACGGTCAAGACGCATGTCGCGCGGCTGTTCGAGAAGCTGGGCGCCAAGCGGCGGACCGACGCGATCAACCGCGCACGCGAGCTCGGGATCGTGCCATAGGCGCCGATTATTCGGGGTGATTTCGTCCCAATCACCCTTTCGGGCGATTGCTTCGCGGCGGGGCCGGGTGGCTGATGGCGCGGCAATCGAAGGGGAGAGTGACGATGCTCAAGCAGGTACTGACCTATGGCGCGATCGCGGGGGCGATCGTGGGCGTGCCGATGTTTGTAATGGCGGTAGCGTTGGACGGCACGCTGATACTGCAGGGCGGGATGGTGCTCGGCTATACGCTGATGCTGATCGCGCTGAGCACCGTGTTCGTCGGCGTGAAACGCTACCGGGATATCGACCGGGGCGGCGTGATCGGCTTCTGGCGCGCGCTCGGCATGGGCTTGGCGATCAGCGCGGTCGGCGGGATCGTCTACGTCATCGCCTGGGAGGCGGCACTGGCGCTGATGCACAACGACTTCATCGACACGATGACCCGATATCAACTCGATCGGGCGCGCACCGCCGGGGCGAGCGCGGCGAAGTTGGCGCAGATCGCATCCGAGGCGGACATGGCGCGCGGACTCTATGCCAATCCGCTGCTCCGGGTGGCGATCACTTTCAGCGAGATGCTTCCGGTCGGGGCGCTGGTGTCGCTCGTCTCCGCGGGGCTGCTGAGCTTCCGCCGCTTCCTGCCGGTGGCACGCAATGTCGAGTCACGGGCGGCTTAGGCATCCCCCCGCTTGCAGGGCGCTCCCCGCTGGGCCAAAGAAGCTCAAACTGGAGCGCCCGAATTTTGAACATCAGCCCGACCGACTTCGCCAGCCTGCTCTGCTCGCGGCTTTGCCACGATCTGCTGAGCCCGGTGGGGGCGCTCAACAACGGGCTCGAGCTGCTCGCCGACGAGCATGACCCCGAGATGCGCCAGCGCGTGCTCGAGCTGCTCAACGAGAGCGCGCGCGCCTCGGCCAACAAGCTCAAATTCTTCCGGCTGGCGTTCGGTGCGGCGGGCGGCTTCGGCGAGACCGTCGACACGCGCGAGGCGCAGGCGGCGATCGAGGGGCTGTTCGGCGACAATCACCGCATCACGATCGGCTGGATGGTCGAGGAGCCGGTGCTCCAGAAGACCGCGATCAAGGTGCTGCTCAACCTCGCGCTGATCGCGGGCGACGCACTGATCCGCGGCGGCCAGCTCGACATCGGCGCCGAGGCGAGCGGCGGGAATATCGAGATCGTCGTGCGCGGCGACGGCCCCAGGATCGTGCTCGATCCCGAGCTGCGCAGCGCCTTGGCCGGGGGCAGGGACGAGCTGCCGATCACCCCGCGCGCCGCGGCGGCGTTCCTGGTGCATGCGCTGGTGACGCAGGGCGGGGGCACGCTGCAAGTGTCGCCGCCGGATGCCGAAGTGCTGCTGTTCGGGGCGAGCTTCAAGGTGGCGTAATGACGGCGGTCGCGCTCAACGGCTTCCTTCCGCAAGGCTTCGAGCCGCCCGGGCGGTTGCGGGGCGCGGTGGGGACGCCGCAGCCGCTGATGGCGCGCGATCCGGTCGAGATCGGCGATGCGCGCGCGTTTCAGGCCGGCGCCGCGTCCGAGGCCGCCTTTTTCGCCGAACATGGCTTCGTCCTCCTCCCGCACCCGACCTGCGTGCGCGATTGGGATGCCGACATCGCGACCCTCTACAAGCCCGAGATCGAGGCAGTGGTACGCGAACGGCTGTTCCCCGGCCGCCGCGTCGAAATCGAGCAGGGCGGCCCGCCGCTGCGGCGCGGACGCGACACGCCGGTGCCCTTCTATGCCGAGGGTGTCCATTCGGACGGCGGCATCGGCGCGGACGATTATGCCCACAACATCGCGGCCTTTGCGGGCGAGGCCGCGGGCAACTGGTGGCGCGCGCACTATGAGCGCGACGAAGTCGAGGGCGTGGTGTGGGTCGATTTCTGGCGGACCACCAACATGGCCGGCCCACTGGAGCATATGCCGCTGGCGCTGCTCGACATCACCACGCTGGACGGTGCGGACTGCCTGCCGACCGGGCTCACCGGCATCGCGCCCGAGGGCCGCGAGACGCACCATCTGGCGCTGCGCTTCAATCCCGCCCAGCGCTGGTACAGCTATTCGCGGATGACCGCGGACGAGCTGCTCGCGTTCAAGCTGATGGCGTTCTGGAAGGACCCGCAGCCGCCGCAGAACTGCTTCCACTCGGCCTTTCGCCACCCCGATGCGCCTGCCGATGCCGAGACGCGCCAGAGCTGCGAGTATCGCGTAGGAGTCGTGGTGCTGCGCCCTTGATCCTTGCCCGGCTCGAGGGGCTGATTTCTGCCCGTCCCGCGGCGGCGCGGGTTATTTGCCGGGGCGGAGCGGAGGCAAGGCCCGATCCCGATCCTTCGGCGATGCCGCTCGAGATTCGCGACGCCCGGGCATTGCAGGACCGTGCGGGGAGCGCGGCCGCGACGTTTGCGGACTATGGCTTCGCGCTGCTCGATCATCGCTCGGCGGTCCGGCACTGGCGGCCTGACGGGGACACGCAGGACGAACTCGCGCGTGTCTATCATCCCGAAATCGATGCGTTGCTGCGCGAGACCCTGTTTGCGGGCCAGCGCATCGAAATCGACCAGCGGCTCGGGCCGGTTTTCCGGGGCGGGCCCGAGGACTCGATCTACGGCAAGATGGTGCATCACGACTATGGTCCGACTGCCCGGGATTTCGCCCTCTATCTCGAGAGGACCGGTTCGGCGGAGGCTGCGCGCGACTGGCAGGCGCAATATGAGCGCGCGGAGGTTGCCGGCTGCATGGTGATTTCGTGCTGGCGGACGATCGGCATGCGCGAGCCGCTGCGCCACTTGCCACTCGCCATCTGCGATCCCGGCACCGTCGCGATGGCGGACGTCGTCACCTTCGCCGACGCAGTGCCCGGCACGCGCCACATTGGCGGCTTGCGGTTCAATCCGGAGCAGCTTTGGTATCACTATCCGGAAATGACGAGCGACGAGCTGCTCGCGTTCAAGGTGTTCGATTGTCGCAAGGACGATCCGGGGCCGGCGCGGCTGCGCAGCGTCTTCCACGCTGCCGTGGACGATCCGGCGATGCCCGCGGACGCCGAGCGCCGCCATAGCTTCGAGCATCGCGTGATGGTGACGGTGCTGCGCGACTAGGCGGGCGCCGCGCGGCGCGGCCGGTCAGATCGTCTCGTCGGTGCGCACGATGATGATGAACTGGTCCGTGAAGTCGTTGAGAACGTCCTCGCTCCACCCGGTGTCATGGAGCCGATTCTGGAGGGTCCAGCCGGTTTCGCCCTTCTTGCCCTTGGTCTGGTACAGGATCGCCCGTGAATCGAGCGTCGAGGCACGCTCGTTCATCAGATCGAGGGTATCGCACACATAGACGTAGAGTTTCACCGCATCCTCCCATTCCTGGCGGCGAGGTCGCGGAAGCGCGCCCCGGAAACTAACCGCGAATTAACCCTGCCACGCCATGGTGCTCCCGCATAGCCGCGGGGCCCCATGGACGATCTGCTTCAAGAATTCATCGCCGAGACTCGAGAGACGCTCGAAGCGCTCTCGGGGGAGATCGTCGCGTGGGAATCGAGCCCCGACGACAAGGGCCGGCTCGACGCGATCTTTCGCTTCGTCCACACGGTGAAGGGAAGTTGCGGCTTTCTCGACCTGCCGCGGCTCGGGCGGCTTTCGCATGCTGCGGAGGATGTCCTCGCGCAGGTCCGTGCGGGCGAGCGGGTGCCCGACCGGGCGCTGGTCAACGCGGTGCTCGCGGTGGTCGACCGGATCGGCGAGCTTGCCGAGGCGATCGACGCGGGCGAAAGCCTCGACGACAGCGGTGAGGATCTGCTGATCGCGGCTTTGGCCGAAGGGTCCGAAGAGATTGCCCAGATCGCCGCTCCTGGCGCGCAGCGCGCGCCGGCGCGCAGCGTGCGGCTGAGCGTCGAGCTGCTCGACCGGATGATGAGCGGCATGTCCGACATGGTGCTCGCGCGCAACGAGCTGGCGCGGCGGCTGCGCTATGGCGAGATCGACCCGACCATCGAGGCGGCGCTCGAGCGGCTGTCGCTGACCGTCGGCGAGATGCGCGACACCGTCACCCGGACGCGGATGCAGAAGATCGACGCGCTGTTCTCGGCGCTGCCGCGGATGGTGCGCGACACCGCGGCGGGCTTGGGCAAGTCGGTGACGCTCCACATGGAAGGCTCCGACGTCGAGCTCGATCGCGAGATGATCGAAGTGATGCGCGATCCGCTGGTCCATATCGTCCGCAATTCGATCGATCACGGCATCGAGGCGCCGGGGCAGCGCCGCACGCTCGGCAAGCGCGAGAATGGCCGGCTGGTCGTCTCGGCGCGGCAATCGGGCAACCAGATCATCATCGAGATCGCCGACGACGGGCGCGGCATCGACATGGACAAGCTGATCGCCAAGCTGGCCGCGGTGGGTCCGCGCAGCGAGCGCGAGCTTCGCGCGCTGTCGGACAAGGCCAAGCTCGACCTGGTGTTCGAGCCGGGCCTGTCGAGCAAGGATGAAGTCAGTGAGATTTCGGGCCGCGGCGTCGGGATGGACGTGGTGCGTTCGTCGATCGAGCAGATCGGCGGCCGGGTCGAGCTCGACAATGCGCCGGGCAAGGGACTCAGGATCGCGATCCATGTCCCGCTGACGCTGTCGATCATCTCGGCGATCGTGGTCGGCGTGGGCAAGCAGCGCTTCGCGATCCCCCGCCAGGCGATCGAGGAGATCGTCACCGATCGCGGCGACGCGATCCGCATCGACATGATCGGCGGATCGACCGTCGCCACCGTGCGCGACCGGCGGATTCCGCTGGTCGACCTCGGCGAATTGCTCGGGATCGAGCGCGCGGCGCGCGACGGCGAGATGCTGGCGATCGTCAGCGTCGGCGACGGCAGCTATGCGCTGAGCGTCGATACCGTGCTCGACAATGAGGAGCTGGTGATCAAGCCGGCCTCGCCCGCGGTGATGTCGACGGGACTCTATGCCGGGCAGACCCTGCCCGATTCGGGCCTGCCGATGCTGCTGCTCGATTGCGCCGGGATGGCGACCGCGGCGCATCTCGATTTCAGCCGCAACGGCGCGCATGTCTACGACGAGCCCGAGGAGGCCAAGGTGGCGCCGGGTGTCCCGGCCCTGCTGTTCCACGATCTCGACGGCGTGCGCCGCGCGGTTCCGCTGGGGATCGTCGACCGGGTCGAGCAGGTCGGGACCGATATCGTGCGCATGTCCGCGGGGCGGCTGCGCATCGCGATCGAGGGGCGGATCCTGCCGCTGGTCGTCCAGGGCGAGCTCGACGGCCGTGCGCGGCTGAGCGTGCTGCGATTGAAGGATGGCGAGACCGAGGTCGCCTATGCGATCGACGAGGCGCTCGACATCGTCGTGCTGCCCGAGGAGATGGTGCCGGCGCGCGTGCCGGGGCTGGTCGCGGGGGTGGTGCTGCTCGACGACGAGCAGGTCGAGCTGCTCGATGCCTATTGGGTGTTCGGCGAATATTCGGGGGATGAAGGCGAGTCGGTGCAGCCGCTCTGCCTGCTGAGCGGCGACGATGGCTGGATGGCCTCGTTCGTGAAGCCGTTGCTCGAAGCCGCGGGCTACCGCGTCGCGACCGAGCTCGCGCCGGGCGAGAAGCCTTCGGTGGTGCTCTCCGCCGACGAGGCTGGCCCAGTGGGCGAGGCCGCGCCGGTTGTGCGCCTGCGCCGCCGCAAGGCCGCGGCCAAGGGCGACGACAGCATCTATCGCTACGATCGCGCGGGGCTGCTCTCCGCGCTCGAAGCCAAGGTCGGAGCCCGCTGATGGCGCATCTCTATCTCATCGCCCAGATCGCCGGGCGGACCGTGGCGATCGATTCGGACCAGGTCGAATCGGTGGTCGATATCGGCGAAGTCACGGCGATCCCGCGCGCGGCGGAACATGTCCGCGGGCTCGCGGCGCTGCGCAGCCGGGTGGTGACGGTGGTCGATACCCAGTCCGCGCTCGGGCTCGAGCCGAGCGGCGTCGAGGCACGCCGCGCAGTGATCACGCGAGTCGACGGGCATCACTACGCGCTGCTGGTCGACGCGCTCGACGATGTCGCGCCGTTCGAGCTGCTCCCGCTCGCCGGCGGGATCGCGCTCGACAGTTCGTGGCGCGCCGCGGGCCGCGGAATCGTCGAGCGCGACGGCGAGCCGATCCTCGCGATCGACCTTGCCTCGCTGGTTCCGGGCCATGCGGTGGCGGCGGAATGACGAATTCTTCCCTGTTCCCCTGCGAAAGCAGGGGGTCCAGGGCCACGCGCGATGGCCCTTGCGGCCCTGGGCTCCTGCTTTCGCAGGAGAACAGCGAAGCGAAAATTAGAACTAATTTGGACAATTAACGCGAAGCTTACGGGTTCGAGTGCAAAACCTGCACGGGGATGGCCCAAAAGAGCTGGGGAACAGGGTATTTATGAAGACTTGCCTCGTCGTCGACGACTCCAAGGTGATCCGCAAGGTTGCCCGGCACATCCTCGAAACGCTCGATTTCGAAGTGCGCGAGGCCGGTGACGGCCGCGAGGCGCTCGATAGCTGCCTGGCGACCCCGCCCGACGTGATCCTGCTCGACTGGAACATGCCGGTGATGAGCGGGATGGATTTCCTGCGCGCGCTCAAGGATTCGGGGCTCGCGACGCGCCCCAAGGTGGTGTTCTGCACCACGGAGAACGGCATGGCCTATATCCGCGCCGCGATCGAGGCAGGCGCCGACGAATATGTAATGAAGCCGTTCGACCGCGAAACGCTCGAAAGCAAGCTGCAGATCGTCGGCGTCGCCTGAACCCAGCCGAGGAGCTGCAGGTGGCCCGCCCCTACGACATGACGAACGCAGCGCGGGGCACGGCCATGGTGCCGTCCCGTGTGCTGATCGTCGACGATTCGGTCGTCGCGCGGTCGGTGATCGGCCGCATGATCGAAAGCACTGCGCGGTTCACCGTGGCGGGCGCAGTGAGCGATGCCCGCGCCGCGCTCGATTTCCTCCATGCCCACGAAGTCGAGATCATCCTGCTCGACATCGAGATGCCCGGGATCGACGGGCTGACCGCGCTCCCCGACCTGCTGGTCGCGGGCAAGGGCGCCAAGGTGCTGATCGTCTCCTCCGCCGCCGATGACGGCGCCGCCTCCTCGGTTCAGGCGCTCGCGCTCGGCGCCGCCGATACTTTGGTCAAGCCCGGGGTCGGCGCGTTCGGCGGACGCTTTGCCGATGTGCTCGAGGAACGCCTGTCGCGGCTGATCGAGGGCCATGTCGAGCCCGCACCGCCGCCGCCGCACTTCACCCGCGCGGTCGCGATCGCCGACGATTTCGACATCGTCGCGATCGGCGCCTCGACCGGGGGAATCCATGCGCTGAGCCAGCTGCTGCGCGCGATCCCGTCGGACTTCCAGGTGCCGATCCTCGTCACCCAGCACTTGCCGCCTTCCTTCATGAGCTTCTTCGCCGCGCAGCTCGCGGTGCTCGGCAGCCGGCCGTGCGAAGTCGCGACCGACTGCATGCGCATCCGCCCCGGCCGGATCATCGTCGCGCCGGGCGACGCGCATCTGCGCATCGTCCGCATGTCCGAAGGCGCCGCGATCCGGCTGAGCGACGAGAAGGCGCAGAGCGGCTGCATGCCCTCGGTCGATCCGATGTTCGAATCGCTGGCCGAGGTCTATGGCGCGCGCGCGCTGGGGATCGTGCTCAGCGGCATGGGCCGCGACGGCTGCGAAGGCGCGCGCCACCTGATCGAGGCGGGCGCGCGGATCGTGGTGCAGGACCGCGAGAGCTCGGTGGTGTGGGGGATGCCCGGCGCGGTGGCCAATGCCGGCCGCGCCAGCGCGGTGCTGCCCCCCGACGAGATCGGCCGGCTCGTCGCCAGCCGGCGGAGGCCGATGGCATGACGCCCGTCGGAACCCCAACCCCCAGCGCGGCGGCGATGAACCTGATCGCGGCTCTGCTCGAGCAGCGCACCGGCCAGCAGATCGCGGCCAACCGCGCGTGGCGCATCGAGACCGCGCTCAAGCCGGTGCTGCGGATGTGCGAGCTTCAGACGCTCGACGATCTGGTCACGCACCTGATGGCGTCACGGACGGGAGAGCTTGCGGATATGGTCGTCGATGCCCTGCTCAACCAGGAAACCAGCTTCTTCCGTGATTCCGCGGTGCTCGACACCGTCGCCGAGGCGGCGCGCGCGATGCAGGCCGAGACGCCGCACAAGCGGCTGCGGATCTGGTCGGCAGGCTGCTCGACGGGGCAGGAGCCGCTGAGCCTCGCGATCCTGTTCTCCGAGAATGCCGTGAGCAATCCGGGCGCGCCGATGCCCGAGATCGTCGCGACCGACGTCTCGCCGAGCGCGCTGACCCGGGCGCGGAGCGGGCGCTTCTCGCAATTCGAGATCCAGCGCGGGCTTTCGGTCCGCCGGATGATGAGCTGGTTCGACGGGGGCGGGGGCGACTGGGCCGCCAATCCCGAGCTGATCCGCAAGGTCCAGTTCCGCCAGCAGAACCTTGCGGGCGATCCGCCGCCGCCGGGCAAGTTCGACATCGTGCTGTGCCGGAACGTCTTGCTCTATTTCTCGGGCGCGCTCAGGCGGCAGGTGTTCGACACGCTGGCGAAGGCAGTGCGGCCGGGCGGGCTGCTCGTGCTGGGCGCGGGCGAGACCGTGATCGGCCAGACCGAGCATTTCGCGCCGAGCGAACGCTTCCGCGGCTTCTATCACCCCGCCGAGCCCGGTTCGGAAGGCCGCCGCGTCGCGGCAGGCTGACAAGATGCGGCCGACGCTCTAACGATGGCCGCGATGCAGAGCGGCCTCCCCATCATCGACACGCCGTCGCCCAACTTCAACGACCGGCTGCTGCCGGTGTCGCTGATCGTGCTCCACTATACCGGCATGGAAAGGCGGCGATCGACCGGCTGCGCGACCCGGAAGCGCAGGTCTCGGCGCATTACCTCGTCGACGAGGACGGGACGATCCACCGGATGGTCGCCGAGGACCAGCGCGCCTGGCACGCGGGCAAGGCGAGCTGGCGCGGCATCACCGACGTCAATTCGGCGTCGATCGGCATCGAGATCGTCAATCCGGGGCACGAGTTCGGCTACCGCAACTTCCCCGAGGCGCAGATGTCGTCGCTGATCCCGCTGGTCGCGGAGATCAAGGCACGCCACGGCATCACCCGCGGCAATGTCGTCGGCCATTCGGACGTGGCGCCGGCGCGCAAGCAGGACCCGGGCGAGCTGTTCAACTGGCACGCGCTGGCGCGGCTGCGGCTGGCGCTGCCGCGGCCGACCAAGAACCTGATGGACCCCGGCTGGAACGACTTCGGCTTCATGCTCGCGCTCGAGCGGTTCGGCTACGATGTCGAGGATCGCCAGGCGGCGGTGGTCGCGTTCCAGCGGCGCTTTCGCCCGGAGCTGATCGACGGCGAGATCGACATGGAGTGCCGCTGCATCCTGCTGGCGTTGCTGTTGCCCAAACCGCAGGGCGACGATTGACGCCGAGGGCGGCCATGACGCGCGGGTCTTTCTTAACGCGCTGCTAGATATTTCCCGGTCCATACGAGCGCGATCGAAGAGCTTGAGGCGATAATCATGAACAATATCATCCAGGTTGATGTTCTCCACAACTCTTCTCCGATAGTTCTCTTCAACCTCTTGCCTAGATGCGTATGTATTTCTTTTTGAAATCCATTCAGAGCTAGTCTTAGTCTGACAAATATGATCAGAAATAGAACGAGAAATACAAAAACTCCTATCGTTATTGCCCGTTTCTCTGCATCTGTCGTATTAAGCATCCTTTCGGAGAAGATGGCTGCCAGGAAACCCAGGGATTGAACCACGTAGGCAACGAAAAATTGCCCGTATTGGGCGTCATAGTGGCGCCAGTCTTCACATGCTTGTACGTAACGGTCGGGCCGTGTGACATATTGTTTGTGCATGGCGTGACCCCCCGGATCGCTGGTTGGTGCATTGGCTATCTTGCCGACCTTCTGGAAGCGTAACAAGACGAGATCGGTGACTTTCCGCCGGAGGCATCGGCGCTTGTTCACGCTATCTGTCCGACGCGAATACGTCGTCACGGCCTTCCCTTTATCCACCAAGGCGCTACAGCGGCCCCGCCAGAGGGTTGGGCGGCCGCGGGTGCGCAAGCACGCGAGGAAAGTCCGGGCTCCGCGGAACGACGGTGCCGGGTAACCCCCGGCGGGGGCGACCCCAGGGAAAGTGCCACAGAGAGCAGACCGCTCACTGCCCCAGGTTTTCGAACGAAGGGTAAGAGCAAGGGTGAAAGGGTGCGGCAAGAGCGCACCGCGCGACCGGCAACGGAAGCGGCAGGGCAAACCCCACCGGGAGCAAGACCGAATAGGGACGGCATATGGGCCTCGTTCCGGCCCGTCGTCCGGGTTGGTTGCTTGAGCGGCGGAGCGATCCGTCGCCTAGAGGAATGGTCGCACATCGCTTTCGGGCGAGGACAAAACCCGGCTTATAGACCCTCTGGCATAAATCCTCCCCGTGCCGGGGAGGATTTGTTTTCAACGTGCTGGCTTTGGTCACGATCCCCCCCTATCTGGCAGCTGGTATGGCGCGTTCTTCTTCACGATCGATGGACTGGGGTTTCCCCCGCTGGCGCGCCTATGGCGCAAGCCGCGAGGCGACGCAGGTGCGGCTGTGCGACCGGCACGGCTGCGAGGAGCCGGGCGACCGGCCCGCGCCCAAATCGCCCAACAGCCCCGAACGCTGGTATTTCTGCGAGACCCACGCCGGCGAATATAATCGCAACTGGAATTACTTCGAAGGCCTGACCGCCGAGGAAGCCGCCGAGCGCGAGGCCAATGAGCGGCGCGACGCGGGCGGCTATTCGGAATCGAAGCATAATGGCTGGGCCGGCCCCGGCGACGGCAGCCGCTCGCGCGACGAGATGCGCGCGCTCGAGCTGTTCGAGCTCGACCCCGACGCCGAATTCGAAGCGGTGCGGCTGGCATGGCGGCGGATGGCGAAGTCGAACCACCCCGACGTCAAGCCCGGCGATGCCGAGGCCGCCAAGCGCTTCCAGGCGATCCAGGCCGCCTATGACGTGCTCAAGGCGGCCGAGGAACGCCGGACCTGGAAGCCCGACTGAGTACGGTCCCTACAGGGCGTATCGGCATTTAAGCCCCGGTCGAAGGAGCATCCCGTTCTGTCACCCCGGACTTGTTCCGGGGTCCACGCTTGCCACACCGGCAACATTACCGGCTTTATGGCAGCCGCCAGACGCACCATGGACCCCGGAACAAGTCGGTGCGTATCCCCTTGCGCCACGTACCTCCCTGTTCCCCTGCGAAAGCAGGGGCCCAGAGTCACAAGGGCTGAACTGCTTGGCTCTGGCCCCCTGCTTTCGCAGGGGATCAGGGAAGTACCTGTCCCAAGGGGATCAGCACCGAACAAGTCCGGGGTGACAGAGAGGCTCGGGCAGCACGCCAAAGTGAATGTCGATCCTAGGGCTTGAGCGGCTTCGACAGGTTGAGCCGGCGCAATTCGACCATCTTGCCCCCCTCGACCCGGCCCTCGATCAGCTCGGTCCCGCTCAGCGCGAAGATGCGGCCGCCGGTGAAGATCGGGCGCGAATTGCCGTACCAGTCGATGCACGAGACTTCGCACTTATAGTCGGGATCGACGGCGTCCTTGCCCGGGCTCAGCTCGCCGATCGGCCGGACCTGCCGCCCGGCATCCATCGCGAGGAAGCTGACGTCGGAGGGCGCCGAATACCACCACCAGCGATCGGCATCGCCTTCGGGGTGCACCGTCGGCAGCCCCATCAGCGCGCTGCCGCCGGGGGCGGGCAGACTGTTGAAGGCGTGGCTGCGGCCTTCGCTCTCGTACCGGCCGTCGAGCACTGCGGTCGAGGCGAGCCGGGGCGCGCCCGACAGGTCGACCGCGCTGACGCTCAGCCCCTTGCTGTCGCGATAGCCGGTCATGACGATGTCGTCGCCGACGCGCTCGATGCGGATGACGTTGTGCGGCACCCGGAGGATGCTGGCCTGGGCGGGCGCCTTGATCGGCACCGCGACCGCGCGCGATTCGAGCGGGGTCTTTTCCTCCTTCTCGTCGGGCGGGCGGGTGCTCCAGCCGAGATGCCCGCCATAGACGACATAGGCGCCGGTGAAGCGGTTCTCGACCTGCTCGGTGCCGATCGCCGGAAGCGGGACATAGTCGGCGCGCGACGCCTTGGCGGGCTCGGCGCTCAGCCGCGCGAGCGGGGTGTCGAAGAAATAGAAGTTGCTGGCCGGGTCGCCCTCCTTGTCGGGCTTGCCGCAGCGGATCGGCAGCCAGCGGACCAGCCCGTGGAAATGGCCGCCGCTGACGTCGAACGAGAACTGGTCGGATGGCCCGCCCAGCGTGTGCATCGCGGTCGGCTCGCGGCCCGAGATCGGGATGCGGAACAGCGCGGCGGGATGGGCATCGGCCGGCGCGCGGCGCGACCATTCGTCGCAGTCGCCGTCATTCTCCGCGTCATACTCGTTCCAGCCGGGCGTGGTCCACAGATAGACGTCGGTCGGGCTGACATAGAAGGTGCGGTTCGACGGACCGACCATCGCGGTGGTGTGGCAGCGCAGGTCGCGGCCCTTGCCGACCGGGCCGATCGGGCACATCGAGACGGTGTGGATCACCGGCGCGATGGTCGGCTGGATCGGCTTGTAGATCGATTTCGCGTCGAACATCGGCGCGCCCTTGGCGACCGCGTCGCCATGCTCGCGCTCGGGCTGCCAGCGGCGGACGACCGGCCATGCGATGGGCTCGTCGAGGTCGATGTTCGAGATGTCGACCGGCGAATAGACGACGAGCTGGTCGCCGACGATGCGGGTCGCGTAATTCTCGACGTCGTAATAGTCGTTGGACGAGATCTGGAACACGCCCTCCGAGGCGAGCTTGCCCGCCGGGCTGAGGCGGAACACCGACACTTCGGTCGCGTCGACGCCGTAGGAATAGCCGGTGATGATGACATGATCGTCCTGGACGAGCATCTCGTCATACCAGCCGCCCGCATCGGCATCGCGATAGACATTGACGCGGTCGACCAGCGCGAGGCCGTTGCCGCCGGTATCGATCGAGAAGATCCGTCCGTCCTGGAGCACGAGCAGGAAGCGGCCGATCTGCTTGACGATATCGCCTTCGTCGACCCCGGCGACCTGGACGTTGGTGATCGAGGCCGGGGCGGCGACGCGCGATCCGGTGACGATGATGCTGCCTTCGCTGGCCGCTCCGGGGCAGTTCTCGGGATTGGGATCGGTGCAGGGCACGTCCTGGTTCTGCGCGACCTGGATCGGGCCGCCGCGCATCGCCCACCACATGTCGCGCTTCTTCGCCTCGCGGCGCACGTCGCGGACGTAGCGGCGGAACTCGGCCTCGTTCGCGAAGGTCTCGAGCACCGGGCTGGTCAGGTAGGCGGGGAGCGGCTTCAGCGAAGGCGCTGCGCGCTGCGCCGCAGCGGGCGTCGCTGCCAGCAGGACCAGCGCCGCCGCAATCCATCCGGAACGTCCTGCCATCCGACTGCCCCTCCCGTGAAGTCGCCAGACTAACCTCGAAACGGCTGAACGGAAAGCGTGCTAACGATCTGGGATCGCGAACGGATATTCAGCATCGGCTCATGATATTTCGTCTAGTCCCGGAATTGCGCACCCAAATGGGGGTGTACGCCTTGACTTTGTTTGCGCATCCAAGAAGACGTTGACGTAATCCACTTTGGGGAGGCTTTTCGATGATCAAGTTCGCGTTCGCAGTTGCGGCGGCCGGTATGGCGCTGGTTCCGGTGTCGGCCACGATGGCTGCACCGCAGAGCGATATCATCCAGCAGCTGTTCGACAAGGCTGCCGAGATCTACAAGGACAAGGGCTATTCGGAGACCGGCTGGCAGCAGCGCGGCGAGATGAAGCAGGGTGCCGAGACCAGCTACACGATCACGCTCAAGGGCGGTTCGCAGTACAGCGTCGTCGGCATGTGCGACACCGATTGCAGCAATCTCGACGCCTATCTGACCGATTCGAGCGGCAAGCTCGTCGATTCCGATGTCGAGGACGACGATTTCCCGATCGTGGCGGCCAGCGCCAGCGGCACCTACACGCTGCGCCTCGTCATGAAGGCCTGCTCGGCCGCGCCGTGCTCGTTCGGCGCGAAGTCGTTCAAGCAGTGACCTGGCCGCGGCTCCAGCCGCGATGATTTCGAAAAGCCCCGTGTCCGGTCCGCCGGGCGCGGGGCTTTTTCGATTCTACGCGTAGCGCGCCGCAGTCGCGCGGATCAGCGCGATCATGTTGGGGATGCCCTGGGTGCGGTTCGAGCTCAGCTGGTTGCGCAGGTCGAACGGGGCGAGCTCGGCCTCGATATCGGTGGCGAGGATCGCGGCGGGGCTGCGGTCCTGCACCGTCAGCAGCACCAGCGCGATGATGCCCTTGGTGATCGCCGCGTTCGAATCGGCGAGGAAGTGGAGCACGCCCCCATCGACATTGGCCTCGCGCCGCGTCGGATAGACCCACACCGCCGCCGAGCAGCCGCGGACCAGGGTCGCGTCGGTCTTGAGCGGCTCGGGCATCGGCTCCAGCGCGCGGCCGAGATCGATCAGCAACCGGTAGCGGTCGTCGGCCTCGAGAAATTCATATTCGTCCTGGAGCTCGGCGAGGGTCGGCATGCGAGGGCTATAGCGCCCTGCTCTCCGTTTCCAACCGCTTGTCGTTGCCCTGCCTGCGCAGGGAAACGGGTCCTACAGATCCACGCCCGCCGCAATCGCTTCGAGCTTGCGGATGCGCTCCTTGAGGTCGGCCATCTCGATCCGCGAGGCCGCGGAGGTGGTCGGCGCCGCGGGCATGCTGGCGGCCTGGCGGTCGCCCAGCTCCTCGTGCTTGAGCGCCAGCCAGCCGCGCCAGCCCGAGAGCCCGGCGGCGGTCACCATGCCCAGGCCGAGCAGGCCGGAGGTGGCGACGGTGATGTAGAGATTGATATCGTTGGTCACGACGCCCTCCAATCAGACGCGGTTCTTGTCACGAAGCTGCTCGATCTCGCGGTCGAGCCGCGTCGAGCTGCTTTCGTCGTCGGTGATGACTCGCTCGAGCACCTGGATGCGCTCCTTGAGCGATCCGATCTCGTGGCGCAGCCGGTCGTTCTCGGCGCGGGCCTTGGGGTCGTCGCTCACCAGCGTCTCGTTGCCCCACTGGTCCTTGCGGACGCCGTAGCGGGCCTTGAGGACGCCGGCGAGCGAGACGATCAGCACGATCCCGATGACCATTTCGAACGGATTCATGTCCCTTTTCCTTCCCTGTTCCGAACCGGCCTATTCGGCCGGCTGGATCATCTGGGCGCGCCGCGCGGCGCGGCGGCGGGGGGCGTCGACTCGCTCCGCACCCCACATGAGCAGCGCGCAGATCACGGCGAGAACTCCAAAGACTACCAACATGACGTGATTCCTCTTGCTTGAATTTGGCTCGGTTCAGTTGACCGGCTCGTCGCGGAGCCGCTCGATTTCGTTGGACAGATCGGCACCCTTGTCGGTGATGATCCGCTCGAGCACGCGAACCCGCTGCTCGAGCCGCTCGGTCTGGGCGGCGTATTGCGCGGCCTTTTCGGCGACCAGGTTGGCATCCAGCTCCATCTTGCGCTGCTGCAGCGCGAGCCAGGGCTTGAAGATCTGGTTGGCGAAGATCGCGAGCAGCGCCACCGAAATGCCGAGAATGGGGATCCAGAAGGGGCTCATCCGATGTTCCTCAGTTACGCTTGCTGCGGAGCGCTTCGATCTCGCGATCGAGGCCGTGCGAAGTGTCGGTGACGATCCGCTCGACATTGGCGAGCCGGTCCTTGATCGAGCCGAGCTCGGCGCGGAGCTGGGCGTTTTCCTGGCTCAGCAGCTTGATCCGTTCGATCATCTCGTCGTCCTTCTTGGGATAGAGCGCCTGGCCCCACTGCCCGTCGAGCGGGTAGCCGTTCTTGATGCGGAGCCAGGTGGTGAACATCCACCCGATCATGCCGGCCACGCCGACGATCGCGATCGTGGGGGCCAGGGCAGTGAAGATCTGAAACTTTTCCATTGGTCCTGTCCTGTTCAGCGCAGTGCGTCGATTTCGCGGGCGGTGCGCTCGGCCGGATCGGTGGCGATCCGCTCGATCACGGCGATCCGCTCCTCGAGCCGCGAGATCTGGCCGGTGAGGCGCTCATTCTCGGCGGCGAGCAGCTCGAACTTGCGCTCGGCCTTCGGGTCGTTCTTGCTCACCATCCCCGACCATTCATTCTCGATCGGATAGCCGTGCTTGGCCCGGATCCAGCTGCTCATCACCCACCCGAAGGTCGAGATGGCGATGATCGCCACGACGAATTCTGGTCCACCCCAACTCATATCCTGTCTCCCTGTTGACGCCGCGCTTCAGCGCAGGGCGTCGATTTCGCGCGCGGTGCGCTCGGCGGGGTCGGTGGCGATCCGTTCGAGCACTGCGATCCGGTCTTCGAGCCGGGAGATCTGCCCGGTCAGCCGCTCATTCTCGTTGGAGAGCAGCATGATCTTGCGCTCCGCCTCCAGGTCGCCTCCGGCGTGGCGGCGGCTGCTGCGCCCTTCCTCGAGCGGGTAGCCATGCTTGGCACGGACCCAGGTGCGGAACGCGTGCGCTCCCATCACGATGCCGACAATCAGGACCGGCACCAGCCAACGCATATTGTCCACGGTACGTCTCCCTCTTCCAGCCGCGGCTCAGCGCAGGCTGTCGATTTCGTCGGCGAGGCGCGTGTTGCGGCTCGTATAGTACATCTCGATATCGGCGAGCCGGCGGTCGACGTCGCGGAACTTCGAGCGGACCTCGGCGGTCGAGCGCTTCGGGTTGCTGCGCACGCCCTGCCAGAACTTGGCGTCCTCGGGACCCTCGTAGAGACCGACCGGCTTGGCCGAGGCCATCATCGCGATCAGGATGTAGGCGATCAGCCCCATCGGGAAGGTCATGAAGGTCAGCAGCACGGTGCCGACGCGGAGCCAGATGACATCGACCCCGGTGTAATCGGCGAGGCCGGCGCAGACCCCGAGCCACTTGCCCTGCTGCTTGTCGAGGTAGAATTTGGTGCGGCTGGCGGACATCTCAGTTCCTCCTGGAGAAGTCGTACGGATCGGGCTCGGCGGTGCGCGCGGGCCTGAAGTCGGGGTTGTCGGCGGCGATGATCCGCTCGACGGTCTGCAGGCGATCCTCGAGCTGGCGGGCGAGGTAGTGCAGCTCGTCGAGCAGCTTCTCGTCCTCGCCGGTGATCGTGCCGGCCTGCTTCCACTTGGTGATGTAGTGCATCACGATCCAGGGAAGCCCGATGAAGAGCATTCCGACGATGACGACGGGGAGCACAAACTCTTCCATCGGATCAGCCCTTCTTCGCTACGCGCGCCTTGAGCGCCGCGAGTTCGGCATCGACCTTGTCCGACGAGCGGAGTTCGGCGATCTCTTCTTCGAGCGTCTTGGGCGCTTCGCCAAGACCCGCGGCATCGGCACGTCCCTCGGCCAGGTCGACCCGGCGCTCCAGCACGTCGAAGCGCGAGAAGGCGTCGGTGATCTTCGAGCCGTTGTACATCTCGCGCAGCTTGGTGCGGTTGGTCGCGCTCTCGAGCCGCGTGACGATCGAGTTCTGGCGGGTGCGGGCCTCGCGCAGCTTGGTCTGGAGCTTGGTGATGTCGGCTTCGGAAGCGCGGAGCGCCTCGTCGAGCACCGAAATCTCCTGGGTCAGCTGGTCGCACATGTCGGACGCCTTCTGCTTCTCGGTCAGCGCGGCCTTGGCCAGATCCTCGCGGCCCTTGCTCAGCGCCAGCTCGGCCTTCTCGGTCCAGCTCTCCTGGAGCTTGTCGAGGCGGACGATGTGCCGGCGCATTTCCTTCTGGTCGGCGATGGTGCGCGCCGCGCTGGCGCGGACTTCGACCAGGGTCTCCTCCATCTCGAGGATGATCATGCGGATCATCTTCGCGGGGTCCTCGGCCTTGTCGAGGAGATCGGTGACGTTGGCGGCGATGATGTCGCGGGTTCGCGAGAAGATACCCATGATGTTTCTACTCCTTCGTACGATGTGGCCGGCGGGAGGGGCTAGGGGGATCCCTCCCGCCGGAGGCCGCTCGCCGGGGCGGACGAGCGGGTAAGCGAGCGGCTCAGGCGATCGCCGGGCCGACTGCGCCGGCCATGAAGACCGCGCCGAAAACGAGAGTGAAGGTGACCGCCACGAAGGCGTTGCGGAGGTTGCTGGTCTGGTAGGTCATTGTTCTAATCCCTGTCTTGGTCTGTTTCAGCGGCCCGTCGCCGGGCTTGCCTGATGTATTGCAGGTCGCGTGCCAATTGCTGAAAGCCACGGTTTTCTGCGGTTTTCGGCCGATTCAGGGGTCCGATCGGGATTTCTCACTTGCCAATAGTTGGGAAATTTCCCAAGGTTTTGGCATGGAGCGCGCTACCCAGGTCATCGGCCAGTCCCCGGCCTTTCTCGACGCCCTCGAACTGGCCAGCCGCGCCGCCGCGCTCGACCGCCCGGTGCTGGTGATCGGCGAGCGCGGCACCGGCAAGGAGCTGGTCGCCGAGCGCCTGCACCGGCTGAGCCCGCGCTGGGAAGAGCCGCTGGTGATCATGAACTGCGCGGCTTTGCCCGAGACGCTGATCGAAGCCGAATTGTTCGGGCACGAGGCCGGCGCCTTCACCGGCGCGACCAAGGCGCGGGTCGGGCGGTTCGAGGAAGCCGATGGCGGCACCCTGTTCCTCGACGAGCTCGGCACGCTGTCGATGGGCGCGCAGGAGCGGCTGCTGCGCGCAGTCGAATATGGCGAGGTCACGCGGATCGGATCGTCGCGGCCGATCCGCGTCGATGTCCGCATTGTCGCGGCGACCAACGAGCATCTGCCCGACCGGGTCGAGGACGGCAGCTTCCGCGCCGACCTGCTCGACCGGCTGTCGTTCGAAGTGGTGACGCTGCCGCCGCTCCGCCACCGCGCGGGGGACGTGCTGGTGCTCGCCGAATTCTATGGGCGGCGGATGGGCGCCGAGATCGGCTGGGACGATTGGCCCGGGTTCGGCCCCAACGCGCTCGACGCGCTCGAGAGCTATGACTGGCCGGGCAATGTCCGCGAGCTGCGCAACGTCGTCGAGCGCGCGGTCTATCGCTGGCAGCGCGGCGGGCCGATCGACGCGATCGAGCTCGATCCGTTCCAGTCGCCCTATCGCCCGCAATCGGCCAAGGCGCCCGCGGCGAAGATCCAGGAGGAGACTCCGGCGAACGACACCGCGGCGCTGCCGGCCACACCCCATGACGGCGCGCGCGACTTCAAGACCCGAGTCAACCGCTTCGAGCGCGACCTGCTGGCGCGCGCGCTCGCCGAACACCGCTTCAACCAGCGCGCGACCGCCGAAGGGCTGGGGCTGACCTACGACCAGCTGCGCCACGCGCTGAAGCGGCATGACCTGCTGGGGGCGGGGGGGTAGTTTCTTCTTACTCCCCTCCCCTTCAGGGGAGGGGTTGGGGGTGGGGCCTGTCAGTCTCTCCGAGCCTGTCGCCCACCCCAACCCCTCCCCTGAAGGGGAGGGGCTTAAGATAAATCACCGCGCGTTGGTCATCGCCAGCAGCATCGGGATCGACAGCATCGTGTTGATCCGCGACGCCATCATCGCGACCTTGGCGGCGTTGGCCTTGGCGGCGTCTTCGGCGGGGACGATGCCCAGCGCCTTCTTCTGGTTGGGCCAGATCACTGCCCAGACATTGACCGCCATGATCAGCGCCAGCCACATGCCGACCCCGATCAGCTCGAAGCCTTTCTGGAAGGTCAGTGCCTCGGTCAGCTCGTTGTAGAGCCAGGCGAGGATCGCGCCGGTGATCACCGTCATCACGGCGCCCCAGCGGAAGAAGAACAGCGCCTTGGGGGCGATGTACTTGGTGACGCCCGGCTTCAGCTCGGCGGGGACCGTCGGCATGACCGGGATCTGCACGAAGTTGAAATAGTAGAGCAGGCCGATCCAGGTGATGCCGAAAAAGACGTGGAGCCATTGGAAAATCCCGCGCCACAGCGACTCCGGGTCCGAATTGGGCAGGTAGAATGCCGAGAACATGATGCCGACCGCGAGCACGAAGCCGATCGCCAGCACCGCGTGAAGATTGCCCAATATCTTGTCCATGAACCCGGCTCCCCTGCCTGTTGCGCGGTTCCCTCTTTATGACCGTCGAATCCGTTTGTCACACGCAACGATTGCTTGGGGTGCGGACTCGTTTCGCCGGTATAAGGAAGGGACCGCAACGCGGTTCCGCTCGTTGAGTCGAGTGAACCCGAACACGGAGCACAAGCCATGGCCTTCGAACTTCCGGCGTTACCCTACGCAATCGACGCGCTCGCCCCGCACATGTCCGCCGAAACGCTCGAATTCCACCACGGCAAGCATCACAAGGCTTATGTCGACAAGACCAACGGGCTGATCGCGGGCAAGGATCTCGACGCGCGCACGCTCGCCGACGTGATCAAGGCGGCCAAGGCGGGCGGCGACAAGGGGCTGTTCAACAACAGCGCGCAGATCTGGAACCACAGCTTCTTCTGGCAGTGCCTGTCGCCGGAGCAGCAGAAGCCCTCGGGCAAGCTGGCGGACATGATCACCGAGAGCTTCGGCAGCGCCGACGAACTGGTCAAGAAGCTGATCGCGGAATCGACCAACCATTTCGCCAGCGGCTGGGGCTGGCTGGTGCTCGACGGCGACGCGCTCAAGATCGGCTCGCTCCACGACGCCGACACGCCGGTGGTGCACGAGGGCATGGTGCCGTTGCTCACCATCGATGTGTGGGAGCACGCTTATTATATCGACTATCGCAACGCCCGGCCGAAATATCTCGAGGCCGTGACCGCGAACCTGATCAACTGGGACTTCGTCGCGCAGAATCTCGACGGCAAGGGCGTAGGCCGCGCCGACCAGGAGCCGGTGCGCGAGGCGGCCCCGGCCTGAGGCCGGGCAGCTTCTGCTCCCCTGCGAAAGCAGGGGCCCAGGGTCACAAGGTCAGCCCGCGAAACCCTGGGCTCCTGCTTTCGCAGGAGAACAAGACCCTGAAATGTTGGATTTATTCCGTTGAGATCGATGCGCTGCCGCTCAGCCGCCGCTCTTCGACAGTGTCGACTGGAGACCAGACCTTGAAATGTTGGATTTCTTCCGTTGAGATCGATGCGCTGCCGCTCAGCCGCCGCTCTTCGACAGTGTCGACTGGAGACCAGACCTCGAACGGCGTTCTGAACACCCGTGGACTTCCGCATGACCGGACCGCCGCCGGAACATGCGTGACAGTGTGAAGCTAGTGTAAAGTTTCGTTTCGCAAGGTGCGCCCGCGATGGCCTCGCTACCCCTCGGGCGGGATCGGCACGTCCTTGGCGGGCTCGTCGATCTGGAGCCCGTGGCGCATCAGCATCGGGATGTTGACCAGCGCGAACACGATCGTGAGGCCGATTACCACCAGCTTGAACCCCAGCCAGAAATCCTGGCTCTGGGTGCGCCACACGACTTCGTTGGCGACCGCCATGCCGGCGAAGAAGATCGCCCAGTTGACCGTCAGGATCTTCCAGCCGCGCGCGCTCAGCCCCGGATAGGCGGTGCCGAGCAAGGTCTGGAGCAGCGGGCGCCCGGTCGCGAGGCCGAAGAAGAGGGCGAGCGAGAAGCAGACATAATAGATGGTCGGCTTCATCTTGATGAAGCGCGGATCGTGGAAATAGAGCGTCAGCCCGCCGAACACGAGCACCATGATCCCCGAGATCCACAGCATCGGCGAGATGTGCCGCGCCTTCCACCACGAGATCGCCATCGCGATCGACATGGCGACCATGAACGCCGCGGTCCCGACCAGCAGGCGATAGAGATCGGGCCCCCGCGTCAGCGCGTTGGCCGCGAAGAACACCACCAGCGGGCCGATATCGACCGCCATGCGCATCAGGGGAGGAAGGGGTGGGGGTTTACTGGCCATGGCTCAGCTCTTCCACGCCCGCGATGATCCGCGCAACCTCGTTCGCGTCGAACGGGCGGAGATCGTCGACTTTCTCGCCGACCCCGATCGCGTGGATCGGCAGCCCGTATTTCTCCGCCGCCGCGACCAGCACGCCGCCGCGCGCGGTGCCGTCGAGCTTGGTCATGACGAGGCCGGTGACGCCGGCGACTTCCTTGAACACTTCGATCTGGCTGAGCGCGTTCTGGCCGGTGGTGGCGTCGAGGACGAGGACCACGTCGTGCGGCGCGGCGGGGTTGAGCCGGCCGAGCACGCGGCGGATCTTGGACAATTCGTCCATCAGCTCGCGCTTGTTCTGGAGGCGCCCGGCGGTGTCGACGATCAGCACGTCGATGCCCTTGTCGGTGGCCTGCTTGACCGCCTCGAAGACGATGCCGGCGGGGTCGCCGCCTTCGGGGCCGGTGACGATCGGCACCCCGATCCGCTCGGCCCAGGTGCGCAGCTGGCCGATCGCGGCGGCGCGGAAGGTATCCCCCGCGGCGAGGATGACGCTATAGTCCTGCTCCATCAGCAGGTTGGCGAGCTTGGCGATGGTGGTGGTCTTGCCCGATCCGTTGACCCCGATGACGAGGATCACCTGCGGGCGGGGGAACGCCTCGATCTGGAGCCGCTTCGCGACCGGGGCGAGCGCCTTGGCGATCTCGTCGGCGACGACGAGGCGGATGCCGAGCTCCTCCATGCCGGTCTCGAACTGGCCTTCGGCAAGGCGATTGCGGATCTTCGCGGCGGTGGCGGGGCCGAGATCGGAGGCGATCAGCGCCTCCTCGATCTCGTCGAGCTGCGCCTCGCCGAGCCGCCCGAGGGTGAGACCGGCGAGGTTGCCGAGGAGCCGGTCCGAAGTGCGCTTGAACCCGCCGAGCAGGCGGTCGTGCCAGCTCGTGCTCATGCGATCAGCCTTCCGTCGCGAACCGCTTGTATCCTGAGACGCACAATCTCTCCAACTCTGGTTTCACTGTGGCGCACCTCGGCGAAATTGCCGGCATGGCCGCGGTCGCCGGGGCGTTCGACCAGCACCTCCTGCGTCGTGCCGACCAGTCCGGCGAGCCAGACCGCGCGCCGCATCTCGGCGCGTTCGCGCAGCCGCTTCGCCCGCGCCTTCACCACTTCGGGCTCGACTTGCGGCATCCGCGCCGCCGGGGTGCCCGCGCGGGGCGAATAGGGGAAGATGTGCGGATGCACCACGCCGCAATCGTCGAGCAGCGCGAGGGTATTCGCGAACATCGCCTCGGTCTCGGTCGGGAAGCCGGCGATGAGGTCGGCGCCGATCGCGATCTCGGGGCGCGCGGCGCGGAGCCGTCCGGCGAGCGTCACCGACTGCGCGCGGGTGTGGCGGCGCTTCATGCGTTTCAGCACCATATCGTCGCCGGCCTGGAGCGAGAGGTGGACGTGCGGCATCACGCGCGGCTCCTGCGTCAGCAGCGCGAACAGGCGGTCGTCGACTTCGATCCCGTCGAGCGAGGAGAGGCGGAGGCGGCGAAGCGCGGGGACGTGGCGCAGGATACGCTCGACCAGCGTGCCGAGATTGGGCGTGCCGGGAAGGTCGTGGCCGTAGCTGGTGAGATCGACCCCGGTGAGGACGATCTCGGCATGGCTCTCGGCGAGCATCGCGACTCGATCGATCACTGCGCCCGCGGGCACCGATCGGCTGTTGCCGCGGCCGAACGGGATCGCGCAGAAGGTGCAGCGATGGTCGCAGCCGTTCTGGACTTCGACGAACGCGCGGGCATGGGTCGAGAAGCTCGCGGCGAGGTGCGGCGCGGTCTCGCGGACCGCCATGATGTCCTGGACCTGCACCGCGGCTTCGGCCTCCCAGGCGTAGCTGCTCAGCTTCTCGGCATTGCCGATCACCCGGTCGACCTCGGGCATCGCGATGAACGCCTGCGGGTCGATCTGCGCGGCGCACCCGGTCACGACCAGCTCGGCACCGGGCCGGTCGCGGCGGGCGCGTCGGATCGCCTGGCGGGTCTGCTTGACCGCTTCGTTGGTCACGGCGCAACTATTCACCACGATCGTGTCACGGCCCGTCAGCAACGCCCGGATCGTCTCGCTTTCGGCGAGGTTCAGGCGGCAGCCGAGACTGATGATGTGAGGCGAGGAGAGGGCCATTGGCGGACGATCTAGGGTTGAGCCCGCAAGAAGTCCACGCGAAGGCGAAAGAGGTGCTTGGCTTCTGGTTCGATCTGGTGATGCCCGAGCAGCGCTTCGCCAAATCGGACTCGCTCGACAGCGAGATCCGCACGCTGTTCGGCCCGTTGCGCGACCTGGTGCTGGGCAGCGGCGCGGCGGGGTGGCGCGACGATCCGGAAACGCTGCTCGCGGCGATCATCCTGCTCGACCAGTTCTCGCGCAACATTCACCGCGGCACCGCCGAGGCGTTCGCGGGCGATCCGCTGGCCCAGCAGCTGACCTGCCTCGCGATCGACAATGGCTGGGATGCGGAGATGCCGGCCGAGCGGCGCTCGTTCCTCTACATGCCGCTGATGCACGCCGAGGACCCCGAGCTGCAGACTTTGTGCCTCGAGAGCTTCGACGCGCCGGGGCTGGAGGCCAATCTCGACTATGCCCGCGACCATGCCGAGGTGATTGCGCGGTTCGGGCGGTTTCCGACGCGGAACGCGGCACTCGGGCGCGAGTCGACGCCCGAGGAGCAGGCCTATCTCAGCCAGCCAGGCGTTGGCTGGTAGCGACCGCGGGCGCTTCGACCGGCGGCATGTCGGGCACTTCCGCCGGGATCTGGGTCGGCGTCGACGCCGCGGGCTGCTGGAGCAGGCGCCGCTCGGCGAGCAGGCGGCGCGCGGCGGTGACCGATAGCGGGCGGCCGTAGAGCCAGCCCTGGCCCTTCGAGCAGCCGATCGCGCGGATGCGCTCCTCGATCGCGGCGTCCTCGATCCCCTCGGCGGTGACCGGCAAATTGAGGCTCTCGCCGAGCCGGGCGATCGCGTTGACGATCGCGGCCGAGTCGGCATTGTCGTTGATCGACATGACGAAGCTCTTGTCGATCTTGATCCGGTCGAACGGCAGCGCGCGCAAGTGCGCGAGCGACGAATAGCCCGTGCCGAAATCGTCGAGCGCGAGCTGGACGCCCTGGTTCTTGAGGCTGCCGACGATCGACTGCGCGAGCGCCAGATTCTCGAACAGCGAGCTTTCGGTGATCTCGATCTCGAGCCGGTTGGCGGGGAAGCCGGTCTCGGTCAGCACCTTGATGATCTTCTGTGCCAGCCACGCGTCGCGCAGCTGCCACGGCGAGATGTTGATCGAGAGGCTGAGCGACGGATCCCAGTCGCGCGCCGCCAGGAAGGACTGGCGCATGATCGACAGCGACAGCTCGGCGATCATGCCGGTTTCCTCGGCGATCGGGATGAACAGGTCGGGCGCGATCAGCCCGCGGGTCGGATGCTCCCAGCGCGCGAGCACTTCGAAGCCCTGGAGGCGGCCGGTCGACAAGTCGATCTGCTGCTCGAAATAGGGGACGATCTCCTGGCGCGGGATCGCCATGCGCAGCCCGCTCTCGAGCTCGTTGCGCACCTGCAGCTCGCGCTCCATCGACTGGTCGAACCAGGCATAGCGGTTGCGGCCCGATTTCTTGGCCTGGTACATCGCGATGTCGGCCGAGCGCATCAGCGCATCGATGCTCGAGCAGTCGAAGTCCGAGCGCGACACGCCGAGCGAGCAGCTGATGTGGAGGCGCAGGCCCTCGGCCTCGAACGGCTGGGCCATGCGCGTGACCAGCTTCTCGGCGATCCGCTCGACGGTGTCGGGCTGGGCGGGGTCGAACAGGAAGCCGCACGAGAATTCGTCGCCGCCCAGCCGCGCCTGGAGCGCGATCGGCGGCATCACTGCGGCGATCTCGCTCGCGACCGCGCGCAGCAGGGCGTCGCCGACGGCATGGCCGTGCATGTCGTTGATCGACTTGAAGTGATCGAGGTCGAGCATCATCAGCGCCATCGCCTTGCGGCGGCGCTGGGCGCGGACGAACATCGCCGCCCCTTCCTCGGCAAGGCTGCGGCGGTTGAGGAAGCCGGTCAGCGGATCGCGCGAGGCGAGCAGGTGGGCGCGCTCCTCGGCGGCGGCGCGGACCTGGACTTCCTGGCTCAGTGCATGGTGGCGCCGCCAGCCGAACAGGATCAGCGCGACGTTGAGCAGCAGGGCGATGACGAGCGTGCGGTCGGCGGGCGCGCCGCCTTCGAAATAATGCTGGAGCGTGGTCGAGAGCACCGAGCTGCCGGTGCCGACGAACATCAGGATCGCAGCGACGCTGATCGCGCCGGTGACGATATCCTGGCGCCCCTTGACGGGCGCGTTGTTGGCGTCTTCCTCGTGATCCAGCGCCATTGCCGGCACGCTCCCCATATTCCGAACGCGCCGTTGTCGCACGGGGAGGGTGTAGATGAGGTTAAACCCGGAGCGGTATTTGCGGGTTTCGCGCCGATCAACGCCGATGTGTCAGGTTGTGTTGACATCATCCCCGACTCGGAATAGGTAAGGTTATCCTGACACAATGTCAGGGTGTAACGACTTACAGGTGAGCGATGAAGAACCGGCTGAAAGTGCTGCGTGCCGAACGCGACTGGAGCCAGGCCGAGCTTGGCGGCCGGCTTGGCGTATCGCGCCAGGCGATCAATGCGATCGAGACGGGGAAGCACGATCCTTCGCTCCCGCTCGCGTTCCGGATTGCCCGGCTGTTCGACCTGAGGATTGAGGAGATTTTCGATGACGCGCACGACAATGGGTGAGGGCGAGCGCGCCGAGGCGCGGCAGCGGCGGCGGCAGCTGGTCATGCTGGCCGGATCGGTGGTGGTGGCGCTGTCGATCGTGGCGCTTGCCGCGATCTTCAAGCAGAGCGGCGGCCGGATCGCGCCGGCGGGCGGAATCGCGATCGCCGCGGTCTATCTGGTTGCGAGCGGGCTGTCGGTCTGGCGCAGCTGCCGGCTCTCCGACGAAGTCGAGATACGCCATACCCGCCGCGCGGTGATGGCCGGCTTCTTCTTCTACTTCCTCACCTATCCCGCCTGGTATTTCCTGTGGAAGGGCGGGCTGGTGATCGAGCCGCTGCACGAGGCGATGTTCGCGGGCACCGTGTTCGCGGTGATGACTGCCTATCTCTGGAACAAGTTCCGCGGCTGAGGCCGCGCAAACCGGGAGTTCTTTAAATGTCTAAACTGCTGCGCAGCGCGCTTTGCGCGCTGACCCTTTCGCTCGCCCCGCTTCCGGCCGCGGCGCAGGACGTCGATCCGGCGCTGTGGGTGGTCCGCGACGCCGACACGACGATCTATCTGTTCGGCACCGTCCATGTGATGAAGCCCGGCCTCGGCTGGTTCGACGAAGCGGTGAAGACCGCGTTCGATGCGAGCGGCGAGCTGGTGCTCGAGATGGTCGAGCCGCCCGAGGCCGAGCTGCGGGCGCTCGTGATGCGGATGGCGGTCGCGAGCGACGGCAGGACGCTGACCGAGAAGCTGCCCGAGGCCAGCCGCGCGGACCTGGCGAAGGCGCTGGCGGCGCTGGGAAAGCCGGCGACGATGCTCGACCGGTTCGAGCCCTGGTTTGCCATCGTGATGCTGTCGGGGATGCAATTGCCCGGGCTCGGCTATGATCCTTCGCTCGGCGCCGATCATGTCCTGACCGACGCGGCGCGCGCGGCGGGCAAGAAGCTGGTCGGCTTCGAGACCCCCGAGGGGCAGCTCGGCATGTTCGATGCCGCGCCCGAAGCGCAGCAGATCGAGTATTTCGGCAATCTGCTCGACGAACTCGACCGGATCGCCCCGATGACCGCGCAGATCATGTCGCTCTGGGGGGAAGGCAAGCCCGATGTCCTCGGCGACGCGCTGAACGCCGAGATGGCCAAGACTCCCGAACTCGCCAAGCGCTTCCTCTTCGACCGCAACGCGCGCTGGACCGACTGGATCGCCGAGCGGATGAAGGCACCGGGCACGGTGTTCGTCGCGGTCGGCGCGGGGCATCTGGGCGGGAAAGGCAATGTGCGGGAATTGCTGGCGAGGCGGGGGCTGAGGGTGGAGCGGGTCGTCTATTAGGCGGGTTGCCTCCGGGGGCGTGCATCGCTATGTGCGCCCCCTGACCGTTCCCACGGAACGCGAAGCGAACCACCCCATGGGGTAGGCCGGCCGACGAGGTTTCGTCCGCCGGCTCGTTTTGCGTTTATGGGGTCTGGCGATGATTTTGGAGTGTTTTCGGCCCTATGTTCGATAGTCTGAGCGAGCGGCTAGGCGGCGTTTTCGAGCGCCTGCGGGGCCGTGGCGCGCTCACCGAAGCCGATGTCCGCACCGCGATGCGCGAAGTGCGGGTGGCGCTGCTCGAGGCCGATGTTGCGCTTCCGGTGGCGCGCGACTTCGTCGACAAGATCACCGAGCTTGCCGTCGGCCACCAGGTGCTGCGCTCGATCACGCCGGGGCAGCAGGTCGTCAAGATCGTCCATGACGCGCTGGTCGACATGCTCGGGCCCGATACCGCCGAGCTGAATTTGGGCGTCACCCCGCCCGCGGTGATCATGCTGGTCGGCCTGCAGGGCTCGGGCAAGACCACGACGACTGCCAAGCTGGCGAAGCTGATCGCGAAGAGCGAAGGCAAGAAGGTGATGATGGCGTCGCTCGACGTCAATCGCCCCAACGCGCAGGAGCAGCTCGCGGTGCTCGGCACCCAGACCGATACGGCGACGCTGCCGATTGTCGCGGGCCAGCAGCCGGTCGAGATCGCGCGGCGCGCGCTGAGCGCGGCGAAGCTCCAGGGCTTCGACGTGGTGATGCTCGATACCGCGGGCCGCCTCCATGTCGACCAGGCGCTGATGGACGAGATGAAGGCGGTCGCCGACATCGCCCAGCCGCAGGAAATCCTGCTCGTCGTCGATGCGCTGACCGGCCAGGACGCCGTCAACGTCGCCTCGAGCTTCTCGGCGCAGGTGCCGCTGACCGGCGTGGTGCTGACGCGGATGGACGGCGATGCCCGCGGCGGCGCGGCGCTGTCGATGCGCGCGGTGACCGGCAAGCCGATCAAGTTCGCCGGCATGGGCGAGAAGCTCGACGCGATCGAGCCGTTCCACCCCAGGCGCGTCGCCGGCCGCATCCTCGGCATGGGCGACGTCGTCTCGCTGGTCGAGAAGGCCGCGGCGTCGATCGAGCAGGAAGACGCCGAGCGGATGGCGGGCCGGCTCGCCAAGGGCCAGTTCGACATGAACGACCTGCGCGGCCAGCTCGCGCAGATGCGCCGGATGGGCGGGCTGGGCGCGCTGGCGGGGATGATCCCCGGCATGAAGAAGGCGCAATCGGCCGCGGCGGCGGGCGGGATGGACGAGAAGGTCCTGCTGCGGATGGACGCGATGATCACGTCGATGACTCCCAAGGAGCGCACCAAGCCCGAGCTGCTCAACGCCAAGCGCAAGATCCGCATCGCCAAGGGCAGCGGGACGACCGTCCAGGACGTCAACAAGCTGCTCAAGATGCACCAGGAAATGCAGACCGCGATGAAGCGGCTCAAGAAGATGGGCGGCATCAAGGGGATGATGGCGATGCTCGGCAAGGGCGGCCCCGGCGGCGGCATGGGCGGGCTCGGCAATGCGCTGGGCGGGCCCGACATGGGCGACATGATGAGCAAGATGGGCACCGGCGGATTGCCGGGCCTGCCGGGCGGGGGCGACATGCCGAAGCTGCCGCCGGGTTTCGAGAATTTTCTGAAAAAGAAGTAACTTAATCTCAATTCACAGAAGGAAGACTAATGGCTCTCTCTATGCGGTTGTCGCGCGGCGGTTCGAAGAAGCGCCCTTATTACCGGATCGTCATCGCCGATGCGCGCAGCCCGCGCGACGGCAAGTTCATCGAGAAGATCGGGACCTATAACCCGCTCCTCGCCAAGGACAGCCCCGAGCGCATGAAGCTCGACACCGATCGCGCCAAGCATTGGCTGAGCGTCGGCGCGCAGCCGACCGACCGCGTCGCCCGCTTCCTCGACGTGCTCGGCGTCAAGGAGCGCGCCGCGCGCAGCAACCCCAACAAGGGTAAGCCGGGCGAGAAGGCCGTCGAGCGTCTCGAGGAGCGCGCCGAGAAGGCCAAGGCCGCCGAGGAAGCCGCTGCCGAGGCAGCCGCCGCGCCGGCGCCGGCCCCCGAGCCCGAGCCCGTCGCCGAGGAAGCCGTCGCCGAGGAGCAGGCCGAGACCGAAGCGGTGATGGCCGCCGAAGTCGAAGCCGCGACCGAGGAGCCCACTCCGGAGGCCGAGCAGGTCGCCGAGGCGGTCGCCGAGGAGACCCCGCCGGTCGAGGCGCCTGCCGCCGAGGAAGCGCCGGTCGCCGAGGAAGCACCTGCCGCCGAGGAAGCGCCGGTCGCTGAGGAAGCTGCTCCTGAAGCCGCTGCCGAGGAAGCCCCGGCCGCCGAAGAGGCTCCTGCTGCCGAAGAGGCCCCGGCCGGTGAGGAAGCTCCGGCTGCCGAAGGCGAGACCGAGGAAAAGGCCGAGGGTTGAACCCTTCGCTGGCCCCTCCTGCGCGCGGGAGGGGCCGGAATTCCCGGTGATTGAACCTATCCCTTTCCCCGGCGAAGAGCGTCGGGTTGAACATGCCCCGCATGTTCAAGGATCGTCCGGGGGACGGTCCGACCCGATGCTGGGCCCAGTGTCGACGAACTCGAGGCGGCATCCCGCCACCCGATATCGCTCGCAACTGGGCCCCGGCCTTCGCCGGGGAAAATGATTCCGTATCGAAGGCAGTGGTCCGCCTAACCCGCTGTTCGCGGGCGATATCGCGTCGCATTCAACCATCACGGAACCGAAAACTTTAATCGGCGTTAACCCTCTCACTGGTCTGCCTGGTCCAGCAAAAGGGGTTTTGATGCCAGGTTCCGTGCGGTTGGTCTTCTGGCGTCGCTCATTACCCACAGCACTGATGGTTGCCCCGCGCAACGCGATGTCGCGTGCGCGGACGGCTGCCTGTGATCCGGGCGGGCATTCCTCTGGTTAGAAGGAAAAGCCTATGGGTTCCGCCAAGATCGCTCGCATCGCGATGCCCGCCTCGCTGCCTGATACGCTTGCGACAGACAGCCTGACCAACGCCGAGTCCCAGGCCGCCACCGGCACGCTCATCGGCACCCCCACGCCCTTCCTGTTCGACACCATCCCCGGCAATACCGGCACCAGCGCGACCCTCACCGTCGGCGCGGCGCCCACCATCTCCGCCATCGACACCATCGGCGACCAGGACTTCTACGCGGTCCAGCTCGTCGCCGGGCACCAGTATAATATCGGCCTGTTCGGCTATATTCCCCACCAGCTCGGCGATCCGCTCGGGCCGACGGGCATTCCGCTGCTCGATTCCTATGTCGAGCTCTACGATGCGTCCGGCAACCTGATCACCGCCGCCGACGGCGGATCGGACACCGTGCTCAATTCCGCCAATTCGGGCTTCGACGCGCTGCTGACCTTCAGCGTGACGACCAGCGGCACCTATTACGTCAACGCGCGCGCCTTCGACAATATCGCGCAGGACGGCACCGATGGCGACATGGTCGGCGATTACGGCGTCTATGTGCAGGACGTGACCGGCGATGAGTCGCTCTACACGCCCTATTACGAGCCCTCGAGCCCGCTCTATGCGATCGACTGGGGGACGCAGGTCGACGGCACCGTGCGCAATCCCGACGGCGTCGAGACCGGCCACACCACCGGCAACTCGATCGGCACCGCCGACAATCCCTATGGGTATGACGTGCCGGGCAAGAACGTCGTCACCATCTATTTCGCCAAGGCCGGCGACATCTTCGTCAGCAACGACCTGACCAACCCCGGCCTGCCGCCCGCGACGGTGACCGCGACCGGGGTCCAGGAATTCGAGCGGACCGCGGTGCTGACCGCGCTCGGCGAATTCTCCAAGGTCGCCGACGTGGTCTATGTCGAGGTCCAGGACCGCGATCAGGCCAATTTCATCTACACCAGCTATATCGGCACGCCGGGGCCCGGCGTGTCGCTGCTCGGATCGATGAGCCCGCCGGGCGAAAGCGACGAGGGCCTCGCCCAGTTCAACTCGGGCGATTATCGCTGGAACGCGACCGACCTCCAGCAGGGCGGCTTCTCGTTCGTCACGCTGATCCATGAGTTCGGCCACGGCCATGGCCTCGCGCATCCGCACGACAATGGCGGCCATTCGGGGATCATGAACGGGGTCGAGACCGAAGGCGCCGGCGTCGCCGACTATACCACCGGCGACTATCACCTGAACCAGGCCGTCTTCACGATGATGTCGTACGAGGATGGCTGGGTCGACAGCCCTTATGGCAATGCCGAGACCAATGTCGGCTATGGCTATCTGGGCGGGCTGATGGCGTTCGACATCGCCGCGATCCAGGACAAATACGGCGTCAACGAGGACACGGCGACCGGCAACGACACCTATATCCTCAAGGACGTCAACGCCGCGGGCACCTATTTCAGCTCGATCTGGGACGCCGCCGGCAACGACACGATCGCCTATTCGGGATCGAGGGACACCACGATCGATCTTCGTCCCGCGACGCTCGAATATGAGGTAGGCGGCGGAGGCAATGTTTCCTACGCCTATGGCATCTTCGGCGGTTTCACCATCGCCAACGGCGTGGTGATCGAGAACGCGACCGGCGGATCGGGCAACGACACGCTGACCGGCAACGACGCCGCCAATTTGCTGATCGGCGGCGCGGGCAACGACGTGCTGACCGGCGGGCTCGGCAACGACAAGCTGCGCGGCGGCCTCGGCGACGACAGCTACTATGTCGAGGGCAACAACGACGTCATCCAGGAATCGTCCGACCAGGGCACCGACACGGTGTTCAGCTCGGGCAGCTTCTCGATGTCGGGCATCTATGTCGAGAATCTGACGCTGACCGGCACCGCCGACATCAACGGCACCGGCACCGGCTACAACAATGTCATCACCGGCAATTCGGGCGCCAACATCCTCGACGGCGGGGCAGGGGCCGACAGCCTGATCGGCGGCCTGGGCGACGACACCTATGTCGTCGACAATGCCGGCGACACCGTGACCGAGGCGGCAAGCGCGGGCCACGACACCGTCCGCAGTTCGATCAACTATTCGCTCGCCGGCA
Source organism: Pseudomonadota bacterium (assembly GCA_040388355.1). Lineage (GTDB taxonomy): Bacteria > Pseudomonadota > Alphaproteobacteria > Sphingomonadales > Sphingomonadaceae > Sphingomonas. The sequence continues at coordinate 114,206 of JAZKCD010000064.1, read as the reverse complement.
CCAATATCGAGGATCTGGTGCTCACCGGCACCGCCAAGAACGGCATCGGCTCGGACGGCGACAACCGGCTGACCGGCAACGACGCCGCCAACAATCTGACCGGCGGCGCGGGCAGCGACGTGCTCGACGGCGCCGGCGGAATCGACACGTTGCGCGGCGGCATCGGCGACGACACCTACTATACCGACGGCAGCGACATCATCTACGAAGGCTTCAACGAGGGCACCGACACGGTCATCAGCTCGGGCACCTTCTCGATGTCCGGAATCTATGTCGAGAACCTGACGCTGACCGGCAGCGCCGCGATCAACGGCACCGGCACCGGCTATGCCAACACCCTCACCGGCAATTCGGGGGCGAACCGGCTCGACGGCGGCGGCGGCAACGACAAACTGTACGGCGGCCTGGGCAACGACGTGCTGATCGGCGGTGCCGGCCAGGACGGCTTCTACTTCGACACCGCCGCCGGTGCGGGCAACTGGGACGATCTTCAGGACTTCTCGCACACCGACGACACGATCTATCTCGATCGCGACGTCTTCACCGGGATCGGCGCCGACGGCCAGCTGGACATCAATGCGTTCCGCGCGGGGTCGACCGCGGTCGATGCCGACGACCGCATTCTCTACGACAGCGCGACCGGCAACATCTACTACGACGCCGACGGCGTCGGCGGCGCGGACGCGGTGCTGATGGCGCATGTCGCGGCGGGGACGACGGTGAACCACACCGACTTCTCCGGCTTCTGAACGAAACGAGCCCCTTCCGCTTGCGGGAGGGGCTCGACGCGGGCATGTCGCCGACATGTCCGATCAAGCAACCAAGCCCGTCACCCTGGCCGTCATCATCGGCGCGCATGGGGTGACGGGCGAGGTGCGCCTCAAGGTCTTTGCCACCGATCTCGGCCCCCACGGCAGCTTCAACGCCGGCGCGCTGACGCTCAAGTCGCTGCGCCCGGGCAGTAACGGCGCGATCGCCCGCTTCGCCGAGATCGCCGACCGCAACGGTGCCGAGGCGATGCGCGGCACCGAGCTCACCGTCCCGCGCTCAAGCCTGCCGCCGCTGGGCGAGGGCGAATATTATCATGTCGACCTGATCGGGCTGCCCGCGGTCTCCGAGACCGGCGAGGCGCTGGGCAAGGTCGTCGCGATCGACGATTTCGGCGCGGGCGACGTCATCGAGATCGAGCGCTACACCGGCAAGCGCTTCATGGTGCCGATGAATGCCGACGCAGTGCCTGAATGGAACGCCGAGCGGCTGGTGGTCGCCAGCGGCTTCGTCGAGGGCTGACGCGCTTCTGTCATCAAACGGTAATACCTACTATGTTAATAGGGTATTGATGAGCGAGACGAAAGGTCTGCCCACGCTTCCCGACGGCCACCCGGTCTGGCTGTCGCTTTCCCATTACACCGTCGGCCCCGCGGATGCCGAGCTCTCCTTCGCCGTCCGGCTGGCGCGCGAGAATGGCTGGAGCGCAGCGCATGCAGCGCGGGTGATCGAGGAGTATCGGCGCTTCTGCTTCCTCGCGGTCACTGCCGGGCACGAAGTGACGCCTTCCGACGCGGTCGACCAGGCCTGGCACCTTCATCTGACCTACACCCGCGATTACTGGGAGCGGTTCTGCCCCGAAATCCTCGGGCGGCCGCTCCACCATGGCCCGACCGCGGGCGGCGCGGCCGAGGGTCACCGCTATTACGCGCAATATGCCGAGACGCTCAGAAGCTATGAGCAGGCCTTTGGAACGCCGCCCGCCGATATCTGGCCGGGCGCAGCGCGGCGGCTGATCGAGGATCCCAAGGCGCGCCGCGTCCATCCACGCGACGCCTTCGTCGTTCCAAAACCGGTGGCATGGGCGCTGCTCGTCCTGCTGGCTTTCGTCCTTGCGTACCTGATCTTTGGCAGAGGAGCATAAGGCCATGTCCCCCTTCGACCTGACCGGCGGACCGTTTCTTCAGCTCTACGGCATCCTGTTCGCACTGACCGTCATCGCCGGCCTCCTCATCCCGCGCTGGCTGCGGCCCGAGGGACATGTGCCGCGCTCGCCGGATGTCGACCAGCTCGCCTTCCTCGCCGGCGGCAAGCCGCGCTTCGCCGACGCGCTGGTGTCGCGGCTGCTGGCGCGGCGCGCGCTGGCGATGACCGGCAAGAAGTTCCTCGCCGACCGGCGCGAGCGGGGGGAGGGCGCCGCCGAGGCCAGCGTCCTCGCGCTCTCGCAGCCGATGCCCTGGCGCGCGATCGAGCGCACGCTCAAGCCCTATGCCGAGGACATCGAGGCGGAGCTGGTGTCCTCGGGGCTGCTGATGGACGGCAGCACGACGCTCCAGATGCGCTTCTGGCAGACCCTGCCCTATCTGCTGCTGGTCGGCTTCGGCGCGATCAAGCTCGATGTCGGCCTGTCGCGCGACAGGCCGGTCGGGATCCTCACCGTTTTCCTGATCGTGACGGCGGTGCTGGCGCTGCTCCGCTTCGTCATTGTCGACCGGCGGACCCGCCGGGGGCGGGCGACGCTGCACGAAGCGCGGGCGCAGACTGGCCGGCTGCGCCGCGCCGCGACCGCGCCCGAGACCGGGATGGCGGTCGCGCTGTACGGCACCGCGGTGCTCGCCGGGTCCGGCTGGGCGGACTTCCACCGGATGCGGACAGCGAATTCCGGCGGCGACAGCGGCTCGAGCGGAGGCGACGGCGGCGGGGGGTGCGGCGGTGGCGGCGGCGGCGGGTGCGGGGGGTGCGGCAGCTAGCGCCGGATCGGGCGCTCGTCGTCGAGCATGTTGCGGATCGCAGTGGCGGCGACTCCGGCCTCGCCCATCGCATGGCTGATCTGGTCGAGCCCCTTGGCGACGTCGCCCGCGGCGAACAGGCCGGGGATCGAGGTGCGCTGGTGCGCGTCCACTTCGAGGCAGCCATCCTCCGCCGCATGCGCGCCGGCCGCGACCGCCAGCTCGGAGCGGATGCGCGAACCCAGCGCCGGGTAGAGCGTGTCGAACGTCATCCGCCCCTCCGCGGTGTCGAGCGCGATGGCGTCGCCTTCGACTGCGAAGCCGCCACACGGCCCGTCGACGCGGGCGATGCCGGCGGCGTCGAGTTCGGCGGCGTAGACTTCGTCGAGCCCATGCGCCGCCTCGGGCGCGATCAGCGTCACGTCGGCGCTGTAGCCGCGCAGGAACATCGCCTCGCGCGCGCCATGGTCGCCGGTGCCGAGCACGGCGATGCGGCGGTCGGTGACTTCATAGCCGTCGCAGATCGGGCAGTAGCGGATCAGCCCGCGGGCGAGCGCGGCGTCGTGGAGTTCGGCGGGCATGTCGGGCCGATGGTTCACCACGCCGGTCGCCAGCAGTACGCTTCGCGCGTGGAAGACGCGGCCCTCGACATGCACAGCGAAACCCGCCTGCAGCGGCTCGATGCGCGTAACCTCGGCTTCTTCGCGGAACGCGCCGAATTGCGCCGCCTGCGCGCCCATCAGGGCGAGCAGGTCGGTGCCCGCAATGCCGTCCGGAAACCCGGCATGGTTGCGCGTCTTGGGGATCAGCGCGGCGCGGCTGCTGCCGCAATCGAACATCCGGATCGAAAGGTGAAACCGCGCGAGATAGATCGCCGCGGTGAGGCCCGCGGGTCCGGCGCCGATGATGATGCAATCGTCGGGCGCTTCCATCCTTGCCAACCTCGCATAGAGGCGTGAAGGACGCACATGCCCTTCGCCGCGACTGTCCTAACGCTTTATCCCGAGATGTTTCCCGGCCCGCTCGGAATTTCTCTCGCCGGCCGCGCATTGCGCGAGGGGCTGTGGAGCCTCGACACCGTCCAGATCCGCGACTTCGCGACCGACAGGCATCGATCGGTCGACGACACGCCGGCGGGCGGCGGGGCGGGGATGGTGATGCGCGCCGATGTGCTCTCGGCAGCGCTCGACAGCGTGCCGGCAGGGGTGCCGCGGCTGGCGATGACGCCGCGGGGCGCGCCGCTCACCCAGGCACGGGTGCGCGCGCTTGCCGACGGGCCGGGCGTCGCGATCCTGTGCGGCCGGTTCGAGGGGATCGACGAGCGCCTGTTCGAGGGGCGCGACGTCGAGCCGGTGTCGATCGGCGACTATATCCTGTCAGGCGGCGAGATGGGCGCGCTGGTCGTGCTCGACGCTTGCATTCGGCTGCTTCCCGGCGTAATGGGCGCGCCTTCCAGCGGCATGGACGAGAGCTTCGAAACGGGGCTGCTCGAATATCCGCATTATACCCGACCTGTAGAATGGGAAGGGCGCACGATCCCCGAGGTGCTGCGATCGGGGGATCATGCGAGGATCGCGGCCTGGCGAAAGTCGATGGCCGAGACCGATACACGGCTAAGGAGGCCGGACCTTTGGGAGCGCCATGAGGGCGCTCGGGTCAAGCCTCCCTCTGGCGCGCGGCGACGTAACGAGGACTGAAGCAATGAACCTCATCCAGACGCTCGAAGCCGAGCAGATCGCCAAGTTCGCGGCGGCGAAGAAGATCCCCGAATTCCGCCCGGGCGACACGCTGAAGGTCGGCGTGAAGGTGGTCGAAGGCGAGCGCACCCGCGTCCAGAATTTCGAGGGCGTGTGCATCGGCCGCTCGAACAAGGGCATGGGCTCGAACTTCACCGTGCGGAAGATCAGCTTCGGCGAGGGCGTCGAGCGCGTCTTCCCGCTCTATTCGCCCAACGTCGAGTCGATCGAAGTCGTCCGCAAGGGCGTCGTCCGGCGCGCCAAGCTCTATTATCTGCGCGGCCGCACCGGCAAGTCGGCGCGTATCGCCGAGCGCCGCGACCCGCGCCCGGTCAAGGAAGAAGCCGCGGCCGAGTAAGCGCCCCGGTTTCCCTGCAATTCGAAAGGGCGGGGGCGCAAGCCTCCGCCCTTTTTGCAATAACGGCCGCCCGCGCCGTTCCCGACTTAATTGCTCTCGTCATGCCAGGCGCATTCCGATACTTTGGCGGAACGAAACGGGGGGACGATGGGCATGCGCAGGATCTTGTCGGCGGTATTCGCGGTTTCGCTGCTTACCGGGTGTGCGACGCACCGGCTGGTGGCGGCCCACCCCAATCCTTACGGCGAGCCGCACCGCGTCTCGAGCGTCGCCTTCGGCTGGGGCGCGCTGCAGAAGCGCACCGTCACCGAATGCGACAACAGCCTGCTCGACGAGGTGCGGGTGAAGCAGAATTTCGGCCAGTCGCTGGTCACCGTGGTGACGCTCGGCATCGTGATGCCGACGACGGTCGAATATATCTGCGCCAAGACCCCGGTAAGCGTCGGCGTCGACACCGATTCCAACTGACCAGCGCGAGGAGCGGGGGCGATGGCCTTTCCCGAAGACCAGTTTCTGACGCGCAAGCCCGGCGGCGCGTGGACCAATCATCACGGCACCGTGGCGGTCACCGCCAAGGCGCGCTGGCAGATCGTCAACGAGAACCAGGGGGCGCCGTCGCTGGCCGGGATGAAGGCGACCGCCGAGCGGCTGCAGCGGCTGATCCAGCACGCCACTGCGCAGAATATGCGGCTGCGCCCGATGGGATCGCGCTGGTCCTTCTCCGAGGTCTCGGCGCCGGACAATGCATGGGCGCTCGAGACCCAGCGGCTCAACTATCGCTTCCCGGTGGGCAAGGGCAGCCTCGACCCCGCTTACAAGGGGACGCCGGCCGATCTCTATTTCGTCCAGGCGGGGACCTCGATCGCCGAGATCAACGCCGATCTCGAAGCGAAATCGGGGGGCTTGCGCGCGCTGCGCACCTCGGGCGCGAGCAACGGCCAGACGATCGCCGGGGCGCTCGGCACCGGCACGCACGGATCGGCGATCGACAGCGGCGCGATGGAGAGCCAGGTGCTCGGGATCCAACTGCTGACCGGAGCCAAGAATCTCTGGATCGAGCATCCCGACCATCCGGCGATGACCGCGGCTTTCGCCGCCAAGCTCGGCGCCGAGCTCAAGCGCGATGCCAAGCTGTTCTCCGCGGCGCTGGTGAGCCTCGGCGCGCTCGGGGTGGTGCATTCGGTGCTGCTCAGCGTCGTGCCGCGCTACCGGCTGCGTTCGTTCCTGAAGCGGATGCCGATGGCGCAGATCCTGCCGGCGATGAAGACGCTCGATTTTCGCGGCGTGGCGCTGCCGATTCCGGACAAGCGCCCCTATTTCTTCCAGGTGGTGATCGATCCCGCCAACCCGCTCAACGGGCATGTCACGACGCGCTACCGGGAAGACTGCCCGGCCGACTATGTCACCGACAATGCGCAGAAATCGGGATATGAAGTCGGCAACGACCTGCCGGGCTTTTTCGGCAAGCTGCTCGAAGTCGCGCCGGCGCTCCGGCCCGCAGTGGTCAGCGCCGCGCTGATCAGCCAGCTCTCGCCGTTCGACGACAAGATCGGCACCCCCGCCGAGACCTATACCTATACCCAGTCGCAGGCCGGCACCGCCGGCGCGTCGATCGCGGTTCCCGCAGCGCGAGTCGACGAGGCGCTTCGCGAGGCGGTCGACGTGTTCAAGACCGTGCCGGACGCGCCCGCGGCCTTTGCCTGCCGCTTCGCCCAGGCCTCGCCCGCGATGCTCGGCTGGACCCGGTTCGCGCCGAGCTGCATGATGGACATCGACGGCATCCACACGCCTGCGATCGGCAAGCTGATGGCGGCGGTGCGCACGCGGTTCGACGCCAAGGGCATCCCGCACTGCGCGCACTGGGGCAAGCTCCACGACCTCACCGCCGCGCGCGTCCAGTCGAGCTATGGCGACCGGCTTCCCGACTGGCACAAGGTGCGCGAGACGCTGATGCCCGACCCGAAGGAGCGCGCGGTGTTCGCCACCGACTTGCTCCAGCGGATCGGGATCACGCGCTAGGGTGGAGCGGCACCCGTCCGCAAACCAGGGCTTGCGCGGCTTAGCTTCACACTTTTTACGCGAATCGTGAACTTTCGTTTCCCCGGTGCGCATGATTGTTGCGCGAGCTTCATGCGCACCGAAGCGAGTCAGATAGAACATTAAGTGAACATGGCATATCGACGCCGTGTAGGACAGCGCCTTTAGGTCGAGGCCTTAAGGACCCGGCAATTTGCTCCCTGTTCCCCTGCGAAAGCAGGGGTCCAGAGCCAAGCGCTTCATCCCTTTGTGGCCCTGGGCCCCTGCTTTCGCAGGGGAACTGGGTATTGGATCACGGGATCGCTGGAAGTTGTGCTCAGTCCGCCGCTTCCAGCGCGTGCTTCAGCCGGCTCGCGCTGTCGTGGCCGCGCCGGACCGACTGGTAGGCGGCCTGGACCGCCTGGAGCGCCTCGGCCGACATCCGCTCGTCGGCGAGGACGCGCTCATATTCTTCCTTCAGATAGTCCTCGCCGCGCTCGACTTCCTTGACGATCGCCGCGTCGCCGCCACCGAGCGCGGTGCGCAGATCCTCCCAGCGGCGATGGATCGTCGCCGCGGCCGAACCGAATTCGGACGGCGTCCCGCCGAGCGCGCGGCTCGCCGCCTGGAGATCGGCGATAACACCACGGCGCTCGCCCGCCATCTCGCGGAAGAAGCCCGCATAGCTCGCGGCATCGGCATGTTCGGCCGCATTCTCATAGCCGCGGGCGCTGTCGATGGTGGTGACGATCAGATCGTCGAGCTTGGACGTGTCGTGGGTGCCGGACATCGGAGTTCTCCTCATGGGGGTTCGCGGGGAGAACGAGCAATGCCGGGCCGGGTTGCGGCGTAAACGCCTGATTCGCGGTTAAAACATTATGAACTATCGCGGCGCCGGCGAGCGCAGAGCGCCGGTGCGATCGGCGACGGGCGCGAGCGCGGGCAGAGTCGAGCCCGGGCGGTCGAGATAGAACCAGGCGACCGCGGCGACATCGTCGGACCGGTAGAAATTGGTCCAGCCTTCCGGCGTGCCGGGCGCGGCGAGCGATGCCGGCGGGTCGGTCGCGAGCAACTGGCGGAAGCCCTTGCGCCCGCCGGGATCGACCGTGACCGGCTGGAGCGGCACCCCCGCCGCCTGCATCCGCAGCACTTCGGGCCGCATCGCGCCGCCGATCTGCTGGAGCGTCACCCGGATGTCGCGCGCGAAGAATATCGGATCGGGGACGTGGAGCCGGTAGAAGCTCCAGCGGCCACGCGCCTCGTCGGCGACCGGCGAACCCTGGAAGCGATTGACGTACGCGCCCTGGCCCCAGCCGCTGCCGATATAATCCTCGGTGCCGGTGCCGGCGAGCGTCGGCAGGTCGCGATCGCCGTCGAGATAGATTTTGACTTCGCCTTCGCCCCACCAGCTCTTGCCGTAGCCGGGGTCGGCGAAAATGGTGATCGCGGCGCCGAGATAGCGGCCGCGGCCTTCGACGCGCGGCAGCACCTCGAACGCCTCGCCGAGCCGAGTCGCGCGCTCGCGGCGCCAGAAGGCGTGGAAATAGAGCATGTTTCGGTCGGCGCGGCGGAGCTTGCGGAAGTCGACATCGTAGAAGAACAGCGGGACTTCGCGTGAGGACTCGTTGGTCACGACGATCCGCGCGCCGGTGCGGAAGGGCATCGGGAAGTACGACACGAACGAGCGACCCTCGGGGCTGGCGAACAGCGCGGTTTCCATCGGCACGACTTCGCCCGCGCCCATCCCGAAGAAATCGCCGAGCGGAACCGAGACCGCCGGGGCCCGGGCGCCGTCCCACCAGATCTCGAGCCGGAGCGCGCGGAGCATCTCGGGCGAGCGATCCTGGAAGGTCAGCCAGATCCGGTCGATGATCCCGGCGCCGCGGATGTCGGCGAGCACCAGCGACGCGCCGGGCGCGATCGTCTCGAAGGCGTGTCCCTTGGCGCCCTTGTTCTCGCGCGCGCCCGCGCCCTTTTCGGCGGCGGGGTTCTCGGGGCTCGCCCAGCGCGGCTCCTGGCCGGGCTGGAACTGGTACAGCGGCGCTTCCTGCGCGAGCGCAGCGGCGGGCAGGAGCAGGAGGCACAGCGCAAGCAGAAGTCTCATCGCGCCGGTCTAGCGCGGCCGCATCACAATTGCAGCCCGAGCGGCTCCATCCACGGGCTGACGAACGCGTCGCGATCGCCCTGGTCGGGCATCAGCGTCTTGCGCGCCTGCTTCCAGAGGTCGAGCTTGTCGTACACCTTGAGCCGGTCGGCGGTGTAGTGGAAGGTCTTGCCCCAATGCTGAGTGAAGGGGATGCCCTTCGCTTCGATCGCGTCGGTGACCCTGGCGAGGAAGGCGGTCGAGCTCTTGTTGAACACGCCGTCCATGTTGATCACGCAATTCATGTCCCAGCGCGTGAACGCCAGCAGCGCGGGCGACTTGCGGACATAGCGGCAGGCGAACACCAGAGGCACCGGCCCGTCGGACTTCATCAGCGCGAGCAAGGTGTCGAGCGCGGCCAGGCCATGCTCGAGCGGCACGCAGATCGACCCGGAGTTCACCTTGGTCTGCGGGCTCTTGTAGTTGAAGATCTCGCCCCAGGTGCCGGTCAGCGAGCCGGTATTCATCAGCTCCTTCGCCGCCAGCCCCGCGGCGAGCGGAGTCAGCTGCGGGAACTTGTCGATCACCGGCCCGAGCACGCTGAGCAGGTCGTAGCCCGGCTTGATCCCGCCGCTGACTTCGTAATGCGGCTGGTAATCGGCAGGGCAGGGCTGCTGGTACATGGTCGTGACATAGGCCGCGGGGTGGGTGCCGTGCGGATTGACCACGACCTGGAGGAAATAGGGCTTGCCCTTGGGGAAGAGCGTGGGGTGCGCGGCGAAATCGAGCGTGCGCATCACCTCGCGCAGCTCGGGGGTGATCGGGTCGAAGATTCGGTTCTCGGCGACGAGCAGGAAGCGCGGCGCGGTCTCGATCGCGACGGCGTGGATCACCCCCATCGCGCCGAACGACACCAGGGCGGCGTTGAACAGGTCGTCGCCCTCGTCATGCTTGAGCGTCGCGCCGATCGCGGCGGGGAAGCCCGCGGCCATGATCGGGCGCGACTTGCGTTCGAGCCACCAGCTGTTCTTGCCGGTGACAAGATGGATGCCGTGGATATGATCCATGATCCCGCCGAAGTTCAGCGCCGAGCCATGGGTGTTGGTCGAGGCCGCGCCGGCAAAGGCCTGGCCGTTGGCGGCGCCCGACGTGCGCAGCGAGCGGCCGTGCGATTCGAGGTACTTGTTGACCTCCGAGGTGTTGCTGCCGCCCTGGACGAGGAAGAGGCCGGCGGCCTGCTCGGCGGTGATGCTGGGGTGGAGCGTGGTCGCGTTCAGCCGCATCCGCCAGTTGAGGTTCGACATGTTGAGCATCACGCCGTCGGTGGTCGGCGCGCGCGACAGCGACCAGCCGCTGCCGAGCGCGCGGACGCGCTTGCCCTCGGCCCTGGCCTTGCCGATCGCGAGCTGGATCACGCCTGCGGTCGCCTTGAGCGCGTCGAACGACACGACGTTCGCGGCCGGATTGTAGATGTCGTAGATTCCCGCGATGCTCTGGGTGACGGTGTGGTGCCAGTTGGTCCAGCTGGTGTCGTCGTTGAACCGGATGCGGTCGCTCTCGGGGACGGTAGCCATGGTCAGTTGCCGCTGCCGAGGTTGAGCTCGCTGTCGGGGGCGGGGATCTTGGCGCAGAACCAGGTGATCGTCGCGGGCTGCCAAGCGCCGAAAGTGACGATCGCCGCGAGCCCCTGGCCGAAATTGCGGCTGACACGGACCTCGGCGAGCGCGTTGCTCACGCAATTCTTGGCGATGACGTCCTCGCGCACCGCGCCCCATCCCGCCGACATCGACCCGTGCGACTGGGGCTGGGTGCCGCGTTCGGGCTCGGCGACCATGATGTGATAGTGTGCGCAGCCCGAAAGCGGCGCGGCGAGCAGCAATAGAGCGGCGATTTTGTGCATGGCATTGCCTCCCTCAAGGCTGGCCAAGTGTGTTTGTCTTTGCGGGAGCCGTCAAGGCAAGCGATCGATTTGAGTTTCCCCTTGTCTATTGTTCGGGCGGGAAGCCGAAAAGCCTCGATGGCGCTGCGGCGCGCGACTCTTTGCCCCCGCGCACATCGCCGTGATAGGCAGCACCCGCCCGCGGCCGCGGGCATCGGAGACAAGGGCATGCGGACATGGGTGTTGGGACTGGCGATGCTGGCGGCGGTTTCCTCGATGCCGGCTGAGGCGCAGCAGGCGCCCGCGCTCAGCCTCGAGCGCGTCTTCGCCAGCCCCGATCTCGCCGGCTCCACCCCGCGTGCGATGAAGCTCTCGCCCGACGGCAAGTTCCTCACCCTGCTGCGCAACCGGCCCGACGAGAAGGAGCGGTTCGACTTGTGGGCGATGGACACCACCACCGGCGAATGGCGGATGCTGGTCGATTCGCTGAAGGCCGGATCGGGCGCCAAGCTTTCCGAAGCCGAGATGATGCAAATGGAGCGCGCGCGGATCGGCGGGACCAGGGGCATCACCGCCTATGACTGGTCACCCGACAGCAAGTCGCTGCTCGTCCCGCTGGAGGGCGAGCTGTATCAGGCCGAGCTCGACGGGACCGTTCGCCGGCTCGGCACCCGCGCCGGCCCGAAGCTCAATCCGGCGATCAGCCCCAAGGGCGGCTACGTCACTTATGTGCACAACCAGAATCTGGAGATCCTCAATAGCCAGAAGCATGTCGAGACGCAGACATTGACGTTTGACGGCGGCGGCACGGTCCATTGGGGCGAGGCCGAATTCGTCGCGCAGGAGGAGATGGCGCGCCCCGAAGGCTATTGGTGGGCGCCGGACGACAGCCGCATCGCGGTCGAGCGGTTCGACGAGGCGCCGGTCGGCATCGTCACCCGCGCGGCGATCGGCGCGGAGGGCTCGGCGATCGTCCAGCAGCGCTATCCGCGCGCGGGCACCGACAATGCGCTGGTCGAGCTTTACGTGATGGACCCGTTCGACGGCGACAAGATCAAGGTCGATCTCGGCCCCGACCGCGACATCTACCTCGCGCGCGTCAAATGGGCGCCCGACAGCACGGCGCTCTACGTCCAGCGCCAGACCCGCGACCAGCGGACGCTCGACCTGCTCAAGGTCGATCCGCACACCGGCAAGTCGAGGCTGCTGTTCACCGAGCGCGCGGGCGAGAAGAGCTGGGTCAACCTCTCCAACGCCTTCACGCCGATGAAGGACGGCAGCCTGATCTGGTGGTCCGAGCGCGACGGGCACGGGCATCTGTATCACTGGAACGCGGGCAAATGGACCCAGCTGACCAGGGGCGACTGGGAAGTCGCGCAGGTCGCGGGCGTCGATCAGGCGAAGGGCCGGGTCTATTTCCTCGCCAACAAGGACGGGGTGCTCGAGCGGCACCTCTATTCGGTCGACTTGAAGCATCCGGGCGCCGTCACCCGGCTGACCGAGGCGGGGTGGTGGAACAGCGCGACGATGGATTCGGCGGCGAGCCGGGTGATCGTCAGCCGATCGAACCCCGGCCAGCCGACCCAGGTCTATCTGGCGGACACGACGGGCAAGCGGCTCGCCTGGGTCAACGAGAATGCCGTGACCGCCGCCGAGCACCCCTATCACCCCTATCTCGCCGCGCACCGCGAGCGGACCTTCGGGACGCTCAAGGGGCCCGACGGCACCGAGCTGCACTGGGAAATGATCACGCCGGCGATGGAGCCGGGCAAGCGCTACCCGGTATTCTTCCAGCATTATGGCGGCCCGCACGTCCAGACCGTCGGCCGGCAATGGGGCGGGGCGCTTCAGCAGGCGATCGTCGGGCGCGGCTATATCTGGTTCCAGATCGACAATCGCGGATCGGCCAATCGCGGTACGGCGTTCGAGGATGCGATCTGGCACGCGATGGGGTCGGTCGAAGTCGAGGACCAGCTCGCCGGCGCGGCGTATCTCAAGAGCCTCGACTTCGTCGATCCGGGCCGAATCGCGATCTATGGCTGGTCGTACGGCGGCTACATGACGCTCAAGATGCTCGAAGCGGCGCCGGGGACCTTCGCGGCGGGCGTGGCGGGCGCGCCGGTGAGCAAGTGGGAGCTGTACGACACGCATTACACCGAGCGCTACATGGGCGATCCGCGCCAGGTCGCGGCGGCGTACAAGGCGTCGAACACGGTCGAGAACGCGCTCAGGATCGCCGATCCGCTGCTGATCGTCCACGGCATGGCCGACGACAATGTCGTGCTCGAGCATTCGACGGTGATGCTGGCGAAGCTCCAGGCGGGCGCGGTGCCGTTCGAGACGATGCTCTATCCCGGCCAGACCCACCGCGTCGGCGGGCCAGGAGTGAGCGTGCATCTGTGGAAGACGATCCTCGGGTTCCTCGATCGGGAAGCCGGTGCGCGATAGGCATAGCGTCGCCGCGCGCAGCTTGCGAAACGAAAGGTCACACTAGGGTCACACTATCACGCATGTTCCGGCGGCGGTTGGGCCATGCGGAGTCACGGGCGTTCGGAACTGCGTTTAGGTCCTGGTCTCCAATCGACTTTGTCAAAGAGCGGCGGCCGAGCGGCAGCGCGTCGATCCCTGCCAGCGAAATCCAACATTTCAAGGGCTTGGCCAGGCCGCATGCGGCTCGCCGCGCAATGCTCGACTCCGTTACGCAGGTGACATAGCTTCGCTTGATCGCAAGCTGGGGGAACAGGCGATGGCGGACGCACAAGCAACACTCGCGCCGGTGAGCGGCACCGCGCGGATCGACATACTCGATATCCTGCGCGGGATCGCGATCCTCGGCATCTTCTTCATGAACATCCCCTTCATGGGCGTCGCACTCGTCAAGATCTTCGTTGACGCCCATTCGATCGGATGGACCCCGGTCGACGCGGCGAGCTGGATGGCGGTGCAGGTGCTGCTCGAAGGCACCCAGCGCGGGCTGCTCGAGATCCTGTTCGGCGCAGGCATGATGGTGCTGACCGCACGGGCGATGACTCCCGACGGGCCGGTGGCGATCGCCGACCTTTATTGGCGGCGCAACCTGTGGCTGCTGGGATTCGGGCTGGTCGATGTGTTCGTGCTGCTCTGGGCAGGGGACATCCTCCATATCTATGCGCTCGCGGCTTTGTTCCTGTTCCCGTTCCGCAAGCTCGGCGCGAAGTGGCTGCTGCTGCTCGGGCTCGGCTTCGCGCTGTTCACCGCGGTCAGCGGCGGCTTCCGCTATGTCGAGCGCGCCGACCTGATGCAGCGCGCGCATCTCGCCGAGAAGAAGCAGGCCGCGAAGCTCGCGCTGACCCCGGCGGAGACCAAGGCGGTCGCCGACTGGAAGAAGGCGGTCGACAATCGCGCCGGGCGCAGCGACGATTTCAAGCAGCTCAGGGAAGCCGAGGCCAAGGGGCGTTCGGGCGGTTTCATCGCCTATGCCGCGTATAATATCGGCACCTTCGTCCTGTTCGTGGTCAGCGCGCTGCCGGTCAATGTCGGCGAGGCATTCTGCACGATGCTGCTCGGCATCGCCTTGTGGAAATGGCAAGTGATCCAGGGCGGGCGATCGGCGGGATTCTACCTGCTGCTGATGCTCGCCTGCTACGTCCCCGGCTTCGCGCTGCGCTGGATCGCGGCGAAGGAGATGCTGACGATGGTGCCGATCCCGCGAGTAGGCTGGATCACGATCGAGTTCGCCCGAGTCGCCGTCGCGGTCGGGCACATCGCTTTGGTCAATTTGATGGTGAAGTCGGGCGCCGGCCGGGCAATCCTCGCGCCGTTCAAGGCGGCGGGGCGGACGGCCTTCTCGCTCTATTTCATCCAGCAGATCGTCGGGCTGTGGATCCTGTTCGCGCCCTGGGGCGTCGGGCTGTGGGACAAGCTCAGCTGGAGCGGACTCTACGCCGTGGCGCTCGGGGTGATCGCGTTGCAGCTGGTGATCGCGAACCTGTGGGTCCGGGCCTTCGCCAACGGGCCGCTCGAATGGGCGTGGCGCAGCCTCGCCTATGTCCGTTGGCAGCCCTTTCGGAAGCGCAAGGAGGAGCAAGCGGAAGGCTGAACCCGCGCTTCAAGCTGGCAACACCAACTTCACCGCACGAAAAGAAGTTCTGCGCTATCGGTCGTGAAATATTGCTGCTAGGGCGCGGTCATGCTTCGAAAACGGCCCATTACAACCGCCCGCACGTCGACTAGCCGCTGAGGCTCGTCGCGCTGCCGGGCCTCGCCGCCGAAGCATGAAAGGGAGCGCGCTCCCTTATACTTCCACCGCAAAATGACTATGTCGCCGCCATCCGCTTGGCGGTTTCGTTACCCAGGAAAGGGACTAGAATGGGCTACCGGGTCGTGGTCGCTGGCGCCACCGGCAATGTCGGGCGTGAAATGCTGAACATCCTTGCCGAGCGGGAATTCCCGATCGATGAGATCGCGGTGCTTGCCTCGTCGCGCAGCCAGGGCGACGAAATCGAATTCGGCGAGACCGGGCGCAAGCTCAAGGTCCAGAATATCGAGCATTTCGACCCCAAGGGCTGGGACATGGCGCTGTTCGCGATCGGCTCCGAGGGCAGCAAGGCGCATGCTCCGCGCTTCGCCGCGGCGGGCTGCACGGTGATCGACAATGCCTCGCTCTACCGGATGGACCCGGACGTGCCGCTGATCGTCCCCGAAGTGAATCCCGAGGCGATCGACGGCTATCTGAAGCGCAACATCATCGCCAACCCCAACTGCTCGACCGCGCAGATGGTCGTCGCGCTCAAGCCGCTCCACGATTATGCGAAGATCAAGCGCGTCGTGGTCGCGACCTACCAGTCGGTCTCGGGCGCGGGCAAGGCGGGGATGGACGAGCTGTTCGAGCAGAGCCGCAACATCTTCGTCGGCGACTCCGCCGAGCCCAAGAAGTTCACCAAGCAGATCGCGTTCAACGTGATCCCGCACATCGACGGCTTCCTCGACGACGGATCGACCAAGGAAGAGTGGAAGATGGTCGTCGAGACCAAGAAGATCCTCGACCCGAAGATCAAGGTGACCGCGACCTGCGTGCGCGTGCCGGTGTTCGTCGGCCATTCGGAGGCGATCAACATCGAGTTCGAGAACGAGATCTCGGCCGACCAGGCGAAGCGGATCCTGCGCGAGGCGCCCGGGGTGATGCTGATCGACAAGCATGAGGACGGCGGATACGTGACGCCGATCGAGTGCGTCGGCGAGTACGCGACCTTCATCAGCCGCGTCCGCGAGGATCCGACGGTCGACAGCGGGCTGAGTCTCTGGTGCGTCAGCGACAATCTCCGCAAGGGCGCGGCGCTGAACGCCGTGCAGATCGCGGAACTGCTCGGGCGGCGGCATCTGAAGAAGGCGGCTTGACCTTGGCCGTGCGGCTCACCCCCTATGCCGGTGAGCCGGAGCTTGGGGACCCCGCCTTTGCGGGTGAATTCGCGGCGGAACTGGCCAAGGTGGCGGGTGCCGGCGCGGAGCCGCCCTGGTGCACCTATGTCGCCCGGCGCGACGGCCGGGCCGCAGGTTCGGGCGGGTTCAAGGGCCCGCCCGACGAACGCGGCGCCGTCGAAATCGGATACCTGACCTTCATTCCGATGCGCGGTGCCGGCGTCGCGACCGCGTTTGCCGGCGGGCTGATCGAGATCGCGCGCGACAACGGCGCTTCGCAGGTGATCGCACACACGTTGCGCGAGGAAAATCCATCGACGCGCGTCCTGCTGGCCAACGGCTTCGTAAGGACCGCCGATGTCGAGGACCCCGAGGACGGCCCGATCTGGCGCTGGGAATTGCCGCTCTGGCTCAATGCCCCGCCGCGCCCGGATCGTTCTTGATCTGCGCCTTGGGCTTGCGGAGCAGCACCACCAGCGGCACCGAGATCGCGGTGACGATCGTCATCAGCCAATAGTCGTTGAGATAGGCGATCATCGCCGCCTGGCGGTTGATCTCCATGTTGATCATCGCCATCGCCGCCTGGCCGCTGCCGCCCAGCATCTGGAGCAGATTGGGGTCGAGCCCGGCCAGCGTGTCCGCCGAGACGTGCGGCGCGAGATCGGCATGGCTGGTCTGGACGTTGCGCGCGAGCAATGTGGTGACGATCGAGATGCCCACCGACGCGCCGACGTTGCGCGAGAGGTTCATCAGGCTCGACCCTTCGGTGCGCTGGTGCGGCGCGAGCGTGGCGAAGGCCATGCCCTGGAGCGGCATGAACACCAGCCCCATCCCGATCCCCTGGACGAAGCCCGAGACGATGAACGGAGTCGAGCCCATCACCAGCGTCCACTGCGTCATCTGCCAAAGCGAGACCGCGGCGATCGCAAGCCCCGAGCCGACCAGCCAGCGCGGATCGAGCCCGCGCTGCATCGCCTGCGCGGCGATCGCCATGGTGACGACCACGCCGAACCCGCGCGGCATCAGCAGCAGCCCGGTGTCCATCACCGTATAGCCGTAGAGCGACTGGAGCATCGGCGGGAGCAGCGCCATCGTCGCCATCATGATCACCCCGATCACCAGCATGAAGAAGATCGCCGTGACGAGGTTGCGGTTCTTCCACAGGTCGCGCTCGAACATCGGGCGCTTGCCGGTGAACAGGTGGACGATGAACATCCACAGCGCGATTCCCGCGACCAGCGCCTCGATCCAGGTCTCGGTCGACGAGAACCAGTCCTCGCCCTGGCCGCGGTCGAGCATCAGCTGGAGCGAAGCGATGCCGAGCGACAGCAGCGAGAAGCCGAACAGGTCGAACGGGCGCTTGCGGATCGGGCGCGAGGGCAGCAGCCACCACAGCAGGGCGAAGCAGATCACTCCGAGCGGCAGATTGACGTAGAACACCCAGCGCCAGTTGAAATTATCGGTCAGCCAGCCGCCGATCACCGGGCCCATGATCGGCCCGACCATGATCCCCATGCCCCAGATCGCCATCGCCTTGCCCTGGCGCTGGGGCTCGTTGATGTCGAGCATCACTGTCTGGCTGAGCGGGTTCATGAAGGCGGCGGAGACGCCCTGGAGGATGCGGAACGCCACCATCTCCTCGAGGCTCTGCGCCGCGCCGCACAGCGCCGAGGCGGCGATGAAGCCCGCGGTCGAGATCAGGAACAGGTTGCGCGAGCCGATCCGGTCGGACAGCCAGCCGGTGATCGGGATCGCGATCGCCGAGGCGACGATATAGCTGGTCAGCACCCAGGTGACGGTGTCGACCGTCGCGCCGAGCGCGGTCTGCATATGCGGCAGCGCGACGTTGGCGATCGTCGTGTCGAGGATCTGCATGATCGTCGCGAGCATCACCGCGAAGGTCAGCAGCCCGCGGCGCTCTACCGGGAGCGCAGCGACGCCGGGAAGGGGGAGGCCCGGCGCCGCGGCGGGCGCCTTGCCGGCTGCCGCGCTGGCCATCTCAGCGGATGTCCACCGTCACATCGGCGGAGAGACCGGCGATCATCGGGCGCGGGCTGTCCTCGTCAAAGGCGATGCGGACGGGGACGCGCTGGGTGACCTTGACCCAGTTGCCGTTGGCGTTCTGCGCGGGCAGCACCGAGAATTCGGAGCCGGTGCCCGCGCCGATCGAGGCGACATGGCCCTTGAGCCTGAGCCCGGGATAGGCGTCGAAGGTCACGGTGGCGGGCTGGCCGACGCGCATCTTGTTGAGATCGGTTTCCTTGAAATTGGCCTCGATCCACGCACGGCGCGCGCCGACGACGGTGACCGCGGGGAGGCCGGTCATCATCATCTGCCCGACCTGGAGCCGGTCGGCCTGGCTGATCGTGCCGTTGATCGGGGCGCGGACAGTGGTGCGCGACAAGTCGAGCATCGCCTTTTCGCGCTGGACGCGCGCGGCGGCGATCGCCGGGTTCTCGCCGGGGACGGCATTGCCGGTCGCGAGCTTCGAGCGGGCCTCGGCGGCATCGGCCTGGGCGCGGCCGAGCGCGGCGCGCGCCTGCTGGACGGCATGCTCGGACTGTTCGAGCCGGGCGCGGGTGGTGAAGCCGCGCTTCATCAGCTCGGACTGGCGGGCATAATCCTCCTGCGCGGCGTTGATCTGGTCCTGCGCGGCCTCGATGTCGGCGCCGGTGCCCTCATAGCTGGTCCGCGCGGTCTGGAGCTGGACCTGGGCATTGGCGATGGCGGCATCGGTCTGCATCACCGCGATGCGATACGGGTCGGGATCGATGCGGAAGAGCAGGTCGCCGGCCTTGACCACCTGGTTCTCGCGCACCGCGACCTCGACGATCCGGCCGGTCACTTCGGCCGAGATCGAGACCTTGTCCTGCTGGACGTAGGCGTTGTCGGTCGAGACCGTGCCACCCGAGGTCAGCCAGAACCAGCCGACGATCGCGAGCACCAGCGCGGGCACCCCGAACATCAGCAGCGGGCGGAGCAGCTTGCGCTTCGGCTTCGCCTCGGCGGCATCCGCGGCGGGGGCCTCGACGGGCGCGACCGGCTTCACGACGATCTCGTCGCCTGCGGTCTTTTCGATCCTGGGGTCTGCGTCAGCCATTTGCCGCCTCTTGGTATTCGGAGTTCAGATTGGTCCGGATGGTGTCGAGCATCGCGAACAGCTGGTCGCGCTGGTCGCGGCTCAGCCCCTCGAACGCCTGCTCGAACACTTCGTTGGCGACGATGCGGAGCTCATCGATCACGGGACGCGATTTTTCGGTGAGGAAGAGTTGCCAGGCGCGCCGATCCGCCGGATCGCGGCGGCGCTCGACCATGCCCGATTCCTCGAGGCGATCGATCATCCGGCACGCGGTGATCGGCTCGACCTCGAGCTGGTCGGCGAGGCGGCCCTGGTTGATCCCTTCGCTGTGCGAGATCATCTTGAGCGCCAGCCATTGCGCGCGAGTCGCGCCCTTCTCCCGCGCCCGCTCGTCGAAACGGCGGCGCAGGAGCTGGGTGACTTCCTTGAGCGCAAGACCGATATTCTCGTCCATGGGTGGGCATATAATGAGTATACTCATCAATTGCCATGCGAAACTGATTGCGTTGTGCGGCGCAGCAATTGCACGGAGCGAAACATGAGCGAGAAAGTGAGCGGAGGATGCCAGTGCGGGCGGGTGCGCTACTGCGTCAGCATCGACGATGACGAGGCCTATCTGTGCCATTGCCGGATGTGCCAGCGCGCCACCGGCGGGGTGTTCATCGCGTTCAAGAATGTGAAGAAGGCGGACGTGGTGTGGGAGCGCGAGCCCGACAGCTATGCGTCGTCGCCGATCGCCGAGCGGGGATTCTGTTCGGCGTGCGGGACGCCGTTGACCTTCGCCTTTCCCGATAGCGCCAATCTCGACCTGACGGTGGGGAGCTTCGATGCGCCTGGGCGGTTCGTGCCCAAACATCATTTCGGCGCGGAGAGCATCCACGAGGCGTGGCTCGACACGGCCGCGCTGCCCCGATACCGCTGCGACGACTATCAGCCCCTCAACGATCGCTGGATGAAGGCCGTTGGCAAGCTCCCCGACTGAAACCCACCGCTTCGAGAGCTTCGACGGCACCGAGCTGGCGTGGCACGAACTGGGCGACGGACGGCCGGTGCTGCTGCTCCACGGCTATTTCTCGAACGCCTTCGTCAACTGGATCCGCTACGGCCATGCCGCGCTGATCGCCGCGGCGGGGTTCCGGGTGATCATGCCCGACCTGCGCGCGCACGGCGACAGCGCGCGGCCGCACGATGCCGCGTCCTATCCGCCCGACGTGCTGATGCGCGACGGGATGGCGCTGATCGCGCATCTGGGCCTGAGCGACTATGACCTGGGCGGCTATTCGCTCGGCGGGCGGACGGTGGTGCGGATGCTCGCCAACGGCGCCGCGCCGCGGCGGGTGGTGATATCCGGGATGGGGCTGCAGGGGCTGACCGACACCCAGGGCCGCGGCACCTATTTCCGGCGCGTGCTGACCAATCTCGGCAGTTTCGAGCGCGGCACCGGCGAATGGATGACCGAAGCGTTCCTCAAGACCACCAGGGGCGATCCGCAGGCGCTGCTGCGCATCCTCGACACCTTCGTCGACACCCCGCGCGAGATGATCGCGGCGATCGCGCAGCCGACGGTGGTGATCGCGGGGGTCGAGGATGACGACAACGGCCCGGCGTCGGAACTTGCGGCGGCGATCCCCGGTGCGACTCTGGTCGAGATTCCCGGCAATCATATGAGCGCAGTGACGCGCCCCGAGCTGGGCCAGGCGATCGCCGACTTCCTCGCGGCTTGACCGTGCGCGGGGCGGCGCGCAGTGTCCGCGCCATCCCGACATAGACCTGAGGTTTCTCCATGATCCGCAACGGACTCTCGCTACTCGCGCTCGGCGCGGCCCTGACCCTTACCGCCGTCTCCCCCGCCGCCGCGCAGAGCCGCAAGCCCGCGACGCCTGCGCCGGCGCCGGCCCCGACCGCTGCCGATGCAGACGCGTTCGTCGACCGGGTCGAGAAGGAATTCTATGCCTTCAACCTGATCGCCAACCGTGTCGCGTGGATCAACGCGACCTATATCAACGACGACAGCGACGCGCTGGCCGCCGAATATGGCGCGCGCGGCACCGAGATGGCGGTGCGCTACGCGCTCGAGGCGGCGCGTTACGCCAATGTGAAGGGGCTCTCGCCCGACACCAGGCGCAAGCTCGACATCCTTCGCACCGCGATCACGCTGCCGGCGCCGACCCGCGACGGCGCGGCGACCGCGCTTGCCGATCTCGCGACCCGGATCGGCTCGCAATACGGCAAGGGCAAGGGCACGCTGCGTGGGGCACCGATCAGCGGCAGCGACATCGAGGCCGAGATGGGGACCAACCGCAACCCGGCCGAGCTCCAGGAAATGTGGACCAGCTGGCACGACAATGTCGGCGCGCCGATGCGGCCCGATTACGCCAAGCTGGTCGGCATCGCCAACGAAGGCGCGACCGAGCTGGGCTTCAAGGATGTCGGCGCGATGTGGCGCTCGGGCTACGACATGCCGCCCGAGGAGTTCGCCAAGCTCACCGACCGGCTGTGGAACGAGGTGCGCCCGCTCTACGAGGCGCTGCACACCTATGTCCGCCACCAGCTCAACAAGAAGTACGGCAGCGGCGTCCAGGCCGCGAGCGGCCCGATCCGCGCCGACCTGCTCGGCAATATGTGGGCGCAGGAATGGGGCAATATCTACGACCTCGTCGCCCCGCCGGGCGCGGGCGATGTCGGCTACGACGTCGGCGAGCTGCTCAAGGCCAAGGGCTATGACTGGCGCAAGATGGTCGAGACCGGCGAGGGATTCTACTCGTCGCTCGGCTTCGAGCGGCTGCCCGCGACCTTCTGGACGCGCTCGCAGTTCACCAAGCCCGCCGACCGCGAGGTCCAGTGCCACGCCTCGGCCTGGGACCTCGACGACAAGGACGACCTGCGCATCAAGATGTGCATCAAGGTGAATTCGGACGACTTCGTCACGATCCACCACGAGCTCGGCCACAATTACTACCAGCGCGCGTACCGGGCGCACTCGCTGCTCTACCGCAACGGCGCCAATGACGGCTTCCACGAGGCGATCGGCGATTTCGTCGCGCTGTCGATCACGCCGGATTACCTCGTCCAGATCGGCCTGCTCGACCAGAGCAAGGTGCCGAGCGAGGACAAGGATACCGGGCTGCTGCTGCGCCAGGCGATGGACAAGGTGGCGTTCCTGCCGTTCGGCCTCCTGATCGACAAATGGCGCTGGGGCGTCTTCTCGGGGCAAGTGAAGCCCGAGCATTACGAGGCGGCGTGGAACGCGCTTCGGCTCCAGTATCAGGGCATCGTCCCGCCGGTGGCGCGCGACGAGACCCGCTTCGATCCGGGCGCCAAGTACCACATCCCCAACAACGTGCCCTACACGCGCTACTTCCTCGCGCGGCTGCTCCAGTTCCAGTTCTACAAGGCGGCGTGCGACCAGGCCGGGTGGAAGGGGCCGCTGCACCGCTGCTCGTTCTTCGGCAACAAGGACGTCGGCCAGCGGCTCGGGGCGATGCTCGAGATGGGCGCGTCCAAGCCCTGGCCCGACGCGCTCGAGGCCTTTACCGGCAGCCGCGAGATCTCGGGCGCGGCGCTGATGGAGTATTTCGCGCCGCTCAAGAAGTGGCTCGACGAGCAGAATGCGGGACAGCCGAGCGGCTGGTAAGCCTTCGATAACGCAAGACTTGCTCCCCTGTTCGCGCTAGATGCCGGCGCGAATAGGGGAGGATTTCATGTTCATCAGGTTCCTGGTTGCACTGGCGCTCGCGGTGCCGGCCGTCGCGATGGCCCAGCCCGCGGCGCAGCGCGCCGTGACGGTCGAGATCATCGCGAGCGGCGAGATCAACGCCGTGCCGTCGGCCTATACGCTGACCGCAAGCTGGTCGGGGCAGGGCGACGACGAAGCGGCGGCGAAGAAGGCGGTTGCCGACCGGACCGGCCAGTTCCTCGCGGTGCTGCAGCGCCTCGGCGTGCCCCAGACCGCAGTGACGCGCACGCCCTCGTCGACGACCGAGACCACCGCGGTGGTCGCGGCGCTTTCGGACCTCCCCAACAAGGACGGCACCAAGGCCGCGCTGACGGTGTCCGACGAGGATCTCGACACCAAGCCCTCGACGATGATCTCCGAGGGCGGGACGATCCGGGTGACGACGCTCGAGCAGGCGACGGCGCTGCGCACCGCGCTGCAGGAAGTCGAAGTCGACGTGACCGCGGCGCCCGAGCCGGTGCTCGACGACCGCGACGGCGTCCGCCGCCAGGCCAAGGCCAAGGCACTGTCGAACGCGCGCGCCGATGCCGAAGCCTATGCCCGCGAGCTGGGCCTGCGCGTGATCCGCGTCTCGAAGATCAGCGAGGCGGGCAACGGGCTGTTCCTGCCCGGGTTGCAGGACAAGATGCAGCAGGTCTTCACCAGCGGCCCCGCGGGGATGCGCGGCCTGTTCGAGCCCAAGCCGGGCGTGGTCCATATCGAGGCCTCGATCATCGTCGAGTTCATCCTCGCGCCGTAAGGCGTAACGTACGCGACTTTTAGCCCCTCCCCTTCAGGGGAGGGGTTGGGGTGGGGCCTATCCTCCGGGCGTCGGTCTCGGTGAGACTGAGACGCCCCCAACCCCTCCCCTGAAGGGGAGGGGCTTGAGAAGCTGCGCCTCTCATCGTCGAAAGTCGATACAACCTCGAACCTTACCGGAACGGCGGCTCGTTGAACGCCCGCAGCTTGCGGCTGTGGAGCTTGGCGCCTTCGCGGCGGAGCTCCTCGCAGGTCTCGATTCCGATCTTGAGATGCTCCTCGATCGCGCGCTCGTAGAAGCGGTTGGCCTGGCCGGGGAGCTTGAGCTCGCCGTGGAGCGGCTTGTCCGAGACGCAGAGCAGGGTGCCGTAGGGAACGCGGAAGCGATAGCCTTGCGCTGCGAGCGTCGCCGATTCCATGTCGATCCCGACCGCGCGGCTGAGCGAGAAGCGCAGCGCCGAGCGGGAGAATTGCAGCTCCCAGTTGCGGTCGTCGGTGGTGACGATGGTGCCGGTGCGCAGGCGGCGCTTGAGATCGTCGCCCGACTGGCCCGAGACGGTCTCGGCGGCACGGGCGAGCGCGAGCTGGACCTCGGCGATCGCGGGGATCGGGATCTCGGGCGGCAGGACATCGTCCATGATGTGATCGTCGCGGAGGTAGGCGTGCGCGAGGACATAGTCGCCGATCCGCTGGCTGGGGCGCAGCCCGCCGCAATGGCCGATCATCAGCCAGGCCTCGGGCCGCAGCACCGCGAGGTGATCGGTGATCGTCTTGGCGTTGGACGGGCCGACGCCGATATTGACCAGCGTGATCCCGGTCCCGCCGGGGGCCATCAGGTGATAGGCGGGCATCTGGTGGCGCCGCCACGCCGAGCTGTCGTTGAACAGGCGATCGGTATCGTCGCCGGCCTCGACCAGGATGCCGCCCGCGCCCGAGACGCTGGTGAAGCGGCTGCCTTCACCCAGCTGCTCGACGGCGTAGCGGATGAACTCGTCGACATAGCGGTGGTAGTTGGTGAACAGGATGTACTGCTGGAAATGCTCGACCGGGGTGCCGGTATAGTGGCGCAGGCGGGCGAGGCTGAAATCGGTGCGCAGCCCGTCGAACAGGGCGAGCGGGCGGGTGTCGTCGGTGTTGACCCACAGCCCGTCGGCGATCTCGTCGCCGATATGCGCGAGCTCGGTCGCGGGGAAATGGCGCGCCAGCTCGGTGGCCGAGACCTGGTCGAGGTGCATCGCATGGCCGGGATCGATGACGTAGGGGAAGGGGATTTCCTGCCGGCCGGGCTGGGCGTAGACCTCGACGTCGTAATCCTCGATCAGGAAGGTCAGCTGCTCGGCGAGATAATTGGCGAAGAGCGCGGGCTTGGTGACACTGATGCGGTAATCGCCGGGCTCGACCAGGCGGCCGAACGACCGCATCGGCGCGGGGCGATTGTCGCCGCCGCGATACTTCACGCGGATCTCGGGATAGGCGAACGAGCCGTCGACGCGGCTGTTGGCGTCGGGGGGGATGCCGTCGGTAAGGTAGCGGGTCAGCGCCGCCTGGAGGCGATCCACCGAGGCGCGGTAAAGCCGATCCAGCTCGGCGACGATGTCTGCTGCTTGAGTCATGTCCTGCGGCTAAGCCCGCAGGGTGACGCTGGCAAGTCTGGCACAGGTTTAGCCCCTCCCCTTCAGGGGAGGGGCTTAAGAAAGAAGCCTACTTCTTGCCGTCGTCGTCGCTGTCGAGCAGCTGGCTGATGCCATAGGCGGCGCCGGCCACTGCGGCGGCCGCGCCTGCGGCGATCGCAGCGGCGGCGACGGGATGCTCCTTAACCGCCTCGACGGTCGATTCGAACGCATCGCCCAGCGCTTCCTGGGCCTGTTCGAGGAACGATTTGGGTTCTTCGGCGGGGGTGACGGCGGTGCCGTCGTTCGCAGGCGTGTCGGTGACCATGATGATTCCCTTCCAGATGTCGGAGTCTCTAACTCCGGGAGCCCGGTGCAGTTCCTAAACCATGGGGTTCCTAGAGCGTCTCGAGCAGATACTCGGCGGTGCTGACGCGGAATTCGCCGGGGCCCTCGACATTGAGCTGCTCGACGACGCCGTCATTGACCACCATCGAGAAGCGCTTGCCGCGGGTGCCCATGCCATAGGCCGACATGTCGGCGGTGAGGCCCAGCGCCTTGGGGAGATCGCCATTGCCGTCGGCGAGCATGGTGACATGCCCGGCGACGCCGCTCGCCTTGCCCCAGGCGGTCATCACGAAGGCGTCGTTGGCGGCGGTGCAGGCGATCTCGTCGATGCCCTTGGCGAGGATCTCGTCGGCCTTCTCGACGAAGCCCGGCAAATGCTTGGCCGAGCAGGTCGGGGTGAAGGCACCGGGGACCGAGAACAAGGCGATGCGGCGGCCCTTGAAGTAATCGTCCGACTCGACTGCCTCGGGGCCGAGCTCGGTGGCCTTGACCAGCTTGGTGTTGGGAACGCGTTCGCCGACAGAGATGGTCATTGCGGAAATCCTCCTTTTGGTTCCCAGACTCAATCGGGGTCCGCAACGATATTTTCAAGCGTGGCGGAGCCCGATCGGGCCCGATATGTTGTCGCCCCATGGAATCGACTCCGTTCCTGACCGGCCAGTTCCTGCTCGCGATGCCCGGCATCGGCGATCCGCGCTTCGAGCGCGCGGTGATCGCGATGTGCGCGCATGACGGCGAAGGCGCGCTCGGCATCGGCATCAGCGATACGATCGAGGGGCTGGGGCTGCACGATTTGCTGCGCCAGTTCGAGATCGATCCGGGCGACGCGCCCGATACGCCGGTGCTGTTCGGCGGCCCGGTCGAGCCGCGGCGCGGCTTCGTGCTGCATTCGACCGACTGGGGCGGGCAGGACACGATCTACGTCGCCAATCGCTGGGCGCTGTCGGGGACGATCGACGTGCTGCGCGCGATCGCCGAGGGCACCGGCCCGTCGCGCTGGCTGGTCGCATTGGGCTATGCCGGCTGGGGCGAGGGCCAGCTCGACGAGGAGCTGACCCGGCACGGCTGGTTCAACACGCCCGGCGACACCGCTTTGCTCTACGACGTCGACGCCGACGACCGCTGGGTGAAGGGTTTCGCCGGCGCGGGGATCGACCCGCGGCTGCTGGCGAACAGCACCGGGACGGCGTGACTTCCGGCCGCCGAAGGTAACGAAGGTAACCGAGCGTCATCGCGAGAATGCGGTGAACCGAATGTGCGAGGCGATGGTTGGCGTGCCCGCATCTGGCCCAGGATCGACAAGTTCAAAGAGCGGCCGCCCAAGCAGGCCAAATCCTACATTGCAAGAGGCTCGCTTTCTGCAAAAGTTAGCGCTACCATTCCGCTTCACGGGGCGATGATCCCGGACAGAGCGAGAGGGGGCTGGAATGAAGCCGACGCATTGGCTGGCCGCGTGCGCGCTTGCCGGGATGGCGCTGTGGGGCGGAGCCGCCGCCGCGCAGACCCCGAAGCCCGGAATCTTCGATGCCGGCCAGGACATCGGCGAAGTCGCGTTCAAGGGCTCGGTCGCGGTCGACCCGGCGGGGACGTACCGCCTCACTGCGAGCGGGGCGAACATCTGGGGCGAGAAGGATGCGTTCCATTATGTCTGGACGCGGCGCTCGGGCGACCTCCACATCGCCGCGGATGTGAACTTCATCGGGCAGGGGACCGATCCGCACCGCAAGGGCGGGCTGATGATCCGCCAGAACCTCACCGCCGGATCGCCCTATGCCGACGTCATGCTCCACGGCGACGGGATGATCTCGCTGCAATACCGGACGGTGCAGGACGGGCCGACCTGGCAGATCATCGCCGCGAGCAAGGGGCCGGGGCGCATCCGGCTCGAGCGCGAGGGGGACTTCGTCACTTTTTCGGTGCCTGGCCCCGACGGCAGGCTCCGCCATGCCGGGGGCAGCTTTCGGATCGCGTTCCAGGCGCCCTATTATGTCGGGCTGGCGCTGTCGGCGCACAACAACACGCTCACCGAGAGCGCGACTTTCGCGAATGTCGAGATGGCGGTGCCGAGCTTGGCGTACGTGCCCGACACCGGCTATCCGGCGAAGGTCGAGAGCAGCCTCGAAGTGATCGATGTCGGCGGCGTGCAGAGCCGCCGAATCGTCCGCCAGTTCGACGGCAAGATCGAGGCGCCCAACTGGACGCGCGACGGCAAGGAGCTGGTCTACAACAGCAATGGCCGGATCTGGCGGGTGCCGGTCGAGGGCGGCGAGCCGGTGGCGGTCAACACCGGGGCCAATATCAAGAACAACAACGACCATGGGCTTTCGCCCAACGGTCAGACGCTGATCATCTCGGACCAGAGCGAGCCCGACAATCTCTCGCGGATCTGGCTGCTGCCGCTGGCCGGGGCGGACAAGCCGCGATCGGTGGTGAGCGATCCGCAAGCCCGCTCCTATTGGCACGGCTGGTCGCCCGACGGGGGGACGATCGCCTATGTGCGGGTGGGCGCGAACGACGACAGCTACGACATCTACGCGGTCGACCTGAAGACCGGCGCGCGGCGGCCGCTGGTGGTGGGGCCGGGATCGGACGACGGGCCCGAATGGTCGCCCGACGGGCAGTGGCTCTACTTCAATTCGACGCGGAGCGGGGCGATGCAGATCTGGCGCGCGAAGCCCGACGGCAGCAACCCCGAGCAAGTGACCCGGGACCCCGATTTCCGCGACTGGTTCCCGCATTTCTCGCCCGACGGGAAGTGGATCGTGTTCGTCTCGTTCGGGCTCGACGTCGCGCTGACCGACCATCCGCCCAACCGCAGCGACGTGATGCTGCGGATCATGCCCGCCGACGGCAGCGCCCCGCCGGTGGTGCTGACGCGGCTGTTCGGCGGGCAGGGGACGATCAACGTGCCGTCCTGGTCGCCGGACAGCAAGTCGGTGGCGTTTGTGAGCTACCGGCTGGTGCGGTAGGGTGTGTCGGTCTCCTCGGCGTCATAGACTCTGGATCGGGTATCAGGGACAAGGTCGGCTAGGATAAATGCGCAGGGTGTTCTTGATCCAATGCTTGGAACCGATCGACCTCGAAAGAACGCGCATGTAATATTTGCGTTTGCCGTAGGGGTTGCGACCGTCGCCCTTTATAGCGCTATGTTCTACAGCGCGGGCAATTCGTCAGGGCGACACGAGCAGCGCGTATACGACGCAAACGAACGACATTCCCGCGATTCCATCGCCCAGATTCGACAGGTATGCAGTGCTAAGCAACCTGCGGATCAGGCCCAATGCGTCCGCGAGTTTATTGGGGCCGAACGCGAAGCTAAACACAACGAAAGCGATCTCGCTGCCCAGTGGAAAGCGGCCGACTGGGTGATGTGGGCTGGTGTACTTGCGGGCGTTCAATTGCTTATAAGCGCGATTGGACTCTACGCGCTGCTCGAAACGATTAAACAAGGGCGGAGAGCGCTTAAAAGGGCGCGGAAAGCCAACCGCATTTCCGAAGATACGGCAAAGCGGCAGCTGCGTGCTTATTTGATCTACAGAAGATTGGTATTCACACCAGTTTTCAATATTTCGTCCCGCTCTCTAACGAAAGTAAAAATAACCGCGATGTTCGAAAATCGCGGACAAACTCCGGCATTCCTAACAAGTATGTTTTTTCACGGGGAATTTTTCCCTATTGACGAAGAGCCGGCAAAACCTACTGGCGAGCATCAGATATTTGATGCGGTGGTTAGCTCAAATCAGGAGGTAACCGTTGGAGGTTTTTCGGGGCTTCCCTTAACTGTTGGTATATTAGCGGACATATTCCAAAAGAAGTCGAGATTTTTCGTTAATATCGTTCTAAAATATAGAGACATTTTCGGAGCGTCTTGGGAGACGCATCAAGTCGTCGAGACGGTTTGTCACTTCGACCCCCAAGTCATAGTGTGCCCGAAGCGAAGAGCCCGCCGCGATTGAGAAGCTGATGGACAGAAATTTTGGCGAACTGAACGTTTCGGGCCATCTGGCCTAGGACGCGGGCGGAAGCCATTGCGGAGGGTCAGCGCCAACCCTAGGCTCGCCGCCATGCCCGCACCTTCCCGACGCACCCTGCTCACCGCCGCAGCCGCGGCGCTTGCCGCTTCCGGTCCTGCCCTCGCGGCGGGGCGGCAACGGGAGGACGGCGGCGGGGCTTTGGTGTTCGCCAGCCGGGCGGCGGCGGCGCGGGCGGTGATTCCGGCGGGCGTCGATGCGCTCTGGTGCGGCGGGTTCGCGCGGGCGGGGGACCGCGGCGAAGCGCTGTATGTGCGGGTCGGCGAGGAGCCGCCGCATGCGGGCAGGTTCCGCTCGGCCGACGGGGCGTGGTGGGAGCTGGGAGAGAACAGCCTCAATCCCTTCATGTTCGGGGCGAAGGCCGACAAGCATGTCGACGACGCCGCGCCGATCCAGGCGATGTTCGACTTCGTCGCGGCGAAGCGCTTCGCCTATCCGATCGCATTCCTCGGCGCGCGCTTCATGGTGGCGAAGGGGCTGATCCTGCCGACCGTGCCGGCGTTCGTGACGCTCGACATCGACGGCGGCGGCGCGATCCTGCTGACCGATGCGCCGGTCGCGATCTTCAGCCGGATCCCCAAGAGCCAGGCCGAGGCGAGCGTGACGATCGGCCAGTCGCACTACGACATCCACCATTTCGAGTTCCGCGGCACGGGCAGGGAAGGGCAGGTCGGGGTCCATATCGGCGCGGCCTATGCCAATGTCGTGCGCAACTGCGCCTTCACGGCGCTCGAATACGGGTCGATCGGCACTTTCTGCCTCGGCAGCGCGTGGCGCGACAATCTCTACCATCACTGCTCGGCGCGCGCGCTGACGATCCAGACGGGGACGGGGTACGACCAGGGACCGGTCTGGCCCGGCGCGACCGAGCCCAACTCGCCGTGCCACGTCAACGTGATCGAGAATTGCCGGGTGTTCGGGCATCCGCAGCAGAAATCGGCGTTCGGCATCTTCGGGTGCGACGGCGCGCGAGTGAACGGGTGCATCTCCGAAGGCGCGGGGGCAGGAGTCGACCTGCATTTCGACTATCAGGGATCGCCGACGGTGAAGGTGTTCCATGTCGACACCTTCCACTGCGAGGCGCCCAACGGCACGCTCAACTTCAAGGTGCGGGCATCGGGCAATGTCTGCATCGAGCGGCCGATCCGGTCGAACCCGGCGGCGCTGTACGACGCGCAAGGATCGGTCAATTGCGAGGTGCTGATCAAGGGGCTGACCTGGCTCGGCGAGATGCCCGAGGCGACCGGCAAGGGCGTCAATCCGCACGGGCGCTGGTTCTACCATGCCAACGGCAACGGCCATGGCGCGAAGGCCGAAGGGAGCAAGTCGAGCGGCGTCGGCTTCCGCTTCGAGGAATGCGTCGAGAGCGCGTGGGAGGCGATCAGCGATCCCAAGCGCTGGGAGGGCGGGGTGCTGCCTTATATGCTGCACGTGAGGGGGCTGCGGCGCGCGAACGACGGGATGATGGAATGGTCCACCGCGCCGATCCAGTTCGCTTCGCCGATCGCCTTTGCCGACAACAGCACGCTTTCGGGGATGAAGACCGGGACGGTGGCGGCGACGACGCGGAGCGTGCCGGCGCGGTCGAGCGTGACCGAGCGCTTCGCAGTGGCGGGGCTGCTCGCGGACAAGCATAGCGTCGTGCTCAACCCGGCGAATGGCAGCGCGGTGCCGGCGCCGGGGATCGCGTGGAATGCGTGGATCGAGGCCGACGGGGTGCTCAAGCTGCGGCTGACCAACGTGACCGACGGCGCGATCGCGCTCGAGCCGGGGGCGCAATGGGCCTATTGCGCGCCGCGGCGGGCGTGAGCGGCGGGCACGCGCTCGACCGGCCGGTCTGGGCCGCGCTGACTTCGCGGCAGGCCGGGCTGGCGGAAGGCGATGCGCGGGCGTGGCGGATGCAGCGCGATCATGGGGTGTTCGCCGCGGCGGCGGACGGATCGGTCGAGAGCCTCGCGGCGCTGGCTGCGCTGATCCCGGAAGGCGAGGATGTGTGGCTGGTCGAGACCGATCCGGTGCCGCCGCCGGGGACGGTGATCCGCAGGCAGGCGCTGTGCCACCAGATGATCGCGGAGGCTTTGACCTCGGCTGCTGAGCCCGGCTTCGAAATCGTCGATCTGGGCGAAGCCGCGGCGGGCGAGATGTTCGCGCTGGCGCGGTTGACCGAGCCGGGCCCCTATTACCCGCGCACCCACCGGCTGGGCGATTTCGTCGGGGTGAAGCAGGACGGGCGGCTGGTGGCGATGGCGGGCGAGCGGATGCGGCTCGACGGCTTCACCGAAGTGAGCGGGGTGTGCACCCATCCCGATTTCCGCGGGCGCGGCTATGCGGGGGCGCTGATGCGGGTGGTGACCGCGCGGATCCTGGCGCGGGGCGAGGCGGCGTTTCTGCATAGCTATGCGAGCAATGCCGGCGCGATCGCGCTGTACGAGTCGCTGGGGTTCGGGTTTCGCGCGGAGATCTGGGCGACGGTGGTCGGGCACTCTTAGGATACCACCGCCTTCTTGCCTGAAACCTGAAGGTTGCGGCCAATGCGCAACTAACCGGAACAATTACACTGACCCTTACTTGTTGGCAGACTTTGGCGCCCGTAAGCAGGTGATCAAGAGCGGGTCGGGGGAATTGGGTGACGAGGTCGGTCAGCGCCGAAGGGAATATCGAACGCAGCGTGGTCCTCACCGGCGACCGCAACCATGTCTCGCTGAGTTTCGGTGGCGACTTCCTGCTGCCGCTCGATCGGCGGCAAATTCCCGCGCCGCAACGGCCGCGACGCGACAAGGGGTACAACCCGCTTCCGCTGCTCGCTCCCGACGCCGACAAGCTGCCGCTCATTGGCCGCGACGCGATCCTTGGCGCGCTGCGGGCATGGTGCGACAGCGACGCCGATGTGTCCGTCCACACGCTGATCGCGCGTGCCGGCACCGGCAAGACACGGCTCGCGATCGAACTTTGCAAGGTGATCGACGGCGCACCAAAGCCCAACGCGAGCGAGTGGCTCGCGGGTTTCATCCGGCCGAGCGACCTGGCCGGCGTGATCGACAAGCTTGCCACGCAGAGCTTCGACTGGAAGCGGTCCACGCTGCTGGTGATCGACTATGCGGCCGCGGCACATCGGGAAATCGCGCGCTGGCTCGACCGGCTGGCAGGCGAGCCTTTCGCCGGGAAGCTGCGGCTGTTGCTGCTCGATCGCGAGGCGCCCGAGGGATTTGGCTGGTGGAACGATCTGACTCGCCCGACCGAGCAGCGCGCGACGACGCGCCGGGACCTGTTCGTCGATCCCGATCGTCCGCAAAGCCTGCCCGACCTTGAGAAGGGCGAGGGGCGGCGCGCGCTGCTCGAGGCAGCATTGGCAGCGACAAACGCGCTGATGGGGGAGAAGGCGCCTGGGCACAGCCTGCCCGCCCCGGGAGTCGACAAGACATTCGATTCGGCGCTCCTCGACACACGCTTCGGCAACGCGCTGAACCTCGCAATGGCCGGGCTGATTGCGGCCGAGCAAGGGCCCGTTGCCGCACTGGCGCTGCGGCGCCTCGACGCTGCGCGCAATCTTGCACGGCATGAACTGGGGCGGATGGCGCGTATCGCAACTGGCGAGGGCATCTCCGTGCCGGGGATGCAACATGCGCTCGGCTTCAACGGACTCGCCGGCGGGTTGGCGATCGCGTCGATCCAGGAGACCATTGCGACCGAACTGACGGTCGCCGGCGTGCCCGATACTTCGGGCAGGCTGGCGGACGTGCTCATGCAGGAGCTGCCGCAGTCTGGGGACGCGACCGGCAAGGCTTCAGAACCGCGGCTCGGCACGATGCAGCCCGATCTGATCGGCGAAGCGGTGATCGTCGAGGCGCTCCTCGTCGGCGCGCCGAACCGCGCGCTGGCAGCCGCCAAGATTGTCGAGCGGGCCTACAGGCTGGCCGGCGCTCGCGCAGCAGAGGCGCTGATGCGGCTGATCCAGGATTATGGCTATGCGGCCGAAGATTCGGATGCGAGCGAGGAAGAGCGGGGCGTTGCGCGGGTCGTCATCGGGTTGTTATCCGCGCTCGCCGAGGCGATTCCGGATGATGAGATCGAGAGTCTGGAGACGCTGGTTTCCGCCTTCCCGGAAAACACGATTATCCTGCGCGAGGCCGCTGCCGCTCAGACTCAACGATTAGTGGATATCTGGCGGACAGCGGGCGACGCGGTCGATCACGACCTCGCCTGTTATCGTTCCGCGCTCTGGCTTACCAATTTATCGATTCGCCTGTCTGCCATCGGCCGGTTGGAGGAGGCCCTGACAGCGGCTCAGGAGGCGGTATCTCTCCGTCGGGCGCTCGCCTCGGGGCATCCGGAAATGTTCAAGCGGGAACTTGCATCGTCGCTCAACAATCTGGCCACGCGGCTTGCTCATCTTGGACAGTCGGAGGCGGCAGTGACTGCGGCGCAAGAGGGTATCGATCTGCGCCGCGCACTCGCCATCCTGGATCCCGACACTGTCGTGCCCGAACTCGCCCGGGGCCTCGCCAATCTTTCCCATCATCTCAGTAATGTCGGTGACAACGAGGCGGCGTTGGACGCGGCGAAAGAAGCCGTGGGCTATTTTCGGGGGCTCGCCGAAAAGCGTTCCGAAGAATTTTCCCCATCTCTCGCCATGGCATTGAGTACCCTGTCGGTCCGATTGAGCGGCCTCGGCGAGGACGAGCTTGCTTTGGCGGCGGCGCAGGAGTCAGTCGATCTTCGCCGCGCGCTGGCCGCGGTAAGCCCCGATGCTTTCACTCCTGCTCTTGCGGGATCGATCAACAATCTCTCCAATCGCTTGAGCGCGGTCAACCAGCCGGAGGCGGCATTGGCTGCGGCGCAGGAGGCGGTTGACCTTCGCCGAGCGCTTGCCGCCGTTCGTCCCGATGTGTTCAACGTGGATCTCGCGGGCTCGTTGGGCAACCTTTCCGCTCGCCTGGCCGCTCTCGACCGTCACCCGGAGGCGTTGGCCGCATCAAGCGAGGGGGTGGATCTCTATCGTCCGCTGGCGGTCGCACGCCCGGCTGCGATCGCGCCGAAATTCGCCATGTCGCTCAGCGTCCTCGGCGACCGATTGGAGGGGGTCGGCAGAATCGAGGAAGCGGTGCGTGCGGATTGCGAAGCAATCGCCACCTTGTCGCCCCATTTTCTGGCTCAACCCAATGTGTTCACCAAGCCGATGCATGCCTATTGCCGAGATTATATTCGCCGCGCCGGATTGATCGAAATCGTGCCCGACCCGATATTGTTGAGACCGATTCTGGCAATTCTGAACAACGCAGAGAAGGCATGACGAGAATGAAAGAACCTGGCGAGCGGTCCGTCAACGCCGGCGGCAACATTACCGGCAGCATCATCCAGACCGGCGACAACAACACCGCCACGCTCACCGCGACCGCGCTTCCCGACGCGGCATCGGTGGACATCGCGGCGGTGCTGACCGAACTGCGCGCGGTGCTCGCCTCTGTGGCCGGTCCCGATGCCGCCAAGATCGGCCGTGCGCTCGACGATGCCGACGAAGAAGCCGCCAGGTCCGAGCCCGATAAGGCTGAAATCGCGGGCACGCTTACGCGCGCCGTCGCGCTTGCCAAGAAAGCGAGCGATTTCTCCGAGCATCTGGGCAAGGTGCAGGAGCTGGTGACCAAGGTGGCCGGTTGGATCGGTGCGGCGGGGCCTTATTTGCCGCCGCTGCTCGCGGTCGTCGGGCTCAGCCTGCCCTGATCTCGGAAGACATATAAAGATATCTTTATATTTCGATTGCGCTGTTCCGAATGACTCTGTAGGGGCACCGGCATCTTGGCTCGGTGCGTGTTCCGGGCCCCCAGATTCCCAATGGAGAACGCATCGTGGCTACCGTCGTCGACAAACCCGACTATGTGATCGCGGACATCGGCCTGGCCGAATTCGGCCGCAAGGAAATCGAGATCGCCGAGACCGAGATGCCGGGCCTGATGAGCCTGCGCGAGGAATTCGGCGTGGCGCAGCCGCTCAAGGGCGCGCGGATCACCGGTTCGCTGCACATGACGATCCAGACCGCGGTGCTGATCGAGACGCTGACCGCGCTCGGCGCGAATGTCCGCTGGGCGACGTGCAACATCTTCTCGACCCAGGACCATGCTGCCGCCGCGATCGCCGCGACGGGCGTGCCGGTGTTCGCGGTCAAGGGCGAAAGCCTGGCCGATTATTGGGACTATGTCGGCGACATCTTCAGCTGGGACGGCGAAGTCGAAGGCCAGACCGCCAACATCATCCTCGACGATGGCGGCGACGCGACGATGTTCGCGCTGTGGGGCGCCAAGCTCGAGGCCGGCCACACCATGCCCGAGCCCGAGAATGACGAGGAAGTCGAGATGCAGCGCGCGCTCAAGGCGTTCATCGCCAAGCGCCCGGGCTACCTGACCGAGACCGTCAGGAACCTCAAGGGCGTCTCGGAAGAGACCACCACCGGCGTGCACCGCCTGTACGAGATCGCCAAGAAGGGCGAGCTGCCTTTCCCTGCGATCAACGTGAATGACTCGGTGACCAAGTCGAAGTTCGACAATCTCTATGGCTGCAAGGAATCACTGGTCGACGCGATCCGCCGCGCCACCGACGTGATGCTCGCGGGCAAGGTCGCCTGCGTTGCCGGCTTCGGCGATGTCGGCAAGGGCTCGGCCCAGTCGCTCCGCAACGGCGGCGCGCGGGTGATGGTCACCGAAGTCGATCCGATCTGCGCGCTGCAGGCGGCGATGGAGGGCTTCGAGGTCGTGACGATGGAAGAGGCCGTGTCGCGCGCCGACATCTTCTGCACCGCGACCGGCAATGCCGACGTCATCACCGCCGATCACATGAAGGCGATGAAGCCGATGTCGATCGTCTGCAACATCGGCCACTTCGACAGCGAGATCCAGATCGCCGCGCTTTCGAACTATGAGTGGGACGAAGTGAAGCCGGGCACCGACCTGGTGAAGTTCCCCGACGGCAAGCAGATCATCATCCTCGCCAAGGGCCGGCTGGTGAATCTCGGCTGCGCGACCGGCCATCCGTCGTTCGTGATGTCGGCCTCGTTCACCAATCAGACGCTCGCGCAGATCGAGCTGTGGACCAAGGGCGAGCAGTATGAGAACCGCGTCTATGTGCTGCCCAAGCACCTCGACGAGAAGGTCGCGGCGCTGCACCTCGAGAAGCTGGGCGTGAAGCTGTCGAAGCTGACCTCGAAGCAGGCAGGCTATATCGGCGTGCCGGTCGAAGGGCCGTTCAAGCCGGATCATTATCGCTACTGAGCTTTTGCTCGGGTGATGAGAATGGGCTGCGCTCCTTCGGGAGCGTGGCCCTTTTTCTTGGCTGGTCATGTGGCTTATGGACCTCGGACGAAGGCCCGTTAGTGGTGGATGAGACGAACCGTTTATGCGCCAAGGCGGATCGCCACTATACCCGTCACGCTGAGCAGCGAATTTTGAGGAGAGCGTGATGCGTCATTGGGCTTTGTCGGCGGCGATCGGAGCTGCCATCCTGATCTCCGGCTCAGGCGCAGCGAGCCCGACGCAAGATCTGATTTCAGGCAGCTATGTCCTGGACCCGGAACGGAGCGACGACGCGCATCAAGCGATCGACAGCGGTCTTGCCGGCCCTTCCAGCGCCACGCGCCTTTCCTTCGCTCGCAGGCTGCGCAAGGCGGCCGCGCCTCCATATGCAATTAGAATCTCGATTGCAGCAGGTCGGTTCTCGATCAAGAGGGATGCCCACCCACCGATTACGCTTCGGATAGGCGGAGAGCCGATTCAGTTGTGGCTCGAGAGTGGGGAGCGTTTCGACGTGTCGGCAAGAGCGAATGGCGAAGCCATTTCGCTGACGTTCCGTGCGGCCAACAGCGAGCGGACCACAATGTATCGCAGCGACGGGCAGCAGTTGGTGACAGAGACTGTCATCATCAGTCCGCTGCTCCCGACACCAATTCGCTATAAGCTCGTCTATAATCGAGCGAACTGACAGGATTTACGAGTCGGACTTTCTGGTGAGAAGCCGTTGAACGGTCTTCGTCTCGTAGATGCGGATGCCGGTCCAGATGATCTCTCCAGCGTCTGCTTTGAGGCGCGCCACGATCGTGAATGCACGGCAACAAGTCAGCCGTTACGCGCCACACGAACGGAGGGGGGCCGGATCAAAATTTGTACTGTCACCGTGATCGCGGTGCGACCGGGCGATATCTGGATCGCCCGGTCGATCGGCTTCAGACCGTAATGGTATCGGCCCTCATTTTTTCTTGGCCACGGGCGTGATCTCCAGCCCGCCCGGCTCGACGATATTCACGCCCGAAAAGACGATCATCCCGCCACGAAACTCGATCAAATTGTAGTCCTCGTAACGGCCCAGATCGAATCCCTTCCACTTCAAAGGTTTACCGACGAACGGGAGAAAGCCGTTGACGGCGACCTTGGCCTCATCGTTCCGCGGGAAGGGCTGCGAACGATCGAGCAGCATCACGTTGATGGCGGTGCCAAGCTGGGCCGTCAGGAGTTCCTTCAGGCGGGCGCCGTTATTTTCGGTCAGGCTGGCAAGCGGCAGCGCCTGACCTTCGCAGCAAAAATATTTGATCGTCTTGCCAGAGTCGTTGCCGGTCTTGACCTTCGTCTTCAGCACGACATAGGGGCGGACATCGTCGGTCCCCTTGACGAACGTGAGCACGACATACGGCGTCACCGTCATCGTGCTGCCACCCGGCTGGGGCGTGAGCGTGAAGGCCGTCCGGAACCTGTCGCCCGCCATGATCGTGTTGGTCATCTCGATCGCCCTTGACCGGATGTCGAAGCGCAGGTCATCCTCGACATTGCGGACCTTGTCCGTGCCGGTCCCGGCGTTGATCGAACTCTGCACCAGCACGCCGACGACTCCGAACAGCATCCCGATCCCGCCACCGCCCTGATATCCCGAGACAACGACGTTGCTGTCGGGGATTCGGTGGACGCCCATGGGAAGATCGCTCATCCCGTTCGCGCCCTTTTCCGAAAAGACGATGGCTGTCGGGGCCGGTGCCGGCGATGCGCCGCCCGGTGCTTGCGGAGCAGCCGTTTGCGCCATCGATGCGGGCGCGTTCGCGACCATTGCGAGAATGGCTGCGAGAATGACTATAGGCTTCAACTTTATTCCCCCCGATTTTGGCTCGAGATGCCGCCCCCGGCTTCTGCTCGACCGCCCCACCGAATGTTAGCCCACGGCCTTGGAAAAACAACCTTCCAGACGATCCAGTGCTGATGCGGTTCGCGCGTTGATGGATGAGGTGGACGATCCTTGCCGAGCGTTCGACCCCGATGACAGACAAGGCACCACCGTATCGGCTGGCAACGCACCGGGATGATGGACCGCCACGTCCCCGCTTCCCGTTGCGCGCATGATTGCCTAGGGAACGGGCATGACTCCCCGGTGCGCGCGTTGATCGAGATTTCCACTTCCGCGGCGGCGATCGCCGGGGCCGTGATGGCGCTGCTGATCGTCGGGGCGACCTGGGCGCTGTTCGCCGGGCTGCGCGCGCGGGCCGGGGCGCGGGCGACCGAGGACGCCAATGCCCGGCTCCAGGCGCTGGTCGGCGGATCGCCGGCCCAGGCGATGGTGGTGCGTGCCGACGGCCGGGTCGAAGTGCCGCGGCGGCTGGCCGACTGGCTCGGGCTCGACGAGACTCCGCGCGACATGAGCGAGCTCGGCGAAGGGCTGGTGCCCGAGGACGCGGCGGCGCTGTCGCTGCAGGTGACCGGCGCGCAGAAGGCGGCGCGGTCCTTCTCGCTGTCGGTGCGGGCCAAGGGGTCGGAGCGGGCGCTGTTCGTGGTCGGCGATCGCGCGGCCACGGCGGTGCTGGCGCCGGGGGGCGTGGTGCTGTGGTTCCTCGACGCGACCGAGAGCCAGGACGAGATCAACCGGCTCCAGCGCGAGAGCGGGCGGCTGCGCACCGCGTTCGACGCGCTGACCGCGCTGATCGAGGCGGCGCCGATGCCGATGTGGTACCGCGGGCCCGACCTGCGGCTGCTGATGGTCAACACCGCCTATGTCCGCGCGGTCGAGGGCAAGGAAGCCGAGGACGTCGTCGCGCGCGGGCTCGAGCTGGTCGAGGGCGCGGGGCTGGGCGGGCCGCTCGCCAACGCCGCGATCGCACGCGACACGCAGGAGCCGCAGATCGCGGCGATGCCCGCGACGATCGGCGGGGCGCGGCGGATGCTGCGGCTCCACGACGTGCCGCTGCCGACCGGGGGCGTGGCAGGCTTCGCGGTCGATATCGAGGAGCTCGAGCAGCTCCGCGGCGGGATGAAGCGCTTCGCCGAGGCGCAGCGCGCGATGCTCGACCGGATGAGCGCGGGCGTCGCGCAGTTCGGGCCCGACCATGCGCTGAGCTTCTGCAACCAGCCGTTCCGGCGGATGTTCGCGATGAAGAACGAGTGGCTGGCCGACCGGCCCGAGTTCGACCGCGTGCTCGAGCGGATGCGCGAGGCCAACCGGCTGCCCGACGTGCGCGACTTCCCGGCGTGGAAGGCCGAGCGGCGCGAATGGTTCGTCTCGCCCGAGGCGGTCGAGGAGACCTGGACCGTCGGCGGCACGCATCTGCGCGTGGTGGCGCAGCCGCTGCCCGATGGCGGGCTGCTGCTGATCTTCGAGGACCGGACGCAGCAATTGGAGCTGCAGCGCGAGCATGGCGAGATGCAGCAGGTGCGCGCGGCGATGCTCGAGAGCCTGTCCGAGGCGGTCGCGGTGTTCGGCAAGGGGCGGGTGCAGTTGTGGAACCGCAAGTTCAGCGCGGTGTGGGGCTTCGACGACGGCTTCCTCGATGGCCATCCGCAGATCGTTGCGCTGACCGAGGCGGCGAAACCGAAGCTGACGCGCAAGGCGCAAGCCGACATCATCGGCGAGCTGATCCGATCGGCCGCCAAGGACCGCCAGCAGCGCGGCGCGACGATCGGGTTCGCGGACGGGCGGATCTACGAGGCGACCGCAGTGCCGCTGCCCGACGGCAATGCGCTGCTGACGATGCTCGACACCACCGACCAGCACCGCGTCGAGCGCGCGCTGCGCGACCGCAACGAGGCGCTGGAGGCGGCGGACCGAGTCAAGACCGCGTTCGTGGCGAACATGAGCTACGAGCTGCGGACCCCGCTGACCTCGATCAAGGGCTTCGCCGAGATGCTGCACGGCGGCTATGCGGGCAAGTTGAGCGCCGACGGCGAGGGCTATTCGGAGGCGATTCTCGTTTCCGTAGAACGACTTGGCGCGCTGATCGACGATGTGTTGGATTTGACTCGCAACGAAGGGACCCCGCTTGAGCGCGAGAGTGTCGACCTCGAGCTGGCGGCGAATGCCGCGGCGGAGGCAGTCGCGCCGCTGGCCCGCGCCAAGGCGATCGATCTCGCGGTCGAGCTGGCGGGGACCGCGGGGAGCGTGACCGGCGATCCCCAGCGGCTGCGCGAAGTGATCGAGCATCTGCTGCGCCACGCGGTGGCGGGGACGCCCGAGAAGGGACGCGTGCTGCTCCACCTCGACGGCAACCGCAGCATCGCCCGGATCATCGTCTCGGACGACGGGCCGGGCGTGAACGCCGAGGCGGTGGCGACGGCGTTCGACCGGTTCGCGCAGCATGGCATCTCGCAGAGCGGCGAGCGCGCGCTCGGGCTCGGGCTGCCGCTGGCGAAGCAGTTCGTCGAGGCGCATGGCGGGACGATCCGGATGATCTCCGAGCCCGGCGAGGGGACTTTGGTCACCGTCGAGCTGCCCCGGCAATGAGCGAGGCGGCGGGGGAGCTGACGCCTTCGACGCTGGCGTTCCGGGTGGCGGTGTTTGCCGGCGTGCTCGGGGCGATGGGGTGGCTGCCGGGCGATGCGCACTGGTTTGCCGGGATGGCGCTGCTGCTCGCCGCGGCGGCCTTGCTCTATGAAGTCGTGACCAAACAGGCCCTGCGGCGGGCGAATTTGGTCTGGCTGGCGCTGTGCCTGGCGGGAGCCGGGATATTGCTGAGCGGGCTGCTGCGCTTCATCGCGACGCCGCTGCTCGCGCTCGGCATGGTGTGCGCGGCGCTGAGCGTGGTCGCGACGCTCGGGGACAATGGCGGCGACAATGGCAGCGAGCCCTCCGAGTGATTCACCTCGCCGATCTCGATGCGACGCTGGCGCTTGGCGCGCGGCTCGCCGCAGTGGTGCGGCCGGGGGACGTCATCGCGCTGTCGGGACCGCTGGGCGCGGGCAAGACCAGCGTCGCGCGCGGGCTGCTCGCCGCGCTGGGGCTCGAGGAAGAGGCGCCGAGCCCGAGCTTTGCGATCGTCCAGCCCTATGATCCGCCCGAGGTGCGGTTTCCGGTGCTGCATGTCGATCTCTATCGGATCGAGAATCCGGACGAGGCCGAGGAACTCGGGCTCGACGAGGCGCGCGCGGATGCGCTGCTGCTGGTCGAATGGCCCGAGCGGCTGGGCGATGATTACTGGACCGATGCGCTGTGGTTGACCCTGGATGTGACAGCGGACGGCGCGCGCGCCTTGACAGCGAAGGTCCCGGCGGCATGGAGGGACCGATGGCCCCTGACATGAATCCGCCCGCCGCGGCGCCCGCCTTCCTGATCGATGCCGGCTGGGAAGGCGCGGAGATCCGCCCGCTCGCGGGGGACGCCTCGTTCCGCCGCTATTTCCGCGTCGTCCATCACGACCGCAGCGCGATCCTGATGGACGCGCCGCCGCCCGAGGAGGATCCGCGGCCGTTCGTCTCGATCGCGCGCTGGCTCACCGAGCGCGGCTTCGCGGCGCCCGAGATATTGCACGCGGATCTGGAGCAGGGCCTCGTCCTGATCCAGGATTTCGGCGACGCCCGGATGCGCGAGACCGTCGATGCCGCGCCCGAGAGCGAGCTGCGCCTCTACGAAGCCGCGATCGACGTGCTGGTCCGGCTGCGCGACCATCCCGCCGCCGAGGACATCGGCCCGTACAGCCCCTCGCAATATCACCGCGAGGCGCGGCTGCTGCCCGAATGGTATTGCCCGGCGCTGGGCATCGAGCCCGACATGGCATGGTATAATGATGCGTGGAACGCCGCGCTGGAGCCGGTGCTGACGGGTCACGTGCCGGTCACCGTGCTGCGCGACTATCATGCCGAGAACATCATGCTGGTCGGCGCCGACAGCGCGGAGACGCTCGGCCTGCTCGATTTCCAGGACGCGCTGGCCGGGCATCCGGCGTACGACCTCGTCTCGCTGCTCCAGGACGCGCGGCGCGACGTGCCGGTCGAGCTCGAGGTGGCGATGCTCGACCGCTACAAGCGCATCACCGGCGAAGGCGATGCGTTCGATGTCGCCTATCATGTGCTCGGCGCGCAGCGGAACGCCAAGATCGTCGGCATCTTCACCCGGCTGTGGAAGCGCGACGGCAAGCCGCGCTACCCGGGGCTGTGCCCGCGGGTCTGGCGCTATTTGGAGCGCGACCTGGCGCATCCGGCGCTGAAACCCGTGGCGGCGTGGTTCGACGCGCATGTGCCGGCGGCGATGCGCGGCGATCCGATGGCGATCGCCGGCGAATGAGCCAGTATTCGATCCGGCCCAATCCCGACGCTGCCGTGCCCGAGACCGCGATGGTGATGGCGGCGGGGCTGGGCAAACGGATGCGCCCGCTGACCGCGACGCGGCCCAAGCCGCTGGTGGAAGTCGCGGGCAAGCCGTTGATCGGGCACGTCTTCGACCATTTGCGCGCGGCGGGCGTGAAGCGTGCGGTGGTCAATGTCCATTATCTCGCCGATGCGATGGAGGCCTATCTCCGTGCCCGCGTAAAGGACCTCGAAGTCGTCGTCTCGAACGAGCGCAAGCAGCTGATGGAGACCGGCGGCGGCATCGTCCAGGCGCGCGACCTGCTCGGCGACAAGCCGTTCCTCTGCGTCAACAGCGACAATCTGTGGGTCGACGGGCCGATCGACGCGATCCGCGCGTTGGCGGCGCAGTGGGACGATGCGAAGATGGATGCGCTGCTGCTGGTGGTGCCGCTGGCGCGCGCCAACGGGCATGGCGGCAAGGGCGATTTCCGCGTCGATCCGCGCGGGCGGATCACCGAACGGCGCAAGCCGGGGCGGCTGGCGCCGTTCGTCTATACCGGGGTGCAGATCCTCTCGCCGCGCGTGATCGCCGACTGGCCCGAGGGGCCGTTCTCGACCAATTTGTTCTGGAACCGCGCGATCGAGGCGGGACGCGCCTGGGCGGTGGTTCATCAGGGGCTGTGGTTCGACGTCGGCACGCCCGGCGCGATCGGGATGACCGAGGCGGTGCTGGCGGATGCGTGAAGATCGGGCATGAGCCAGGAGGCGCTGATCGAGGTTCTCGAGGAAGCCCGCGACCTGCTCTCGCGTCCGGACAATGACTTCATGTGGTCGCGCTGGCGGAACGCGTCCGCGGCCGTCGCCGATATCGACCATATCCTCAAGCGGATCGGAGCTGCGGAAACGATCAAGCTCGCGCCGATCGAGGCGCTGTTCGCGCCGACCGGGTCGTTGCAGGAAGTGAGCGAGGGAAGCGGCTGGGGAGACGAATTCCTCGCGCTTTCCAGCCGGTTCGATGCCGCGATCGAGGATCTCTAGCCGATCGGGCGGTGGGCGGATGCCCATCATTTCAGGAAGGGCGCCGCCTCGTAGAGCCGCTCCAGCTGGTCCTTGCCGTTCCATCCTTCGGGCATGGCGTTGTGACGGCCGCTCCACGCAGGCCCAGCCGGGCCCCAGCCGAGCCGGTACCGGCGAAGCGAGTCGAGGATGGCGGGTTGTGCCGAGGCGCCGGCGTTGGCGTCGTCGTCGAAACCCGGTTCCCACAGGCAGCACGGGCAAATGCCGGTGCCGATGACGCCGCCTTTCTCGTCATAGCAGGCGCCGACGAACGCGCCGGGAAACCCGCAGGCGGCGCAGAGAGTCCGGCCGCTGGCGTCGACGATATTGAAGCGGCGCGCGTCTTCCATGCGCGGTTGCTTAATCCTTCTGCTCACCCCATGCCACCGCACAGCGATATGCCCGATCAACGCCTCCACCTCTACACCATCCCGCCGCACCGGGCCTTTGCCGACGCGCTCGCCGCGGGGCTGATCCGGCGGTTCGGCGGCGATCCGATGCGGCTGGCGCGGGGGACGGTGCTGGTGCCCAGCAACCGCGCCAAGCGGGCGATCT
This sequence comes from Pseudomonadota bacterium, assembly GCA_040388355.1. Lineage (GTDB taxonomy): Bacteria > Pseudomonadota > Alphaproteobacteria > Sphingomonadales > Sphingomonadaceae > Sphingomonas. The sequence goes on along the minus strand of JAZKCD010000064.1, from coordinate 69,350 downwards.
CCGATGCGTTCGTGCGGGCGAGCGAAGGCGGGCTGCTGCTGCCGCGGCTGGTGGCGGTGGGCGATCCCGAGCTCGACGAGGCGGTGTTCGACCTTGCCGGCGAGCCCGAGCCGGTGCCGCCCGCGGTCGACCCGCTGCGGCGGCGGATGATCCTCGCGCGGCTGATCGGCGAGGCGCGCAGGGACATCGATGCGGCCGAGGCGGTGCGGCTGGCGGGCGATCTGGCGACGACGCTCGACCAGCTGCTGGTCGAGGAAGTCGCGCCGGTGAAGCTGCGCGAGCTGGAGCTCGAGCAGGAGCTTTCGGCGCATTGGGACCGCTCGCTGACGCTGTTCAAACTGGTGCTCGACCATTGGCCGCGGGAGCTGAAGCGGCTGGGGGTGATCGACCTCGCCGAGCGGCGGACGCGGCTGATCGACCGGGTGGCGAGCCGGTGGCGGGCGGCGCCGCCCGAGGGTTTCGTATGCGCAGCGGGCATCACCACCTCGGCGCCGGCGATTGCGCGGCTGCTGCGCGTGGTGGCGGGATTGCCGCAGGGGATGGTGGTGCTGCCGGGGCTCGCCACCGCGATCAGCGATGCCGAATGGGAGTCGCTGGGGCCGCACGAGCGCGACGCCGGGAGCGGGCGGCGCAGGCGTTCGATCGAGACGCATCCGCAATTCCACTTGAAGCTGCTGCTCGACCGGATGGGGGTGCACCGCAGCGAGTTCGACTCGTGGCGCGGGAGCAGCGAGCATGACGCGGCGCCGGCGCGGAGCAAGGCGATCGCATCGGCGATGCAGCCGGCCGAGCTGACGCGGGGGTGGACGGTCTTGCCTGCGGCGGAGCGGCGGCTGTCGGGGGTGCGGGCGCTGGAGGTGGCGACTCCGGCCGAGGAGGCACAGGCGATTGCGCTGGCGCTGCGCGAAGTGCTGGAGACGCCGGGGCGGACCGCGGCGCTGGTGACGCCCGACCGCGCGCTGGCGCGGCGCGTGGCGGCGCATTGCGCGCGCTGGGGGATCGCAGTCGACGATTCGGCGGGGCAGGCGCTGGCGGTGCTGCCACCGGGGACGCTGCTGCTCGCGCTGGCCGAGGCGGGGAGCCAGGCCTTCGCGCCGCTGCCGCTGCTGACCTTGCTCAAGCACCCGCTGGTGATGGCGGAGGACCGGCTGGCCTGGCTGGAGGGGGTACGGTCGCTCGATCGCGCGTTGCGCGGGCCGCGGCCGGGGCCGGGGCTGGCGGGTGTCGATCGCCATCTCGCCGAGCAGGACGGGCGCGACGGGCATTTGCGGCGCGAGGCCGAGCGCTGGTGGCCGGCGGCGCGCGACTTGCTGGCGCCGCTCGAGGCGGTGTTCGCTGCGGGCGCGCAACCGGTGGCGGACTTGCTCTCTGCATTGCGCGAGACGGCGCAGGCGCTGGGCGGCGACGCGATGTGGGCGCGGGCCGAGGGGCGCGCGGCGGCGGACCTGCTCGATTCGCTCGAGCGCGAGGCGGCGGAGGGGCCGCCGGTCGCCGAGCCCGCGAGCCTGGCGCCGATGCTGCGGACGCTGATGGACGAAGTCGCGGTGCGGCCGCCGCAGGGCGGGCATCCGCGGCTGGCGATCCTCGGGCTGATCGAGGCGCGGCTGCAGACCGCGGACCTGATGATCCTGGGCGGGCTCAACGAAGGCGTGTGGCCGGGGCTGCCCGCGCCCGATCCGTGGCTGGCGCCGCGGATCCGGGCCGAGCTGAAGCTGCCGGGGCTGGAGCGGCGGATCGGCTTGTCGGCGCATGACCTTGCCGGGGCGCTGGGGGCGCCCGAGGTGCTGCTGACGCGGGCGCGGCGCGATGCCTCGGCGCCGACGATCGCTTCGCGCTTCTGGCTGCGGCTGGAGGCGCTTTCGGGCGGGCTCGATCGAGCGGACGATCTGGCGCGCTGGCTGCGGGCGATCGACGATCCGGGTGCGCACGCGCCCGCCGACCGGCCCGAGCCTTCGCCGCCGGTGGCCGAGCGGCCCAAGGCGATCTCGGTGACCGAGGTCGACCGGCTCAAGGCCGACCCTTACGCCTTCTACGCGCGCAAGATGCTCAGGCTGAGCGCGCTCGATCCGGTCGATGCCGACCCCAGCGCGGCGTGGCGCGGGACGGCGGTGCACGCGGTGCTGCAGAAATGGTTCGAGCTCGACGGCTGCGATCCCGCGAAGCTCCGCGCGCGGGCCGAGGCGATGCTTGCCGACGAGCGGACGCATCCGATGATGCGCGCGCTGTGGCAGCCGCGGCTGATGGAGGCGGTCGACTGGATCGCGAGCGAGATCGCGGCGAATGCCGCGCAGGGCCGCACGGTGCTGGCAGTCGAGCAGCGCGGCGAGATCGCGTTCGCGGGGGTGATGCTGAGCGGGACCTTCGACCGCGTCGACCGGCTTGCCGACGGCAGCCTCGCGATCGTCGACTACAAGACCGGGCAGCCGCCTTCGCCCAAGGCGGTGCGCGCGGGGTACAGCCTCCAGCTCGGGCTGCTCGGGCTGATCGCCGAGGAGGGCGGGTTCACGGGGATCGAGGGCAAGGCGGGCTGCTTCGAATATTGGTCGCTGGCGAAGAAGGGCGACGGGTTCGGCTTCGTCTCGACCCCGGTCGATCCCGCGGGCAAGCGCGACAAGATTCCGACCGACGAGTTCGTCTCGACCGCGGGGGGCAATTTCCACGAGGCGGTGCAGGACTGGCTGACCGGCGGGCGGGCGTTCACTGCCAAGCTCCATCCGGAGTTCGCGCCCTATGCCGATTACGACCAGCTGATGCGGCTCGACGAATGGTATGGCCGTGACTGAGCTGCGCCCGCTTCCCCCGCTGAAAGGCAACCAGGATCCGGCGAGCGATCCGGCGCGCAACGTCTGGCTCTCGGCTTCGGCGGGGACGGGCAAGACTCAGGTGCTCGCGGCGCGGGTGTTCCGGCTGCTGCTGCGCGGGACCGATCCGGGGGCGATCCTGTGCCTGACCTTCACCAAGGCGGGCGCGGCGGAGATGGCGGCGCGGATCACCGGGCGGCTGGCGCAATGGGTGCGGATGCCGCTGGAGGATCTGCGGAAGGATTTGTTCGCGCTGGGCGAGCAGCATCTCGATGCCGAGATCCAGGGGCGGGCGCGGACCTTGTTCGCCAAGGTGCTCGATGCGCCGGGGGGCGGATTGCGCATCCAGACGATCCACAGCTTCTGCCAGAGCCTGCTCGCGGCGTTTCCGGTCGAGGCGGGGCTGGTGCCGGGGTTCAGGCCGCTGGATGCGCGCGAGGAGTTCGTGCTGGCGCGCGAGGCGCTGGCCGGGATGCTGGTCGATGCCGAGCGCGAGGGGCGGCGCGGATTGACCGAGTCGATCGGCGCGCTGAGCTTGCGGCTGGGCGAGGGCGGGGCGGAGAAGTTCCTGCGCGAATGCGCGCATGCCGCCGAGGCGATGGAGGCGCTGCCGAGCGGAGTCCAGCCGTTCCTGCGGCGGTCGCTGGGGCTGCCGGGCGGGAATATCGACGACGAGATCGCGGCGTGCTGCGGCGACGACGCGTTCGACCTGGCGAGCCTGAAGTCGATCGCGGCGATGAATGCGGGCTGGGCGACGGGCAAGGGGCTGGAGCGCGCCGACCGGATCGCGGCGTGGCTGGCGATGCCGCCCGTGCGGCGCGGGGCGGGGCTGGCCGAGCTGCACCAGGTCTGGGCGACCGCCAAGGGCGATCCGCGCTCGTTCGGCAAGGGGCAGGCGCCGCAGGACGCCGCCTATGGCGAACTGGCGATGCGACTGCACGGGCGCTGCGGCGAGCTGCTCCAGATGAAGGCGCAGGCCGATTATGCCGACCTGCTCGCGCGCGGGCTCGAGGCGGGGCGAGCCTATGCCGACGCCTATGGCCGGGCGAAGCGGCGCGCGGGTGCGGTCGATTTCGACGACCTGATCCGCGCGACGGTCGAGCTGCTCGGCCAGCCGGGGATGGGCGAATGGGTGCGCTTCAAGCTCGACCAGGCGACCGAGCATGTCCTGATCGACGAGGCGCAGGACACCAACCTCAAGCAATGGACGATCGTCCGCGCGGTGGTCGACGAGTTCTTCGCGGGGGCGGGGACGCGCGCCGAGGGGGTGCGGACGCTGTTCACCGTGGGCGACTACAAGCAGGCGATCTTCGGCTTCCAGGGCACCGACCCGATCTATTTCCGCGCCGCGCACGAATATTTCCGCGCGAAGTCGCAGGTCGAGCCCGAGTTCGACGCCGATGTCCGCGAACTCGAGACGCTGTCGCTGACGCACAGCTTCCGCTCGACTCGGCCGGTGCTCGAATTCGTCGATGCGGCGCTGGGCGCGCTGCCCGAGCCGGGGATCGGGATCGACGAGACCGAGCCGCACGCCAGCGAAGTGCCCGGGCCGGGGACAGTGACCTTGTGGCCGCCGGTGATCGAAGGCGGGACCGAGGCCGAGGAAGAGGATTGGGTGAGCGACGCCACGCTGGCGCTCGCCAAGAAGATCGCGCGGCAGATCCGCGAATGGCTTGCGTCCGGGCTGATGCTCGAGAGCAAGGGGCGGCGGCTCCAGCCCGAGGATGTGATGATCCTGGTCAAGCGCCGCGGCGCACTGGCGTCGCTGCTGGTCGCGCGGCTCTATGCCGAGGGGGTGCCGGTGGCGGGAGTCGACCGGCTGCGGCTCAACGCGCCGCTGGCGGTGCAGGATCTGCTCGCCGCGATCCGCTTCGCGCTGCAGCCCGAGGACGATCTGTCGCTCGCGGCGCTGCTGGTGTCGCCGCTGATCGGGTGGAGCCAGGACGCGCTGATGCACGCCGCCCAGCCTCGCAAGGTCGGGCTGTGGCGGCATCTGCGCGCGACCCAGCCGGCCGAACGGCTGGCGCCGCTCGAGGAATTGCTGCGGCGGGCGGACTTCACCACGCCCTACCGGTTCCTCGAGGAGATGCTGTCGGGGCCGCTACAGGGTCGGCGCAAGCTGCTGCTGCGGCTCGGCGAGGAAGCGCGCGATCCGATCGAGGAATTGCTCAACGCCGCGCTCAATTTCGAGAATGTCGCGACGCCTTCGCTGCAGCGTTTCCTCGACTGGTTCGACCGCGGCGATGTCGAGATCGTCCGCGACGCCGCGCAGCCGCAGGGCGCGGTGCGGGTGATGACGGTGCACGGCGCGAAGGGCTTGCAGGCGCCGCTGGTGATCCTCGCCGACGCGACGGTCGATCCCGGCAAGAGCCCGCGCGACTTCCTGCTGTGGGAGCCCGAGGGGCATGAGGGGGGCAAGTTCCCGATCTTCCGCCCGCGCGCTGCGGAGCGCGGCGGGCCGCTCGACGCCGCGATCGTCGAGGCCGACGCGCGCGAGCTGCAGGAGCATTGGCGGCTGTTCTACGTCGCGGCGACGCGGGCGGAGGAAAGGCTGGCGAACACAACCGTCAGTCGGGGCATTCGGGATTCACCTTCTAAGGCTGGCGGGTGCCGGAAGACTTGGGCGTTAACGGTGCGAGTCGTGGGGGTGGTGCCGCGGAACG
>JAZKCD010000064.1:0-63876 GCA_040388355.1 Pseudomonadota bacterium | reverse complement strand
AGGAGCATTGGCGGCTGTTCTACGTCGCGGCGACGCGGGCGGAGGAAAGGCTGGTGATCGCCGGGGCGCTGGGGCCGCAGGCGAAGGGGGAGCCGCCGATTGCGAGCTGGTATGCCGCCTCGGCGCGGGCATTCGAGGCGCTGGGGGCGGCGGGGGAGTTTCGCGGGGTACTGCCCGAGCGCGCAGTGACGGTGCGCGAGCGGGCGGGCGGCGCGGCGGTCGAAGGTGGCGCGGTGCCCGGGTGGATAGCCGAGCCCGCACCGGTCGAGGCGCGGCCGCCGCGGCCGCTGGCGCCGTCGTCGCTGGGCGAGGACCTCGTCGCCGATCCGCCGCCCGACCTGGCGATGCGCGCCGCCGCCGAGCGCGGGCGGCTGCTGCATGCGCTGTTCGAGCGGCTGCCGTCGATTGCGCCTGCGCAGCGCGCCGAGGCGGCCGGGCGCTGGCTGGCGGGATCGGGCGGAGTGGGCGACGCTGCGATGCGCGCCGAGCTGGTCCGCGCCGCGCTGGCGGTGACCGAGGACCCGCGCTTCGCCGACCTGTTCGGCCCGGATGCGCTCGCCGAGGCGCCGATCGCGGCGGTGGTCGACGGGCTGGTGGTGGCGGGGACGGTCGACCGGCTGGTGGTGACGCCCGAGCGGGTGCGCGTGGTCGACTTCAAGACCGGGCGGCGCGCCCCCGCAACGGTCGCGGACATTCCGGCTTATCACTTGCGCCAGATGGCCGCCTATGCCGCGGCGCTGGCGGTGATCTTCCCGAATCGCGCAGTCGAGGCGGCGTTGCTCTATTCAGCCGGGCCGGTGCTGCACGAACTGCCGCCCGCCCTGCTCGCTGCGCACAAGCCGGGCTTGTCGGCGCCGGAGCAAAGCTTGGCCTCGCGCGCTTGAGCCGCGAGGCGAGGCTCCATAGATACGAGCCCAAGGAGATCACGACATGACCCAGATCGTCACCGACAACGACTTCCACGCGGTGGTCATCAGTTCCGACAAGCCCGTGCTGGTCGATTTCTATGCCGAGTGGTGCGGGCCGTGCAAGCAGATGGCCCCGGCGCTCGACGAGCTCGCCGAGGAAATGGCCGACCAGGTGACGATCGTGAAGATCGACGCCGAGGACAGCCCCGAGGCGCCGACCCGATACGGCATCCGCGGCTTCCCGACGCTGCTGATCTTCAAGAACGGCGAAGTCGCCGCGAAGCAGATGGGCGCGATGCGCAAGAGCCAGCTCAAGCAGTGGATCGAAAGCGCGCTGTAGGCCGGCGCGAATCGAGTAAGCCGGCGTTCGCTTTTTTGTTCTCCTGCGAAAGCAGGAGCCCAGAGCCAAGCAGTCCGGCCTTCGTGACCCTGGGCCCCTGCTTTCGCAGGGGAACAAGGGGGAAGAGGAAGGTATGAGGGGCGGGAGGCCGCCCAAGGATGCGCCGTGACGCGCGACATGTTCTCGTTACGAAAACCTGCGCCCGCGCCCAGGTAACGTACCGCAACAAGGCGACTTACTCGCTTTTGTATGATTTTTTCCCGCTTGTGGAGGAATATGGTTCCGTAATACGCTCCCGCCGCGGCTGGTGAAGCTGCTGTCTGTTTTTGGGGGGATTCCTGAATGAACACCTATCTGCGCCTCGGCGTGGCCGTGCTGGCTGCGACCTCCTTGTCCGGCTGCGCCACGGTTCTCCGCGGCACCAGCCAGAAGTTCGAGATCGTCTCGGTTCCGCCAGGCGCCGATGTCGAGCTCTCGACCGGCGTGAAGTGCGTGACGCCGTGCCATCTCAAGCTCAAGCGCAAGACGCCGTTCACGGCGACGATCTCGAAGGAAGGCTATCAGACCGCCACTGCCGAGGTCGAGAGCAAGTTCAACGGCGCGGCTGCCGGTGCGGGCAACATCCTGCTCGGCGGCGTGATCGGTGCGGTCGTCGATTCGAGCAACGGCTCGATGCGCGCGCTCAAGCCGAATCCGCTGGTCGTCGAGCTCGTTCCGAACTGAGCAAAGCTTCGCGGGTCAGCTCCGGTAATCGGCGTTGATCGCGATATAGCCATGGGTCAGGTCGCACGTCCAAACGGTCGCGCGGCCTGACCCGAGGCCGAGATCGACTCCGATCTCGATCTCCCGGCCCTTGAGATGCGCCGCGACCGGCGCCTCGTCATACCCCTCGACCGCCAGCCCGTTGACCGCGACCTGCGTCGCGCCGAAGCGGATCGACAGGCGGTCGCGCTCGGCGGGCTCGCCGGCCTTGCCCACCGCCATCACCACTCGGCCCCAATTGGCGTCCTCGCCCGCGATCGCGGTCTTCACCAGCGGCGAATTGGCGATCGACAGCCCGATGCGGCGCGCGCTCGCGTCCGATTCGGCGCCCTCGACTTCGATCGTAATGAACTTGCTCGCGCCTTCGCCGTCGCGGATGACGAGATGCGCGAGCCGGCGGCACAGATCGGCAAGCGCGGCGCGGAAGGCGTCGGCGCCGTCGGAGTCGGCGGTCTCGAGCGGCGCGTTGCCGGCCTGGCCGGTGGCGAAGGCGAGGATGGTGTCGCTGGTCGACGTGTCGCCGTCGACGGTGATGCAGTTGAAGCTGCCGGCATTGGCGTCGCGCAGCGCGTCCCGGAGGAAGACGGGGTCCACGGCGGCGTCGGTGAAGACGAAGCCGAGCATCGTCGCCATGTCGGGCGCGATCATCCCCGATCCCTTGATGATCCCGACCAGGCTGACGGTGCGCCCGTCGACCACCGCGGTCGTCACCGCGGCCTTGGCGAAGGTGTCGGTGGTCATGATCGTCGCGGCGGCGTCTTCCCAGCTAGCGGGCGCGGCGGCGAAGGCGGCGTCGAGCCCGGCCTCGGCCTTGTCGATCGGCAGCGGCACGCCGATCACCCCGGTCGAGGCGACGAACACGTCCGATGGGTCGCAGCCGAGATGCCCCGCGACGCGCGCGGCGATCGCCTCGACCGCGGCGCGGCCGCGATTGCCGGTGAAGGCGTTCGAATTGCCGGCATTGACCACCAGCGCGCGCGCGCGGCCGAGCACCAGCGCCTCGCGGCACCATTCGACTTCGGGCGAGGGGCAGCGGCTCCTGGTCAGCACGCCGGCGACGCTGGTGCCGGGATCGAGCGTGACGAAGGTGATGTCGCAGCGGTCCCACGTCTTGTAGCGGGCGCGGGCGATGCGCGGAGTCACGCCCGCAATCGCCGGCAAGTCGGGGAAGGTCGCGGGGGCGAGCGGGGAGCGGGCAGTGGACACGGAGCGGCTTTCCTCGATAGGCTCGGGTCGAATCGTGCAGCGGAGGCGAAATAGCAATGCTCTTGGTGATCCTGCTGGCTGCGGCGCAGCCCTGCGTTCCCTCCACGGCCGCCGCAAAGCCCGCCGCGAGTCCCGCCGCAAGCGGCACGGCACCGGCCCCGCCGCGATCCTGGCGCACCAACGATCCCTATCCGCCCGCAGCGCTGCGCGACCGCGAGGAAGGCATTGTCGAGTTCACGCTCGACATCGATGCCGGCGGATGCCCGGTGGGGTGCCACATCACCAAATCCTCGGGGCACAAGACGCTCGACGATGCGACGTGCCCGATGCTGGTGCGGCGCGCGCGCTTCTCGCCGGCGGAGGACGGGGCCGGCACGCCGATCGCGTCGACCTTCAGCAGCAAGTTCAGGTGGCAGATCGATTGAGCCGGTCGCGGTAGGGGAGGGACGGAGTGCCGATAGCGATGATGGGGCTCGCGCTTGCCGCCGCCGAGGCCCGGCCGCTCTGGGAGCTGGTGCCCGTCCCCGCCGAGGTTCAGGCCGCGTGCCCCCTTCCGGACGGCTGGGGCACCTCGTTTCCCGCGGGGCTGGTCAGCCGCGTGGGCAATTCGGTTTCGTTCGTGGACGGCAAGCCTGCCTGGAACGGCATCCGGATCGATGCGGTGACGCTGCGCCGCTATGTCGAAATGGTCGCGCAAATGACCCCGCGGCCGGTGATAATTGTCTTGGCCATGGCGTTCCCTGCGACCAGCTGCGCCGAGTCACCGACCTGATCGCCGCGGGCGGAAACTGCAGCCCGCGCGATTGCGTCGTCAGCTTCGCCAGGCCGGGAGTGACCGTCGTGCCCGCGCCCCCGGCGCCGATGCCGCCGCCGCCGGCGCCATCGCCCTTCGCCAAGCAGCCGGTGGCGCGCGCGCCCGAGTCGTGGGTGACCAACGACTATTATCCGCCCGCTGCGCTGCGCGCGCACCAGGCGGGCATGACCCGGTTCCGGCTCGAGATCGACGCGGCAGGGCGAGTCAGCGATTGCATCCTGACGGGCTCGAGCGGCTGGCCGGTGCTCGATGCGACCACCTGCGCGCTGCTCAAGCGCCGCGCCCGGTTCGTGCCGGCGGAGGATCACGCGGGCGCGAAGGTCGCGAGCAGCTGGTCGAGCCGGTTCCGCTGGGAGTTGCCCGACCGGCCGGTGCCGCTCGCGTCGTGGGCGGGGGTCGCGCGGTTCCGGGTGGATGCCGACGGCCGGGTCTCGGGGTGCCGGAGCGAGTTGCTGGGCACGCCGCCCGACCATGTCGACCCGTGCGACTGGCCGGCCACTATCGCGCCCGAGCTGCGCGATGCCGGCAAGGCAGTGCTGGTCGAGGCCCGCCAGGTCCATGCGGTCGACGGATCGCCGATCGCGTCCGCCGCGCCGCCAGGATCGCGGGTCCGGTTCGAGCGCGAGACGCACTTCCTCGTCCGCGCCGATGGCGAGGTCGAGGGCTGCCGGGTCGACGCGCTGGCCGGCGCCGATTGGCTGTACATGACGCGGTACGACTGCCATCCGGGCTACCGCTATACCGGTGTCGAAGGCGCGGGACGGTCGGTGCGAGTGACGCTGTCGATCACCACCCGGCCCGGCCAATGAGCGCGGGTGACAGCGCCAATAATCAGAGTTAACCTCGGGCCAGGATAGCGAGAGGAGGATTGGTCATGCGATTTCGCGGAACCATGAAGGCAGTGCTGACGGCGGCGGCCCTGTTCACGGCGCATCAGGCCTGCGCCCAGACCCAGGTACAGGTCCTTCCCGGCCCCAGCACCCTGATCCGCGGCGGCGCGCAGGTGACGCCCGCGGGCGATCCCGGGCGCTGGATCAGCGATGCCGACTATCCGGCGGCGGCAAAGGCCGCGCGGCTGAGCGGGACGGTGGGCTTCGTGCTCGTGGTCGATCCGGACGGGACCGTATCGGATTGCACGGTCACGTCGAGCTCGGGCTCGAAGCTGCTCGATTCGACCACTTGCGCGCTGATGACGCGGCGGGCGCGGTTCGTGGCGGCGCGCAATTCGGATAACGAGCCGGCGTCGGCGCGCTGGGCGAGCGCGATCAGCTGGACCTTGCCCGAAGCTGCCGAGTCGCCGAAAACCTGAGGGTGCATCCCTTGAAGGCGACGGCGGGCGCCGCGGCGTTGTTCGCGGCGCTGCCTGGTGCCGCGCATCGTCTCGCCGATGCAGGCGATCGGCGCCGAACGCTGGATCACCAACGACGATTATCCGGTGGCTGCGCTGGCGGCCGGAGAAGCGGTTGGCGCGACCTACTCGAACCGAGTGCACTACGCGATACCCGACGACACGCCGCCCGAGCCGGAAAAGCCCGGTGGCTGAGGCGCGACGATGACGCTTTCCCTGCCGGGGCGGCCGCTATAAGCGTGGTTTCCGGGGGGAAAAGATGGCTGTACGGATGTTGGCGCTGGCGGCGGTCATGGCGATGGCACTGGCCGGAAACGCGGCGCGCGCGCAGGATGCGCCGAAGGCCAGGGCCGTCGAGCCGCTGTCGCCCGGAAGCTGGATGACCAGCGACGACTATCCCCGCGCGGCGCTGCGCGCACACGAGGAGGGCATCACCCACTTCCAGCTGGCGGTCGACACCAGGGGCAAGGTCAAGCGCTGCGCCATCACGTCGAGCAGCGGATCGCCACTGCTCGATTCGACCGCGTGCACTTTGCTCACCGCGCGGGCGCGCTTCAATCCGGCGCGGAATGCGCGGGGGCGGGCCGTCGCGGCGACCTACCGGAGCCGTTTCATCTGGGCGATCCCGACCGAGGAGGCGCAGTTCGAGAGCTGGGCGACGATCTTCCAGTTTCAGCTGAGCGGCACGGGCGAGACCAGCCGCTGCACGCTCGAAGTGTCGCGGCAGCCGACGCGGCTCGACCTGTGCGGCGACATCGCCTCGATGCCCGCCGAAGCGCGCGCGGCGTTGCGCGGGCAGGGCGGCCAGCCGGTCATCGTCGAGGTCCGCCGCTGGCAGCAGGTAGACGGATCGCCGCCACCGCTGATCGGGGACCCGGAGGGGGTCCGGACGGTGTTCCGCCGCCGCGCGCACTTCGCCGTCGATGCGACGGGCAAGGTCGGCGGATGTAGGGTTCTGGAACGCGTTGGCGAGGACCTGCTCAAGCTCTCGCCCTTCGACTGTCACCCGGGCGTGCGCTTTGCCGAGGCTGCGCAGGGCGATCCCGCGCCGCGCGGGGCGACGACGATGCTTTCGGTGACGACGCGCCCGCCCGGGCCGCCGACCGCGGACGGGCTGCCGCTGCGCTATACCGGGACGCCCTTGTCGCCGCGCTCGCCGGGCAGCTGGGTGGTCAGCGACGATTATCCCGCTTCGGCCCTGCGCGCCGAGCAATCGGGGACAGTCAACTTCCGGCTGGAAGTGGACGGCGCCGGCCGCGTGACCGCCTGCGAAGTGACGGGATCGTCGGGCTCGCAGATTCTCGACACCACGACCTGCTCGCTGATGCGCCGGCGCGCCCGCTTCGTGCCGGCGCGCGGCCCCACGGGCGAGCCGGTCGCCAGCTCCTACGCCAGCCGGATGCGCTGGGAGATTCCCACCGATCCGGTGGCGCCGGCCGTGGCCTGGGCGTCGGAGCTGCGCCTCACGATCGGCGCGGACGGCGAGCCGGGCGCGTGCAGCTACCAGGTCTATGGCCAGGATCAGGGCTACGAACCCTCGCCCTGCGTCGAAATCTCGGAGCTGCCGCGCGCGGCGACGCGGGCGTTGCGCGGCCGGTCGAAGGGGCCGGTGGCGATCGTCGTCCGGTTCGAGCATTCGGTCGAGGGCATGGCGACGCCCATCATCCCGTCGCTTCCGGCCGGATTCCGGCGGATCGCATCGGGGCACGGCCGCTTCGACGACGATGGCGGGGTCCGTTGCGCGGGGGACATTGACGGGCCTGGCCCGCAGGTCTCGGTCGAGACCTGCGCGAATCTCCTGCGCTATTCCCGGCGCGATCCGGCGCATGCGGTGACGGCGACGGTCAGCTACTTCACCGACGGCGATGCCGATGTCGCGGCGGCGCTGCCCGGGCTGGACGGGCGGGGCTATTGATGCGGATGCTGTTGCCGCTGCTGGCCGCGTTCGGCCCGGCGCCCGCCGCCGATGCGCATCGCGCCGCGCCGTCCGCGGCTGCGCAGGGCGCGACGGAATGCATTCCTTTCAGCAAACGGAGCGCCGGCGACGACAGTAAAGGGCCCTGGGTGCGCAACAGCGACTATCCGCGCGAGGCCTTGCGCAACAACCAGGAAGGCAATGTCGAATTCACGCTGACCGTCGATGCCGAAGGATGCGTGACGACCTGCGTGGTGACCAGATCCTCGGGCTATCCGATCCTCGACGAGACGACCTGCGCGCTCCTGAGGCGCCGCGCCCGTTTCAACCCGGCCGAGGACAAGGACGGGCACCGTATCGCGGCGACATGGCAGAGCGTCTTTCACTGGCAGCTCCCGCAATAGGAGGACCTTGGGCAGGGCGGCCCGCCGTCCGGACGCGATTTCGTTTGGCGAACGGGGTTCGAGTTATTATGTCGCGCTTTGCCTCGCCCCGTGGCGCGGCCCTCCTTTCGAGATCGAGACCCTTGGAACTGCTGCTTCTCCTCACTGCGCTGTTCGCCAGCCTCACCGGTGCCGCTTCGGGCGACCGGTCGGGAGCGGTGCGGCAGGTGCAGGGCGTCGCGGTGGTCCGGTCGGCACAGGCCGCGCAGGCCGCGGTGCAGCCGGCGGCGCGCGGAACCGTTGCAGTGGTGCCGCCGACGGGACGGGTCGGGCGTACGGTCTGGCCGCGGCTCGCCGCCGCGCCGGTCCGCGATCTTCGCCTCGTCTTCGAGCGCCGGCTCGAGTGAGACCCCGGGTCCGCTGAGGCGGGCCTTCTGCCATTGCGTGCCCGAACGGCACTCTTGCGTGCGCGGACCGTTCAGGCGGCGCGCATTCTCCAAGTCCATTTTCAAGATACGACAGGAATTCCCATGCTCGGCGGCCTGGCCAAGACCATTTTCGGCTCCTCGAACGAGCGCTATGTGCGCGGCCTCGGGAGCATCGTTGCCAAGATCAACGGTTTCGAGAGCAATATCTCGGCGATGAACGACGAGGAGCTGGCGGCGCAGACCGTCAAGTTCCGCGACCGGCTGGCCAATGGCGAGAAGCTCGACAACCTGCTGCCCGAGGCGTTCGCGACGGTGCGCGAGGCGGCCAAGCGGACGCTCGGCCAGCGGCATTACGACGTGCAGATGATCGGCGGCATCGTCCTCCACCGCGGCGAGATCGCCGAGATGCGCACCGGCGAGGGCAAGACGCTGGTGGCGACGCTCGCCTGCTACCTGAACGCGCTGCCCGGCGACGGCGTCCATGTCGTCACGGTCAACGACTATCTCGCGCGGCGCGACGCCGAGTGGATGGGGCAGGTCTACAAGTTCCTTGGGCTGAGCGTGGGCGTGATCGTCCCCAACCTGACCGACCAGGAGCGCCGCGACGCCTATGGCTCGGACATCACCTACGGCACCAACAACGAGTTCGGCTTCGACTATCTGCGCGACAACATGAAGTATGACCGCGCGTCGATGACCCAGCGCGCGTTCAATTTCGCGATCGTCGACGAGGTCGATTCGATCCTGATCGACGAGGCGCGGACCCCGCTGATCATCTCGGGGCCGACCGACGACAAGTCCGAGCTCTACATGCGCGTCGATGCGATCGTGAAGCAGCTCGTCCCTGAGGATTACGAGAAGGACGAGAAGCAGCGCTCGATCATCCTGACCGAGGACGGCACCGAGAAGACCGAGCGGATGCTCGAGGCGGCGGGCATCCTGATCGGTGCGAACCTCTACGATTTCGAGAACACCCAGGTGGTGCACCACCTCAACCAGTCGCTGCGCGCCAATGTGATGTTCAAGCGCGACACCGATTACATCGTCAAGGACGGCAAGGTCATCATCATCGACGAGTTCACCGGCCGGATGATGGACGGGCGGCGCTGGTCGGACGGGCTTCACCAGGCGGTCGAGGCCAAGGAGGGCGTCGACATCGAGCCCGAGAACCAGACGATGGCGTCGATCACCTTCCAGAATTATTTCCGCATGTACCCCAAGCTTTCGGGCATGACCGGCACCGCATCCACCGAGGCGGCCGAGTTCTACGACATCTACAAGATGAACGTGGTGACGATCCCGACCAATGTCGGGGTGCTGCGCGTCGACGAGGAGGACGAGTTCTACAAGGACACGCCCGACAAGTTCGCGGCGATCGCCAAGAAGATCAAGGAGCACGCGCTCAAGGGCCAGCCGGTGCTGGTCGGCACCGTCTCGATCGAGAAGTCCGAGCTGCTTTCCGAATTCCTCAACAAGGAGAAAGTGAAGCACGAGGTGCTCAACGCGCGCTTCCACGAGCAGGAGGCGCATATCGTCGCGCAGGCCGGCCGGCTGGGCGTCGTCACTGTCTCGACCAACATGGCGGGCCGCGGCACCGACATCCAGCTGGGCGGCAATTGGGAGTTCCGCGTCGGCGACGAGCTGGCCGACATGCCCGAGGGCCCCGAGCGCGAGGCGGCGATCGAGAAGATCAAGGCCGAGGTCGCCGCCGAGAAGGCCAAGGTGATCGAGGCGGGCGGGCTGTTCGTGCTCGGCACCGAGCGCCACGAGAGCCGCCGCATCGACAACCAGCTGCGCGGCCGTTCGGGGCGTCAGGGTGATCCGGGGCTCAGCCGCTTCTACCTGAGCCTCGACGACGACCTGTTGCGCATCTTCGGGTCGAACACGCTGTTCGCGCGGATGATGCGTTCGAACATCGGCGACGGCGAGGCGATCGGCAGCAAGTGGCTGACCAAGGCGATCGAGACCGCGCAGAAGAAGGTCGAGGCGCGCAACTACGACATCCGCAAGCAGGTCGTCGAATATGACGACGTGATGAACGACCAGCGCAAGGTGATCTACGAGCAGCGCGCCGACATCATGGATGCCGATACGGTCGGCGATGTCGTTGCCGACATGCGCACCGAACTGGTGAATTCAATCGTCGGCGATGCGTGCCCGCCCAACAGCTATCCCGAGCAATGGGATATCGAGGGCATGCGCACGAAGCTGGCCGAGATGCTCGCGCTTGAGCCGCCCATCGACGACTGGCTGAAGGAAGAGGCGATCGATCCGGAGGTGGTCGAGGAGCGCGTGCGCGAGTCGGCCGATGCGATGGTCGCCGAGAAGGCTGCGATGCTCGAGCCGGAGCAGTGGATCCAGGTCGAGAAGTCGATCCTGCTGCAGAATCTCGACCATCACTGGAAGGAGCATCTCGCGACGATCGAGGCGCTGCGCCAGGTCATCCACTTGCGCGCCTATGCGCAGAAGACGCCGATCAACGAGTATAAGCACGAGGCGTTCGCGCTGTTCGAGCGGATGCTCGAGCAGATTCGCGAGGATGTGACGCGCACGCTCGCCTATGCCCAGTTCCGCATGCAGGCGCCGCCCGACCTTCCCGAACTGCCCGATTTCCTGACCACGCATATCGACCCCTTCTCGGGCGACGACGACACGCGCGACTGGGACGGCGGATCGGCGGGGCTGGTGACGACGCGGCTGCCGCAGCTCGGCATCCCGCAGCCGACCGGGGAGGAGATCGGGATGGACCCGTCCGAATGGGAAGGCCGCGTCAGCCGCAATGCGCCGTGCCCGTGCGGCTCGGGGCGCAAGTACAAGCATTGCCACGGCGCGCTGACCGGGGCGGAAGAGGCGTAACCCCTTCTTAGCCCTCTCCCGCTTTCGCGGAGAGGGTTGGGTGAGGGTCTTCTTCTTCTGCCTTCGCCGACAAAGGAAGAAGACCCTCACCGCTGCGACTAGGTCCGCGTGAAGAACGCGAACCAAGTCTCGCTACCTCTCCCGCGAAAGCGGGAGAGGGTTTGTCGCCCTCGAACTTGCTATCGCGCCTGCGGCATCTGGATCGACGGACCCAGCCGGTCGACGACCTCGTGCGCGTCGAAGGCGCGGACGTTGCCGGTCGGCTTGGGGCCGTGGCCGACGACGATCTCGGCAGTGGCTTCGTAGCGGTTGATCGTCCGCGTATCGAAGTCGTTGTCGTAGAAGGGATCGCCGAAGAACGGGTCCCAGCTGCGCCAGCCGAAGCGCGGGCGGTACCAGCGCCAGCTCGGGCGCCAATAGCCGCCCCAGCCGCCGCCCCAGCCATTGCCGCCCCAGCCGCGGTCGATCACGGTCTGCGAGCGGGTCTCGGTGTCGCGGCTGACCAGGATGAAATTGTCATAGCCCTTCTGCAGCGTCAGCTCGGCGGCGCGGTAGAGCAGATAGCGCTCGACCGTCTCGCGCGAAGTGATGCTGTTGCCCGAGAAGCTGACCTGGAAGCGGTCGCCTTCGATCTGCTGGTCGGTATAGCCGGCGCGGCCGATCCCGACCGCGGGCTGGTAGGGGGTGGGGGTGGCGCACGACGCGACGGCGACGCCGGCGGCCAGCACCATCGCGAGCGCCGCGATGCGCGGGCGCCTCAGGCTGCTCTTGGGCATGGATTCCTCTCTTCCCATTGGAATTGCTCGATTTGAACGCGCCGGATCGTGATTGTGTCCAGCGACGGAACTCGCCGGCCCGTGGCATAGTCGCGATTGACGGAGCCTGAATGGATCAGCCGATTCGCTCGGGGACTTCCATCGCATCGTCGGCGATCGCCTCCTGCGGCGCCATCGCCTCCCAGGGGAAGATGAACCAGTCCTTGGTGACCGACCGGTCGATCTCGCGAAAACCATAGTCGACGCGCTGCTGCGAGCGGATATTGTCGATCAGCACCGCGAAACGGATCTGTTCGGCGATGGCGCCCTCGGCGGCGAGCGCGGCGCGGATTTCGCCGATGGTCTTGCCGCTGTCGTTGATGTCCTCGACGAACAGCAGCCGGTCGCCTTCGCGAGTGCGCTGGGCGAGGACGGCGACGAGCTCCTCCCCGAACTGGGCGATGCGCGTCGAATGGTCGATCGACACCATCGACAGGCCCATGCGGTGCGACAGGAACACCGCGGGGGTGAGCCCGCCGCGGCCGACGCCGACCAGCAGCGAGGGCTTCCAGCCGTCGGCTTCGGTCGCCGCGGCGATGGCGTGGACGCCTTCGACCATCGCTTCGTGGGGGAAGGGCGTGAAGATGATGTCCATGGTCAGTTCGCCGCTACGTAAGCGTCGAGCCGGGCGAGGTGCGCCGCCACGGCGTCGTCGGGGAGGAAGGAGCCGAGGAACGAGTTGCGCGCCAGCGTGACGAGATCGTCGCGGTCGAGGCCGCGGCCGTGCGCGACCGCACGGTAATTGTCGGCGACATAGCCGCCGAAATAGGCCGGATCGTCCGAGTTGATCGTCGCGCGCAGGCCCTTGCGGAGCATCTCGTCGATCGGATGGGCATCGATCGAGGCGACGTTGCACAGCTTGACGTTGGACAGCGGGCAGACCGTCAGCGTCATTCCCGAACGGGCGAGGCGGGTGACCAGAGCCGGATCCTCGAGGCTGCGGTTGCCGTGATCGAGCCGGTCGACCTGGAGCAGGTCGAGCGCCTCATGGACATAGGCGGGCGGGCCCTCCTCGCCGGCATGGGCGACGCGCTTGAGCCCCATCGCGGCGGCGGCGGCGAAGACGCGCTCGAACTTGGAAGGCGGGTGGCCGAGCTCGGAGGAGTCGAGCCCGACCGCGTCGATCCGGTCGATCCAGGGCTGGGCCTGGCTGAGCGTCCTGAAGGCGTCCTCCTCGTCGAGATGGCGGAGGAAACAGAGGATCAGCTTCGAAGTGAGGCCATGCTTCGCCTCGGCGTCGGCCATGCCCGCGAGCAGGCCGTTGGCGACGACACCGAAGGGGATGCCGCGCGCGGTGTGGGTCTGGGGGTCGAAGAAGATCTCGGCATGGACCACCCCGTCGGCGGCGGCGCGGTCGAAATAGGCGAGCGCGAGGTCGCGGAAATCCTCCTCGGTGCGCAACACGTCGGCGCCGGCGTAATAGATGTCCAAAAAGTCCTGGAGGTTCGAGAATTCGTACGCGGCGCGGACCTCTTCGACCGAGGCGAACGGGATCTCGACATTGTTGCGGCGGGCGAACTCGAACATCTGCTCGGGTTCGAGGCTGCCTTCGATGTGGAGGTGGAGCTCGGCCTTGGGCAGGCCGGCGATGAAGGCATCGAGATCGCTCATGGCGCATGATTGCAGGCGCAACGTCGCGGCGCAACGTGCGTTTGAGCCTCATGCCCTCCACGGTGATCCGCGCCTGGAATTATGACGAGGCCGAGCAGCGGCTCGACATCGTCTTCGTCAGCGGGCGGCGCTACCGCTATCACGAGGTGCCGCCGCCGATCGTGGCGGGAATGCGCGAGGCTTTCTCGAAGGGCAGCTATTACAACCGCCGTATCCGCGATCGCTTTCGGTTCACGCGGGAAATCTGAACCGGCGCGTTTTCGCTTGCGATGTTGGATTTCAGGATGTTCCTTGTTTGTTCCGGGGGTGATGCGCCCTTGCCTGACAAGGAATCGGAACATGGCGAACGGACAAATTCCCCGGCTGCCGGGGCTCAAGATCATCCATCACCTGCACAAGCTGCGGCTCGGCCAGACCAACCAGTTCGGCATGATGCGCATCGGCGACAGCCTCTCGACGCTGACCTGGGCGACCGGGGCGCTCCAGTTCGAGCGGGTGATCGCGACGTGGATGCCGTCCGAGCCGATCTATTGTTACTCGGCGGACGATATCCTGGGCTACGGCCTGCCCTCGGCGAACAGCGCCCACACCCTCGGTCCGGTCACCGGCAAGTACACCGGCACGAGCATCGACAAGACCGATTTCGACATCGCGCCCGATGGAAGCTGCATGCTGCTCGCGCCCGGCCAATATTGCGTTTTCGGCCATGGCGGGCAGACCATGTACGGCGACTACCTGGTGGCACCGATCGTTACCGAGCCTGGCGCCAGCAATTCGGTGAAGATCGAGTATGGCACGAGCCAGTCCCCGATTGTCGCGAGCGGATGGAGCTCGCCGACCGCTGGCGAGATCGACAGCGCCCATACGCTCACCGGCAGCGACCTGATCGTCAACGCCAACGCCGCGTTCGGGCTGACGGTGCCGAAGCTCAAATTTTCCGACATCACCTGGCGCAGCATCAAGATCACCAACACCGCGGCGAGCAGCAATGTTCGCCTGCTGTTTCCGCAGACCCAGGTCCGCACCGCGGCGTCGATCCCGATCTATTCCTGGGCGACGGCGACCAACGACTTCAGCAACGCCACGACCACGTCGGTGCCGATCATGGCGGCGATGATCGCGGCGATCGATCCGGTCGTGATCTTCGTCGGCAGCGACGACCGGCTGGCCGCGTACCAGAATTTCCTGCCGAAGCTGGAGGCGGCGATCACCGCGTCGGGGCTCGCCAATCCGCCGGCGGTGATCCTGGAAGGCAATCCCTATTATCAAAACGGCGTCTACACCGACGCCGATATCCGGACGCGGACCGATTATTGCTGGGATTTCTGCAGCACGCGGGTCAACTGGGACGTGATGGATATGATGTCGGTCACCGGCGGAATGGCCGAGGCGATTCGCGCGGGGCTGGACGGCGACGGGATCCACTATAACGGATTGATCGCTGAGATCGGATGCGACGCGTTCGCGCAGGCACGCGGCTATTATCCGCCCGATGCGCGGCGCCCGGCGGGCGATGCCGATCTTCGCGCGGTGCTCGAATCCGCCTCGAACCGGCTGCTCAACGCGCGCCAGATCCCTGCCGCGCTCGCAGCGCCGCAGCGGCAGGAAACCGCGTCGATGACATGGACTCTCACCGGTGGCAGCGGCATCGGGGCCTCCAAGGCAATGCCGCTCACGACCGGCCCGGTGCCCGGCGCGACGGCGCTTGCCTATGTCGACGAGGCGACCAGCCCGATCGGGCGCTCGAATGGCGGCCGGCCGCTCGGCGACACGGGCTCGGTGAGCTTTCATCTGCGCCAGACCGTGGCCAGTCCGAACGGCCGGTTCTATTTCGTCTGGACGATCGATCGTGCGCTGGCGGCCGCCTATACCGGGCCGCTCGTCGGCAACGGCTTCGGCTTCGTCGTCGAGAACGACCAGCTGTTCGGCATCTGCTACCTGAGCGGGGCTCAGGTGAAGTCGCCGCTGAGCTATACGAACATCCTCAATCGCTGGGCGGAGCTGCAGATCAACATCACGCCGTGGAACGCCTCGACCAACCGCATCGAATGGATCGTGAGCGGCGAGGATGCGGGCGCGACCGTCATTCTCAAATCGCTGGGCTCGAGCCTCTACACCAAAGGCGGCAATGCCGGGACGATGCGTTTCGAGGCCACCAATGGCGGCGACGCCGTAAATTATTCGGTGACCGTGACGCCGCCGGTCATCGTTTCGGTCCGGGCCGGATGATGCCGAAGGCTGCCGATCGTCGCGGCGCCCGCCGTGGCGGCGCACGATCGGCGGCTGGCTCCCTGAGTTGGATTCGAACCAACGACCAAGTGATTAACAGTCACCTACTCTACCGCTGAGCTATCAGGGAACAGCCGAGGGTGGCTCTATAGCGCCAGTTTCCCCCGACGCAAGCCGCTTTGGCTGGTCACGGTGCCGGCCCGCTCCCCCTCCAGTGTGAGGTGAACAGCGCCCCGCGCTGTTCAGGTCATGCCGGGGGCATGACCGGCCTCACACTCCCATAAATTACGATGCCGTTGGGTGGCCGGGCCGGCACCGCCTCAAATCAAGCGACGAATTGCTCCATGGTTATGCGGTCGTCCAGCGCGTGCTCGGGATCGAACAGCAAGGTGAGGTCGCGCGTGGAGTCGATGACGATGTCGACCTGGGCGACTTCGCGGACTTCGCGCTGGTCGCCGACCGCGCTGACCGGGCGCTTGTCGGCCTCGAGCACGCGGATGCCGATGCGCGCCTTGTCGGGCAGGATCGCGCCGCGCCAGCGGCGGGGGCGGAACGGGCTGATCGGCGTCATCGCCAGCATCCCCGAACCGAGCGGGAGGATCGGGCCCTGGACCGAAAGGTTGTAGGCGGTCGATCCCGCGGGGGTGGCGACGAGCATGCCGTCGCAGACCAGCTCGGGCAGGACGACGCGGTCGTTGACCGTGACCTCGAGCTTGGCGGTCTGGCGGGTCTCGCGCAGCAGCGAGACTTCGTTGATCGCGGGCAGCTCGACATGCTCGCCATGGACAGTGACTGCGTTCATCCGAAGCGGCGAGACGCGGAACGGCTTGGCGCGGTCGAGGCGGGCGTCGAGCCCTTCGAGCCGCCAGTCGTTCATCAGGAAGCCGACGGTGCCGAGGTTCATCCCGAACACGGGGAGGATGCGGCGGCTGCCGAGCATGGTGTGGAGGGTCTGGAGCATGAAGCCGTCGCCGCCGAGTGCCACGACCATCTCGGCCTGCTTGAGCGGGACCCAGTCATAGACCTCGCGCAGTTCCGCCTCGGCCGCCAGCGCGGGCGGGGTGGGCGAGGCGATCAGCGCGCGGGCGCAGCTCATCCGCCGGTGACGCTCATATGGCGCCCGACCGAAGGGGCGGCGCCCCGTTCGATGCGGAAATCATGCGCGGCGGGCTTGAGCGCGAGGGCATCGGTGATACGCGCGTCGACTTCTGCCAGGCCGCCCGAGCGGATCGCCGCCTTGAGATCGACCGACTCCTCGTGGCCGAGGCACATGTGGAGCTTGCCGTCGGTCGACAGCCGGACGCGGTTACACGTCGCGCAGAAATTGCCGGTGAGCGGGGAGATCAGGCCGAGGCGCGTGCCGGTGCCCGCCAGGCGCCAATAACGCGCGGGGCCGCCGGTGCTGTGGCCGTCTGGGGCGAGATCGAAATCCTGCTGCAGCGATTTCAGGACCGTGGTGAGCGGCAGGAAGCGATCGGCGCGGTCCTCGTCGATCTGGCCGAGCGGCATGGTCTCGATCAGCGTGAGGTCCATGCCCTCGGCCGCGGCCCATGCCAGCATCGGCGCAAACTCGTGCTCGTTGAGGCCCTTGAGCGCGACCATGTTGATCTTGACCGCGAGGCCCGCGGCGCGGGCGGCGGCGATGCCGCTAAGGACCTGCGTCACGTCGCCGTGGCGCGTGATGAAGCGGAAGGTCTCGGGGTCGCGGCTGTCGAGGCTGACATTGAGGCGGCGCACGCCCGCGTCGAACAGCGCCTCGGCATGTTGCGCGAGGCGGGTGCCGTTGGTGGTGAGGGTGAGCTCGTCGAGGCCGGTACCCAAGTGGCGGCCGAGGCGGCGCGTCAGGTCGAGCATGTCGCGGCGGACCAGCGGCTCGCCCCCGGTGAGGCGCACTTTGCGAACGCCGCGGGCGATGAAGCGCTCGGCGATCAGCGCGATCTCCTCGAGGCTGAGCAGCGCGTCGCGCGGCAGGAAGGTCATCGCCTCGGCCATGCAATAGCGGCAGCGCAGGTCGCAGCGATCGGTCACCGAGATGCGCAGATAGGTGATCGCGCGGCCGTGAGCGTCTATCAGGGCGGGCGCGCTGTCCATGGCCGGAGGGGTAAGCGGTTCGCGCATTGCAAACAAGCCCGCGGGCGGGCGGGACAAACAAGCCCGCCGGCGGGCGGGGCAAACAAGCCCGATGGCGGGCGGGCGGCGATCCGGCTATCGAGCGGAGGATGGACGACGATATCACCATATTGGAGACCGCGGGGTCGAGCGCGCCGCCGCTGTTCGTGCTCTCGTTCCGCCAGCGCGACGAGATGGCCGCGGCGGCGGCGGGCGCGGGCTGGCGCGTGGTCGCGGCGCGGCGCGGCGAGGGCGTCGAGCGGCGCTTCCTGACCAGCGGGGCGAGCGTGGCGGTGATCGATGCGCGCGGCGCGCTGAGCGACGGGCTCGAGGCGGCCAAGGCGCTGGGCGGGGTGATCGAAGCCAATGGCGGGGCGATGCTGATCCTCGTCTCGCAGAGCGACACGGTGCACATGCGCCATTTCTACGAGGCCGGGGCGACTCATTTCCTGGGCAGCCCGATGTCGTCGGCGGCGATCGCGCATGCGATGCGGTTCGCGCAGCGGCATGCCGAGCGGATGGCGGGCGGGTTCGGCGAGCCGGGCGAGGCGAGCGAGCCCTTGGGCTGGCGCTACGATCCCGCGCTCAAGTCGCTCCAGCTGACGCCGGGGTTGAGCGCGCTGCTCGGGTTGCCCGAGGGGGCGAGCCTGCGCGCGGCGCTGGCGACGGTCGACGCGGCGGACCGCAAGCTCGGGCGCGCGGCGATCCGGCGGCTGAGCGAGGCCAAGCCATCGACGGCGTTCGCGCACGATTTGCCCGTGGGCCGGGTGGTGCAGCATCTCCAGCGCGACTCGCGCACCGGGCGGCTGCACGCGCTGGTCGAGCGGCTGGGCGCGGCGCCCGATGCCGGGGCGGCGGTGCGCGATGCGCTGACCGGCGCGCGCGACGGGCCCGGCGCGCGGCGCTGGATCGGGCGGCGGCTCGAGGACGGCGCGGCGGTGAGCGCGATCCTGATCGGGCTGACGCGGTTCGAGACGGTCAACACCGCCTATGGCCGCGCGGCGGGCGATGCGCTGCTGCGCGCGGTGTCGCGGCGGCTGGCCGAAGTGGCGCGCGAGGTGCTCGGCAAGGGTGTGGCGGTGGCGCGGATGGGCGGGTCCGAATTCCTGGTTGCGAGCGACGAGGCCGATGCGGCGCAGGTGACCGCCGCCGAGGCGCGGCTGACCGAGGCGCTGGCGCGGCCGTTCGTGATGGAGGGCGAGATCGTCCCGCTCGGCGCGCGGATCGCCAGCGCGGCGAGCGTGGCGGGGGATACGGCGGCGAGCCTGCTGCGGCGCGCGAGCGAGGCGCTGTTCGAGGGGCACGTGCCGCGCGAGGCCTCCGCGCCGCCGATGGATGCGCTGGCGGCCGATTTGCGCCACGCGCTCGACCGGCACGAGATCGAAGTGCTGTTCCAGCCGCAGGTGGCGGTGGCAACCGGGCAGATCGTCGGCGTCGAGGCGCTGGCGCGCTGGCAGCACCCGCAGCATGGCGAGATCGGCGCCGAGACGCTGTTCGCGGCGGCGGGCCATGCCGGAGTGGAGGGGGCGCTCAGCGACCATGTCCAGAAGCTGGCGCTGGCCGCGGCGGCGCGCTGGCCGGCGTCGCTGTCGAAGCTGCGGCTTTCGGTGAACGTCACTGCGGGGGATGTCGGGCGCGGGGGCTTTGCCGACCGGCTGCTCGGGCGAGTCGACGCCAGCGGCTTTCCGCGCGCGCGGCTGACGATCGAGCTGACCGAGAGCGGGATCATGGAGGATCTGGGCGAGGCGGCACGGCTGTTCGCCGAGCTGCGCGGCGCGGGATGCCGGGTGGCGATCGACGATTTCGGGACGGGCTATTCGAGCCTTGCGTACCTCAAGGCGCTGCCGCTCGACTATCTCAAGATCGACAAGAAATTGAGCCAGGACATCACCGGCTCGGCGCGCGACCGGGTGGTGGTGCGCGGGGTGATCGACATGGCGCGGTCGCTCGGGCTGGCGGTGATCGCCGAGGGCGTCGAAACCGAGGCGCAGCTCGAGCTGCTCGCCAAGGAAGGATGCCAGTATTTCCAGGGCTTCCTGTGCAGCGCGCCGATCGACGTGGCCGCGCTGGCGGGTTTGGTGGAGGGAAGATGATGATTCGGATGCTGGTTGCGGCGCTGGCGCTGCTGTTCTCTATTCCCGCGGTTGCACAGACCGCGCCTGACGCGCGCGCCGCGATCGAGGCGGCGATGCTGGACAGCGCCGAGGGGTGGAACCGCGGCGATGTCGACCGCTTCCTCGCGCTCTATTCGGACGATCCGGCGACCAGCTTCACCACCGACAAGGGCGTGGCGCGCGGCAAGGCGGGGATCCGCGACCGCTATCTGGTGAGCTATCGCGAGCAGTTCGGGCTGAACCGCGCGGCGCGGCCGCTCGAGCTGTCCTTCACGTTCGAGGATTTCCGGATGATCGGCGCCGACCATGCGCTGCTGATCGCGCGGTGGAAGCTGGTGACCTATAGCGACGAGAAGGGTGCCAAGACCGGCATGACCAGCCTGTTGTTCCGGCGCGAGGCCGGCGGGTGGAAGATCGTCGCGGACCACAGCAGCTGATGGCCGACAGCCAATGACAGACAGGCGCGACGTGACCGGCGTCTGGTATGGCCGCTACGCCGGGTTCCTCTATGGCCAGGACAACAGCTTCATCGCGGTGCTCGAAGAGCAAGGCGGCGTGTTCTTCGGCACGATCACCGAGCCCGACGACAACGGTATCGCCGACATCAGGCGCGCGTCGGTGCACGGGCAGCGCGACGGCGCGGCGGTCCGGTTCGTCAAGCAATATGACGGGACCGGCGGATGGGATCACGCCGTGACTTATGCCGGCACCATCGACGGCGAAGGGAGCCGGATCGCCGGCCGCTGGCTGCACGACGGATGGGGCGCGAGCTTCACGATGGCGCGCGAGCAATTCTCGGCCGAGGCGCTGGAGGAGGAAGAGGAAGTCGAGCTGACGGTGCGGTAGCCGGGGCGCGGGAATGCGGGCGGGTCAGTCGCGATTGAGCCAGTCCTCGCGGCCATGGCGGACGCGCAGGATCAGAATATCGCTGCCGTCGAGCCGATAAATGATGAGATGAGCTTTGTAGCGATGTGCCCGCACCGGCGGATCGAGTTCTGTCCGTTCGCGCGCGCCACGCGGGTTCTCAGCGAGGAACTCGAAGATTTGCGCCAAGGCGGCGTGATAGCGCTCGGCCTGGTCGAAGCCGAATTCACGTACGCCGGTCACATAGATCGCGACGATATCGTCTTCAGCCTTGCGGCTGAGCCGATAGGTCATTCAACCCCGGCCTGCCGACGGGCTCTTTCCAGGATATCAGCCATCGAGGCGGAACTGACTCCGCTGGCTTCGGCTTCGTCGATCAAGTGCTGCATCGCTTCGATCTTGCCGGTGCGTTCCTGATCGCGCCGGATCAGGTCCCGCACATAATCGCTGGCGTTGCTGTATCGACCGGTATCGGCCTGTCCTTCGACCCAGCGCTTCATCGGATCGGGCAGGGAGATGTTCATCGTTGCCATGCCAATGAATATGAGAAATTTGGCAAAGATTGTCAATTTAACCCGCCGCCTTCGCCAGTCCCCGCGAGATCTGCAGCGCCGCATTCAGCCGCGCCTTGGGGTTGGCCCATTCGCGCGTCACCACCAGCTTCATGTCGGGGCGCAGGCGCGCGGTGCCGTCGAGGCGGGTGATGTAGGCGAGCAGGCCGTCGAGATTGGGGAAGCTGTCGCCGTGGAAGGTGACGAGCGCGCCCTTGGGGCCGATATCGAGCTTGGCGATGCAGGCGGTCCTGGCGTTGAGCTTGGTCTCGATCAGGCGGAGCAAATTCTCGGTCGGCTCGGGGAGCTTGCCGAAACGGTCGATCAGTTCGGCGGCGAAGCTTTCGATGCCGTTCGAATCCTCGACATCGTTGAGGCGGCGGTAGAGGCCCATGCGCAGGTCGAGATCGGGGACATAGTCCTCGGGGATCATGATCGGGGCGTCGACATTGATCTGGGGCGAGAGGTCCTTGGGGCGCAGCTCCTCGCGCAGGCCGCCGGCGCGGGCCTCCATGATCGCTTCCTCGAGCATCGCCTGGTAGAGTTCGTAGCCGACTTCCTTGATATGGCCCGACTGCTCGTCGCCGAGCAAATTGCCGGCGCCGCGGATGTCGAGATCGTGCGCGGCGAGCTGGAAGCCGCCGCCGAGCGATTCGAGGTCGGACAGGACCTTGAGGCGCTTCTCCGCCGCCTCGGTCAGCATCCGCTCGGGCGGGGTGGTGAGGTACGCATAGGCGCGGGTCTTGGCGCGGCCGACGCGGCCGCGGATCTGGTAGAGCTGCGCCAGGCCGAACTTGTCGGCGCGATTGACGATCAGGGTGTTGGCCGAGGGGATGTCGAGCCCGGACTCGATGATCGTGGTCGAGACGAGCAGGTCGTAGCGGCGGTCGTAAAAGGCCGACATGCGCTCCTCGACTTCGGTCGGTGCCATCTGGCCGTGCGCGACGACATAAGTAATCTCGGGGATGTGATCGCGGAGGAACTGCTCGATCTCGGGCAGGTCGGCGATGCGCGGGGTGACGAAATAGGCCTGGCCGCCGCGGTAATGCTCGCGGAGCAGCGCCTCGCGCAGGACGACGGGGTCCCAAGGGATGACATAGGTGCGGACCGCGAGGCGATCGACCGGCGGAGTCTGGATCACCGACAGCTCGCGCAGGCCCGACATCGCCATCTGGAGGGTGCGCGGGATCGGCGTGGCGGTGAGGGTGAGGACGTGGACATCGGCCTTGAGCGCCTTCAGCCGCTCCTTGTGGGTGACGCCGAAGCGCTGCTCCTCGTCGACCACGACCAGGCCGAGACGCTTGAACTCGATGCCCTTCGCCAGGATCGCGTGGGTGCCGATGACGATGTCGATCTTGCCCTCGGCGACGCCTTCCTTGGTGGCTTTTGCCTCGTTCGCGGGGACGAGGCGCGAGAGGCGGCCGATATTGATCGGGAAGCCCTGGAAACGCTCGGTGAAGTTCTGGAAATGCTGGCGCGCGAGCAGGGTGGTCGGGCAGACCACCGCGACCTGCTGCCCGGCCATCGCCGCGACGAAGGCGGCGCGCAGCGCGACTTCGGTCTTGCCGAAGCCGACATCGCCGACGATCAGCCGGTCCATCGGCTTGCCCGCGGCGAGATCGGCAAGGACGTCACCGATTGCGCGGTCCTGGTCGTCGGTTTCCTCGTACGGGAAGCGGTCGACGAAGGCGGGGTAGCCGCCATGATCGGGCTCGAGCACCTGGCCCGGGCGGACCGCGCGGCGCGCGGCGGTGGCGATGAGTTCGCCCGCGATCTCGCGGATCCGCTCCTTCATCCGCGACTTGCGGCGCTGCCACGCCTCGCCGCCGAGCTTGTCGAGCGTCGCGCCGTCCTCGCCCGAGCCGTAGCGGCTGAGGACCTCGAGATTCTCGATCGGGACGAACAATTTGTCGCCGCCGGCATAGCTCAGCTGGACGCAGTCGTGCGGGGCCTTCTGGACCGGGATCTGGGTAAGGCCCTCATAGCGGCCGATGCCGTGATCGACATGGACGACGAGATCGCCGGGGGTGAGGGTGGCCAGCTCGTTGAGGAAGGCGTCGGTAGATTTCTTGCGCTTGGTGCGGCGCACGAGGCGGTCGCCGAGCATGTCCTGCTCGGTGAGGACGGCGACATCGGGGGCGGAGAAGCCGTGGTCGAGCGGCAGGACGATGAGGGCGATGCCCTTGTCGGCGATTCCCAGCGCTTCCTGCCAGCCGGCGGCGTTGCGCGCGCCGTGGAGGCCGTGATCCTCGAGCAGGCCGGTCAGGCGCTCGCGGGCGCCGTTCGAATAGCTGGCGAGGATCGGCTTCTGGCCAGCCTTCCGGATCTTCGCGACGTGCGCGACGACGGCTTCGTAGATGTTCTTGCCGCCGCCGCGCTCGGGGGCGAAGTCGCGGGGACCGTCGACGTTGAAGTCGAGGACAGTCTTCGACTCGGGTTCGTGGAACGGGGTGGCGGTGTGGACAGGGGCGTCGTCGACTTGCTTCGCCCAGGCCTCGGGCGCGAGGTAGAGCGCGGTGGCGTCGAGGGGGCGGTAGCTGCCGGGGGCGGTCGATTCCACGCGGACGCGGTTGGCGTGGTAATCGGCGATCGCGTCGAAGCGCTGCTGGCCGGCGCCGATCGTCGCGACGTCGCGGACGATGACGGCGCTGTCGGGCAGATGGTCGAACAGCGTTTCGAGCTTCTCCTCGAACAGCGGCAGCCAATGCTCCATGCCCGCGAGGCGGCGGCCGTCGCTGATCGCCTGGTAGAGCGGATCGCCGGTGGCGGTGGCGCCGAACTTCTCGCGGTAGCGGGTGCGGAAGCGCTTGATCGACTCCTCGTCGAGCAGGGTTTCGCTGGCGGGGAGCAGGGTGAAGCTGTCGGTGCGGCCGGTGGTGCGCTGGTTGGCCGGATCGAAGGTGCGGACCGATTCGATCTCGTCGCCGAAGAAATCGAGGCGGAGCGGCTGTTCGGCGCCCGAGGGGTAGAGGTCGACGAGGCCGCCGCGGACCGCGAACTCGCCGGCATCGTTGACGGTGTCGAGGCGGACATAGCCGTTGGCGGTGAGCAGCCCGATCAGCTTGTCAAGGCTGATGCGCTCGCCGGGAGCGAGGCGCGCGACGAGCTGGCGGATGCGGAAGCGGGTGAGCGTGCGCTGGGTGGCGGCGTTGACCGTGGTGACGAACAGGCGGGGATTCTTGCCCGGGGCCTGCAGGGCGTGGAGCGCGGCGAGGCGCTCGGACATGATGCGCAGCGTCGGGCTGGCGCGGTCATAGGGGAGGCAGTCCCAGGCGGGGTAGCTGAGGATCTCGAGCTCGGGGGCGAAATAAGGTGCGGTCGAGGCGAGCGCGCGCATCGCGGCTTCGTCGGGGGCGATGAACACCGCGATGCCCGCGGCGCGCGCGAGATCGGCCAGCATCGAGGGGAGGAAGCCGGTGGGGGCGCCCGCGAGGGTGAGCGGGCGGGTGGCGGAGAGGATGGTCTTGAGGTCGGGCATTCAGTGGGCAATCGGTACGTAGTTCAATGTTTTGAGCTCGGTTATTAAGGTCCCCGCATAGCGAACCGGCACCGGTGCGGTTCCCATCGCCCAGGCCATGATGTCGACATCCTGCTCCTCGAGCATGACCTCGAACAGAATCGCCTCCTCCTCGCTCCAGCCTGCCGAATGCGCATCGAAGAAGCCGCCGATCAGCAGATCGGCTTCCTTCGTGCCGCGGTGCCAGGCACGGAAGCGGAGGCGTTTGAGGCGGATCTGCGGGTCCATCAATTCCAACGGCAATTGGCCGGCAGCGCTGGAATGCGCCGTCGGCGTTCTTGTTTAGAGGGCGGTACCGGCCGCTCTCCCTCCCGGCCACCCTTACATTAGTAGCCTATGGGTGGCCGGGAGGGGGAGCGGGCCGGTACCGCATTTCAGCGCGAGCTGAAACACGTTAAGCCAGATAGACATGCGGCCCGAGCTACTCAATCCATTGTTCGCGGAGATCACCGCGCTGAAAGGCATCGGGCCCGCGCTCGCCAAGCCGCTCGAGCGGCTGGGGCTGGGACGGGCAGTGGATGTCGCGTTCCACTTGCCGACCGGGTGGATCGACCGGCTGCCGCGCGACGAGCTGATGGCGGCGGACGTGGGGCAGACGATCGCGATCCCGCTCACTGCGGTGAACTACCGCTTCGGCGGCAGCGCGCGGGCGCCGGCGCGGGTGCATGCGGTCGACGCGCTGGGGAATTATGTCAGCCTGGTCTTTTTCGGCGGCAATTCGGGATGGGCGAAGAAGCTGTTGCCGCTGAACGAGAAGCGCTTCGTGTCGGGACGGCTCGACCAATATGGGCAGGAGCTGCAGATCGTCCACCCCGACGTGTCCGAGCAGGCGGAGGCGGGCGGGCGCGAGGCAGTGTATCCCTGCTCGGAGGGGATCACGTCGAAGCGGATCGGCCAGCTTGCGGCGCAGGCGCTCGAGCGCGCGCCGGTGCTGCCCGAATGGATCGAGCCGAGCCTGAAGGCACAGCGCGAGTGGCCCGACTGGCGTGAGGCGCTGGCGGCGATCCATGCCGATCCGAGCGACGCCAGGGCGCGCGAGCGGCTGGCCTATGACGAAGTGTTCGCCACCCAGCTGGCGCTGATGCTGGTGCGCGGCGAGGCGCGGGCGAAGCGCGGGCGGGTGCTGCAGGGCGACGGGCGGCTGCGCGGCGAACTGCGGCTGCCCTATTCGCCGACGGGGGCGCAGGCGCGGACGATCCGCGAGATCGAAGGCGACCTCGCGCAGAGCCGGCCGATGCTGCGGCTGCTGCAGGGCGATGTCGGATCGGGCAAGACCTTGGTCGCGGCGATGGCGCTGCTGATCGCAGTCGAGGCAGGCGCGCAGGGTGCGCTGCTGGCACCGACCGAGATATTGGCGCGGCAGCATTACGAGACGCTGCGCGCGATGCTGTCGGGCATCGCCAGCGTCGCGATCCTCACCGGGCGCGACAAGGGACGGGCGAGAGAGGCTAGCTTGATGGGGCTCGCCGACGGGTCGATCGACATCTTGATCGGGACGCACGCGATCTTCCAGGAAGGGGTGAGCTATCGCGACCTCGGGCTGGTGGTGGTCGACGAGCAGCACCGTTTCGGGGTGGCGCAGCGGATGATGCTGCAAGCGAAAGCGGAGCGCCCGCCGCATCTGCTGGTGATGACCGCGACGCCGATTCCGCGGACGCTGACGCTGGCGAACTATGGCGAGATGGACGTCAGCCGGCTCGACGAGATGCCGCCGGGGCGGCAGCCGATCGAGACGCGGGTGGTGTCGGAGGACCGGCTCGACGAAGTGGTCGACGCGCTGGCGCGGCACATGTCGGGGGGCGGGCAGGGATACTGGGTCTGCCCGCTGGTCGAGGAGAGCGAGAAGAGCGACCTCGCCGCCGCCGAGGCGCGGGCGGCGGCGCTGCGGGCGCGGTTCGGCGACAAGATCGGGCTGGTGCATGGGCGGATGAAGGGCCCCGAGAAGGACGCGGTGATGGCGCGCTTCGCCGCGGGCGAGATTGCGGTGCTGGTGGCGACGACGGTGATCGAAGTGGGGGTCGACGTGCCCAACGCGACCTTGATCGTGATCGAGCATGCAGACCGGTTCGGGCTGGCGCAGCTCCACCAGCTGCGTGGGCGGGTCGGGCGGGGGAGCGGACGATCGGTGTGCCTGCTGCTGCGCGGCAATGCGCTGAGCGAGACCGCGCGGGCGCGGCTGGCACTGATGCGCGAGACCAATGACGGGTTCCGGATCGCCGAGGAAGATCTCCGGCTGCGCGGTGCGGGCGAGCTGCTGGGGACGCGGCAGTCGGGGGAGATGCAGTTCCGGCTGGCGACGCCCGAGACGATGGCGCGGCTGCTCGAGGCGGCGCATGCGGACGCGCGGCTGCTGATCGACCGCGACGGCGGGCTGAAGGGCGAGCGGGGCCAGGCGGCGCGGGTGGCGCTCTATCTGTTCGAGCGCGATGCGGCGGTGGGGCTGCTCAGGGCGGGGTGATCGAGAAGAAGAGAGGTGTTCACGCGGAGGCGCGGAGGCGCGGAGATTTTGCCTTTCGGCGCAGCCGATCAGACCGATCCAACGATGCCGATTTTCTGCCGCTAGCGCGGCGGATGCAGTGGAAGCGGGCGAACCTTCTCCGCGCCTCGGCGCCTCCGCGTGAACCTCTACCTTCTTACTTGCCCTTCAGCATCACCGCGGCGAGCTCGTAATAGCCGGCCAAGTCGATCGCGTGGTCGAACTGGCAGCCGATGCGGCCCCCCAGCGACCAGCGGACCTCGCCTGCGACGACGCCGACTACGGGCAAGGTCATGCGGATGCGGTCGCCGATCGCGAAGCAGGTGTCGCAGCGCGCCATCATGCCGTGCGGCGAGATGTTGACGATGAGCATGTTGAGCGCGCGGGCATCGGGGCCGAACGCCTTGACGCGGTAATGTACCTCGTCCCGCCCCTCGCGGCGGACCTCGGCATAGGCCAGGTTTCCGACTCCAAGACTCACACGCACGCCCCACTTACAACTGGCAGGTACCCGGAGCAGTTAAGCACTCCGGCATGAATCTCCCTGCAACGAAGCTGCTTAATAGCCGCTTACGGCGGCACCCGGGTTTACTACGAGGCCGGGGTGAGCAGCCCGTGATGCTTGCGGCCGGCGGAGACGCGGACGGGAGTCGCGCCGACCGAAATCGTGAGATTTTCGTCCTCGACCTTCGCGTTGTCGACGCGCGCGCCGCCGCCCTTGATCATCCGGCGGGCCTCGCCCTTCGACGCGCACAGCCCGAGCGCGACCAGCGCATCGACGATGCCGATCTCGCCCGACACTGCGAAGCTGGGGAGCGATTCGCCGGCGCTCCCCTCCTCGAAGGTGCGGCGCGCGGTCTCGGCGGCTTCGGCGGCAGCGGCGTCGCCGCGGCACATGCGGGTGGCCTCGTCGGCGAGCAGCTTCTTGGCGGCGTTGATCTCGGCACCTTCAAGGCCTTCGAGGCGAGTGATCTCGTCGAGCGGCACGTCGGTGAACAGGCGGAGGAAGCGGCCGACGTCGCGATCGTCGGTGTTCCGCCAGAATTGCCAGTAATCGTACGCCGAGAGCTGCTCCTCGTTGAGCCACACCGCGCCCGCCGCGGTCTTGCCCATCTTGGCGCCGTCGGCGGTGGTGATCAGCGGGGTGGTGAGGCCGAACACCTCGACCCCGTCGATGCGGCGCGTCAGTTCGATGCCGTTGACGATATTCCCCCACTGGTCCGACCCGCCCATCTGGAGGCGGCAGCCCGCGACTCGCGACAGCTCGAGGAAATCATAGGCCTGGAGGATCATGTAGTTGAATTCCAGGAAAGTCAGCGGCTGCTCGCGGTCGAGCCGGAGCTTGACCGAATCGAAGGCGAGCATGCGGTTGATCGTGAAGTGCCGGCCGACGTCGCGGAGGAACGGGACATATTCGAGCGCATCGAGCCAGTTGGCATTGTCGACCAGCAGCGCGTCGGTGGGGCCGTCCCCGAAGGTCAGGAAACGCTCGAACACGCGGCGGATCGAGGCGATGTTGGCGTTGATGTCGTCGGAGGAGAGCAATTTGCGGCTCTCGTCCTTGCCCGAGGGGTCGCCCACCTTGGTGGTGCCGCCGCCCATCAGCACGATCGGCTTGTGCCCGGCCTGCTGGAGGCGGCGGAGCATCATGATCTGGACCATCGAGCCGATGTGGAGCGAAGGCGCGGTGGCATCGAAGCCGATATAGCCGGGGATGACCTGCCTGTTCGCAAGGGCATCGAGGGCACCGGCATCGGTGACCTGGTGGACATAGCCGCGCGACGCGAGGAGGCGGAGCAGATCGGAGCTGTATTCGGTCATGGTGGGGCGGCGCTTAGCACAGGTTGGCGCAGGGTCGAGAGCGGTGGAAACCGGGAAACCGCAGAAGTTGACCGCGTTTCGCTCAAAGCCCGCGATCTCGCAATATTATTGCGCGCGGTTGACCAAGTTGACCATTGCCATCGCGCGAAGGGAGGGGAGGTGGGCGGCCGGGTCATGAGGAGGATGCCAGCACGACATCTCCAACATTGACAGCGAATGCCGGCTCAGCGCCGCCGCCGTTCGCGCTTGATATGGGTCGCGATCGCGCCGCGCTGCGCGTTTTCGCCGAGATTCTCCGCGCTGCGGTAGAGGCCGTCGAGAAAGGCTTGGTCGCCGGCGGTCAGCGCGAAGCGGCGGTCGGCGGGGTGCGGCCCCTGGAACATCGCGAGAATCGAGTCGGATGGCTTCGAGGCGGCGAGCGGCGGATTGGCGAGCGCGACCAGCGCGAGATAGTCGGCGAGCTCGCCGAGGCTGAAGCCGGCGATCTGCCGCGCATCGACGATGACGACCATCGTCTGGAAGGTCGGATGGGTCGGCAGGACGAGGCGCGAATTGGGCAGCGCGCAGCCGCCGGGGCAAGGGTCGGTGACGCTCAGCCAGCGCACCGGCAGGCCGGTCTCGACAAAGCGTCGGAGCTTGCCGCGTCCGTCGGTCCTGAGCGTGACGGGATAGCGCCGCGCGAATTCGGCGGCGAGGCCGTGCGCGTCCATCGTCACGAGGATCAGCGTGGTCGGCCGGCATCCCGCGGACCGGGCATCGACTCGCACCGAGCGCGCGACGTCGCCGATCCGGGCAACGATGAAGTCGGCTTCGCGCGGGGGGATGCCGACGACCGCGGGGCAGAGCTGCTTCCAGCGGGCGACTTGGCCGGTCGGGCCGGCATCGGCGAGCGCCGCGACGAAATCGTTGAGCGCCTTGCGGTTCTGGGCAGTGACGACGATGTCCTGGCTGGCCTGCGCCTCCTGCGCGATCGCCACGCCGGGGGTCGCCAGGCAAAGGAGCAGCAGCGCCGCCCCGATCAGCGGCCTCGCATGGCGGAGCGGCGACATGCGGCCGTCATAGCCGGTTCCGCCGCGGTGCGGAATGGGGAGCGGATGCCTTGGCGGCATAGGCGGACGCCAGCTGCTCGTGCGCGGCGCGGGCCGACGGATGGCCTGCCGCTTCGGCGAGGCGGCGGTGGCGCTCGGCGCGCGAAATGAAATAGGCGGAATCGGTCATGGTTTCCCCCGGGCATGAGCGGGCGCGCCGGGTTCCTCCGCCCGGCGCCCCCGCTCCGCCCCTGTTATCCCGCGCGCGGATGGACGATCAGCTCGACCCGGCGATTGGCGGCGCGCCCGTCGACGGTGGCGTTGGACGCGACCGGCTCGGCTTCGCCCATCGCCTCGACCACCAGCCGCGAAGGCTCGGCGTCCTGCGCAACGAGGAACTCGGCGACGCTGCGCCCGCGCCGTTCGGACAGGCCGAGATTATAGGCGTCGGAGCCGACCGCATCGGTGTGCCCGATCACTTCGACATCGGTGCCCGGATAGTTGCGCATCGTCTGCGCGAAGGCGCTGAGCACGCCGTAGAAGCGCGGGCGGATATCGGCCTTGTCGAAGGCGAAGGTGACGTCGCCGGGGAGCATCACGATCAAGTCGTCGCCGCGCCGCTCGACGGTGGCCCCGGTGCCGCGAAGCGCCGCTTCGAGGTCCTGGTGCTGGCGGTCCATATAGGTGTCGACATAGGCCGAGCCGACGAACACCGCGCCCGGATCGTAATAATAGCTGCTGCTGTACGCCGGATAGGCGTGGACCGCGACGCGGGGCAGCGCCGGAGCGGGCAGCGCGACGCGCGGCACGAAGACCTGGACGCCCGAGGCAGTGGCGCTGACCCGGCGCAGGCCGCGGCGGCTCGCCGCGGCGACGCCGCGGGTGCGCAGCATGCGCTGGTCGAGCGAGAGGCGCGCTTCGGCCGCGGCCGACTGGCGGGTGACGATGCGCCGTTCGCCGAGGCGGGTGGCGCTGTCGATCGCGGCATCGCCGGCGACGGTGCTGGCCACGCCGCGGCGGTTGCGGCGGGTGGGGAGTTCGCGGTCGATGCGAGTCGACTCGCGGACGCGGGTGGTGGTGTCGATGGTGGTGCGGCCGCGGTCGATCGTGCCGCCGAGCGTGCCGCCGATCGACCCGCCGAGCCCGCCGCCGCCAGGGCCGCCGCCGCCGAGGATCTGCGCCGAGGCGGGTGCGGCGACGATCAGCGCCGCGATTGCGGCTGTGCTCAAGAGGGTCTTGTTCATGGCTGTTCTCCCGTGAAGCTTTCCTCCGGGAGAACGGGCGCCGGGCGCGGTTTAATCCACGATCCGAAAAAAGTTGGCGCCAAGTATCTTTTTGTTCCCCTGCGAACGCAGGGGCCCAGGGCCACGAGGACTGAACTGCTTGGCTCTGGGCTCCTGCTTTCGCAGGAGAACAAGAAAAGGAAGACCCACCCCGTCTCGACAGGGTCAGGGACAAAAACTCAGCGCGGCGGGGTGCGGCAGGCGCCGCAGACCAGCCCGCGGCCATAGCGGCTGCCGAGCCGCTGGGCCTGGGCGTCGACCGCGGCGAGCGCCGCGGCGCGGGCGGCGGGGGCGGCGCGCGGATAGGCCATCGCGATGCGGGCGGCGACCAGCGGGACTGCGAACGACGTGCCGCGCACGCTGGCCGCGCCGCCGCCGGCGTTGATCGCGAGCATGTCGGCACCGGGCGCGGCGTAATCGAGATGCGCGGCGCGCCCCGCCTCGATCAGCACGCGGTTGCGTCCGTCGACTGCGGTGACTGCGACGACGCCGGGATAGGAGGCGGGATAGGCATGGGGCGCGGCGGGGCCGTCATTGCCGACCGCGGCGACGATGATCACCCCGCGCGCCTGCGCCGCGGCGATGACGCGGCCGAGCAGCGGGTTCTGCGGCCCGACCAGGCTGACCGTCACCACCGGCACGCCCTGCTCGACCAGCCAGCCCAGCGCCTTGACGATCGCCGTCGCGCTGCCGCCCGCGGGATCGGCGCCGTAGACGTCGGCGGCGATCAGCCGCGCGCCGGGCGCGGCGCCGCGCACCGGGCCGCGCCCGAGGATCAGCGAGGCGATCGCCGTGCCGTGATCGCTGGCGCGCGGGGCACCGGCCGCGAAGCCGCGCTGGATCATGCCGCCGCCGCCGACGCCGCCGTCGATCATGCCGATAAAGGGTCCGCCGCCCTGCGCGAAGGCGAGCGCGGGGGCGCCGCCGATGCCGGCGGGGACCGCGCCGTTCTGGAAATGGAGCTGGTCGGCATCGACTTCGCGGGCGCCGAGGCGGCGAAGCGTGCGGATCGCGGCCTTGAGCGAAAGCCCCTTGGGCGCAGTGAAGCGCGCGAAGCCGATGCCCAGCGTCTCGTCGCGCTCGATCAGGCGGAAGCCCTTGGCGGCCGCCGCGGCGACCAGCGCGTCGCTGGGGTCGCTCACCACCACTTCGTGCGCGCGGGCGGGGAAGCCGTTGGGGTCGAGCGCGATGGTGTCGGGATGGCTGCGCACCAGCCGGGCGATGCGGTCGACGCGCAGCGTGTCGAGCCGGTCGAGCGCCTGCGGCAAGTCGCCGCGCAGCAGCGGCCCGACCGGCGCCAGCGGATCGCCGACGCGCGGCAGCGCCGGCACGAGCTGCGCGGCGGCGGGCACGGCGAAGCCGGCGAGCGCGAGCGCAAACAGAAGGGCGAGGGTTCGCATCGAGGAATAATATGGCAGCATGGGGATGAAACGGCCAACGCCATCCGTTTCATCCGGCAGAAGGAAATTACGGCTTGGGTGGCTTTGAAGACGCATTGCTGGCCGTGCTGCCTCGCCTGCGCCGGTTTGCGCGGGCGCTGGCGCGGGATGCCGCCGATGCCGACGACCTCGCCCAGGCCGCAATCGAGAAGGCGCTCAAGGCGCGCCAGCAATGGCAGCCGGGCACGAGGATGGACAGCTGGATGTACCGCATCATGCGCAATGCCTGGATCGACACCGCCCGCGCCCGTTCGCGCGCCGCCGAGACCTTCGTGTCCGAGGAAGCGGGCGTGAACGTCGCGGATAGCGGAGCGCGCGCGATCGAGGCGCATATCGAATTCGGCGAAGTCGAAGCGGCGATGGCGACGCTGCCCGATGAGCAGCGCGAAGCGGTGGCGCTCGTGCTGATCGAGGGGCTGGCGTACCGCGAGGCCGCCGAAATCCTCGACGTGCCGATGGGGACGCTGACCTCGCGGCTGGTGCGCGGGCGGCAGGCGCTGATCGCACGGCTGGGGGAAGCGGCATGACCGATGAAGAGCTGGCGATGGCCTATGCCGATGGCGAGCTGGATGCGATTGCGGCGAAGCGCTTCGAGCGGCGGATGGCGGCGGCGCCCGAGCTGGCGGCTGCGGTGGAGGCGCATCGGGCGTTGCGTGCCAGGCTCGAGCGTGGCTTTGCGCCGATTGCTGAGGCGCCGGTGCCCGAGCGGTTGACCGGGCTGCTGGACGCGAAGGTCGTGGCGCTGCGGCCTGCGCCGCGCATTTCCGGCTTCTGGCGCGCGGCGACGGCGATGGCGGCGTGCCTGGTGGCGGGGGTGGCGATCGGGCAGTTCGCGCAGCCGGCGCCGGGCGTGTCGGGCGACTCGCTGGTCGCATCGGGCGCGCTGGCGCAGGCGCTCGACCGGGAGCTGGCAGGCGCGGAGGGGCCGACGCGGGTGTCGGTCAGCTTCCGCGACGCGCAGGGCCATTATTGCCGCGTCTTCCAGGCGCCGGCGGTCGACGGGATCGCCTGCCGCGAGAATGGCGGCTGGGCGCTGCGGCGCACCCAGGCGGGCGCAGCAGGTGCGAACGGCGATTATCGCCAGGCGGCCGCCGCCAACCCCGAGCTTTTCGCCGCGGCGCAGGACATGATGGCCGGCGATCCGCTCGACCCGGCGGCCGAGCGTGCGGCGCGGGATCGGGGCTGGCGCGATCGGCCCTAGGGTGAGAGGATGCGCGGCGGGCGGCGCGTTGCCGGGCCCGATGCTCGCGAGGATCGCATGACGACACGCTCCGCGGTGCTGGTGCCGTTTCCGGGGAAACCGCATCCGAAGATCCAGGTCTCGGTCGAGGCCGCGCGGCTGGAGCCGGGGCGGCTGCGCCTCTGGTATATCGTCACCGGGGCGGTTCAGGGGCTCAAGATCCCGTCGCACGCGACGCCGGCGCGCGTGGACGGGCTGTGGCATCACAGCTGCTGCGAGGCGTTCGTTCGCAGCGGCAGCGGCACTGCCTATCGCGAGGTCAATCTTTCGCCCTCGAGCCAATGGGCGGCCTATGATTTCGAGTCCTACCGCAAGGGCGGGGCCAATGCGGCGATGCCGGTGCCGGTGATCTCGATTTCCGAAGTGCCGGGGAAGCGCTTTGCGCTCGGCGCCGACCTGCATTTCGACAGCGCGGCGATGGCCAGGGCGCCGTGGCACCTCGGCCTGTCGATGGTGGTCGAGGAGAAGGACGGCGGCAAGTCGTGGTGGGCGCTGGCGCATTCGGCGGACAAGCCCGATTTCCACCGGGCGGATTGCTTTACGCTCGAACTCCCGGCAGCAAACGCCGCATGAACTTCGGTATCGACCGGCTGCTCGCCGACCCTGAACTGCGCAGGCCCCTCGCGGGCAAGCGCCTCGCCTTGCTCGCGCACCCTGCCTCGGTGACCGCCGACCTGACGCATTCGCTCGACGCGCTGGTGGCGGCGGGGCTCAAGGTTTCGGCGGTGTTCGGGCCGCAGCACGGCGTGCGCGGCGACCTACAGGACAATATGATGGAGTCGCCCGACTTCACCGATCCGACCTACGGGGTGCCGGTGTTCAGCCTGTACGGCGAGGTGCGGCGGCCGACCGGGCAGTCGATGCACACCTTCGACGTGATGCTGGTCGACCTGCAGGATGTCGGGTGCCGGATCTACACCTTCGTGACGACCCTGCTCTACGTGCTCGAGGCGGCGGCGGCGCACGGCAAGGCGGTCTGGGTGCTCGACCGGCCCAATCCGGCGGGACGGCCCGTGGAGGGGCTGACGCTGCTGCCGGGGTGGGAGAGCTTCGTCGGGGCGGGGCCGATGCCGATGCGGCACGGGATGACTTTGGGCGAGATGGGGCGGTGGTTCATCGACCGGTTCAAGCTCGACGTCGAGTATCGGGTGATCGGGATGGACGGCTGGGCGCCCGATACGGGCCCGGGCCATGGCTGGCCGCCCGAGCGGGTGTGGATCAACCCGAGCCCCAACGCCGCCAACGTCAACATGGCGCGGGCCTATGCGGGGACGGTGATGCTCGAGGGGACCAATCTGTCCGAGGGGCGAGGGACGACGCGGCCTTTGGAGCTGTTCGGGGCGCCCGACATCGACGCCAAGCGGGTGATCGCCGAGATGCGGCGAGTCGCGCCGGAGTGGCTGGCGGGGTGCACGCTGCGCGATATCTGGTTCCAGCCGACCTTCCACAAGCATGCCGGGCAATTGTGCAACGGCGTGTTCCTGCATGCCGAGGGGGCGGGCTACGATCATGACGCGTTCCGGCCGTGGCGGGTGCAGGCTTTGGGGTTCAAGGCGATCCGGGGGCTTTATCCGGACTATGACCTGTGGCGCGATTTTCCGTACGAATATGTCTTCGACAAGCTGGCGATCGACGTGATCAACGGCGGACCGGGGTTGCGCGAATGGGTGGATGACAGCTCGGCGTTGGCGGGGGACCTGGACGCGGTGACTTTGCCCGACGAGGCCGCCTGGGTGGAGGAGCGGCGGGAGTATCTGCTTTACTGAGGCGCGTTCGGAAGAAGATATTTGTTCACGCGGAGGCGCGAAGGCGCGGAGACGAAGAGAGAGATTGGGGCGCTTCGCGCTCTTTCCTTCTTTCCCCGGCGAAGGCCGGGGCCCAGTCGCGACGCGTCTCGAAGGCGGGACACCGTCTCCAGTCCGTAGATACTGGGCCCCGGCCTTCGCCGGGGAAAGACTTGGCTCAAACCATTTCTTCTCCGCACCTCCGCGTGAACCAATTCTCCCTTCCGAATTGCACCCCGCGAACGAACCGCCTAACCACGCCACCATGCTCGCAGGACTGATTTTCGCGATCGAGGAAGCCGTCGACCGGCCGGGGACGCTGGCGGCGACCTTGCCGTTTGGCGGCATGACCCTGCTCGAATATCAGGCGCGGCTGCTCACGGGTGCGGGGGCCGGGCAGATCTTCGTCGCGGTCGGGCGCATGACGCCGGCCTTGCTTGCGGCGGTCAATCGCGCGGGGAAGCGGGGGACGACCGTCGAGGTGGTGCGGTCCGCGGAAGAGGCGTCCGAGAAGGTCGATCCGGCGGCGCGGGTGCTGGTGATCGCCGATGGGCTGGTCACCACCGATCCGGTGATGGAGCGGATGGCGGCGGAGGGCGGCGAGGCGCTGCTCGTCACCGACGATCCCGCCTCGGGCGCGGCGATCGAGCGGCTCGACATGAAGGACAGCTGGGCGGGGATCGCGCGGGTGAGCGGCAGGCAGCTCGCCGAGATCGCGCAGATGCCCGCCGACTATGATTTCCAGTCGGCGCTGCTGCGCGTCGCGGTGCAGGCGCAGGCCGAGCATATCATGCTGACTCCGGGCTGGGCGCGGAGCGGGCATTCGGTCGAATTGAACGCGCAGGCGCTGGCGTCGAAGAGCAGCCATGTGCTCGCGGCGCTGACCGAGCGGCGGCCGAGCTGGGCCGATCGCTGGGTGTTCACGCGGATCGCGCGCTTCGTGCTGCCCGAGCTGACCACGCGCGGGGTGCCGGGATGGGCGCTCGAGGCGAGTGCGCTGCTGGTCTCGCTGGGGGGACTGGCGGCGATCGGTCGCGGCTGGGTCGGGTCGGGGCTGGCCGCATCGCTGGTTGCGGTGGCGCTGGCCGCAGGCGCAGGGGCGATGGCGGCGCTCAATGGCAAGGAACGGCGCGCCGACCTGCTCGAGATCGGCATCACCATCCTGTTCGGGGTTGCGGTGCTCAGCGTGGGCATCGGGCAGTATCTGGTGTGGATTGACTGGACTCCGGTGGTGCTCGCGGTGGTCGCGGTGGCGGCACAGATCGTCGCCGAGCGCGTGACGGTGCGGCCCCGGCGCTGGTGGTCGAGCCCCTCGGCGCAGCTGCTGCTGCTGACCCCTTTCGCGCTCGCCGGCTATGTCACGGCGGGCCTTGCGATAATCGCGACCTACGCATTCGCCACATTGGCTGGAGCGGTTGAGACGACGCGCGAAAAAGCTTAGCTTGGTCTTAAGGACACTCCCGCTAGTTTGAGGTCGATGTCGGACAACCCCGTCGACACGCGCGATGGTGCCACCATCGGCGCGAAAAAGCTGCTTGCCCGGGCGGCGGCTGCGGATTCGTGCGCGTTTCAGGCGCTGATGATCGCGGTCGACGATTTCTTCCTGCCCGAGGAGTCGCGGCTCGACGAGCGGATGC
Source organism: Pseudomonadota bacterium (assembly GCA_040388355.1). Classification (GTDB taxonomy): domain Bacteria; phylum Pseudomonadota; class Alphaproteobacteria; order Sphingomonadales; family Sphingomonadaceae; genus Sphingomonas. Next base: position 26,398 of record JAZKCD010000064.1, on the reverse strand, counting down.
GCTCGGCTTTGGCGGTACTTTTGCGCGGGCTGGTCGAGACCGTAGAGGCGGAAATCCGCGAGCATGGCGCGCGTTTGCTGGGTTCCCGAGGCGAATCGGGGCTGGCGGAAGCGCTGGCCGGCGGGGACGTTTCGGTGCTCGCGCGGCTGTCGCGATCGGGGCTGCTGCGCGATCCCGAGCTGATGGCCGAGCTGATGGCGCGAGTGCGCCAGGAGCTGGTCGGCAACGCGCTGCCGATGCACGCGCCCGACGATCCCGAGCGGCCGAGCCTGATCAACCGCTTCGTCCAGCACCCCGACAGAGTCGTGGCGGCGGGAGCGATGGCGGTGCTGATCGCCGAAAGCCGGCGGCGCGGCATTCCCGAATCGGGACAATTCACCCAGACCGAGCTTCCCGCCGAGCTGCACCACCGGCTGGTCTGGTGGGTCGCGGCGGCCTTGCGCGAGCGGGTGGCCGAGGGGGCGGAGGCAGGCGTCGATGCGCTCGACCGCGCGCTTTCGGACGCGGCGCAGCGCAGCCTGACCGCGTATGACGAAGGCGATCGGCTCGAGGCGGCGGCGATGCGCTTCGCCGCGGCGATCGACGCGCAGGCGCATGAATTGCCGCAATTGCTGATCGAATCGCTGGGGGACCGGCGGGTGGTGCTGTTCACCGCTTTGCTTGGGCATGCGTTGGGGTCGAGCTATGCGCTGACTCGCGACCTGGTGCTCGATCCGGCGGGCGAGCGGCTGTGGCTGGCGCTCAGGGCGCTCGAGCTGAGCCGCGATGCCATCGCCAAGATCGGCTATGCGCTGTGCGAGGCGGATTCGCGGCGTGATCTCGAAGGGTTTGCCGACCTGCTCGACGCGATCGCCTCGATCAGCGGGCATGAGGCGCGCGCGGCGCTGGCGCCGATGAAATTGCACCCGGATTATCGTGCGGCGGTGCTCGCGCTCGGCCGGGCGCGGGGGCCGACGCAGTGAACGCCATCGATCCCTCGCTGCCGCAGGCGATCGGGCAGCTCGATTCGTCGGGCCGGCTGGTCGATGCCGAGGGGCGGCTGAGCGAGCTCAACGCGCGCGCGGGGGGTGGCGTCGGGCTGCCGCTGGCGGTGCCGCAGATCGCGACGCTGGCGCGGCTGGCGCAACGCTTGGGCATCGGCATCTCGCGCAACATTATCGCCGCGGATGGCGAGGACGACCTGGAATTGTGGGTGCGCGCCGAGCCGAAGGACGGCGGCGTGCGGCTCGAAGTGAGCGGCTGGCGCCCGCGCCCGGTGTGGCGCGCCGCGGCGACCGAGCCCGAGCGCGACGGCGATTTCTTCCGGAGCGCGGCCGACTGGCTGTGGGAGACCGACGCGTCGCTGCGGATCACTTTCCTGTCGATCGAGGCGGGCGCGCGCTACGGATTCGAGACCAGCGCGATGCTGGGGCAGCCCCTGACCCGGCTGTTCGCGCTCGAGGAGGACGAGACCGGCGCGCTGCCGATCCTGACCGCGGTGGCGGCGCAGGCGCGGTTCGACGGGCAGAAGGCCGAATTGCGCGGGACCGGGCGGACGGTGCGGCTCGACGCGACTCCGCGGACCGATCCGGGCGGGCGCTTCGCCGGGTTCGTCGGCGCGGCGCACATGCTCGACGCGGCTCCGCCGGCGCCCAAGGTCGATGCGCCGCTCCCCGCGGTGCCGTTCGGCGGCTTTCCCGACTCGTTCAGCCAGCGGCTCGACCGCGCGCTGCGCGGACCGCTGGGCAAGATCATCGCCAATGCCGACAGCATCAGCGCGCAGACCGAGGGGCCGCTCAAGCCCGACTATGCCGAATATGCCAGCGACATCGCCAATGCCGGGCGGCACCTGCTCGGGCTGGTCGACGACCTGGTCGATTTGCAGGCGATCGAGCGCGACGATTTCGTCACGGCTGCCGAGCCGATCGACTTGGCCGATGTCGCGCGGCGCGCGGCGGGGCTGCTCGCGGTGCGCGCCGCGCAGGGCGAGGTGCGGGTCGACAAGGGATCGTCGAGCGAGACGCTGCCGGTCACCGGCGAGTTCCGCCGCGCGCTGCAGGTGCTGGTCAACCTGATCGGCAACGCCGTGCGCTATTCGCCGCCGGGATCGATGGTGTGGATCCGCCTCGAGCGCGACGGCGACCGCGGCTGCGTGATCGTCGCCGACCAGGGCAAGGGCATCGCGTTCGAGGACCAGGAGCGGATCTTCGAGAAGTTCGGCCGGGTCGATCCGAGCGAGCCGGGCGGGAGCGGGCTCGGCCTCTACATCGCGCGGCGGCTGGCGCGGGCGATGGGCGGCGACATCACCGTCGACAGCGCCCCGGGAATGGGCGCGCGGTTCGTGTTCACGCTGCCCTATCGTGATCCGGTAAGAGGGTCGATGTTCGGGGCTTGAGGATTTCTACACCTCTCCCGCTTTCGCGGGAGAGGGAGGGGCCCGCCGCGAAGCGGTGGGAGGTGAGGGTCTCTTCTTCCGCGTTGAACGCGAACCAGAAGAAGACCCTCACCCAACCCTCTCCCGCGAAAGCGGGGGAGGGCTAAGAAGTCTTCGATTGCGTGGAAAATCGAAGCGGGTCAGACTTCTCCCGAGCGACAGCGGAGAGATGTATGGCGTGGGCCCGGCGATTCGCGACGATGATCGGCCTCGCCTTGGCGCTGCTTCCGCTCGCGGCGCAGGCGCAGAGCAATCCGACGCTCGACGAGTATGAGCGCGGGATCAAGGATGCCGACGACGAGCCCTCGCGGCACCTTCGCATCGACGAGCTGGTCGTCACTGCGCATGTCGTCGGCCGCACCGCCGATGTCACGCTCGACCTGCTGGTCAGCTCGGACAGCGACGATGCCTATCAGGCCAATCTCGAGCTCGCGCTGCCCGCCGACGCGGTGGTCACCGGCTATGCGCTCAGCGTCGGCGACGCGCTGATCCCCGGCCAGCTGCTCGAACGGCCCAAGGCGCGCAGCATCTACGACGACGAAGTGCGCGCGGGGATCGACCCCGGGCTCGCCGAGATCTCGGCGGGCAACCGCTTCAGCACGCGCATCTATCCGATCGACCGCGAGCATCCGCGCCGCTTCCGCCTGAGCTTCGTCGCGCCGTTCGATCCCGCCACGGGCATCGTCCTGCCGCTGTCGCGCGAGGCGGCGATCGGCAAGGTGGGGCTGACGGTGACGGTCGACGGCTATGACGCCGCGCCGGTGGTGCGCTTTGCCGGCGAAGCGGTGACGCTCACGCGCGACGGCCGCGGCTGGCGCGGCGGCGCGGGGCTGGGCAAGCGTTCGCTGCGCGACGGGCTGGCGATCGCCGCGGGCACTTCGGGTACGATGGCGGTCGCGCGGCATTCGAACGGCGAGAGCTTCTTCGTGATCGACGACGGTGCCGCGGGCGCGCCTGCCAGGGTGCGCCCAGGGCGGCTGCGCGTCTATTGGGACCGCTCGCTCTCGCATGGCCGCGACCGGCGCGATCTGGAGATCGAGGCGCTGACCCGGCTTGCCGACGCGACCGGGGCGACCGGGATCGACCTGGTCAGCTTCGCCAGCGACCGGCCGCGCATCGCGGCGCTCCGCGACTCGGGCGAGCTTCGCAGGGCGCTGGAACAGATGGTGTATCGCGGCGGCACTTCGCTGGAGGGGCTCGACGGGCTGGCTTTGCCGCGCGCTAGCCAGTGCGTGCTGGTGTTCGACGGGCAGGTGACGATCGACCGCGGCGCGGAGTTCATTCCCGATTGCCCGTTGTCGCTGCTTACGGCGTCGACCGGGGCGGACGGGGCGCGGCTTGGCACCATCGCGCAGCGCAATTCGGCGCGGCTGGTTCGCGTCGGCGAGGGCAAGGCCGGCGAGGCTGCAGGGGCGCTGGCGCGGAGCGGCACGAGCGTCACTTCGGTCCGCGACCAGGGGGGCCGCCGCGTGCCGTTCCGCGCGCTCGCGGCCGGTCCGGGTCGCTGGCTGCTGGTCGGGCAGATGCCCGGCAGCGGCGGGGTTCGCGTGCAGCTGAGCGATGGCAGCGAGCGGGCCTATGCCGCGGGCGCCGCGGTCCGCGCCGATGCGCCGGGCGCGCTGTGGGCCGCGCAGCAGGTCGTGGCGCTGAACGACGATCCGGCGCGGCACAAGACAATGGTCGAATTCGCGCGGCGCTATCATGTCGCCGGGCCGGCGATGTCGCTGCTCGTTCTGGAGCGTCCCGACCAGTATCTGCGCGCCGAGCTGACGCCGCCGCCGGGCTTTGGCGACGAGTGGATGGCCGAATATCGCGAGGCCAGGCAGGACCATGACAAGGAAGCCGCGGAGGCGCGGACCGAGCGGCTCGATTTCGTCGTCGAGCAATGGAAGGAGCGGACCGAATGGTGGCGCAAACGCTTCGCGGTTCGTCCGCAGCCCAAATCTGCGGATAGGGCGGCGTTCCTCGTGCCGCCGCCGGCGATGGCGGCGCCTGCGCCGGTGGACGCGCCGGCACCCTCGTCGGGCCGTGTCGCGAGCCGGGCCAACGATATGGTGGGCGGGAGCGGCGACGAAAGCGACATCATGGTGACGGGATCGCGCGTCCGGGATGCTCCCCTCGTCGAGGCGAATCGGCCGGGGACCAATACCGCGATCGCGCTCGACCTTGCCGACCTGATCGCCGACCGCCCCTATATCACCGCGCTCGCCGCCGCCGCGCCCGCCGCGCGGCTCAAGGTGCTTGGCGAGCAGGAGCGGACCTATGGATCGGTGCCGAGCTTCTATCTCGACGTCGCCGAATGGTTCAGGCTCAAGGGCGATAGCGCGACTGCGGCGCTGCTGCTGCTCTCGGCGCTCGAATTGCCGCTGAGCGACGACGAGACTCGCCAGATCGTCGCGTTCCGGCTCGAGCGCGACGCGTCGCACGATCGCGCGGTCGAGATCGCCGAACAGCTCGCCACGGCCAATGACCGGTTCCGGCCGCAGCCGGCGCGCGACCTTGCGCTGGCGCTTGCCGCGCGCGGGCGCAGCCGGGGGACGGCCGGACGCGCCGATCTCGAGCGGGCGTTCGGCCTGCTCACCGACGCGGCGCTCAACCCGGCGTCAGGCGATTTCGACGGCTTCGAAGTGATCGCGCTGATGGAGGCGAACACGCTGATCCCCGCGATCGAGGCCGCGGGCGGGAGCTGGACGCTCGACCGGCGGCTGACCGGGCTGCTCGACACTGACGTGCGGATCGTGATCGAATGGACCGCCGACGACGCCGATATCGACTTGTGGGTCGATGAGCCGAACGGCGAGCGCGTCTATTATGGCGATCAGCAGAGCAGCGCGGGCGGGCAGATCTCGAACGACATGACCGACGGCTATGGGCCCGAGGAATATGCGATCCGCCGCGCGCGCCCCGGCCCCTATTCGGTGCGGATCAACGGCTATGATGCCGACCGGCTCAATCCGAACGGGCCCGGGCATGTGCTGATCCGGCTGATCCGCAACTTCGGACGGCGCAGCGAAAGCCAGACGATGGTCGATGCGGACCTGTCGTTCCAGGAGGGGCGGAACCGCGACGACGAGGACGAGACCAAGCCCGTCGCGGTGCTCAGGGTCGGCAAGTAGCGGGAAGCGCCCGATCTCCCGCGGGCGGGCGTTCCCTTGTCCGCGGCTTAGGGCGTATCGACATTCAGATCCCGGTCGAGGGAGCATCCCCACCTGTCACCCCGGCCTTGTGCCGGGGTCCACGCGTGCCACACCGGCAATAGTAGAGGCTCTTGTGACAGCCGCCGCGGCGAGATCACGCGTGCGGTGGGGGTCGGCCGTTGAGCCTCCAGAGATTGTCCGTGCGGACAGCGTGGACCCCGGAACAAGTCGGCGCGTATCCCCATCGAGCAGGGACGCGTGTTTCTGTTCCCCTGCGAAAGCAGGGGCCCAGAGACACAAGGGCCGAACTGCCTGGCTCTGGGCCCCTGCTTTCGCAGGGGGTCAGGGAAGTACCTGCCCCAGGGGGGTAACCACCGAACAAGTCCGGGGTGACACGAGGGTTTTGGGCGGCACGCCGAAGTGAATGCCGATCCGCCCTTAGCGGTAGCAGACCGTCACGCGGCGGTGGTGGCGCCAGAAGGTGCGGCAGCCGCGGTGGTGGCGGTTCCAGCTGCTGCGGTGGCCGCGGTTCCAGCGGTCCCAGCCGCGGTGATGGCCGCGGTCCCAGCTTGAGTTTCGGTCGTGGCGCTGGTCGTAGCCGCCGCCGCGATGGTCGCGCCAGTTCTGCGCGCTGGCGCTGCCGCTCATGGTGACGGCTGCGACGGTCAGGCCGGCGGCGGCGATGATGGTCGAGATCTTCATGACTGCTTCCTCTCTCTCGCCCGTCGAGTCGGGCTGGGAGGAAAATTATCGCGGCGATCGAGTCCCGTTGCTGAATCCGATTGTAGGCTGAGGTACAGCTTTCGGCGGCGCGCGGCGTGGCTTAGGCTGGCGCGATGGAAAGTTTTCGCATCACGCGCCGGGCGCTGTGCGGGGCCGGGCTGGCGATGGCGAGCGGCGCGGCGTTCGCGCAGGAGCCCGAACGCGACATCAGCCTGGCGCAGGACTTCGACGAGCTGTGGGAGACGCTGCGCGACCGCTATTGCTTCTTCGGCGAGAAGCGGACCGACTGGAACCGGGTGCGCGCACGCTACCGGCCGATCGCGGTGGCGGCGCCATCGCGCGACGCGTTCAGCGCGGTGGTGAAGCGCGTGACGGGCGAGCTCTATGATTCGCATACCAATCTGCTGAACGGCCCCGACGGGACGCCGCGCGTGCCCCCGTTCGACCTGATCGTCGACCGGAGCGGGCGAGTCACGGCGGTGCAGCCGGACTCTGCTGCGGCCGATGCCGGGCTGGCGATCGGCGACGCGATCGTGGCGGTGGAGGGCGTGCCGATCGAGACGGTGGCGGGGGCGCTGGCGCCGCAATGCCTGCGCCGGCCCGATCCCGCGGCGGCGCTGTGGGCCGTGAACGCAGCGGTCTCGGGCGGCCGGGGCCGTCCGCGCGCGCTGACGGTGCGAAGCGGGGATGCGGCGGCGCGCGAAGTCGCGATCCCGCTCAAGCAGCGCGCGGTGCTCCCCGATGTCGAGGGGCGGCTGCTCGAGGACGGCATCGGGCTGATCGCGATCCGCAGCTTCGCCGACCCGGCGGCAGTGGCGGCGTTCGACGCGGCGCTGGCGCGGATGGCCGAGGCGCGCGCGCTGATCATCGACGTGCGCGGCAATGGCGGCGGCGATACTGCGGTCGCGCGGCCGATCATGGGCCGGTTCATCACCGCACGCGCGCCCTATGCGCGGATGCGGCGGCGCGCGGGGAAGGGGCTGGGCGCGGCCTGGACCGAAACCGTCGATCCGCGCGGCCCCTTCACCTTTACGCGGCCCGTGGTGGTACTGGCCGACCACTGGAGCGGGAGCATGGCCGAGGGATTTCCGATGGGAATGCGCGGGCTGGGGCGCGGCACGATCGTCGGCACGCCGATGATGGGACTGGGGGCGGCGGTATTCCGCGTCCGGCTCGACCGCACCGGGGTGGAGGCGCAATATTCGGCCGAGCCGGTCTATGACGTGAACGGCGCGGCGCGCTGGCTGATGCGGCCCGATATCCTGGTCGCCGACGGCGCGGATATTCTTGCGGCCGGGCTGGCGGAGGCACGGCGGCGGGCCTAGGGCTGGGACCTACCGTGTTTCCGAGGGTGCCCATGCGTCTGCCGCTTCCGCTTGCCACGATCCTGTTCGCTGGCCTGTTCGCTGGCCTGTTCGCCGCCTTCGCGACGCCGGCGTACGCCCAGGCCGACCGGCTGTTCGTCAGCCCGATGGGCGAGCCGTTCCTCGGAACCGCGGACGCGCCGCCCGATATCGCCTGGTTCGACGGCGCCGACGCCGATCATGACGGGCGGCTGACCATGGCCGAGATGCGTGCGGATGCGGCGCGCTACTACCGGCTGCTCGACGCCGATCGCAGCGGCGAGATCGATCCGGTCGAGATCGAGCGCTACGAGATCATGATCGGGCGCGAGATCGAGCTGCGCGCACGCGGCGGCGGACCGCTGGGCGATGCGACGCTCAACGGGCCCGATTCGCTCGCGGGCGGACCCCAGGGTTCATCGCGCTATGTGCGGCGCGGCGGGGCGACGCTGTACAATTATCTCGGGCTGCCCCAGCCGGTGGCTGCGGCCGATCTCAACTTCAACCGCGGGGTTTCGGCGAGCGAGTTCGTCCGCACCGCCGAGCAGCGTTTCCAGCTGCTCGACCCCAACCATGACGGCAAGATCGACCGCGCCGAGCTGCCGCCCCCGCCGAGCGGATCGAAGCGGCGGGCTCGACGGCGGTGAAAATCGCGGTTAGCTTTCGCCGAAATGGTTGAAAACGAAGGGGGTTCGTCATGGTCGATCTGGTGAAAGTCGGGCTGGGTGCGGGGTTCGCGATGCTTTGCGTGGCGGCGCAACCCGCGAGCGCGCAGGTCCGCTCGACCGCGAACGCCTCGGCGCTGACTCCGGTGAGCGCGGCCTCGGCGCAGCGCGACCCCAACCGGATCGTCTGCGAGAACCAGGACGTGATCGGATCGCGGCTGGGCGGCAAGCGCGTGTGCCGGACCGCCGCGGAATGGATGATGTACCGGCGCGAGATCCGCAACACGACCGAGAAGGTGCAGAACGGGAAGTTCTTTAACGGGACCAGCGATACCTCGGCCGCCGCGCCGGGGCGTTAGCGGCACCGGGTCGTCCCGGCTCGACGGGAACGAAAATCGAGTATAGCTTCCGCCGAATTGGTTGAAAGTGATTGGGGATGGTCATGGTCGATCTGGTGAAAGTCGGGCTCGGCGCCGGGTTCGCGATAGTCTGTCTGGCGGCGCAGCCCGCGAGCGCGCAGGTCCGCTCGACGACCAACGCCTCGGCGGTGACTCCGGTGAGCGAGGCGTCGGCTGCGCGCGACCCGAACCGGATCGTCTGCGAGAACCAGGACGTGATCGGCTCGCGGCTGGGCGGCAAGCGCGTCTGCCGGACCGCGGCGGAATGGGTGATGTACCGCCGCGAGATCCGCAATACCACCGAGCGCGTCCAGAACGGCAAATATTCGAACGACAGCAGCGCCGGGGCGGCCAGCGCGCTGACCACGCCGGGCCGGTAGCAAGCCTTAATCGTCGTCGCGGCGCCGCTTCGACGGCACCAGCCGCGCGCCGCCGACCAGGATCGCGCTGAGAAAGGCGAGCACGCCGCCGCGCGTGATCCACACGCGGTTGTCGATCATGAAGCTGTCTGCGGGATAGCGGATGATGCCCAGCCCCTGGAGCATGAACACCAGCCCGAAGATGAAGCCGAGGATGCCGGCGAAGATCAGCAAATTCTGGCGCATCGGTCCTCCCTCGCGCCGCTCACCGGCTCAGCGCTTGTCCACCGGCACATAATCGCGCTGGACCGGGCCGGTGTAAAGCTGGCGCGGGCGGCCGATCTTCTGGTCGGGATCGGAGATCATCTCGTTCCACTGCGCGACCCAGCCGACGGTGCGGGCGAGCGCGAACAGCGCCGTGAACATCGTCGTCGGGAAGCCGATCGCCGACAGGATCACGCCCGAATAGAAATCGACATTGGGGAACAGCTTCTTCTCGACGAAATAATCGTCCTTGAGCGCCATTTCCTCGAGCTGGAGCGCGACGTCGAACACCGGATCGGTGACGTTCATCGCCTTGAACACTTCGCGCACGGTCTTCTGCATCACCGTCGCGCGCGGATCGTAATTCTTGTAGACGCGGTGGCCGAAGCCCATCAGGCGGAACGGGTCGTTCTTGTCCTTGGCGCGGGCGATGTACTCGGGGATGCGCTCGGGCCGGCCGATCTCGCGGAGCATGTTGAGCGCGGCCTCGTTGGCGCCGCCATGCGCCGGGCCCCACAGGCAGGCGATGCCCGCGGCGATGCACGCGAACGGGTTCGCGCCCGACGAACCCGCGAGGCGCACGGTCGAGGTCGAGGCGTTCTGCTCGTGATCGGCGTGGAGGATGAAGATGCGGTCGAGCGCCTTCTCGACGATCGGGTTCACGACATATTCCTCGGCGGGGACACCGAAGGTCATCCGCAGGAAGTTGCCGGTGTAGCTGAGGTCGTTGCGCGGATACACGAAGGGCTGGCCGACGCTGTACTTGTACGCCATCGCCGCGATCGTCGGCATCTTGGCGATCAGGCGGTGGCTGGCGATCATCCGCTGGCGCGGATCGGTGATGTCGGTCGAGTCGTGATAGAAGGCCGAGAGCGCGCCGACGACGCCGCACATGATCGCCATCGGATGCCCGTCGCGCCGGAAGCCGCGATAGAAGGTCGCGAGCTGCTCGTGGAGCATGGTGTGGCGCGTGATGGTGTGGATGAACTTGTCGAGTTCGTCCTTGCCGGGCAGCTCGCCGTTGAGCAGGAGGTAGCTGACCTCCATGAAGCTCGACTCTTCCGCGAGCTGGCCGATCGGATAGCCGCGGTGGAGCAGGATGCCCTCGTCGCCGTCGATATAGGTCAGCCCCGACTCGCAGCTCGCGGTCGAGGTGAAGCCCGGATCGTAAGTGAACATGCCGGTCTGGGCATAGAGCTTGCGGATATCGACGACGTCGGGACCGGTGCTGCCGGACAGGAGGTTGTAATCGTGATCGCCGATGTTGATGGTCTTGGTGTCGGTCATCACGTTCGTCCTTTTCGTCCCCGCTCAGGCGGGCACAGCCATTTGATCGCCGATGCGGCCCAGGCTTTCCTCGCGCCCCAGCAGAACCAGGACGTCGAAGATGCCGGGGGAAGTCCGCCGGCCGGTGAGCGCCGCGCGGAGCGGCTGCGCAACCTGGCCGAGCTTGACGCCCGCATCGTCCGCGACGGTGCGTACCGCCGCTTCGAGCGCTTCCGTATCCCAGCTTTCGGCCGCGTCAAGCGCGGCGTGAATCCGGGCCAGCAACCCTCGCGCATCGCCCTCTAGCAGAGCCGCTGCGGACTCGTCCAATTCCAGTGGGCGAGTGCGAAAGAGAAAGGCCGCGCCATCGGATAATTCGAGGAGATTGGCGGCGCGCGGCTTGAGCTCGGCCATGCTGCGGCGCAGAAGATCGCGCTGCGAGTCGGTGAGTTCGAACGGCAGGCGCCGGGCGACGAGAGCCGCGAGCCTATCGTCATCGGCGGCGCGGATATAGTGACCGTTCAGGTTCTCAAGCTTCTTCAAATCGAACCGCGATGGTGATTTACCGACCGCGCCAATATCGAACCATTCGATTGCCTGCTCGCGGGTGATGAACTCGTCATCGCCATGGCCCCAGCCGAGGCGGAGCAGATAGTTGGACAGCGCCTCGGGCAGGATGCCGAGATCGTCGCGATAGGCATCGACGCCGAGCGCGCCGTGGCGCTTCGAAAGCTTGGCGCCGTCGCTGCCGTGGATCAGCGGGACATGCGCGTAGATGGGCTCGGGCCACCCCATCGCGCGGTAGATCGGCAGCTGGCGGAAGGCGTTGTTCAAGTGATCGTCGCCGCGGATGACATGGGTGACGCCCATGTCGTGATCGTCGACCACCACCGCGAGCATATAGGTCGGGTTGCCGTCCGAGCGGAGCAGGACGAGATCGTCGATCTCGCTGTTCTGGACAGTGACTTCGCCCTGGACGCGATCCTCGATCGTGGTCGAGCCTTCGGTGGGCGCCTTGAGCCGGACGACGAAGGGCGCGCCGGCATCGTTGCTGGTGCGATCGCGCCAGGGCGAGCGGATGCGCAGCGGCTTCTTCGCCGCCTCGGCCTCGGCGCGCATCGCCGCGAGTTCGTCCTGGGTGAGGTAGCAGCGATAGGCGGCGCCCTGCTCGACCATCGCGTGCGCGACTTCGGCGTGGCGCGCGGCGCGCTCGAACTGGTAGGTGACGTCGCCGTCCCAATCGAGCCCGAGCCAGCGCATCCCGTCGAGGATCGCGTCGATCGCCGGCTGGGTCGAGCGGACGCGGTCGGTATCCTCGATCCGCAGCAGGAACTTGCCGCCGTGGTGGCGCGCGAACAGCAGGTTGAACAAGGCCGTGCGCGCGCCGCCGATATGGAGGAAGCCCGTGGGGGACGGCGCGAAACGGGTTACGACAGCCTGGCCCTTGGGGGCGCTGCCGGTATCAGACGTTGCGCTCAACCGCGCTTGCTCCCAGACTTGAAAATCGATGGCCAGTTCAGCCGCCGAGGCCCCTAGCACGGGGCTCCCGTCCCTTCAAATGGGGGGCGCACGGCTGCTCGGCCAGATCTCATCGGGAATCGAGCGCTGGCTGGAGGCCGAGCGCGACCAGCTGATCCTGTGGCTGCCCGTGGCGCTGGGCGCGGGGATCGCCGCGTGGTTCGTGCTGCCCGATGCGCACGACTGGCGCTGGTTCCTTGTCGCGAGCGGGGCGCTGGCGCTGATCGGGCTGGCGATATCGAGCGGGGGACGCGCGGGGCGGGCAGCGCTGATCGGCGCACTGGCGATGGCGGCGGGATGCGCTTTGGTGTGGTGGCGGGCCGAGCGCGTCGCCGCGCCGGTGCTGGCGCGGCCGGCGCTGGTGACGATGACCGCGCGAGTCGAGCGAGTCGAGCAGCTGCCGGCGCGCGAGCTGGTGCGGGTGCGGCTGGCGCCGGTCGGGCGGCCCGACCTGCCGCCGCGGGTGCGAGTCAATCTGGCGGCGAAGGACGTGCCCGCGGGGCTGGCGCGGGGGGCGACGGTGAGCCTGCGCGCGCGGCTGATGCCGCCGCCGCCGCCTTCGGTGCCGGGGGCGTACGACTTTGCGCGCGTCGCGTGGTTCTCCGGGATCGGCGCGACCGGTCGCGGACTGGCGCCGGTGACGGTGACCGCGGGGGGCGAGCCGCCGGGCGCGGACCTGCGCGCACGGCTTTCGGCGCACATCCAGGGCCAGGTGACGGGGAGCGCGGGCGGGATCGCGAGCGCGCTGGCGACGGGGGATGTGGGCGCGATATCCGAAGCCGATTCGGAGGCGATGCGGCGATCGGGGCTGGCACATCTGCTGTCGGTCAGCGGGCTGCACGTCAGCGCCGTGACCGCCGCGGCGATGCTGCTGGTGATGCGGCTGCTCGCGCTGAGCCCGTGGCTGGCGCTGCGCTGGCGGCTGCCTTTGGTGGCCGCGGGCGCGGGCGCGGCGGCGGCGATCGGCTATACGCTGCTGACCGGGGCCGAGGTGCCGACGATCCGGTCGTGCGCGGCGGCTTTGCTGGTGCTGCTCGCGCTGAGCCTGGGGCGCGAGGCGATCACGCTCAGGCTGGTGGCGGCGGGGGCGTTCTTCGTGCTGCTGCTATGGCCCGAGGCGCTGGCGGGGCCGAGCTTCCAGCTGAGCTTCGCGGCGGTAACCGCGATCGTCGCGCTGCACGAGCACCCCCGGGTGCGCGGCTGGTTCGTGCGGCGCGAGGAGGGGCGCGGGCGGCGGTTCGGGATCGCTGCTGCTGACCGGGGTCGCGGTGGAGGCGGCGCTGATGCCGATCGGGCTTTATCACTTCCACCAGGCGGGGATTTACGGCGCGCTCGCCAACATCGTCGCGATCCCGCTGACCACCTTCGTGATCATGCCGCTCGAGGGGTTGGCCTTGCTGTTCGATCTGATCGGGGCGGGGGCGCCGTTCTGGTGGCTGGCCGAGCTGGCGCTCGACCTGCTGCTGTGGATCGCGCACATCACTTCGTCGGCGCCCGGATCGGTGGCGGCGCTGCCGGCAATGCCGGGCGGGGCCTATGCGCTGATCGTCGCGGGCGGGCTGTGGGTGGCGCTGTGGCGGAGCCGGGCGCGCTGGGCGGGCGCGGCCCCGCTCGCGGTGGGGCTGATCTGGGCGCTGCTGACTCCGCCGCCCGACCTGCTGGTGACCGGCGACGGGCGGCACCTCGCGATCCGCATGCCCGATGGCGGGATGGCGCTGCTGCGCGACCGGGCGGGGGACTATACCCGCGACATGCTGAGCGAGAATGGCGGCGACGACGACGGGCTGGTCGCGCTCGCCGAGCAGGAAGGGGCGCGGTGCAGCCCCGATCTGTGCCTGATCGACGTGACCGCGGGGGCGCGGCGCTGGCGGGTGGCGGCGACGCGGAGCAGCTACACCGTGCCGTGGGAGGCGATGACGGCGATGTGCCGCTCGGCCGATATCGTGGTGAGCGACCGGCGGCTGCCGCGCGGCTGCACGCCGCGCTGGCTGAAGCTCGACCGCGCCGGGCTGGCGAAGACGGGGGGCGTGGCGATCACCTTCGCGAGCGGGCGGGTGACCAGTGTCGCGGGCGCGGCGGGGCGCCATCCATGGGTTGACCCGGCGCGGGTTATGCCGCCACCTGACCGCCCACCTCCCGCGAAGGACCGATGATGCGCGCGCTTGCCCTGATGCTTCCCCTGCTGCTGATCGGCGCGGCGCCTGTCCATGATCCGGCGCCGCAGGAGTCGGGCTGGGCGGCGACGCGCGCCGAGTGGAACAAGCCGATGGCGCCGTTCCGCATCGTCGGGAATGTCTATCATGTCGGGACCGCGGGGATATCGGCCTATCTGATCACCGGTGCCGAGGGGCACATCCTGATCGACGGGGCGCTGCCCGAGAGCGTGCCGCAGATCGCAGCCAACATCCGCGCGCTGGGCTTTCGCGTCGAGGATGTCCGGATCCTGCTGATCAACCACGCGCATTTCGATCACGCCGGCGGGCTGGCGGCGCTCAAGCGGCTGACGGGCGCGCAGCTGCTGGCGAGCGCGGGGGACAAGCCCGATCTCGAGCGCGGCAGCACCGAGGGGCGGGCCGAGCTCGACGGGTTCGAGCCGGTCAAGGTCGACCGGGTGATCGGCGAGGGGACGCATGTGCGGCTGGGGGCGATCGACCTCGTCACGCGGCTGACCCCGGGACACACCAGGGGGTGCACGAGCTGGTCGATGCGGACCGCGGAGCATGGCAGACCGCTGGAGGTGCTGTTCGCGTGCAGCCTGACGGTGGCGGGGCAGGACCTTGGTGGCAAGGGTCCCTACCGCACCGTCGAGGCGGATTTCCGGCGGACCTTCGCCTCGCTGCGGCGGGTGCATGCCGATGTGTTCCTCAACTTCCACCCGAACGCGTTCGATCTCGAAGCCAAGCGGGCCAAGCAGGTAGCGGGGGACCCGTTCGCGTTCGTCGATCCGGGCGAGCTGGCGCGGCGCGTCGATGCGGCGGAGGCGGGGCTGGCCGCCGACCTTGCGCGGCAGCGGGAGCGGGAGGCGCACTGAGCGTGGTGCGGGTTCGCGTCGACGAGACCAATCCGCTGCGGCGGGTGCCGCCGCATCTGATGCGGCGCGATTTCCTGGCGGCCGGCGAGCATGCGGCGCTGCGCGACTGGGCGCTGGGGCAGGAGCATGACCTTGCGCCCTCGACGGTGGGCGGCGCGGGGGCGGTGGTCGAGGGGACGCGCAACTCGATGCGGCTGCGGAGCGCGCTGCCCAGGGAGTCGAGCGATGCCTTGAGCGGGCGGGTTCTTGGTGCTCTGCCCGAGCTGCTCGACGGGCTGGGGCTGGCGCCGTTCCCGGTCGAGTCGGTGGTGCTGAGCCTGGTCGTCTATAATGACGGGGCCTTCTACCGCCGGCACGTCGACACCGCGACCGGGGGACGCGACGCGGGCAAGCGGATGCTGACGGGGGTCTATTATTTCCACCGCGAGCCGCAGGGGTATAGCGGCGGGGCGTTGCGGCTGCACCCGCTGAGCGCGCCGCCCGAGGGCGAGGCGCCATTCGTCGACATCGCGCCCGCGCAGAACAGCCTCGCGGTGTTTCCGTCCTGGGCGCCGCACGAGGTGCGGCCGGTGGCCTGCCCGTCGGGGCGGTACGAAGACTCGCGGTTTGCGATCAATTGCTGGGTTAGGCGGGCGGGGTAAGAAGCAGCGCTTCACCCCCTCGATAACACAAAACCCCTCACCCAGCTCCGACTAGGGCCGCGCTGAAGAAGCGCGACCCAAGTCTGCGCAACCCTCTCCCTATGGGAGAGGGAAGAAGATGATCAATAGCGCCGCAGCAGCCCGGCGAGCTTGCCCTGGACGCGGATCTGGTCGGGGCGGTAGCGCTGGGGGTCGTAGCTGCGGTTGGCGGGATCGAGGCGGATCATCGCGCCTTCCTTGCGGAAGAATTTGAGCGTCGCCTCGGCCTCGTCGATCAGCGCGACGACGATATCGCCGTCACGCGCGGTCTCGGCACGGCGGATCAGCGCATAGTCGCCGTCGAGGATGCCGGCCTCGACCATCGAATCGCCCGCGACCTCGAGCGCATAATGCTCGCCCGCGCCGAGCAGCGCGGCGGGGACCGGGAGCATCGTCGCACCCTCGAGCGCCTCGATCGGGGTGCCCGCGGCGATGCGGCCGTGGAGCGGAATCTCGATCACGTCGTTGGCCGGCTGCGGCGCCGGACGCGCGGAAGTTGAGGAAGTTGAGGGCACGGTGGCACGCGCCGGCTTCTTCGCCTCGGGACGCTCGGGCAGCTTGAGCACTTCCAGCGCGCGGGCGCGGTTGGCGAGGCGGCGGATGAAGCCGCGCTCCTCGAGCGCCGAGATCAGGCGGTGGACGCCCGATTTCGACTTGAGATCGAGCGCCTCCTTCATCTCCTCGAACGACGGCGAAACGCCGCTCTCGTTCAGGCGATCGGCAATGAAGCAGATGAGCTCGTGCTGTTTGCGCGTGAGCATCCCGGATCCTTTCAGAACAGACTGGGAACGTTTATGCAATGTTCCGCGCGCCTGTCAAGCGATCTCTAGGATTTGCACCGAGTCGCCGGGATTCAGCGCCAGGGCATGGGGCTCGCGGACGATCAGGCAGGCGGCGCGGGCGAGGGTGCGGAGCATCGAGCTGTCCTGGATCGTCGAGGCGAAGACGCGGCCATCGTGCAGCGCGGCGCGAAGATAGTCGGTGCGCGCGCCATTGGCGGGGAGGGCCTCGCCGAGCGGGGCGGGGCGGGTCTGCGGCAGCGGATCGGCCGCGCCCGACAGATGCGCGACCAGCGGGCGGACGAACAGCAAGGCGGTGACGAAGGCCGAGACCGGATTGCCGGGGAGGCCGACCACGATTGCGCCGCCGAGCCGGCCCGCCATCATCGGCTTGCCGGGGCGGAGCGCGATCCGCCAGAAGTCGATCACCGCGCCCGCGGCCTCGAGCGCGGGGCGGACCAGGTCGTGGTCGCCGACCGAGGCGCCGCCGGTGGTGACGAGAATATCGGCGTCGAGCGCGCGGAAGGCGGCTTCGAGGGCGGGCTGGTGGTCGGGGAGGATGCCGAAGTCGATGATTTCGACCGGCAGCCCGGCGAGCTGGGCGGCGAGCATCAGCCGGTTGGTCTCGGGGAGCTGGGCTTCGCCGAGCGGAGCGCCGGGGGGTACAAGCTCGTCGCCGGTGGCGGCGATGGCGACGCGGATCTTGCGGCGGACGGGAAGCGCGGCGTGGCCCGCGACTCCGGCGAGCGCGAGGCGGGCGGGAGTGAGGCGCTCGCCCGCGGCGATGAGGTGGTCACCTTCGCCGAAGTCGAGCCCGCGGCGGCGGACGTTGCGGCCGCGCTGGGACGGACCTTCGCCGGCGAGGGCCAGGCGCGCGCCGTCCCGCGCCGCTTCCTCCTGGACGAGGACGGTGTCCGCGCCTTGCGGGAGCGGGGCGCCGGTGAAGATGCGGGTGGCCTGGCCGGGCTCCACGGTGCCGGCGAAGGCGCGGCCGGCGGCGCTTTCGCCGACGACCTCCCACGGGCCGGGCAGGTCGGCGAAGCGGATCGCGTAGCCGTCCATCGCGGAGAGGTCCGCGGCGGGCTGGGTGCGGCGCGCGAGGATGTCCGCGGCGGCCCAGCGGGTGTGAGCTTCGGCGAGGGGGACGGATACGGGGTCGACCGGCGCCGCAAGCGCGAGGAGGCGCGATTGCGCTTCGGCGACGGGGAGGAGGGGCGGGGTCATTGCCGCAGCCTTGCTGCCGAAGAAGGTGCGGACGCAAGCCTAGAAGCGGATCGCTACCGGCGGCGATGAAGGCCGCCTCTGCGATCGCCCCCTGTTGTTGCGGGCAGGACGGGAGACAGGTAGGAGATCGGGATGAAGGATCACACGGCGCGTGCGGTATTGAAGGTTCGCTGGGATGCTTCAGCCGCCGGCGACATCGATGCCGGGTACGAAATTTGCCGGTCTCGAAATTGAGGCATGGTGGATCGATCAGCAGATTATAGCCGGCAGGCCGGTGGCGCGGCGCTGGCCGCGCGGCTGCGCCGGCTTTCCGAGCGTTTCGATCGAGATGCGGCCCGGCTATATGCCGCGCAGAATATGCCTTTCGAGCAACGCTGGTACGGCCTGCTCAACCAGCTCGTGCTGAACGGTCCGATGTCGATCGGCGATATCGCCCGGTCGCTTCGCATCACGCATGTCTCGGTCAGCCAGGCAAGCCGGTCGCTCGAGGCGGCCGGGATCATTATTTCGGCGCCATCGACCGAGGATGCGCGCCGGCGAGAGCTTCGTCTGACGCCGAAAGGGGATGATCTTGTCGCCCGGCTCGCGCCGTTGTGGCTGGCGTTCAACAGCGTGGCCGAAGCACTGAATGCCGAGGCCGGCGATGTCGTCCGGCTGCTGGACCAGCTCGACGACGCCCTTGCGCGCCGGTCGTTTTTCGATCGGGTCGCCGATCGGACCGGCATCGCGCCGCGGGACGCGGAACCCGATTGACATAAATGTAGGCGCCTACATAATTAGCGGATGAGATGTCGCGACCTGCTGGCTGCCACCGCGCTGTTGCTCGCCGCCGCGGCGCCGACGATCCCGCCCTGGGGATTCGATCTTGGCGGGATGGACCGGTCGGTAACGCCCGGCGACGACTTCGACCGGTACAGCAGCGGCGGCTGGAAACAGGCGACGCCGATCCCGCCCGACCGAAGCGCGTGGGGACCGTTCGCAATGCTGCGCGCCAAGGCGGAAGGCGACGTCAAGGCGATCGTCGATGATATTGCCGGGCGGCCGCAACCCGCCGGATCGATCGAACGCAAGATCGCCGATACCTACAACGCCTATCTCGATACCAAAGCGATCGAGGCGGCGGGATTGGCGCCGGTTGCCGCGGACCTCGCAAGGATCGCAGCTGCGCATTCGCATCGCGATGTCGCGCGGCTGATGGGGCTTCCCGAACTCGGCGTCGGTGGCCCGTTGTCGCTCACGCCCTGGCCGGACGCCGCGAATCCCGATCGCTATGCAGTCAATATCGTCCAGTCGGGCCTCAGCCTTCCCGACCGGGATTTCTATCTGAAAGGCGACACCCGGTCGGTCGAAGTGCGGACGAAGTTCCGATCCTATATCGCGGCGATGCTGGCGCTCGGCGATTATCCGGATCCGGAAGCTGCGGCCGACGCCGTCATGGCGCTGGAGACCGGGATCGCGCAGGCGCACTGGACTCGCGAGAAACGCAGTGATCGCGACCTGACCTATCATCCCAAATCGCGCGCCGGGCTCAAGGCCTTCGCACCGGACTATCCGTGGGACGCGACGCTCGCCGCGATTGGGGTAGCGCGCCATGACCTCTACGTCGTCAAGGAGGACAGCGCGATCCGCGACCTGGCCAGGCTGTTCCGCGCCACGCCGGTCGCGGCCTGGCGCGCTTACATGACGTTCCGTTATCTGAACGGGATGGCCGATGTGCTTCCGGCGGCCTTTGACGACCTGGCGTTCGACTTCAACGGGCGCGTGCTGTCGGGCCAGCCGCAGAAGCGAGAGCGCTGGAAACGCGCGACGGCCGCACTCAACGCGGCGCTTGGCGAGGCCGTCGGCCGGATCTACGTGCAGCGGCATTTCACGCCGGAAGCCAAGGCCCGGATCACGGCGCTGGTCGAGACTCTGCGCACGGCCTTCCGGGTGCGGATCGAGCGCCTCGACTGGATGTCCGCCGATACCAGGCGCGCCGCGCTGGCCAAGCTTGCGGCGACCCGCGTGAAGGTGGGCTATCCGGACCGCTGGCGCGATTACACGACGCTGGAGGTTCGTGCCGGCGATCCCGTCGGCAACCGCAAACGCGCGCTATCGTGGGACTGGAAGCGGCGGATCGCCCGCCTCGGCCAACCGGCCGATCGCGACGAATGGGGAATGACTCCCCAGAACGTCAACGCCTACTCGAACAGCTTCTTCAACGAGATCGTCTTTCCCGCTGCGATCCTGCAGCCGCCCTATTTCGATCCCGCGGCCGATCCTGCGGTAAACTATGGCGGCATCGGTGGCGTCATCGGCCACGAGATGAGCCACGGGTTCGATGATCAGGGCGCCAAGACCGACGCGCGCGGAGCGCAACGCAATTGGTGGAGCGCGACGGACCTCGCCCGGTTCAGGAAACGCACCGCGCGCCTCGCCGAGCAATATTCGCGGTACGAGCCTGTCCCCGGCAGCTACGTGAATGGCGCGATGACGCTGAGCGAGAATATCGGCGATCTTGCCGGTCTCGGCATTGCGCTGGAGGCCTATCATATCGCGCTCCACGGACAGAAGGCGCCCATCCTGGACGGCATGAGCGGCGATCAGCGGTTCTTCCTGTCATGGGCCCAGACCTACCGCGAGAACATCCGGGATCAGGCACTGCGCGCCAACCTGGCATCGGATCCCCATAGCCCCGCTGTCTTCAGAGTGAACGGCGTCGTCCGCAATATGGCGGCCTGGTACGACGCGTTCGGCGTCAAGCCGGGCGATCGTCTCTATCTGGAGCCCCGGGATCGCATTCACATCTGGTAGGGGTGCGATGAAGGCGGGCCGGAATGCGCCCTCCAGGTGGCAATCGCGCCGACCTTACCCCGCCTGCAGCCGCCCGGGCGCAATCAGCGCGAGGTCGTGCTGGCGCAGCGGCAGGCGGAATTCGGCGAGGTAGCGGTGCTGCTCGACTTCGATGACGCTGGTCGGCCAGCCCGGGGTGCCGGGCAGGCTCAGCCAGAGCTGCGCGCCCTTGGCGAAGCTGGCGGCGGCCTCGAACTCGACGAGGGTGGGAGTGAGGTTGCGCACCACGACGTTCCACCAGCGCACGCCCTCGCGGATGCGCGCGGGGGCGTCGAGGCGGATGACGTTCTTGTCGGCGCCGAGGCCGAAGCCGCGCTCCTCGTCATGGATGGTGAGCGGCCGCGGGGCGTGGCTGCGCACCGGGCGGCTCTGGACCTGGCGCAGCCACGGCATCAGCGTCTGCCAGCCGATCTCCTCGCCGAAGGCGATGCCGGCGAGGCCGTGATGCGCCCAGCGCACGACGCCGCCGACCGGGCGCAGGCCGTCGACGGCGAGCTGGACCGGGTCGTCGACCTGGAGCGCCAGGTCGGTCTCGATGCCGACTCCCGTCTGCGAGATGTCGCGCATCCGGGCAAACTCGACATTGTTGCCGCGGCGGATGCTGACGGTCTGGTGGATCTCGACGCGCGGGACGCTGCGGCGCTCGGCGGGGAGGATGGCGAGGTTGCGCGCGAGCGTGCCGACCACGTCGATCGGAAGGTCGAAGACGAAGCCCGCCTCTTCGGCGTCGCTCCAGCTGATCGTGCCGGGGATCGCCTGGCCGTTGCGCAGCTCGAGGATATAGGCGTCGCCGGGCTCGACGGGGATGGGCAGGCGCAGCGTGGCGCCGGCGGCGCTGAAGCGGCGGATATAGCAGGCCTCGCGCAGCGATTCGCCGACCAGCTGCGCGGTGTCGAGCGCATGGTCCGAGTCCCCGGTCGGCGCGGGCAGCGCGGTCGGGAGATCGGCACTGAGCGAAAAAACAGTCGCGGACGCAAGCACTTCAGTCATTTCCAACACGCCCCACACCCGAGCGGGACAGTCTGCCCCGGGGGCTGAAGAAAGCGTTAAATTGGGAGCCCGTTAACCTCCTAAGGCGGCTAGTCCCGGTCGGGCGCGCCGAGCGGGAAATAATGGCGGAAGCGGCGCGCCTCGTCGACCGCGCGGGCGAAGGAGGGGCGGGCGAGCAGGCGCGTGCGATAGGCCTTGAGGTGGCTGTGTTCGGGCGGAATCCGGTAGGCCCAGTCGGCGTAGAAGAGCGATGGCGCCGCGGCGCAATCGGCGAGGGTGAAGGCGTCGCCCGCGGCCCATTCGCGCGTCGCCAGGTGGGCGTCGAGCCAGGCATAGGCCTTGTCGAGCGCCGGATGGACATAGGGTTCGAGATGGGGATCGCGCTCCGCTTCGGGACGGAGCATGTTGTTCACCAGCGGCTGCATCGCGTTCATCACATAATTGTCGAAGATACGGTCCAGCATCCGCACCTCGACCGCGGCGTCGGGATCGGCGGGGATCAGCGCAACCGGGCCGGGGTGGTGGATCTGGAGATGCTCGATGATCGCGCTGGTCTCGACGATCGTCCGCCCGGCATCGACCAGCGCCGGGAACTTGCCGAGCGGCCAGAGCCGCGCCAGTTCCGCGCCGACACCTTCGTCCTCGAGCATCCTGTACTCGAAATCGACGCCGTTCTCGTAGAGCGCGATCAGCACCTTCTGGCAGTAGGACGAGAAGGGGTGGGCGAAGAGGGCGGGTTTCATGGCGGCGCTCCGCGGATTAGTTAGGTAGAAGGCTAACTATCGGTGGCGATCGCGAATGGCAAGACCGGCGTTTTGCCGCGGGACGGCTACGCAATAGCCCGTAGGCTACCGCCACCGGCGGGTGTGTCATGCCCGGTTGCAGAACGGTTGAGGCGCGCGACTCGGGGCAAGTGAGGCGCGGGCTCTCCGGCATCGTTTCTCCCAGGAGGGGGCGGCGACACGCCGACCGGCGCTCGGGGGGGCTGCTATGCGAATCGTTCTCGGAATCGGTGGACTTGCAGCCTGCATCCTCGCCTCGGACGCCGCCGCGCAGATCGCCGCACCGGCGCTGCCGGCGAGCAGCCAGACCCTGTCCTCGACGGCGATCATCCCGGGCCAGGCCGCGCCCGAGCAGCGGATACGCCGCCGCGCCGCCAGTTCGATGGTCGATTTCTTTCCCGTGGACGGCCAAGGCTTCCACTTGTCCGGGGGCTTGCGCTTCTTCAACAGCACCAGCTTCTGGCGCCACACCGCCAAATCGACGCGCGGGCTGCTGTTCGTGCCGCGGTCGCTGGGGAATTCGGGGATCCGCTGGGGATATCGGCGCACGCCGTCGATGGCGCTCGGCTATAGCCAGGCGCTCGACGAGGATGTGGTGCTGGGCTTCGAGGTCGGCGCGATGCTCGGCCGCGCGACCTCGTCGATGCGGCGCTTCGGCCCGCGCGATCCCGATCGGCGCAGGGGCGGCGGCGGCGCCAATTCGATCGCCCACCTGGTGTTCGACGTCAAATTCTGAGCGCGGGCGCCTGAACGGCGGATTTTCCACAAGGAAATGGTCGGGAAGAGAGGATTCGAACCTCCGGCCCCTGCCTCCCGAAGACAGTGCTCTACCAGGCTGAGCTACTCCCCGACGGAGTCCGGTGCGGCACCCGTAAGGGGCAGACCGGTTTGCTTGGAGGCGCGCCTATACCGACGCGGATTGAGTCGTGCAAGCCGTTGCGGTCATGCTCCGCGCGCGGCGAGCAGCGCCTTGATGCTGGTGAATTTCTCGCGCGGGCTGCCGCTGCGCGCGGCGGCGTTTTCGGCGGCCTCGATCTTCTGCCAGTCGCGGAAGGTGACCACTTCGACACCGCGCGATTCGAGCAGCGCGTCGAGGCCGGGGCGGCCGCCCTTGCCGGTGCCGGCGGGGGCGTCCTCGCCGATCTTCTCGGCGATCGCAAAGCCGTCGGGGCGGTTGGTGCCGATCGTGCCGGTCGGCCCGCGCCGCGCCCAGCCGACCGCGTAGAGCCCGGGGAGCACGCGGCCCTCGTCATTGGCGAAGCGGCCGGCGCGGTCGTCGTACGGGATGCCTTCGATCGGCGGGGTGCGATAGCCGATGCAGCTGACCACGAGGCTGGCGGGGATGGCGTAGGTCTCGCCGGTGCCGTGCGCCGCGCCCTTGTCGTCCAGCGCGGTGCGTTCGACGATGACGCGCTCGGCGCGGCCATCGCCTTCGACCGCGACCGGCATCGCGAAGAAATCGAAGACGATGCGGATCGGCTTGTCCTCGCCGCCGGTGGCAAAGCTGCGCAAGTGGATCACCGACTTGCGCTGGCCCGGTTCGAGCAACGCGTCGTCGAGATCGGGTGGCAAGTCGCCCGGATCGACCTCGGGCCGCGCCCTGGTGAGGTGGCCGAGCTCGCCCAGCTCCTTGGGCGTCATCGCGATCTGGTGCGGCCCGCGGCGGCCGAGCAGGGTGATCGTGGTGATGCCCGAGCCGCGCAGCGCAGTGAGCGCGTGGGCGACGATGTCCGATCCGTCGAACTCGCCTTCGGTCTTGGCGAGGATGCGGGCGACGTCGAGCGCGACATTGCCGTTGCCGATCACCACCGCGCCCGGCCCGTCGAGCGCGGGGCCGAGGCCGGCGAAGTCGGGATGGCCGTTGTACCAGCCGACGAACGCCGCCGAGCCGACCACGCCGGGCAGGTCGGCGCCGGGCACGTCGAGCGGGCGGTCGAGCGGCGCGCCGGTGGCGAGGACGACGGCGTCGTACAGCCCGCGCAACTCGTCGATCGAGACGTCGCGCCCCACCGCGACATTGCCGACGAAGCGGACATTGTCGGACAGCGCCACCGCCTCGTAGCGCCGCGAGACGCCCTTGATCGACTGGTGATCGGGCGCGACGCCGGTGCGGATCAGGCCGTAGGGGACGGGAAGCTTGTCGATGATGTCGACCCGGCAATCGTCGCCGAAGGTCTTCTGGCATGCCTCGGCGGTGTAATAGCCCGCCGGCCCCGAGCCGATGATCGCGATGTGGCGCATTCAGCCTCCCCGTGTGGTTGGGGCGCAACCTAGCGTGGCCCGCGCCAAGGGCAAGCGGCCCCTCTCGACGCGCGCCGCTCCGCGCTGCTAGGCGGAGGCGGTGAGCCCGATCGAGATCGCCGCCTTCCTGCTGGGGCTTGCCAACGTGACGCTCGTCGTGCGGCGCAGCATCTGGAACTATCCGTTCGGACTGGCGATGGTCGCGCTCTATGCGTGGATATTCCTTGGCGCCAAGCTCTACAGCGACGCGGTGCTCCAGCTCTTCTTCTTCGCGGTGCAGATCTATGGCTGGCAGCAATGGGCGCGCGCGCGGGCCGACGCGGGCGAGGTGCGAGTCGAGCTGCTGAGCCGGGGCGCGCGCTCCCTGTGGCTGGCGGGGTGCGCGGTCGCGGCAGCGGCGTGGGGGATGCTAATGCATCGCTACACCGATGCGGCGTTTCCGTGGTGGGACGGAACGATCGCGATGCTGAGCGTCGCCGCGCAGATCCTGATGTCGAAGCGCTATCTCGAGAATTGGGTGCTGTGGATCGCGGTCGACGCGCTCGCGATCGGGCTGTTCGCGGTCAAGGGGCTGTGGCTGACTGCCTTGCTCTATGCGATCTTCCTCGTGCTCGCGAGTTGGGGGCTGGTGCACTGGGCGCGGGTGCGGGCGGCGGCGTGACACGCGGCTTCCTGCTCGGCAAGTTCATGCCGCCGCACAACGGGCATGTCCTGCTGTGCGAAGTCGCTACGGCCTTGGTCGACCAGCTGACGATCCTGGTGTGCTGGCTGCCGGGCGACCCGATCCCCGGCGAGCAAAGGCTGGCGTGGATGCGCGCGCTGTTCCCGCACGCGCGGGTGATCGGGCATGGCGCGCCGGTGCCGCAGAGCCCCGAGGAGGATCCCGGCTTCTGGCCGATCTGGCGCGCGCTGATCCGCGCGGCGCATCCCGAGCCGATCGACACGGTGTTCGCCTCCGAAACCTATGGTGCGCGGCTGGCGGCCGAGCTGGGCGCGCGCTTCCATCCGGTCGATCCGGGGCGCGAGGCGGTTCCGGTGTCGGGCGAGGCGGTGCGTGCCGATCCGTGGGGGCATTGGCAGCAGCTGCCGGGGCCGGTGCGCGCCGGCTATGCGAAGACGATCTGCCTCCACGGGCCCGAGAGCACCGGCAAGTCGTGGCTCGCGCCGCGGCTGGCAGCGCATTTCGAGACGCGCTTCGTCCCCGAATATGGCCGGACCTGGTGCGAGACGCTGGGCACCGATCTGAGCATGGCCGATCTCGTCTCGATCGCGACGACGCACGACGCGATGACGCAGGCGATGCGGCGCCAGTGCAACCGGCGGCTGATCCTCGACACCGATCCGCTGATGACCGCGGTGTGGGCCGACATGCTGTTCGGCGTGCGCGACCCGTGGTTCCACGCGTGGGAGGGGATCGCGGACCTCTATCTGCTGCTCGACGCCGACTTGCCGTGGATCGACGACGGGACGCGCTTCTTCGGCGGGGTCGAGGAGCGCCGGCGCTTCTTCGACTTGTCGCGGGCCGAGCTCGAGCGGCGCGGGGTGCGCTGGGCACTGGTGGGTGGGCAGGGCGAGACGCGGTTCGAGAATGCGCTGGCGGCGATTGCCAAGGCGGGGCTGGACGGCTTCCGCTGGCATGACATGCGCCGTCGCGCCATCACCGACAAGCTGCAAACGATGACGCCGCACCAGGTCCGGCACTTCTACAGCGGGCACGCGACGATCAAGCAGATCGAGGACACGTACGACGGGA
>JAZKCD010000063.1:0-3044 GCA_040388355.1 Pseudomonadota bacterium | reverse complement strand
CTGCGCGACCTTCCTTGCCAGCAGCCTTCTCCGGGCGATCATGGCCATTGCGGCTAGTGAGTGCGGACCCTAACGCACTGGCGGCCCGCGCAAAGCCTGTCATGATGCATGCGGGCGGAATTGGGGGCGGGGATGCTGAAGCGGCGCGAAGTGCTGGCCTTGCTGGCGGCGATCGGTGCGGGGCCGGCGATGGCGTTCGCGGCGCCGGGGCCGCTCCAGACCCGCGAGCCATGGGGCAAGTTCCGCGTCGGGCCCGATTATCCGGCGTTCGTCACCGCGGTGCGCAAGCTCAAGGCCAACAAGAACGCGCGCAGCGCCGATAGCTGGCTGTTCTGGGTCGGCATCCACGGCAGCCATTGTCCGCACGGCAAGCCCTATTTCCTCGCCTGGCACCGCGGCTATCTGTTCCTGTTCGAGCGCAAGCTGCGCGAGCTGTCGGGCTCGGCGACGCTGCGGCTGCCCTATTGGGATTACTTCGCCGATCCCGTGATCCCGATCGACTTCACCAAGGGCAATGCCGGCGACAACCCGCTATGGGAGCCGCGCAAGGGGTCGAGCGTCGGCGCGGCGCTCAACTACGCGGCGTTCGCGCCCGGCATCACCGCGTTCGAGCGCGGCGCGGCCAACGCCTTCGAAGGCAAGGTCGAGGCTTCGCCGCACAACAACATCCACAATCTGATCGGCGGCAAGATGGCGACGATGCAGTCGCCGCAGGACGTGCTGTTCTGGCTCCATCACGCCAATGTCGACCGGCTCTGGGCGGCGTGGCTGGCGGCGGGGCAGGGGCGCCGCATGCCCGCGCCGGGCGATGCCTATTGGGCGGGGCAGCATGACTATGAGGCCGGGCTGGCGGTGGCGCGCAACGCGGTGCTGACCACCGAGGCGCTCGGCTATCGCTATGCCGATCTCGCGCTGCCCAAGGCGCCGCCTGCGCCACCACCGGCCGCGCCGCCACCGCCGCCGCTCCCCCGCGTGGGCGCGGCGCCCGGGCGGCCGCCGATGGTCGGCGCCGCGCCAAGAGGCGGCAATGCCGCGAGTCAGGCCGGGGGGCTGTCGCTCGGCGACGAATCGGTCACTGTCACCGTGCCGCTTGCCCGGCCCGCGCCCCCGCCGCCGCCGATGGTGATGTCGGCGCCCGGGGGGGCGAGGCCGCCGCGGGTCGGCGCCGCGCCGAACCGCGCGCCCGTGGATACTGGGCCCACCGAAGTGGCGGTGATCCTCGACGAAGTCACGCTGACCGAGATCGGCGCCGAGGGCGGCTTCTTCTACAAGGTGTATCTGAACCTTCCGGGAGTCGGGAATGACGAGAGCCGGCTGGTCGGGACGATCGGGCCGTTCCAGATCGCCGCCGCGATGAATCATGGGGGGCATCATGGCGGCACCGCGAAGATCGAGCTGCCCGCGACCGACCTTGTCCGCCGCCTCGCGCGCGGGCGAAATCCCGCCGAGCTGGGCGCGCTCAGCGTGTCGTTCGTCCGAGTCAATGCCGACGGCGCGCCGGGCGGGACGGTGATCGGGATCGGCGGCTTCCGCATCGAGGGGCTGGCGGGGCAATAGGCGCGCGGCTCACTATGGGTAGCAGCGGCCGTGCCCAGGGCTTTTACGCGTGGTATTTCCTCGGGAACGACTTCGCCCCGGCAACATTTCTATAACCAGGATGCAGGACAATGCTCTCGCGTAACGAGGAGGGGAGTATGAAGACGTTGCATGACGTTCCGATGGCTCTGGTCGATCACGGCGCCGAGCGCAGCCTTCCGCCCGGGAGCGGGCTGCTGATCGCGATCGGGGTGTCGATCCTGTTCTGGGGCCTGCTTGTCTGGCTGGTGCTGCGCTAGCCGATCTATCCGGCGCGATAGCTATCGTCGCGCCTTCGTCCGTTGCCGAAGCCGCCGCGCGGCCCAATGTGTTGCGCTTCGCTGCGTCGCCCCTCTAGATGCGGCGACCCCAACTTCGGACGAATCATGACCGCCACGCATTCCACACGCATGCTGATCCTCGGCTCGGGCCCCGCCGGGCTCTCCGCCGCCATCTATGGCGCGCGCGCCGGGATGGCGCCGATCGTCGTCCAGGGCATCCAGCCCGGCGGCCAGCTGACCACCACCACCGATGTCGAGAATTATCCCGGCTTCCGCGACGTCATCCAGGGCCCGTGGCTGATGGAGGAGATGCAGGCGCAGGCCGAGCATGTCGGCGCGCAGATGATGTGGGATACGATCGTCGAGATCGACCTGACCCAGCGCCCGTTCCGCCTGATCGGCGACGACGGCACCGTCTATGTCGGCGACGTGCTGGTGATCGCTACCGGCGCGCAGGCCAAATGGCTCGGGCTCGACAGCGAGGAGCTGCTCAAGGGCAAGGGTGTCAGCGCCTGTGCGACGTGCGACGGCTTCTTCTACCGCGGCAAGAAGGTCGCGGTGATCGGCGGCGGCAACACCGCAGTCGAGGAGGCGCTCTACCTCACCAACCACAGCCATGACGTGACGCTGATCCACCGCCGCGACTCGTTCCGCGCCGAGAAGATCCTGCAGGACCGGCTGTTCGCCAACGACAAGATCAAGGTGCTGTGGAACAAGGGCGTCGAGCGCTTCATCGACGGCGGCGGCGCGGCGGGGCTGGTCGGGATCGAGCTGCGCGACACCGTGACGGGCGAATTGTCGAGCGTGGAGGTCGACGGCGGCTTCGTCGCGATCGGCCACCATCCGGCGACCGAGCTGTTCCGCGGGCACCTCGCGCTCGATTCGGACGGCTATATCGCGGTCGAGACCGGCAGCACGCGGACCAGCGTCCCCGGCGTGTTCGCGTGCGGCGACGTGATGGACAAGGTCTACCGCCAGGCAGTGACCGCGGCAGGGACCGGCTGCATGGCGGCGCTCGATGCCGAGCGCTTCCTCGCCGAGGCGGATTTCGAGACGGTGATGCACCAGGCGGCGGAGTAATGTCATATCTCCTTCTCCCCTTGTGGGAGAAGGAAGGGGCCCGCGCGCGAAGCGCGTGGGAAGGATGAGGGGGACGTCAAGTCCAAGTCCCCCTCACCCTTCCGCCGC
>JAZKCD010000062.1:0-7984 GCA_040388355.1 Pseudomonadota bacterium | reverse complement strand
GAGGCCCCACCCCCAACCCCTCCCCTGAAGGGGAGGGGCTTAAGAAGACTCGCGCACCGCTGAAATATCGACACACTCTTAGATGATGGGTTCGACGTCGAGCGTGCCGCCCTCGGCCGCGACGATGCGGACATTGGCGCCGACCGGCATGTCGGGGCCGCGCGCGGGCCACTCGCCGTCGCCGACGCGGACCCGGCCCTTGCCGGCGCTGAACGCTTCGGCGACGGTCACCACCTGGCCGATCAGCCGCGCGACACGGTCGTTGAGCAGCGGATCGCTGCTCGGCACCGGGTTGCGGCTGTACCAGCGCCGCCCCACGCTCACCGTCGCGGCGGTGGCGGCGGCGAACAGGAAGACCTGGAACAGCAGCGACATGCCCGGCACCAGCAGCAGCACGCCACCGACGATGGCGGCGCCCGCGGCGATGAACACCAGGAAGATGCCCGGCGCGACCAGCTCGGCGATCGCCAGCAAGGCCGCGGCGGTGAGCCAGGCGAGCCCGGGCACCGCGAAGATCTGGTCCATGGTCATTGCTCCTGCGGCCCGGCGGACGGAACGGTCGGGCGCGAACGCGGCACCGGCGGCACCGGCGGACGCGGGCTGCCGCTGATCGCATCGCGCGCCAGCTCGCCGATCCCGCCGAGCGTGCCCATCAGCTGAGTCGCCTCGACCGGGAACAGGATCGTCTTGGCATTGGGCGAAGTCGCGAACTTGCCGATCGCCTCGACATATTTCTGCGCGATGAAATAGTTGATCGCCTGGGTGCTGCCCGCCTCGATCGCGTCGGAGACCAGCCGGGTCGCTTCGGCCTCGGCCCCGGCCGAGCGCTCGCGCGCCTCGGCGTCGCGGAACGCAGCTTCGCGGCGGCCCTCGGCCTCGAGTATCTTGGACTGTTTCTGCCCCTCGGCGCGCAGGATCTCGGAGGCGCGGGTGCCCTCGGCCTCGAGGATGTTGGCGCGCTTCTCGCGCTCGGCCTTCATCTGGCGGCCCATCGCGTTGACGATATCGGCGGGCGGGCGGATGTCCTTGATCTCGACGCGAGTGATCTTGACCCCCCAGGGGGTGGTCGCGTGGTCGACGACGTTGAGCAGCCGCGCGTTGATCTCGTCGCGCTTGGACAGCGTCTCGTCGAGGTCCATCGATCCCATCACCGTGCGCAGGTTGGTGGTCGTCAGCTGGAGCAGCGCGAGATAGAGGTCCGACACTTCATAGGCGGCCTTGGCGGCGTCGAGCACCTGGAAGAACACGACCCCGTCGGTCGAGATCATCGCATTGTCCTTGGTGATGATCTCCTGGCCTGGAATGTCGATCACCTGCTCCATCATGTTCACCTTGCGGCCGACGCGATAGAAAAAGGCGGGGTAGAAGTTGAAGCCCGGCGCCGCGACCGCAGTGAATTTGCCGAATCGCTCGATCGTATACTGATAGCCCTGGGTGACGATCTTGATGCTCGAGAAGAAGTAGAGGAACACGAGCACGAGCACCGTGACCAGAAAGATGCTTAGAATGTCCATTCCGACTCCCCCTCGAAAAACCCGGGCTTCAAAACCTGTGCCTTGCTAGCATAGAGCACAGCCATGAGCACAGCCCGATTAGCCCCGCGCACCGCACTCTTCCTGCCCGCCTCGAACCCGCGCGCGATCGAGAAGGCGCGCGGGCTTGGTGCCGACATGGTGATCCTCGACCTCGAGGACGCGGTGCGCGACGACGCCAAGGCGAGCGCGCGGGCGGCGGCGGTCGCGGCGGTGGGGGAGGGGTTCGGGCACCGGCTCAGCGCGATCCGCCTCAACGCCACCGACTCGGCCGAGCACGAAGCCGATCTCGCCGCGGTCGCGGGCTCGGCCTGCGATTTCGCGGTGCTTCCCAAGGTCGAGACCGAAGCCGACGCCGCGCGCGTCGCCGCGGCGCTCGGCAAGCCGCTGCTCGCGATGATCGAGACTCCGCGCGGGGTCCTCGCCGCCGCCGCCATCGCCGCCGCGCCCGGCGTGGCGGGGCTGATCGCCGGGGCCAACGATTTGCGCGCGACGCTCGGTATCCCCGCCGGGGCGGGTCGCGAGGGACTTGCCCTTGCGCTCCAGGCGATCGTCCTCGCCGCGCGGGCGGCGGGCGGCTGGGCGATCGACGGGGTGTTCAACGCGCTCGACGATTCCGCGGGCCTCGCCGCCGAATGCCGCCACGGCCGCGCGCTCGGCTTCGACGGCAAGTCGCTGATCCATCCCAACCAGATCGCCGTCGCGGCGGAGGCATTCGGACCCACTTCGGACGAACTTGCCGAGGCGCGCGCGCTGATCGATGCGGCGCGCGGCGGCGCCGAGCGTTTCCGCGACCGGATGATCGAGGCTATGCATGTGGCGCAAGCGCGCGCATTGATCGAACGGGCGGATAGAGGCGGACGCTTATGCTTGCCGAGCTGATTGCCACCAATGACGAGCTGCTCGCCGCGCTGGACGCGCTCGAGACACTGACCGCGCAGCCCGAGCCCGCCGAAGCCGCTGTCGCGAGCGCGCGGCTCAAGCTCAGCCGCGCCAGCGGGAAGCGCCGCCGCGTCGTCGATGCCGCGTGCACCCTGCTGCTCGAGACCGCCTCCGCCGAAGACGCCCGCAAGCTGCGCGGGCTGCGCGAGATCAACGCCACCCAGCTCGAGGCCTCGACCGGTCATATCGGCAGCTGGGGCCTCAAGCATGTCATGGCCGACTGGCCCGGCTATTGCCGCGTCTCGGCGCCGATGCGGCAATCGCTGCGCGATTTGGTCGCCGCCGACCGCGAGACGCTCTACCCGCTGCTCGGGGGGTGAGCGGCCGGCTCGGCTACGCGCTCGCGGCGGCCGCCGTCTTCCTCGTCGAAGTCGCCATCGCGGTGTTCGCGCACGACGCGATCGTCCGCCCCTATGCCGGCGACGCGCTCGCGGTGGTGCTGGTCTATCTCGGCCTGCGCGCGGTCACGCGGCTCGGCGTGAACCCCGCCGCCGCCCTCGCGCTCGCCATCGCCTTCGCGGTCGAGGCGGGCCAGTATTTCGGCATCGTCGACCGGCTCGGCCTCCGCGGCGTCCCCTGGGCGGCGCTGGTGCTCGGCATCGGCTTCGATCCGCGCGACTTCCTCGCCTACACCGCCGGCGCGCTGCTGGTCCTCGCCGCCGAAGCGTGGCGCACCCGCACCCCCTAGCGTATTTCCACCCCCGCGTTTACATGGGCCGCCAACCTCCGACTCAGGACCCTGGCGCCCCCATGGACATACCCCTCGGCCTCACCTTCGACGACGTCCTCCTGTATCCGGGCGAGTCCGAGATCTTGCCGAGCATGGCGGACACCCGCACCTGGGTCTCGCGCGGGCTCGCGCTCAACATCCCGATCCTGTCCTCGGCGATGGACACCGTCACCGAGCAGGACATGGCGATCGTCATGGCGCAGCTCGGCGGGATCGGCGTGCTCCACCGCAACCTCGAGATCGCCGAGCAGGTCGAGGCGGTCCGCCAAGTCAAGCGCTTCGAGAGCGGGATGGTGGTCAATCCGATCACCATGGCCCCCGGCGGCACGCTTGCCGAGGCGCGCGCGCTGATGGCGCACCACCGGATCAGCAGCATCCCGGTGGTCGAGGCGGGCGGCAAGCTCGTCGGCATCCTCACCAACCGCGACGTCCGCTTCGCGGGCGATCCGAACCAGCCCATCTCCGAGCTGATGACCCATGAGAATCTCGCGACCGTCTCGGCCGGCGTAAGCCAGGACGAAGCCCGCCGCCTGCTCCACCAGCGCCGGATCGAGAAGCTGCTGGTCGTCGACGACAGCTATCGCTGCGTCGGGCTGATCACCGTCAAGGACATCGAGAAGGCGGTCACCTACCCCCACGCCACCAAGGACGCCGCCGGCCGCCTGTGCGTCGCCGCCGCGACCACCGTCGGCGACAAGGGCTTCGCGCGCACCGAGGCGCTGGTCGATGCCGAGGTCGACCTGATCGTCATCGACACCGCGCACGGCCACAACAAGGAAGTCAGCCGCGCAGTCGAGCGGGTCAAGAAGCTGTCGAACCGCGTCCAGGTCATCGCCGGCAACATCGCCACCGCCGATGCCGCCAAGGCGCTGATCGACGCGGGCGCCGACGGGCTCAAGGTCGGCATCGGCCCCGGCTCGATCTGCACCACCCGCGTCGTCGCCGGGGTCGGCGTGCCCCAGCTCACCGCCGTGATGGAAGCCGCCAACGAAGCCGTGAAGTCGGGGGTCCCCGTCATCGCCGACGGCGGCATCCGCACCTCGGGCGACATCGCCAAGGCGCTGGCGGCGGGCGCCTCCGCCGCGATGATCGGCTCGCTGCTCGCCGGCACCGAAGAGGCGCCGGGCGAAACCTTCCTCTACCAGGGCCGCGCGTACAAATCCTATCGCGGCATGGGCAGCGTCGGCGCGATGGCGCGCGGCTCGGCCGACCGCTATTTCCAGCAGGACATCAAGGACCAGCTCAAGCTCGTCCCCGAAGGCATCGAAGGCCAGGTCCCCTTCAAGGGGCCGGCACGCGAAGTGATCCACCAGCTCGTCGGCGGGGTGAAGGCGGCGATGGGCTATACCGGCTCGGCGACGATCCCCGAGCTCCAGAAGCGCGCGCGCTTCGTGCGGATCACCAATGCCGGGCTGCGCGAGAGCCATGTCCACGACGTGACGATCACGCGGGAAGCGCCGAACTACCCGACTCGGTAACGCGCGTGGTTTGGACAAAGCGGTGGAACAATAGCGGCTCGCTTGCTACATGGGCGGGGTGACAAAGATGCAGACAGTGGCTGGCGAAAAGGTCGTCCGCGATTCCAAATCGGGGCGTTTTGTCACCGTGCGCGGGGCCGGTGCGCTTAGGGGGCACCTGAGCATCAAAAAGGGTGTCGACCTTACAAAGCCGATCGCCTCGCAAGCCATGAAAGGCTCGAAGCGGTCGAAGGGCGGACCTGCCCAAGCCAAGGGCTAGCCCTTGCCTGGCCTTTTGCTCGACACGCACGCGCTTTACTGGCTTGTGAGCGGCGAAGAGGAGCTGACCGAAGAGTCCTTGGTCGCAATCGGCGAAAATCAGGAAGCCGGGACGCTATTCGTGTCGCCAATCACCGCGTGGGAGCTGTCCGTAGCGACGCGGAAAAGCCGGGCCGTCGGCAGACCGCACTTAGGCGAGGACGCTCCTGATCGCTGGTTTCGAGAGGCCGTGCGGGCCACAGCCGCGCAGATAGTCCCGATCCGGCAACGGATTTCGTGCGAGGCTGCAAAAGTCGTTATCGACACTGGGCACAAGGATCCCGGGGATTGCTTCCTGATCGCGACCGCGCGGGTTCGGCGGATTCCGATTGTCACGCGAGACGGGATAATGCGGTCAATCGCTGCAGAGAAGGCGGGCTACCTCGACATCGTTGAATGCTAGAGGCGCCACAGGGGCAGGTCGGCCATAACGGAGACTCCTTGTTCAGGCGACGGCAGGGATCGTTCGAAAGCGCTTTCCCAGCCGCACCCGCGCGAGCCAGAACAGCATCAGCGCCAGCGGCGCGAAGCCGAGGACCAGGAGCAGCGGCGAGCCGCGGACCGCCGCCGGCATCACGCCCTGCTGGCCGATGAAGAACGATCCCGTCGCAAAGAAGAAGGCGAAGCACATCCGCCACAAGTGACGCGAGACTCGCTGGACCGGGGTGAGCCTGGCGCGCAGGACCGCGTTGAGGTCGAGCAGCCCGGCGAGCAGGCAGATCCCGCCGAGCGCCAGCAGTGGGCCGGGTCCCACCGGCGTGGTCGCGGCGCCGGTGAGCGCGCTCCAGACCATGAGCGCGCCGGTGCCGAGCGCGGCGACGCACGCCACCACCTCGAACGTGCCGGTCGTCCCGTCGCGGCGGCGCGCGGTGACCCACGAAGTCGCGACGAAATAGCAGACCATGATCCCGCCCAGCGGCGATCCCGGCGGCGTGCGGCCGGGCTCGAGGATCGCGGCGGTGACCCCGAGGACCAGCATCGATCCGAAGAAGCCGGTGCCGGCCAGGGCGTGCACCCGCCCGCCCTTGCGCACGGTGACGGCGACCGCGCCGCAGGCCAGTGCGGTCAGCCCGCCGGCGATGTGGACCCAGAGGAGGCCGCTCACGACTCCGCCCCCCCGGGCTCGAACCGCAGCAGGTCGCCCGGCTGGCAGTCGAGCGCGCCGCAGATCGCCTCGAGCGTCTCGAAGCGGATGCCGCGCGCCTTGCCGGTCTTGAGGATCGACAGATTGGCAAGCGTGATCCCGACCTTCCCCGACAATTCGGTGAGGGTCATGCGGCGATCGTGGAGCATGTCGTCGAGGGTCACGAGGATCGCCATCAGACCATCGCTTCCAGGTCGGCGCGGATGCGCGTGCCTTGCTCGAACACCTGGGCGAGCACGAACAGCAGCGCCGCCGCGACCCAGCCGGTGGTCGAGAAGGACCATTCGATGTGCGAGCCCGCCGCGTTCATCGTCGCCGCCAGCACGCCGCAGACCAGGTCGAACAGCGCGAGCCCGACCGCGCACCAGGCGATCGTCTTCAGCCGCACGGCATTCTCTGGCACGAACGGGTCGCCGGCGCCGACCGTCTCGACGATCGCGAGCAGCCGCGAAAGCTGGACATGCAGCGCCGCCAGCGCGGGCAGCGCGAGCAGGATCCACAGGCGCAGCGCCGGGACGAGCAGCCCCGAGTCGATGCGCGGCGGCTGCTTGGTGAAGAACTCGCGGAACATCGGCTCCACCGCGTAGCTCGCCGCCAGCATGCCGATCGCCAGCAGGCCGGTGCCGATATTGAGGACGCGCAGGACCTTGAGCAGGACGCGCGAGACGCCGAGCGCGGCGCCGGGCTGGGGTGTGATCATGTCCGTTCTCCCGAATCGTTATCGTTTTACGATATGTAATTTATCGTAAAACGGCAATGTGTTTATTGCAGGACGATACGGCGTCGGGCTGCGGTGCGCGGCATGCGTGCAACTCCGCGCTTTCAAAGTGGGACTTCCTCTGCTCTAGCCTGAGCGATGATCGCAGCACCTAATTCCAGACCCCATGGCGGTGCCCGCGCCCCCGCCGACT
Source organism: Pseudomonadota bacterium (assembly GCA_040388355.1). Lineage (GTDB taxonomy): Bacteria > Pseudomonadota > Alphaproteobacteria > Sphingomonadales > Sphingomonadaceae > Sphingomonas. The sequence goes on along the minus strand of JAZKCD010000062.1, from coordinate 950 downwards.
CGCGCGATGGCAATGGTCAACTTGGTCAACCTGGCCCCTCCGGAGCGGCGCGATGACGCCCGCCGCGCGGGTCCAGGCCGCCATCGAACTGCTCGACCAGATCGTCGCGTCGGCGCGCGATCAGGGCGCCGCCGCGGACACGCTGATCGCGCGCGGTTTCGTCGCGCGCCGCTATGCCGGATCGAAGGATCGGCGCGCGATCCGCGAGCTGGTCTATGACGCGATCCGCCTGCTCGGCGACCGGCCGGTCAGCGGGCGCGCGGCGATGCTCGCGCTGGTCGCGGCGCGGCCCGAGCTGGCCGAGGCGTTCGACGGCTCGCCTTATGGTCCCGCGGCGATCGAAGCCGGCGAGCCGGTCGCGGTGCCGGGCCATGCCGCGGGCTGGCTGATCAAGGCGCTGCGCGCCTCGGACATCGGCATCGACGAGCAGGCCGCCTTGCTCTCGCGCGCGCCGCTCGACGTGCGGGTCAACCGGCTCAAGGCCGATCCGGCGCAGGTTCTCGCCGAGATTCCGGGCGCCGAACGGCTCGATTTCGCCCCCGACGCGCTGCGCCTGCCCGGCGATACCGGAGTCGACAAGCTCCCCGCATACAATCTCGGCCAGCTCGAGGTGCAGGACGCCGGCAGCCAGCTTGTCACTCTCGCCGCGGGAGTCGAGCGCGGCCACCATGTCATCGATCTGTGCGCGGGCGGCGGCGGCAAGACGCTGGCGCTGGCCGCGCTGATGGCGAACCACGGCACGATCCTCGCCTGCGACATCGATCGCGGCCGGCTCCAGCGGCTGCCCCAGCGCGCCGAGCGGGCCGGGGTGAGCATCGCCGAGACGCGGCTGCTCAACCCCAATCGCGAGGAGGAGCAGCTCGCCGACCAGGTCGGGCGCGGCGACGTGGTGTTCGTCGATGCGCCCTGCTCGGGCACCGGCACCTGGCGGCGCAATCCCGAGGCGCGCT
>JAZKCD010000061.1:0-77925 GCA_040388355.1 Pseudomonadota bacterium | reverse complement strand
GGAAGCTGAACACGCGCTCCTTGGCGCGGCTCTTCTCCTCGTCGCGCCGCGCGCCGCCGAACGCCGCGTCGAAGCCGAACTTGTCGAGCGCCTGCTTGAGCCCCTCGGTCTTCCACAGATCGGTGTGGAGCCCGCCATGGTCGAACGGATTGATGCCGCGCGCCATCGCCTCGGGATTGTGGTGGACGAGCAGTTCCATCCCCGCCGCCTTCGCCGCCTTGTCGCGCAGATCGTACATCGCGCGGAACTTCCAGGTCGTGTCGACATGGAGCAGCGGGAAGGGCGGCGGCGCGGGGTAGAAGGCCTTTTTGGCGAGATGCAGCATCACCGCCGAATCCTTGCCGACCGAATAGAGCATCACCGGGCGCTCGGCCTCCGCGACCACTTCGCGCAGGATGTGGATGCTTTCGGCCTCGAGGCGTTGGAGATGGGTCAGCGGCATGGCTGCTCACCTAGTGCGCCAAAGCCCCGGACCGCACGTCTTTTTTGTTGGCGGGCGGACAGCGCAGCTTGGGTCAGTCCCTGGGCGTGGCGGCGAGGTAGAGGCTGGCGTCGCCCGAGGCGCGGCGGATCGCATGGCCGACGAAGCGCGTGACGCGCCGCTTGAGCGAGCCGCCCTTGGGCAAGGCGCGGGCGCCGCGCGGGAGCGTCAGCCAATCGGCATCGAATCCCATGCGGGCAGCGAGCCGGCCGAGCGATTCGCGGTCGAAATACTGGATATGGTCGGGCGCATCGATCAGCAGCCCCGCGGCGCGCGGCACCGCCTTGGCGATGCCGACCGACAGCTCGCCGAAGCCCGGCACTTTGGCGAAATACATGCCGCCGGGCTCGAGCAGGTCGTGGACCCGCGCGAGGAAGGCGGCGGGATCGCGGAGATGCTCCATCACGTCCCACATGGTGATGACGTCGAACTTGCGGCCGAAATCATAGGTGAGGAAGTCGCCCGACACCGCATCGAGCCCGCGCGTGCGGCAGCGCTCGGCGCTGGCTTCGGAGATGTCGATCCCGCGCCCTTCGAAGCCGAGCTCGACCGCCGCCTCGAGCAGGTCGCCCGCGCCGCAGCCGACGTCGAGCAGGCTCGCGCCTTCGCGGACGCGCGGCTTGATATGGTTGCCGATCGTGTTGCGGATCGCGGCGCGGAAGAGCGGATCGTCGCGATAGCCGGCATAATGATGGTGGTAGAAGGTATCCTCGATCACGCTGCGGGCGGCCGCGCTGGTCACCATCCAGCGATGGCCGCAGGCCGGGCAGCGCGCGATCTTCCGGCGCGGCGCGGGCGCGGGCGCGGCGCAGGCGGGGCAGTCAATTGCGCTCATCCAGCCTCTCCACCCGTCACTTGCCGTAATAGCCGCGATACCAGTCGACGAACGCGTGGACGCCATCGCGCACGCTGGTCGACGGCGTGTAGCCGGTGAGCGCCTTGAGCAGCGCGGGATCGGCGAAGGTCGCGGGGACGTCGCCGGCCTGCATGTCCATCAGGTGCAGCCGCGCCTTGCGGCCGATCGCTTCCTCGATCGTCGAGATATAGTCCATCAGCGGGGTCGGGTGCCCACCGGCGATGTTGACGATGCGGCTGGGGGCGACGGGGGAGAGCGTGTCGATCCCGGCGACGCGGTTCGCTTCGTCCGGAATCACGTCGGCCAGCCGCACGATCGATTCGACCAGATCGTCGACATACGTGAAGTCGCGCTGCATCCGGCCCTGGCCATAGACGTCGATCGGCTCGTCGCGCAGCATCGCCTCGACGAACTTGAACAGCGCCATGTCGGGCCGCCCCCAGGGTCCGTAGACGGTGAAGAAGCGGAAGGTCGTCGTCGGCACGCGGAACAGGTGCGAATAGCTGTGCGCCATCGCCTCCATGCTCTTCTTGGTCGCGGCGTAGAGGCTCAGCGGCTGGTCGGTATCGGCCTGCTCGGCGAAGGGCATGGCCTCGTTGGCGCCGTAGACCGACGAAGTCGAGGCGAGCATCAGATGCCTGGGCTGGAGCTCGCGCGCCAGCTCGAGCACGGTCCACGAGCCGAGCAGATTGCTGTCGACATAGGTGCGCGGCGCGTCGATCGAGTAGCGCACCCCGGCCTGCGCGGCGAGGTGGACGATCACCTCGGGCTCGGCGAGATCGGCGGCACGGCGCAGCGCGCTCTGGTCCTCGAGCATGCCCTTGACGAAGCGGAAGCTCGATTTCGCCGCAAGATCGGCGAGGCGGGCCTGCTTGAGCCTGACATCGTAATAGTCGGTGACGCCGTCATAGCCGGTGACGGCATGGCCATCGTCGAGCAGCCGCCGCGCAAGATGGTAGCCGATGAAGCCCGCGGTACCGGTAATCAGAAAGCGCATCGTGCGAAAATTCCCCTTGGGCGCCTTATGCTTGCTCGCGTCGTGCCGCGATAGAGGGGGAATTTGTGCTTCGCAACATGGGGGCGTCTATCGGCTGCGTCGTTCTTAGCCCCTCCCCTTCAGGGGAGGGGTTGGGATGGGGCCTCACCTCTGGGCGATGGTCTCGGTGAGACTGACAGGCCCCACCCCCAACCCCGTGCCGGGTGAACAGTGCCCCGCACTGTTCAGGCCATGCCGGGGGCATGGCCGACCCGGCGCGCCTGAAGGGGAGGGGCTTAAGAAGTAAGGGCACAACTACTTCAACTCCGGCAACACCCCGCCGCTCATGAACGCCGGCCGCGGCGATTCGCCCGCGGCCTTCATCGCCGCGATCCGGGCGATCTCGCCCCGGACCATCGCGATCCGCGCGGTCTCGCTCATATGCGTGGGCGCGCGGAGGAAGCCGAGGATGTGCGAGCCGCGGTAATGCTCCCAGAAGGCAATGATCGCCGCGGTGGGATAGCCGGCGCGGTCGAGCAGGTAGACGCTCAGCCGGTCGGCTTCCTCCTCGGTCTGGCGGACGAGCCGCGCGCTGCGCCCGAACTGGCCGAGCACCCCGCGGCGGATGCCCTTGGCGTCGAGCCGGGCGCGGTGGCGCAGGATATTGTGCGCGAGCTCGTGCGCGACGATCGCGGCGACCTGGTCCTCGCTGCCGGCAAAGTCGACCAGCCCGGTGTTGATCTCGACATAGGTGCCGTCGGCCTGCGAATCGACCGTCGTGCTGACATTGGTCTGGTAGCGGCTCGCGCAGCCGCGCGCGGGGACGAGATGGACCGCGAAGGCCGTGCCCGCGCGCCGCATCCCGAGATCGAGCGTCCCGTCGGCCGCGGCGGCGTCGACCTGCGCGAGCAACGCCGCCATCCGCGCATAGCTTTTCTGCGCGCGCATGGGCGCAGGGATCGGCGCGCCGTCGATCGTCAGCAGCGCGTCGCCTTCGCGGATGCCCGCGGCGGCCGCCGGGCTGTCCGGCGCGACTGCGAGGACCAGCGGATCGCCCGCGAAGCCGAACGCCGTGCGCGCCGCCGCCTGTTCCGTATCGGGATATTGCGCGAGGTCGTGGAGGACGAATCCGGTCAGCGGCACCTTGCCGGGGCAGAGGTCGCCCCCCGCCGTCGCAAGCCGGTACCCGATCGACGTGACCATCTGGTCGTAGCGCTGAAGCGCGCGTAAGCCGTCGGGGTCGGCATGGGCCGCGGGACTCGCGAACAGCGCGATCGCGGCCATCAGGAGGCCGATAACGGGTATACGTTGCATCGCAGCGAAAGAACCTTGAGTAGTGAACGCGCTGTTGTACATCGGCTTTTCTCACAGTCGATTCGCAGTTGAGCAATTATAAGGGGGGACGATGACAATCGAATTCAGCCCTCCGCAGGCCGCGGAACGCGCCAAATTGGACTATGAACCGCCGCGCGTGCAGCCCTCGCGCCGCGCGCTGCGGTTTCGGCTGCACCTTTCGCTGCTCCTGCTCGACGTGCTGTGCATCGTCACCAGCTTCCTCGTCGCGGCCTATATCTATCCGGTTCGCCCCGATTATCAGTGGATGACGATCTCGTTCACGATCGTGCCGGTCTATCTGCTCTGCGCTTTCGGCGGGCGCGCCTATTCGGTCGAAGTGATCCAGAGTGTCGGGACGGGGGTCGGGCGGGGGCTGCGCGCCTTCGTGGTTGCCGCCTGCGCGATCCTGTTCGTCGCCTTCTACCTGAAGTCGAGCGAGCTGATCTCGCGCGTGCTGTTCGCGATCGGATCTGCGGGCAGCCTCGGGGTGCTTGCGCTCGCCCGCGCCTGGTTCATCCACAGCACCCGCTCGATCCTCGGCGGCAATCCCTACACGGTGGTGCTGATCACCGAAGACGGCGCGGCGATGGCACCGGGCGAATTCTCGGTGATCATCCCGGGCGCGAGCTTCGATCCCGAATCGCAGGACCCGGCGATGTACGACCGGCTGGCGAGCGCGCTGCAGAGCGCCGACCGGGTGGTGGTGAGCTGCGCGCCCGAGCGGCGGCTGGCCTGGGTCCATGCGCTGCAGGGCGCCAATGTCGTCGCCGAAATCCTCGCGCCCGAGCTTGCCGAGATGGGGCCGATGATGATCGGCCGCGCCGCCGACACGCCGACCCTGGTGGTGGCGCGCGGGCCGCTGAGCTTTCCCGACCGCATCCTCAAGCGCGGCTTCGATTTCGCAGTGGCGGCGGTGCTGCTGCTGATCCTGACGCCTTTGCTCGTGCTGACTGCGATCGCGATCCTGATCGAGAGCCGCGGGCCGGTCTTCTTCATCCAGACCCGAATCGGCCGCGCCAACCAGCAGTTCCGCATGTTCAAGTTCCGCAGCATGCGCGCCGACCGCACCGACGCCAACGCCAACACGCTGACCGCGCGCGACGACCAGAGGCTGACCCGCGTCGGCAAGTTCATCCGCGCGACCAGCATCGACGAGCTGCCCCAGCTGATCAACGTGCTGCGCGGCGAGATGAGCATCGTCGGTCCGCGCCCGCACGCGCTGGGCGCGCGCGCCGACGAGAAGCTCTATTGGGAAGTCGACGAGCGCTACTGGCACCGCCACGCCGCCAAGCCCGGGCTCACCGGGCTGGCGCAGGTGCGCGGCTATCGCGGCGCGACCAACGAGCATATCGACCTGGTCAACCGGCTGCATGCCGACCTCGAATATCTCGACAACTGGACGATCTGGCGCGACATCAAGATCATCCTGATGACCTTCCGCGTGCTGATGCACAAGAACGCCTTCTGACCACCCGATGACCGTCTTGTTCTGCCACGATCACCGCTTCGTGATCCATGACGGCCGCGTCCTTTCGCCGGGCGCGCTCAATGCGAAGCTGTTCGGCTATTACGAGCGGGTGTTCGGGCCGGTGACGGTCGCCGCGCGCTCGCGCGAACTGGCCGCGGGCGAGGATCCGGCGCGGCTGAGCTTGGTGTTCGACAATCCCGAACGGTTGATCGTGCTCCCCAGCCTGTCGAACCTCCGCAACCTGATCCGACCCAACCCGGCGGCGCGGGCGCGGTTGCGCGCGGCGATCGCGGAGCACGACGTGGTCATCGCCCGGCTGCCGAGCGAGATCGGGCTGCTCGCGCTCGACGAGGCGCGGCGCGCGGGCAAGCCGGCGATCGTCGAAGTGGTGGGCAGCGCCTATGACGCGCTGGCGCGGCATGGCAGGCGCGGGTCGCGGCTCTACGCCCCGGTCGCCGACTGGCGGATGCGGCGCGCGGTCGCGCGGGCGGACTATGTCCATTACGTCTCGCAGCAGTTCCTCCAGCGCGCCTATCCGACCCGCGGTTTCGCCGCGGGCGTGTCCGACGTGCAGGTCGAGCGGCCGGGTCCCGACGTGCTGGAACGCCGGCTGGCGGGGATCGCCGAGGATCGGCCGCTGGTGTTCGGGATGGTCGGGGTGTTCTTCAACCGCCAGAAGGGCGTCGACATCGTCATCCGCGCGCTGGCCCAGGCGCGCGAGACCGCGCCGGGGCTGACCCTGCGCGTGCTCGGGCCGGGCGATTTCGAGGCGTGGAAAGCGCTCGCCGTCGAGCTCGGGCTGGCGGACGCAGTCGAATTCTGCGGCCCCGCGCCGGGCGGCGCGGCGGTGCTCGACTGGATCGGCGGCATCGACGTCTATGTCCAGGCGAGCTTCCAGGAGGGCCTGCCGCGCGCGCTGATCGAGGCGATGCGCCAGGCGACCCCGGCGCTCGCGTCGGACGCGGGGGGCACGTTCGAGCTGATCGCGCGCGACTATCTCCACAAGCCCGGCGATGCCGAGCGACTGGCGCAGCAGATGCTGGACGTGCGGCCCGCCGCGAAGCGCGCGCAGATGGCGCGGACCAATTTCGCGGGCGCGCTGCCCTACGGCCTCGACGAGCTGGCCGCGCGGCGCGAGGCGTTCTGGCGCGAAATGCTCGCGCGCAGCGGGGCGAAGGGCGCATGACCGATATCGCGCTGGTGCTGGTGTCGGCGAGCGGCGGCGGGGCCGAGCGCGCGATGATCGGGGTGATGAACCAGCTCGCGCAGGCCGGGCTCAAGATCGACGTGGTCCTGGTCCGCAAGACCGGGCCGTTCCTCGGCGAGATCGACCCGGCGATCCGCATCGTCGACCTGGGCGCGCGCAAGGTGCGGCGGATGCTGCTGCCGCTCAATCGCTATGTGAAGCGCGAAAAGCCCGGGCTGATCGTCTCCGCGCTGACCGCGACCGATCCGTTCGTGCTGCTCGGCAAGGCGCTGTTCCGCTGGCAATCGAAGCTCCATATCTCGGTGCAGAATGCGCCGACCGCGAGCGCGGTCTCGCACGATTTCTATTTCCGCATCTGGCCGCAGGTGATTCGCCGGTTCTATCGCTTCGCCGACTCGCTCAATGCGATCTCCGACGGGGTTGCGCGTGACACCGAGACGCTCATTGGGCGGCCCGCCGGTTCGATCGCAGTGATCCACAATCCGGTCGACATCCCGCGCGCGGCGGCGATGGCGGCCGAGGCGCCCAACCAGCTTTGGCTGCGCGACAAGGCCGGGCCGGTGCTGCTCGCGGTCGGGCGGCTGACGATGCAGAAGGATTTCCCGACGCTGCTGCGCGCGCATGCCCGGCTGCGCGAGACCCGGCCGGTGCGGCTGGTGATCCTCGGCGAAGGCGAGGACCGCGCCGCGCTCGAGGCGCTGGCGGACGAGCTGGGCACCGTGGATTCGGTCGCGATGCCGGGGTTCGACGCCAATCCCTTCGCGGCGATGGCGGCGGCGGACGTGTTCGTGCTCAGCTCGCGCTGGGAAGGATTCGCCAATGTCGTCGCCGAGGCGCTGGCGTCGGGGACGAAGGTGGTCAGCACCGATTGCCCGAGCGGGCCCGCCGAGATCCTCGAGAACGGGCGCTACGGGACCTTGGTGCCGATCCAGGACGTCGACGCGCTGGCCGCGGCGATGGGCGCGGCGATCGATGCGCCGGTCGACCGCGACGCCCTGCGCGCCCGCGCGGCGGACTTCGCGCTCGACGGGATCGCGGGCAAGTATCGCGACTTGTTCCGCGCGCGGGGCCTGATCGCGTGACCGCGCCGCGAATCCTGTTCGTCATCCACCAGATCGGCAGCGGCGCCGATGGCGGCATCCGCAGCATCGGCGAGATGATCCGCGCGGTGCCCGAGATCGACAAATGGGTGGTCACCAATATCGACAGCCCGGTGACCCAGGGGCTGCGCGACGCCGCGCCGGTGCTGGTGTGGGACATGCCCGAGGCCGGGTACAACCAGGCCGGATCGCGCATCGCCTATCGGCTGGGCCAGGTCCGCGCGCGGCTCGCCAACAATTTGCGCGCGTGGCGGGCGGTGCGGCAGCTGCGGGTGAACATCCTCCACGCCAACGATCACCGCGCCTTCTGGAATACCGTGTTCGGCGCGCAGCTGGCGGGGGCGAAGGTGATCCTCAACGTCCGCGACACGATGATCGAGGGCGGCAATGTCGCGATGTGGCGCCGTGCGCTCAAGCGTTGCGACCGGTTCCTGCTGCTGTCGAAGGAGATGGTCGCGGCGTGGAAACGCGACCTGGCGCCGGCCTCGGACGAGTCCAGGTTCGCCTTTCTCTACAGCATCGTCGACCGCACCCGCTTCGCCCCGGTGAGCGCGGAGGCGCGCCCGGCATTGCGCCGCGAGCTGGGAATCGACGATTCGCGCCCCGCGCTCGCCTATGTCGGCCGATTCGAGGCGAAAAAGGCGCAGCTCGCGCTGATCCGCGAGGCGCTGCCCGCACTTTTCGCGGCGCAACCGCGGGCGATCGTCTATTTCGTCGGCGATTTCGAGCCGGAGAAGGACCCCTACGCCGCCGCCTGCGCCGCCGCGGTGGCGGAGCTGGACCTGACAGATCAGGTTCGCTTCATAGGCTATTCGCCGCGCACCGCCGACTGGTACCGCGCCGCCGACATCGTCTTTCTCGCCTCGCAGCGCGAAGGGCTGGCGCGCTGCATGATCGAGAGCCTGGCCTGCGGGGCTGCTTTCGTCAGTTTCGACGTCTGTTCGGCGCGCGAAATACTGGAGGGGCATGACTGCGGAGTCGTCGTGCCGCGCGGGGATTATGCCGCACTTGCGAAAACATGCAGCGATCTCCTCCACGATTCGGCGCGGCGGGAACACCTTTCGGCGCGCGGACCGGCGGTCGCGGCGGCGCTTTTCGACGCGCGGGTCAACGCCGAGGCCTATCGATCGCTTCTGGTAAAGTTGCTGTAAACATTTGTTAAGCACGAAAATGGCATGAAAGCGCCATCGTTGCGGCTCCGGAACGGGAACCGATCCCGTCTTGGTGCATTCTTGCCGCAAGTGCGAAAAAAAAGACGGGGGAGTTGGTCGCAGGTGGTTGACCAAATTAACCCATTATGGCTAGAGCGGTCCTGACAGAGTGCAGGCAGAGTGGAGAAGCAATATGGTAGTTTTCCGGAGGACCGCAGCCGCGCTTGGCGCGATTGCCCTTCTCGCCTCCACTTCGGTCGCGGCTTCTGCCTCGATCCGTCCGTCGGATTCGCTGGTTTCGGCCTCGGCCGCTGCGAAGAGCACGCCGATCGTCGGGCGCCAGGGCGCTGAGGTCAAGGACGCCAATCACATCAGCCCCGCGCTGCTGATCCTGATCCTTCTGGGTCTGGCGGCCGCCGGCTATGCCCTCGAGCAGGCGCTCAGCGAGAGCCCGTAAGCCGAGCGGCTACAAGGTTTTGAACGAGGCCGCGCTTGACCCAAGCGCGGCCTCGTTTGTTAATGGCGCGGACGGACCGCGGTCCACTGTGCGGGGCATCACCCCCGGGGGAAAATGACCGACATCGCGCGCACTCGGCACCCGGCTAGCGCCCCTGCGGTTGCGCAGGGATTGGGCAGGATGCTGCGCCAGCCGGCCATGCTGCTGCCGCTGGGGTTGCTCGTGGCGGCGTTCGCGATGGGCGGGGCCAGCGCCAACCAGCCGATCCGCGACATGGCCATCGAGCTGATCGCGATCGTCGTGCTCGCCGCGGCGCTGGCCGGCTGGCTCGGCCGGGCCTTCTCGCCCGACGCGCGCATTCCGCTGATCCTGATCGCCGCGCTGTTCGCGCTCTTCCTGTTCCAGCTGACTCCGCTCCCGGCCGGCCTGTGGGCCGCGCTCGGCGGGCGCGAGGTCGGCGCAGGCGTGCTCGACCTGATCGGGGTGCCCGCGGGCGCCCGGCCGCTTTCGGTCCAGCCCGAACGGACCCTGCTCTCGGCGCTGGCGGTGCTTCCCGGAGTCGCGATGGCAGTCGCGGTGATGCGGCTCGGCGCGCAGCATCGGCTGACCCTCGCCTGGGCCGCGGTCGCGGCGGCGGTGCTAAGCCTCGCGCTCGGGGTGGTGCAGGTCAGCCTCGGCAGCGACGCGCAGACGCTGACTTTCTACCAGACCACGCATCTCGGGCTCCCGCTCGGCGTGTTCGCCAACACCAATCACCAGGCCGATTTGCTGCTGGTCGGCTTCGTCCTTGCCGGATCGCTGGCACCGTCGTTCGCGGCGCGGGGCGCGGGCTGGGCGGAGAAGCCGTGGTGGATCTACGGGGTGATGGCGGCGCTCGCAGTCGGCATCGTCGCCGGCGGATCGCGGACCGGCATCGCCTTGCTGTTCGTCGGGCTGGCGGCGGTAGCCTTGCGCGAACGCCTGAGCGGGCATGTCCGTACCTTCCTGCTCGGCGCGGTCGGGCTCGCCGCGACGCTGGGGCTGCTGATCGCGTTCAACCCGATGTTCGCGCGCTCGTTCGCCGATTTCTCGAACGTCGACGACCCGCGCTTCCATTTCTGGCCCAACGTCCTCTACGCGATCGGCCATTTCGGCTGGCTGGGGACCGGCGCGGGCACCTTCGACGGCGTGTACCGCTCGGTCGAGACGCTCGACACGCTGTCGTCGCGCTATCTCAACCACGCGCATAACGACTATCTCGAGATCGTGCTCGAGATGGGCGTGCCGGGCGTGCTGCTGCTGCTCGCGTTCCTCGGCTATCTGGTGTTTCTCGGCATCGGCGTGATCCGCCGCACCGATGTGCGGACCAGCCGCGGGCTTGCCTATGGCGGGATGGTATGCGCAGGACTGCTGCTGCTCCATTCGGCGGCGGACTATCCGCTGCGCACTCCGCTGCTCGGCGTGGTCTTCGGACTGTGCTGCGCGCTGATGACCCGGGTCCCGCCCGAGAGTTCCGGCGAACCCGATTGGACGCCGCCCGGCTCGCGCGGCGGCGATGAAGTGGATATTGAGGCGTTGGTGAACCCATGAACGATCAGACCCCGCGCAGGACCGTGCCCGACGAGTCCCCCCAGCTCGAGCCGCTCGGCCTCGGCTCGCTCGAGGAGCTCGAGGAGAATCGCCAGCGCGCCAACGCGCTCGACATCGACGTCAAGGCGATGTGGTCGGCGATCTACCGCAACCGCTATGTGATGGTCTCGATCGTCGTCGTCGCGGTGCTGCTCGGACTGGTCTCGGCCCTGCTCTCGACGCCGATCTACCGCGCCACCGCCAGCGTCCAGATCGACCAGACCACCGCCAAGGTGCTCGAGAGCGGCGAGCAGAACGATCCGGCGCAGACCGTGCTCGACGCCGACCGCTTCCTCCAGACGCAGCTCGACATCCTGCGCAGCCGCTCGCAGGCGGCGAAGGTCGCCGACGATCTCGGGCTGGCGCGCAACAACCAGTTCCTCACCCAGATGGGCTCGCCGCCGAGCAACGGCACGATCGGCGGGCTCAGCGCCGCCGCCTCGCGCCGCGAGCGCGTGATCCGCGTCCTCCAGGCGAACATGAGCGTCGAGCTGCCGCGCAGCTCGCGCGTCGCGATCCTCAATTTCGACAGCCCCGACGCGGCGCTCGCGACCACCGTCGTGAACAGCTACGTCAAGAGCTACATCACCGCCAACCTGCGGCGGCGCTTCGACACTTCGGCCTATACCCGCGAGTTCCTCGCCAACCAGATCGCCGCGACCAAGGAGCGGCTCGAGACCTCCGAGCGCGCGATGATCGACTATGCCCGCGGCGCCGGGCTGATCGACACCAGCGGCTCGGCCGCGCGCGGCGAAGGCGCCGTGCAGGGCGGCCAGGCGTCGCTGACCATGTCGAACCTGGTCGGGATCAACCAGGCCTATAACGAAGCGCGCGCGGCGCGCGTCTCGGCGCAGCAGAAATGGGAGCAGGTCCAGCGCACCCCGGTGATGAGCATCCCCGAAGTGATGAGCGACCCGGTGATCCAGCGGCTGCGCGGCGACCGCGCGACCGCCGGAGTCGAGCTCCAGCAGTCGCTCGAGCGCTATGGCGAGAACCACCCGACCGTGATCGCGTTGCGTGCGCGCACCGGCGAGCTCGACGCCCAGATCGGCCGCCAGGCGGCGAACATCCGCAACGCGGTCCGCGAGGCGTTCCAGCTCGCCTCGAAGCAGGAAGCCGCGCTCAATACCAACGTTACCGAGCTGACTCGCGACACGCTCGCCGAGCAGGACCGCGGCGTCCAGTTCAACATCCTCAAGCGCGAGGTCGACACCAACCGGACGATGTATGAGGGCCTGCTCCAGCGCTACAAGGAAGTCAGCGCCGCGGCGGGGATCACCACCAACAACATCTCGGTGATCGATGTCGCCGAGCGGCCGATCGGCCCGATCTCGCCCAATGTGCGGATGAACATGGTGCTCGCCGGGCTCGGCGGGTTCGCGCTCGCGCTGATGTTCGTCTTCTTCCGCGAACGGCTCGACGACGTCATCCGCTCGCCCGAGGATATCGACCGCAAGCTCGGCCTGCCCTATCTCAACGCGATCCCGATCGTCGAAGCCGGCACGACGCCGGAGGAGGCGCTGCTCAACCAGCGCTCGCACTTCTCAGAGGCCTATTTCGCGCTTCGGACCGCGATCGAGCTGGCATCGCCGCTGGGGCTGCCCGACAGCATCTTCTTCACCAGCGCTGCGCCGGCCGAGGGCAAGTCGACCACCGCGCTGGCGATCGCGCGCACCTTCGCGCAGGTCGGGCGCAAGACGATCCTGATCGACGCCGACCTGCGCAAGCCGACGCTCCACCGCGAGCTCGAGCTGTCGAACGAAGCTGGCCTGTCGAACGTGCTCGCGCGCCAGCGCTCGCTCGCCGACGCGATCCAGCCCTCGGGCATCCCCAATCTCGACGCGATGACCAGCGGCAAGCTGCCGCCCAACCCGGCCGAGCTGGTCTCGGGCTCGGCGATCGCCGAGCTGGTTGCAGCGCTCGAGGAGCGCTACGATGTCGTGCTGATCGACGGGCCCCCGGTGCTCGGCCTCGCCGACGCGCCGGCGATCGCCTCGATCGTCGACGCGACGGTGTTCGTGATCGAAGCCAACCGCTCGTCGCGCGGCAAGACCAAGGCGGCGATTCGCCGCCTGCTCAGCGCGCGCGCCAAGATCATCGGCGCCGTCCTCACCAAGTTCGATGCCAAGCGGATCGGCTACGGCACCGAATATGGCTATTATTACTATTATTACGGCTCGCAGCCGGGCGGCGCACCCTCGGGATCCGGGGCGAGCGGCAAGAAGCCCCGCACGCGGTTCGGCAAGTAACGCATGAAGGGCTGGCTGCGGATCGGCGCGACTCTGGTCGTGGCGGCGGGGCTGGCCTGGGCCGTGGTCGTCCATGGGCTGGCCGCCTCGGCGATCGGCGCAGGTGACGCGCAGACCGCGCTGCGCTTCCGCCCGCATTCGGCCGAGGCGCTGTCGCTGGCCGCCGAGCAGGCGCTGGCGAAGCAGGATGTCGCCAATGCCGATCGCTACGCCCGCGCCGCGCTGGTGCAGATGCCGCGCGACGTGCGCGCGCTGCGCGTGCTGGGCGTGGCGTCGAGCCTGCAGGGCCATCCGCGGCTGGGCAGCGAGCTGCTGCTGCGCGCCGGCTCGCTCAGCTGGCGCGACGAGCTGAGCCAGGCGTGGCTGATCCGCGCCGCGCTCGACCAGCGCAACTATGCGACGGCGGCCCAGCGGATCGACGCGATGCTGCGCGGCGGCCAGCTGTTCGGCCAGATGCTGCGGCTCGCGCACGATGTCGCCACCATCCCCGACGCGCGCGCTGCGCTGATCGAGCGGCTCGGCGAGGACCCGCCGTGGCGCGAATCCTTCTTTCGCAACATGGAATCGATGCCCGCCGGCGCCGAGGTCGGCCACGCGCTGCTGATCGAGGCGTTGCGCGCGCATGACGGCCAGCTGACGCGGCGCGAAGTGGTGGCGTTCGTCAATCACCTGACCGACCACGCCAATTATCCGCTCGCGCGGCAGGTATGGCTGCGGACGCTCGAGGGCGAGGCGCGCGGCGACGTCGCGACGGTGTTCGACGGCAATTTCCGGCAGGACGCCGGCGCCGAGGCCGATCAGCCGCGCTATGCCTTCGAATGGACGCTGGAGAGCGGGCACGGGGCGATGGCGTCGGTCGGCACCCCGCCCATGCTGGTCGGCGAGACCGCGCTCGACGTCCGCGCGGGCGAGGCCGAGCAGGTGCTGGCGCGGCAAGTGATCCTGCTGGCGCCGGGGCCGCACACCCTCAGCTACGATACCGCGGTCGGCGACGGGCTTTCACCGCAGGGCTTCACCTGGCGCCTCGCCTGTGTCGGCGGCAGCGGGCTGCGAGTCGCTGCCGGCCCGTCGCGGACGGTGGGGACCTGGCGCACCGCGACGCTGCGCTTCGACGTGCCGCACGGCTGCGGCGCGCAGCGAATCGAGCTCGTCGCGCTGGCGAGCGGGGACGGCAGCGCCGAGGCGTGGTTCGACCATGTGAGCGCGCAGTGAGGGCGGCGTTCGCCGCGGCGGTGAACCGGGTGCGGCCGGCGCCACGGCCCGTGGCCGAGGAGTCGCCCTTCCTGCCACTCGGGCAGATCGTGCGCTGCGCCTTCCTCTTCTATCTGTTCGCCTACCGCATCGTCTTCCCGCTGCTCGTGGCGCTGACCAGCGACGGCGCTCGCGACCTGCTCGCGCTGCGCTTCACTGCCGAGTTCTTCTACACCTGCCTGCTCGCCTATCCCTTCATCTTCTACCGCCGGGAATATGGCTGGCTGCACCCGCTGGTGCTGCCGGTGTTCTGGGAGCTGGGCAAGGCGCTGGCCAAGAACCCGCTGACGCTGGTGTTCCCGTTCGATTTCCCGCTGGTCGACTTCACCGTCGAGACCCACAGCATCGCCGCCGTGCTGTCGATGAGCAACATCGACCTCGCCTGGACGCGGCTCCAGCTGACGCTGGTCCATTGCGTCGCGCAGGCGGCCTATCTGGCGATGTTCCTGTTCGGGCCGACTTTCGCGATACCGCGGCTCCGGCTGTACCGTCCGAAGCGGATCGCGCTGACCGCGAGCGTCTTCATCCTGACCGCGATGGGGCTCGCCTCGGTGTTCGTCATCGCCAAGGGCGGGGTTTCCGAGCTGCTGGTCGCGATGCGCGGCGGGCGGCGGATGCTGTTCGAAGGCTATGGCCAATATGTCAACGCGGCCCTGCTCGCGCCGACGATCGCGCTCGCCTGGTACGTGTACGAGAAGCGGCCGCTGACTAATGTCTTCTTCATCGGCGGGCTGGCCGCGGCGATGCTCACCTGCCTGATCGTCTCGGGCGCGCGGAGCTCGGTGATCCTTGCGGGCCTCACGCTGATGCTGCTGTGGTGGCAGCGGCGCGGCAAGGCGGCGCTGCTGCCGATGGTCGCCGCGGCGGTCCTCGGGCTGATCGTGCTCGGCGGATTCGGTTCTATCCGCCAGGACTACCGCGCCACCACCGTCGACGTTTCGGTGTTCAATCCGACCCAGCTCGGCACGACCATCCAGCGCGCCTATGACGAGATCTCGGTCCGCGACGACGAGGAATCGGCCCTCGCGGTGATGGCCGGATCGAGCAAGAAGGGGCTGCTCTGGGGGCGGAGCTACCTCAACGCCGCGGTGTTCTGGATCCCGCGCGCGATCTGGGACAACAAGCCGGTCGGCGTCGATTTCTACAATATGTGGATCAACTTCAACGACAACCAGCTGAGCAGCACCCCGCGCGACTGGGGGACCTGGGGCATCCCCGTCGACGGCGAGATGGAGGCTTACTGGAATTTCGGGCTGCCGGGCGTGATCTTCGTTTTCGGCCTGCTCGGCATGTTCAACGCGACCTGGGCGAAGGCGGCCTATGTCTACCGCTACGTGCCGATCTTCTGGGTGATCTATATCTACGCAGTGCTCAACGTCGTCGGCACGTCCAAATCGGTGGTCGAGCTGATCCGGACGCTGGTGCTGATCGCGCTGTTCATGCTCGTCGCCGGGATCATCCGCCCGTCGCGCGGTTCGGGCGAGCATCAGCTTTCCCACGCGGGCCAGGCCGGCTGAGCCGCGCTGCATGCTGTTCAACTCGGTTCCGTTCCTCGTTGCTTTCCTTCCCGCCGCGCTCGCGCTCTTCTATCTGGCGGCGCGGCTGGGGGGCGGGGAGGCGGCGCGCTGGACGCTGATCGCGGCGAGCTTCTTCTTCTACGCCTGGACCTTGCCCTGGCATCTGCTGCTGCTGGTCGGATCGCTGCTGATCAACTTCCAGGCGGGGCGCTGGATCGAGGCGGCCGAGGGCGACCGCCGCTGGTGGCTGACCGCGGGGTTCATCGCGCTCAATCTCGGGCTGATCGCCTGGTTCAAATATCTCGACTTCCTGATCGGGACGATCTCGGCGGCGCTGGGGTTCGACCCGCATTTCCTGGCGATCGCGCTGCCGCTGGCGATCTCCTTCTTCACTTTCCAGCAGATCGCGTACCTGGTGAACGCCTATCGCGGGCAGAGCCTGCAGCCGACGATCAGCGAATATATGAGCTTCGTCGCCTTCTTCCCGCATTTGATCGCGGGGCCTTTGGTCCAGCACAGCGACATCATCCCGCAGTTCCGCGATCCGCGCACCTATCGCTTCGACCTCGAGCGCTTCACCGCGGGGCTGACCGTGTTCCTGCTCGGGCTCGCCAAGAAGGTCGTGCTGGCGGACCAGTTCGGGGTGTACGCCGACACCACCTTCAACGGCGTCGCCCGCGCGATCGACCCGACCTTGTGGGAGGCGTGGGGCGGCATCCTCGCCTACACGCTCCAGCTCTATTTCGACTTCTCCGGCTATTCGGACATGGCGATCGGGCTGGGGCTGATGTTCGGCATCGTCATGCCGGTCAACTTCAACTCGCCGTACAAGGCGACCTCGATCATCGATTTCTGGGGCCGCTGGCACATGACGCTGTCGCGCTTCCTGCGCGACTTCCTCTACGTGCCCCTCGGCGGCAACCGCAAGGGACCGGTGCGGCGCTACGCCAATCTGATGCTGACGATGCTGCTCGGCGGGCTGTGGCATGGCGCGGCCTGGACCTTCGTGCTGTGGGGTGGGCTGCACGGGGCGTATCTGATGGTCAACCATGGCTTCCGCGCGGTGGCGAAAGGCGTGCAGGGCAGGGCGGTCGCGCTGCTCGGCTGGGCGCTGACCTTCGTCGCGGTCGCGCTCGCCTGGGTGCCGTTCCGCGCGCACGACCTCAAGTCGATGGGGGCGATCTTGAGCGGGGCGTTCGGCGGTCATGGCGCGGCGCTGCCGGGCGAGCTGGTCGAGAAACTGCCGCTGCTTGGACTGCTCGGCGCGCCGCTCGGCAAGCTCCCGCTCGCCGCCGACGGCACCAATCTCGGCTTCCTGTCGATGTGGCTGCTGCTGGTCTTCGGGCTGGCCTTGGTCTGGTTCGCGCCCAACATCCAGCAGATGAGCGAGAAGACCCGCCGCTGGATGATCGTCGCTTCGTTCGCGCTGGTGATCCAGAAAGTGTTCTTCTCGGGCGCGATCTCCTCCTTCCTCTATTTCCGGTTCTAGGGCGTGGCGGGCTTCCTCCGGCTGATCGGCGCCATGGCGCTCTCGCTCGCGGCCTATTTCGCGGCGTCGGCGCTGCTGCTGGGCAAGCCGGTGACGTATGATTCGATCACCCGGATGATGGACCGCAAGGTCGCCTATGCGTCGACGCTGCCCAGCCCCAAGCTGGTGCTGGTCGGCGGCAGCGGGGTGCGCACCAGCCATCGCTGCGACGTCCTCACGGCCGAGACCGGCTGGCCCTGCGTCAATGGCGGCGCGACGGTGGGGCTCGGGCTTAACTATGTGTTCGCCGCTTACCAGCCGTTCCTCAAGGCCGGCGACGTCGTCTACCTCCCGCTCGAATATCAGCAATACCTCATCACCCGTCCCGAGCTGCTCACCGGCCCCGATGCGGCGATCCTGTTCCGCAAGGACTGGGGCCAGCTCGCCCGGCGCGGTCCCGAGGGGTTCGCGCGCGCGGCGTTCATGGCCGATATCGACTATGCCGCGCAGAGCGTGATCGAGCAGGCGCTGTCCGCCGCCGGGGTGCGCGCGCGCTTCGACAAGCAGACCAGCGACGCGTTCGGCGACCAGACCGGGCTCACCCACGAGGCGGGGCGCACCTATGACGGCTTCATCGCCCAGACGCGCTGGAACCCGCCCGCGCCGGCGCAGGTCCGCGACGCGCACGGCGCCAAGGACGAAGTCGCGCGCTTCCTCGACTGGTGCCGCGCGCACGGCGTGCGGGTGATCGCGGGCCTGCCGGTGGCGTTCGACCAGCCCCGCATCGGCGACCCGCTGATCGCCGAGCTCCGCGCCTTCTACGCCGCGCACGGTGCGACGCTGGTGGTGATGGACAACCGCTCGCAATATCCGCGCGATTTCTTCTACGACACGCCCTTCCACCTCGAGGAAGAGCATGCGATCGCGCATAGCCGCCGCCTCGCGCCCTATCTGCGCAAGGCCCTGTCGGTTCCGTAGAATTACGTATGCGCAATCGCGTAGCGAGCGGCCGCGATTTCAACTAACGGTCGAGCCGGCGGAAGCAGGGACGATTAACGTTCCGGACCATTCCGCATGGGAAGCGCAAGCGACATGGACTCCGACGCGGCAGCCGATCTCTACCGGGGCGACAAGGGGCGCGAGTATCACGCCCAGCGCGCCGGCGGCCGCTCGACGCGCAGCCAGATGGTCCGCCGCAGCTATTTCGAGGATCTGAGCGGCCCCGGCGACGTGCTGCTCGATTTCGGCTGCGCGACCGGCGAAGTCGTGTCCGGCCTCCCCGCGAAGCAGCGCTGGGGCGTCGAGATCAACGAGCTCGCGGCGGGCGAGGCGCGCGAGCGGCTCGACCGGGTCGCGGCGTCGCTGTCCGAGATCGCCGATGCCAGCGTCGACCGGCTGATCAGCTTCCACGCGATCGAGCATGTCGCCGATCCGATCGGCCTGTTCGCCGAATTCCGCCGCGTCCTGCGCGCCGGCGGCACCGCGCGGGTGATCGTCCCCTATGAGAGCGTGTTCCTCAACGCCGCGCACCGCAGCTGGCGCCCCGGCGATTCGGACATGCACTTGTTCGCCTGGACCCCGCTGACCTTCGGCAACGCGCTGTTCAGCGCCGGGCTCGACGTCCGGCAGGTCCGCGTGACGCATTGGGCGGGGCCCGGCCGGCTCGGGTCATTGCTCGCGCCGTTCGGTCTGCGCCGCGCCGCGCGCTGGATCAACGCGCTGCGCCGCGGCCGGCTCCAGATCGTCGCCGACTTCGTCCGCAGCTAGCCTTCGCGGCGAAGCAGCCGCTTGAGCGCGACCGGCATCGTCCGGCTGAACGCCCAGCTCCGCACCCCCATCGTCCGGTAGAGATAGAGCGACAGGCCGAGCCGCCACAGTACCACGGTGATCGCCGCCGCGGTCGCCGCGCCGATCGCGCCGTAGCGTGAGCACAGCAGCGCCGAGAGCGCGAGGTTGACCGCAGTGCCGGCGCCCGCTGCGACCATCGTCGCCTTTTCGTGCCCCGACATGTTGGTCACCGTCGTCACGAACCCCATCGACACGCCGCACAGATGCCCGGTCGCGAGGATCAGCATCGGCAGCCACGACGCGCGGTAGACCGGGCCGAACACCAGCCCCAGCGCCCAGTATCCGACCAGCAGGATGCCCAGCACCACCGCCAGCGCGAACAGCACATTGAGCCGGTTGATCCGCCCGATCAGCTCCTGGAGCTCGGCCTTCTCGCCGCGGTGGAGCAAGGCGGCGATCTGGGGCGATACGACGGTGCTGATCGCGTAGGTCGAGAACATCGCGAAATCGCTGCCGAGCGTGGCGATGCGGAAGGTCGCGACTTCGCTCGGGGGGGCGAACAAGCCGAGCACGATCATCGACATCTGGACCAGCGCCATCTGCAGCGCGGCGATTCCCGAGAACGGCGCGAGCGCGACCAGCCAGTTGCGCGTCTGGAATTTCGCGGGGCCGGCGCCGACCTGGGCGCGCCAGGTCTTGAGCAGCAGCACCCCGCCGACCGCGAAGGCGACCGCGGTGGCCAGCGAATAGCCGATCGCGCCGGCGAGCGAATCGACATGGCCGCGCAGGATCGCCCAGGCGGCGAGCGCGAACGCGATCACCGCCAGCGGCCGCACGATCTGTTCGGGCAGTTGCGAGGCGATCGGGCTGCCGAGCGCGCGCTGGGTCGCCGCGCGGGTGTTGGCGAGCCCGCCGAGCAGCAGCGAGGGCAGGATCGCGACCAGCGTCCAGCGCAGCTCGGCGGGGATACGGTTCCCGGCCAGCACCAGCACCAGCAGCGTCACCGCCGCCATCGCCGCCCAAAGCGCGAGGTTCGTCAGGTTGGCGAAGGCGACGATGCCGCGCACCTTGGCATCGTCCTTCTCGACCCGGGCGCGCGAAATCTCGCGGATCACCAGCGTCGGCATCCCCGCCTCGCCGGGCACCGACAGCAAGGCGGCGATCGCCAGCGCATAGGCATAGACGCCGTAATCGTGGATCGGCATCAGCCAGGTCAGCAGCGCCGCCGAGCCGATGCCGAGCACGAACCGCACGACCTTGAGCCCGGTCGAGTAGCCGCTCAGCCGGACGAGCCCCTTCATGGAGCCGCCGCCGCGCCCCGCAGCAGTTCGGGAAGCGGCGCGTAGCCCGCCTGGATCG
Organism: Pseudomonadota bacterium; assembly: GCA_040388355.1. Classification (GTDB taxonomy): domain Bacteria; phylum Pseudomonadota; class Alphaproteobacteria; order Sphingomonadales; family Sphingomonadaceae; genus Sphingomonas. Next base: position 57,654 of record JAZKCD010000061.1, on the reverse strand, counting down.
CCGCGACCTGGCGGTCGAGCCCGGCATTGCCGGCGGCGACGATCACAGCGGGCTCGTCCAGCGCGCGGCGCGCATCGGCGAGGAGCTGCTCGACCCAGCCGGGCTCGCCCATCCGCACCGTCCGGATCGGATAGTCGAGCTGGTCGAGGATGCCGGTCAGCTTGAACAATTGCGGCTCGATCGACAGCACCGGCACCCGCGCGCACATCGCGAAGATCGACGCGTGAAGGCGGCTGCTGATCACCATCGCCGCGCCGCGATACAGCCGAACCATCTCGCGGAAGCTCGGCTGGTCGTTGCGGAATTCGACATGGCTGTGCTGCGCCATCGCCCGCGCGAACGGGATGTCGTCCTTCATCGAATTGGAGACGAAGACGATCGGCCGCCCGAGTTCGCGCAGGCCCGCGATCAGCCGCTCCCAGCCGTCGCCGCCGCGCGCGGCCTCGAGGCCGTTGATCGACAGGACGATGCTGCCCGGCGCGAGCGGTTCGGCGGGGGCCTCGTCGAGCTCGGGGAGGAAGCCGGGCCTGGCGAGCAGGAAAGCGAGATCGGGGACGATCACCATCGGGGCGGCGGGAAAGCCGAGCTCGAGCCCGCGGTCGTACGAACCCTGCTCGCGCACCGTGACGAGCTGCGCATCCTGGTAGACATGGACCAGCAGCCGGTTGAGCACCGTATCGGTCGCCTCGAGGCTGTGGTTGACGATCGCCACCGGCTTGCCCTGCCGCTGCGCGAGCCGGACCATCAGCAGGATCAGGAACACCTCGTCGGAGCGGCCCTTGGGATGGATCTCCCCCGCCGGGTTCCACACCAGCGCATCGGCCCAGCGCAGCGTGTTCAGCCCCGTCGCCGCGCCGTCCTCGCGCGCCGGCAGGATGCCCCGCGCGCGCAGCCGGCTGCGCAGCCTGATGGTGCGCTTGGCCCATTGCATCAGCGGCGAACGGATGCGCGGCCGGGCGACCAGCCGGATATCGGCCTCGCCGGCCAGCGGACAGAGCGGGGAGGCGGCGGTGGGCAGCGCCGCGACCTCGTCGACCATCGCTTCGAACGCTGCGATCGGATCGGCCGCGGCGGCGACTCGGTCATAGCTGAAGCGCCTGAGCGTATGCGGGATGCGATCGACGAGCCGGACGTTCGCCTCGCCGAATTGCTGCGCCAGATAGCGCCCGAGCACCGTGGATAGCGCTTCGTTGCCGGCATTGTCGGTAAACAGACGCGTGATCGCGGCGACGCGAGTCGCGCGCGTGCCCGCGGCTGCAAGGTCGGCGTCGCTCACGATTTCTGTCTCACCCGCCCGCATTCATCAAATCCTGCCATGCGCGAAGTGGCATGCCGCGGTAAAGAAGGAACCTTCACCGGCGCGCCAGTTCGTGAAGCGTCGCGGTCAGATCGCCCCAGACGCGCGCATTCGAGAAATCGCGCCGGACGCGCTCGACTGCGGCCTGGCCCATCTGCTTGCGGAGCGCCGCGTCCTCCATCAGCCGCACCGTATGGTCCGCGAACGCGTCCGCGTCGCCGAGCGGGGCGAGCAGGCCGGTGACTCGGTCCGCCACCGCCTCGCGAACCCCGAACGTATCGAACGCCACGACCGGCAATTCCGCTGCCTGTGCCTCGAGCGCGACATTGCCGAAGCCTTCGCGGGACGAGGGAAACAGGAACAGGTCGGCGGCGGCGTAGAGCGGGGCGGGGTCGGCCAGGAAGCCCAGCCGCACCAAATTGGGCCGCGCGTCGAGATCGGCGAGGACTTCGGGCTCGGTCGGCTCGCGCCAGTCGACCGGGCCCGCCAGCATCAGCCAGGCGTCGCTGCCCGCCTCCGCAAGCCGGTCCATCACCACGGGCAGCGCGTTGAGCCCCTTGCCCATTGCGAGCCGGCCGACATAGAGCATCAGCGGGACATTGTCGGGCACCCCCGCCTCGCGGCGGATCGCCATCCCGCGCGCCACGGTCTCGGGCGCGCGGCTGAACGCGTCGACATCGATGCCGTTGCTCGATCCCGCGCCGAAATAGCGCAGCTTCTCGGGCGGGCAGACGCCGTCGGCGGCCATCACTTCGCCCATTTCGCGGCCGATCGGCGCGACGAGGCGGACGAGGCGGCACACCGTCCAGTCGATCTTCTCGTACAGCCAGCGGCCGAAGCCGGTGCGGTCCTGGTAGATGCGGGTGCGCACGACGAACAGCAGCGCCGACTGGCCGGTCAGCCGCGCCGCGATCGACCCGAGGAACGCCGCCTTCACCGTCGAGACATGGATCACGTCGAAGCGGTTGCGCGCGAAGAAGGTGATCAGGCGGATCAGCGAAACGAGGTCGGTCAGCGGCTTGGGCTCGCGGACCATCGGGATGACATGGACGCGGACGTCGCCCAGGTTCGGGTCGCTCGCGAGATAGTCCGAATCGCCGACCACCGCCTCGCAGGCGAAGCCTTGCGCCTCGAGGTGGGCGAACAGCCCGCGATAGAGCGTGTTGAGCGCGAAGCTCTGCGTGCAGACGAACGCGATGCGGAGCCGCTTGCCGGGCGATGGGGGGGAATCCACCGTCGCGGGGATCGCTTGTCTGTTGGTCATTCGCCCCGTTCGCGCGCTGGTTTTGCCCGATTTGTCCGAACCTTGACGTCCGCAATCGCGGAAAGCAACCCAATGCTGCACTGCCGAAGGCGCGCACGCTCTTGCATTTGAACCCAACCGGCTCTTAGGTCGCCGCTTCCGCGCCGCGGCGCATTAGGAGGCGATATGGAGTTGGCATTACGGCTGCTGGGCGCGCTGGTCGTGACCTATGTGCTCAGCCGCCTGGCGCTCAGGCTGGTCAAGGGCCGGGTGCGGTTGAGCGCGCCGGTGCTGATCGGCGTGCATTTCGCCTGCTTCGCGCTGGTCGCGCTCGTCCTCGGGCTGATGCGCGCCTATCTGACCAACTTCGAATGGAGCGCGGCCAACATCTATATCGGCCCGCAGATCGCCTGGCTGCTGCTCGATCTGATGCGGCTGCGGCGCTAGCGCCTCAGGGGATCAGGAAGCGCACGAAGCGGGGGAGCCGCGCGAGGATCGGCGAGGTCTGCCGCCGGACGGTGATGCCGCGGACCCGGTATTGCCGCATCTGGAAATCGACGCCGATGCTCGGATAGTGGAGCACGGCATCCGGCCCGTTGAGCACGCGGACCGGCGCGCCGCCGAGCCGCCACGCGACCTGGCTCTCGCTGTCGCCCAGCTCGATCCCGAACGCCGCCGGGCAGGCGCCGCGATCGCCGGTGGGATGGACGCAGCTGACTTCGTCCGAGACGCCGTCGCCGTCGAAATGGACGACGAAGGTGCCGCCGGTCTCGCTCGGATATTGCCAGCGGTCGTAATTCTCGATCGGCGTCGCGGCATCGACCTTGACCCCGGCGGCGCCATTGAGGCTCACCGCCTGCGGCCGGCCGAAGCCATAGAGGATCTCGGACTTGGGGCCCCCGGTCGGGCGATAGCCGAGCATCACCGTGTTCGAATGGAACCACTGGCCCATCAGCACGACATAGACGAGCGCCATCGCGCCGACCGCGACTGCCATCCAGCGCTCGAACCCGGGGGCGTGGAGGATGCTCGTGCCGCCGCCGCCGCGCGGGTTGCGGCCGCCATAGCCGCGCCGCCGCCGTCCGCGCGGCTTGGTACCGATCGCCTCGTCCGCCATCAGAAAGGCCGCAGGAACAATGCGAACACCGGCGCGGCCTGCAGGAAGTCGCGCCAGCCGGCGCTGAGCCGGTCGAAGCCGACCACGACCACGTCGTTGCCCTGGAGCACCGGATTGGGCGCCGCACCGGCGCGGATCGCCGCGAGGTCGAACTTGGCGGCGCGCTGCTGGCCGTCGACGACGCGGAACACCGCGACTTCCTTGACTCGCGCGACGCGGGTGGTGCCGCGCGACAGCGCGATCGCGTCGAGCAGGGTAGTGGGGCCGGTGAGCGGATAGATGCCGGGCTGGTTGACCTCGCCGTCGACGGTGACGCGCTGCGAGACGCCTTCGATCAGGTTCACGGTGACGCGCGGCTCGACCAGATAGCCGCCCGAGCGCAGCGCATTGGCGACTTCGCGGCCGAACTCGTCGGTCGACTTGCCCGCGGCGTGGACGCGGCCGATCAGCGGCACGTTGACGTTGCCCGCGACATCGACGCGGAGCGTCGCGGCCGAGAATTCGGGCTCGCCGAACACCGCCATGCTGATCGTGTCGGAAGGACCGATGCGGTAATCCTGCATCGGCGGCTGGGCGGTGCCCGGCGGGAAGATCGCATAGGCCTCGGCGCCCGAGGGCAAGTCGAGCTTGCGCTGGGTGCACGCCGACAGCGCCAGCGCGATCGCCAGGCCGGCGAGCGGAATATTCACTTTGCTGGACGGCATTCGAACCCCGCTTGGCTGGACCGCGAGGACCTTAACCACCCCGCTCGCGCTTTCGCAAGCGCAGCGAACAGGGAATCGGGCGGGGAATCGAAAAAGTGAGTCGCGCAGGCCGGTGCGGCCGAAACCCGGCTTCCGGGTGGCGCGGAACGAGGGGGCGGGCCCGGTTGGACCCGCCCGCGCTCTAAGGATGCAAGGGCCGGCGGGCGCCGGCCCCCGGCCTCAGCTCATATGCTTGCTGAGGTGCTTGTTCATCTCGAACATGGTGCAGCTCTTGCCGCCGAAGATCGGCTCGAGCTTGGCATCCGCCAGAATTTCCCGCTTGTTTGCAGGGTTTTGGAGGTTGTTCGCCTTGATGTACTTCCACATCTTGCTGACCACCTCGCTGCGGGGCAGCGGGGCCGATCCGACGATCTCGGCAAGCTGGGGGGAGGGAGTTACCGGCTTGGCGATACCACCGCGGGCCCCGCCCGATGCCTTTGTCTCCGCCATAATAGTCATCTCCTGTGCGTGCCCGTTCCGGGCTATTGTTGACCAGCGCCGACGGCATTGATGCGCCCTGTCGCCGTGGTCGCCGGAGGTGATGTACTGCGGTTCGCCTCCAGATGTACATGCCCCTTGCGAGGGGATGCGCCAGAGCGCGGTAGGAGGGGGCCGCGGGGCATGCTATCACCGGGCCGCCGAGAGGATGGGAGAGCGCGATGCGAGTGGTGCTGGTGGCTGGTTTGCTGATGCTTTCGGGGTGCGGCGGGGGAACCACGACCGGCACCAACTATTCCGAGCCGCCGCCGATGGCGACGATCGTCGCGACGCCTACGCCCACCGCCACGCCGAGCGCGACCCCTGAGCCCGATATCGAGCCGGTGGCGGCGGACAACGCCCTGTAGGGGCTCAGCGCAGCGAGGACTTTCGCGCCTGGGCGAAGCCTTCGAAGGTGGCGCGGATGTTCGGCGCGGCGGCCGCCATGCGCTCGCCGATGCGGGCGATGAAGGCGTCGGCATCGGCGCCGGGCTCGTAATGCGCCATCGCCCAGTCGCCGAATTCGCGTTCGGCGACCTCGCGGCTCGACAGGATGACGATCGCGCGGTGGCGCGGGTCGGTCCGGATTCGCTCGATCGTCGCGGCGACCTTGTCCGCCGGGCCCTCGAGCGCCTGGAGGAAGCGCCGCCCGTCGGAGTAGAGGAAGCCGGTGATCGCATCGCGGGCGTTGTTGGCGCGCGACACGGCGAGGATCGCTTCGGGGTCGGCGGGCGAAAGGCCCGGCCGCGCGCTGCTGACATAAACGAGTTGAAGCACGGGTTACTCTCCAGGGCCGGTCCGGCCAAAATCAGCTAGCGCGCAAGGCTTAATGAAATCGCTACCGTGGGAGCACGGTGCGCGGTGGACAAAAGCGCCCTGCTCGGCCATGGTCCAAGCATGACTGCGGCGACGCTCCCCGGACTGCGACTTACACGCCCTTAGGGGTGAATCGCTGCGCGCGTCTCCCCTAAGGGTGATTTCACAACCTTTGGACCGACCCTGGCCGCCCCAGCGCGGCCGAGCCGAGAGACACCGCATATGCACCGCGATCCGAGCACCAAATACCGCCCGTTCCCGACGATCGACTTGCCCGACCGGCAATGGCCGAGCCGAACCATCACCGCGCCGCCGCGCTGGCTGTCGACCGACATGCGCGACGGCAACCAGGCGCTGATCGACCCGATGGACGGCGAGAAGAAGACCCGCTTCTTCGAATTGCTGTGCAGGGTCGGGGTCAAGGAGATCGAAGTCGGCTTCCCCGCCGCGGGCGCGACCGAGTTCGACTTCATCTCGGGGCTGGTCCGTTCGGGCACCATCCCCGGCGACGTGATCCCGCAGGTCCTCACTCAGTCGCGGCAGGACCTGATCGAGACCAGCTTCCAGAGCCTCGCCGGCGCGAAACAGGCGATCGTCCATCTCTACAACGCGGTCTCGCCGGCGTGGCGCGAAGTGGTGTTCAAGATGAGCCGCGACGAGATCCGCGAGATCGCGGTCCAGGGCGCCAAGGTGATGCGCGACGAGGCGGCCAGGCAGCCGGGCACCGAGTGGCATTTCGAATACAGCCCCGAGACCTTCTCGACCGCCGAGCTCGATTTCAGCCTCGAGGTCTGCGAGGCAGTGATGGAAGTGCTGCGGCCCACCCCCGAGCGGCCGATCATCTTCAACCTGCCCGCGACGGTCGAGTGCGCGACGCCCAACGTCTATGCCGACCAGATCGAATGGTCCGGGCGCAACATCCGCAATCGCGATTCGGTGGTGATCAGCCTGCATACCCACAACGACCGCGGTACCGGCGTGGCGGCGACCGAGCTCGGGCTGCTCGCGGGCGCCGACCGAGTCGAGGGCTGCCTGTTCGGCAATGGCGAGCGCACCGGCAATGTCGACCTGGTGACCGTGGCGCTGAACCTGTACACCCAGGGGATCGATCCGGGGCTCGACTTCTCGGATATCGACGACGTCATCAAGACCGTCGAATATTGCAACCAGCTGCCGGTCCATCCGCGGCACCCCTATGCCGGCGAGCTGGTGTTCACGGCGTTTTCGGGCAGCCACCAGGACGCGATCAAGAAGGGCTTCGCGGCGCAGGCCGAGCGCAACGACGATTTGTGGAACGTGCCGTACCTGCCGATCGACCCCGCCGATCTCGGCCGCACCTACGAGGCGGTGATCCGAGTCAATTCGCAGTCGGGCAAGGGCGGAGTCGCCTGGGTGCTCGAGCAGGACAAGGGGCTCAAGCTGCCCAAGCGGATGCAGGCCGACTTCTCGAAGCACGTCCAGGCGCTCGCCGACGAGACCAGCCGGGAACTCAACGCCGCCGATATCTGGGGGGCGTTCGAGAAGGCCTATATGCCCGGCGCGGGCGACCGCTTCGCCTTGGTCGACTATGAGGAATCGGGCGCCGCGGGGAACCGCCTGTTCATCGGCCGGGTCGCGATCGACGGCGCCGAGACCAGCCTCAGCGGGCGCGGCAACGGGCTGATCTCGGGGGTGATCGACGCGCTGGCCGGCAGCACCGGGCCCAGCCTCGACGTGGCCGATTACAGCGAGCACGCGATCGGGGTGGGCGCGGACGCGCAGGCGGCGGCCTATGTCGAGTGCCGCACCGCGGACGGGCGGACGGTGTTCGGGATCGGTATCGACGCCGACATCGCGACCGCGAGCGTGCGCGCGGTGCTGAGCGCGGCGAACCGGGTTTAGGGGGCGGCAAGGCCGATTCGGCGCGGTATTCAAATACCGGAACTTCACAAAGTTCACGCTACGTCCCCCCTTGTTTCCCCCTCCGCCGGATTTCGGTTCCGCAGGCGGTGGCGTGGGGAAAAGGCGAGCAAACGGCCATCGTGGAACAGAGGCAGAGCAATTCCAACATTGCAACCTGCCAGGGGTGCAGTGGCCCTCTCTTCTGTCACCCCGGACTTGTTCCGGGGTCCACCCATCCGCGCCGGCTGAACAAGAGGCGCAAGGGCAGCGGCTGCCGCCCGATGGACCCCGGAACAAGTCGGTGCTTATCCCCTTGGGGCAGGTGCTTCCCTGATCCCCTGCGGAAGCAGGGGATCAGAGCCAGGCAGCTCAGCCCTTGTGTCTCTGGGCCCCTGCTTTCGCAGGGGAACAGAAACACGCGTTCCTGCTCGATGGGGATACGCACCGAACAAGTCCGGGGTGACGAAGGATTTGGGGAGAGGGGGAAGAAAGAGGGGTTGAGCCCGGACCTACGCCCCGTTCAGCGCCGCCGCCGCGCGGAACAGCGTTTTCAGCGCCGCCTCGTCGATCGGATCGCCCTCGCGGAAGTCGATCGCGCGGCGGACATTGCCGTCGAGGCTGGAGTTGAACAGGCCCGAGGGGTCGTCGAGCGACGCTCCCTTGGCGAAGGTCAGCTTGACCACGCTCTTGTAGGTCTCGCCGGTGCAGATCATGCCGTCCTGGTACCAGGTCGGCACGCCGCGCCATTTCCATTCCTCGACCACGCCGGGGAGCGCCGCCTTGATCAGGCCGCGCAGCCGCGCGAGCGTCTCGCCGCGCCAGTCGCCCAGCGTCTCGATCCGTTCGTCGATCAGCTGCGAGGGGGTCTTTGCCGGTTCGGTCATGGTGTTTCTCTCGATTGGGTTGTCAGGGAATCCAGCCGGGCTGCGCCGCCGCCTGGCGGATCCAGTCGGTCAGTTGCGCCTCGTCGATCGCCTCGTCCTCGCGGATGTCGAGATAGCGCACCTCGGGGCTCTTCGACGCGCCGGGCGGGAGCGGGTCGAGCGACGCGCCGCGGAAGAAGGTCAGCTTGATGTAGCGGGTGAAGCAATGGAAGCTGAGAAACCAGCCCTGGCCTTCGACGCCGTAGAAGGGCGAGTTCCACTTCACTGCCTTGCGCACGCCGGGAACGGTGGACCCGACCAGCGCGTCGACGCGGCGGCCGACCGCGCTTTTCCAGCCTGGCATCGCGGCGATATAGGCCTGCACCGGCGCGTCGCCATCGGCCTTGGCGATCTGCGGGTTGCCGCCCGAGAGGAGCACCGGCCCGGCCATCGCCTCAGGCTGGCCCTGCGGTGCGCCGCGCCTTCGCGATGTAGGGCAGGGCGAACAGGTACAGCCCGGTCGCCAGCAGCAGGGCGAGCGGCGCCAGCGGCAGGAGATACACCCATTGCGCGGGCTGCTGCCCCAGCCCGAGCATCGCGAAGATCGCGACGACCACCACAGTGAAGGCGATCGACGTCCAGCGGTGGATCTGCCGAATCCATTGGTTCGTGTTCATGACTTTGCCTCCTCATCAGTGTCTCGGCTTTCTTGTTCCCCTGCGAAAGCAGGGGTCCAGGGTCGCAAGTGCCGACCTGCTTGGCCCTGGGCCCCTGCTTTCGCAGGGGAGCATGCAGGGATTTGGTGCAGGTCGACAAACACCCTCTCAATCCGGCTTCGCCAGCAGCTGCTCGAGCTTGCCGAAAAATGCCTCCCAGCCATATTTGGCGCCGCCGAACGCCTTGGGCTGGTCGGGCCGGAAGCCCGACTGCTCCATCCGCAGCCGCGTCCCCGCGCCCGCGGGGGTCAGCGTGAAGGTCACCACGCTGCGCAGGGCATAGGCAGGATCGTCGTGGGCGAAGTCCCAGCGGTAGGACAGGCGCTCGCCCGGCTCGATCGCGAGTACCTCGCAGTCGAGCACGCCGCCCCAGTCGCCGCTGAGGTTGAAGCGGTGGCCGACCGCGGGGACGAAATCGTTCTTCATCAGCCATTCGGCGATCAGATGCGGCTGGGTGAGTGCGCGCCAGAGCCGTTCGGGCGGGTGCGGGAAGTCGCGTTCGACGGTGACGGTGCGGGTGTCGGTCACTGGTCCATCCTCTTCAGCAGATCCTCGAGATCGTCGAACCGCCGCTCCCAGAAGCCGGCCATCTGGCTGGTCCAGTCGAGCAACGGCGCCAGCGCGCGCGGCTGGGCGCTGTAATGGGTCTGGCGGCCCTGGTGGCGGTCGCGCACCAGCCCGGCCTGCTTGAGCACGCCGAGATGCTTCGACACCGCCGGCTGGGACACCCCGGCGCGCGCGGTCAGCGCGCCGACGGTCTGCTCGCCGTCGCGGCACAGCCGCTCGAAGATCGCGCGCCGGGTCGGGTCGGCGAGCGTCCTGAAGAGCGTGTCGGGCAGGGTGGGTGTCAAATTCATAACTCGCTGGCTATCGGTCTAATCCATAACCAGCGAGTTATGCGTGAGTCAAGCCCTGGTGCGAACGACCTCGCAGCCGACCTTCGCATCGGGATAGATATCGAGCTTGGTCGAGCGGACGCGGACGCCAACGACCTGCGGATCGGCGAAGGCGAGCGCCGCGACATGCTCGCACAGCGTCTCCTGCAGCGCGAAATGGCGCGATTCGACCAGCCGGATGATCCCTTCGCGCAGGAAGTCGTAATCGACCACCGCGTCGATCCGGTCCTCGGGCGGGGCGCTGTAGCGGCAGTCCATCGACACGCTGATCACCACGCGCTGCGGCGCGGCGCGCTCGTGCGCATGGATACCGAGGCCCATCACGACCTCGAGGCCTTCGAGATGGATCGTGTAGTCAGCCATGCGGCCGCTCCCGTCCGTCGAACATCACGTCGCCGTCGCGCTTCACGAAGCGCTGGCCGCAATCGACGAAGACATTCTGGCCGGTGATGCTGCGGCAAGTGAGAAGGTGCTCGACCGTCGCGGCGATATCGTCGAGCGCGACCGGGTGCTGGAGGAGGTTCTGGCGCGAGTGCTCGGCGAATTCGTCGTCGCTCTGGTCGAGGCTGGGGAGCGTGAGCCCGGGCGAGACCGCGTTGACTCGCACCCGCGGGCTGAGCGCCTGCGCCATCATCTGGGTCGCGGCGGCGAGCGCGGCCTTGCTGCAGGTGTAGGTGAAGAAGTCCGGATTGAGGTTCTCGACCTTCTGGTCGAGCAGATTGACCACGGCGCCGTGGTCGAGATCGTCCTGCGCCGCCAGCGCCGAGGCGAGCGCGACGGGGGCGCCGAGATTGACGCGCATATGCCGGTCGAGCAGCGCGAAATCGGTGAGCGGCAGGGCGTCGAACGCGAATTGCGAGGCGTTGTTGACGAGGCCGGTGACTGGCCCGCCGAGCCCCTCGCGCGCCGCCGCGATCAGCGCCGGCGCGGTCGCAGGGTCGGCGAGCTCGCCCGAGACGATGCAGGCGCGGCCGCCCGCGGCCTCGATCATCGCCCGCAGCGCCTCGGCATCGCCGGGGGCGTGGTGGTGATGGATCGCCACGTCATGGCCGCGCAGCGCGAGGCGGCGGGCGATCCCCGCGCCGATCCGCTTCGCCCCGCCCGTGACCAGAATCCGCATCAGAGCCCCATCAGCGCGAGCACTTCCTTGCGGCTGCGCTCGTCCTCGCGGAACACCCCCATCATCCGGCTGGTGGTCATGCCCACGCCGGGGGTGCGCACTCCGCGCGCGGTCATGCAGGCATGGGTGGCGCGGATCACCACTGCGACGCCGTGGGGCTTGAGGTGGTTCCAGATGCAGTCGGCGACTTCGGCGGTGAGGCGCTCCTGCACCTGCAGCCGCCGCGCATAGGCGTTGAGCACGCGCGCGAGCTTGGAGATGCCGACGACATGGTCGCGCGGCAGATAGGCGATGCAGGCAGTGCCGATGATCGGCGCCATATGGTGCTCGCAATGCGACTGGAACGGGATGTCCTTGAGCAGGACGATCTCGTCATAGCCGCCGACTTCCTCGAACACGCGGGCGAGATGGTGCGCGGGGTCCTCCGCATAGCCCTGGCAATATTCCTTCCAGGCGCGCGCGACGCGGGCGGGCGTGTCGAGCAGCCCTTCGCGATTGGGGTCGTCGCCCGACCAGCGGATCAGCGTGCGGATCGCCTCGGCAACGTCGTCGGGTACCGGGATCTTGGCCGGGGCGGCGACCAGATCGCCATCCTCGGGGCTAAGGTGATTTTCGGCCATGTTTCCGCTCTTTACTTCCTGTTTTGCCCTTTGACGCTACGGCAAGCTGGATTCGGGGCCGAATCCGTGTGTTGCATCCCTGTATCGCCTTGGGAAAAAGCGCCGAAACCTGCGGTGTTCCGCCGTGCATTCCCGTTGACGGTTGGAAAATTGCAGCGTTAGTTGGCCGCGTAATAAAAGCAACGCGCGACTGACCTAGGACTGCGCACACGCCAGGAGGGGGAAATCCCAATGAAGAAGTTCAATCTGCTTGCCGCGACGGCGCTTACCTTGATCGTCGCCACTCCGGCCTGGGCGCAGGATGCACCGGCGCAGGACGAGGCCGCAAGCACCGCGACCAACGACCAGAATTACGACTCCGCCAACGACATCGTCGTCCGCGCCACCCAGCGCAACGAGACCGTGCAGGACGTGCCGATCGCCGTCACCGCGGTCCCGGCCTCGCTGCTCGAGGACGCCGGCGTCCAGGATATCCGCGGGCTCGAGCAGCTCGCGCCGTCGCTCCAGACCACCACCGGCCAGTCGGCCGCGACCGGCTCTTCGCTGTCGATCCGCGGCGTCGGCACTGCCGGCGACAATCCGGGCTTCGAGCCGGCGGTTGGCGTGTTCATCGACGGCGTGTTCCGCGCCCGCGCCGGCGTTGCGCTCTCCGAGCTTCCCGAGCTGGACCGCGTCGAGATCCTGCGCGGGCCCCAGGGCACGCTGTTCGGCCGCAACACCTCGGCGGGTGCGCTGTCGATCTTCACCAAGGCGCCGTCGTTCGAGTTCGGCGGCTATGGCGAGGCGAGCTATGGCAACTACAACGCCTATGAGATCGAAGGCGCGGTCACCGGCCCGGTCTCCGAGCAGTTCGCGCTCCGCCTCGACGGCGGCTATCGCAAGCGCGACGGCTATATCCACGACGCCAATTCGGACCGCCGCATCAACAACATCAACCGCTGGAACGTCCGCGGCCAGGCGCTGCTCGACACCGGCGACATCACGCTGCGGCTGATCGCCGATTATTCGGAGACCGACGAAGCGTGCTGCGGCGCGGTGAGCATCGCGCGCGGCCCGCTGGCCCCGGTGATCCAGTCGATCGCGGCGTCGCAGGGCCTGGTCGGCCTCTATACCGGCGCGCCCTCGGATCGCATCCAGGCGATCTCGCCGAACCGCAACTATGGCGAGCAGGTCAAGGATTATGGCGGCTCGGCCGAGCTGAACTGGGACCTCGGCAACGTCACGATGACGTCGATCACTGCCTATCGCCAGTGGCGCGCCAACCGCGACCAGGACATCGACTTCTCGGGCATCGATCGCGCCTATCGCGACGACTACAAGAACGACATCAACGACTTCACCCAGGAAATCCGCTTCCAGGGTTCGGCCGGCCCGCTCAACTGGCTGATCGGCGGCTTCTATCTCAACGAGGACCTGCAGCTGCAGGACACGGTCCGCATCGGCAATGACGGCAATCGCTATGTCGACACCGTGTTCGCCGGGCTGGTCGGGCCGTCGTTCGGCACCAACCTCCAATTCTACGGCTCGCTCGGCCCGACGGTGCCGCTGTTCGGCCAGGTGCTGCTGAATCCGGGCGCGCCGCCGGCGGCCTATGGCGCGCTCGCGCCGCTGGTCACCTTGTTCCGCGCGCAGGTCGGCACCGCGCCGATCGTCGGCATCCCGGTCGTTCCGGGCCTCGCCGCGCTCGTCACCACGCCGCTTCCGGGCGCGGTTGCGGGCCAGGGCAACAACAACGACGTGTTCAACGTCAAGACCAACGCCTTCGCGATCTTCACGCACAACATCGTCAACATCACCGACAATCTGTCGCTGACGCTGGGCGCGCGCTGGAACTATGAGAAGAAGGAGCTCGACGCCGCGATCAACAACAATCTCGGCAGCTGCACCTTCTTCAACAATCTCCGCGCGGGCAATCCCGCGGCGGTCGCCTATGCGAACGTCCTCAGGAACATCCCGGGGCTGTTCAACAACCTGTTCCTGCTGAGCTGCAACCCGGCGGTGAACACCGAGTTCAACGGCAACTACGCGCACAGCCAGGACGAGAGCAAAGTCACCGGCACGGTCAAGCTCGCGTACAAGTTCTCGCCGCGCGTGCTGGGCTATCTGAGCTACGATCGCGGCTACAAGTCGGGCGGCTACAATCTCGACCAGGCGACCTTCGATTCGGTGCTGCTCGGCGGCAACGGCCCGCAGGGTTCGGACCTGGCGTTCGGCTCGGAGACGGTCGATGCGTACGAGATCGGCTTCAAGACCAGCTTCAGCCGCGCCTTCACGCTGAACGCGGCGTTCTTCTACTCGAAGTACCACGATCTCCAGAACCTGGTGTTCAGCGGCAACAACTTCGTCGTCCAGAACATCGATTCGTCGACTTCGAAGGGCGTCGAGCTCGAATCGATCATCCGGCCGTCGTCGGACTTCACGGTGCGGCTCGGCTATACCTGGCTCAACGCCAAGTATGACGCGTCGAACAACTTCACCAACACCCCGCTCGCGGGCCTCGAAGGGCGGCAGATCCAGAACCAGCCGCGCAACGTCGTCACCGCGACCGCGACCTGGACCCCGAAACTGACCGACGGGATCAACGGCCTGATCCATGTCGACATGCGCTACAACAGCGAGACCGAGATTTCGGGCCGCAGCACGCTCAACCCCGATCGCGCGATCGTCCGCAACCCGGGCTATCCGCTGATCTCGGCGCGCCTCGGCCTCCAGTCGGCCGACGGCAACATCCGCGGCGAGGTCTATGTCGAGAATTTGACCAACCAGTACTACAACATCACCGGCTTCGCGGTGCCGGAGCAGACCGGCAACTATGCCGGCTATCCGGGCTATCCGCGCTTCTACGGCGCGCGGGTGCGGGTCGGCTTCTAAGCCGCCCTTTCACGGCTAAGGAAAGGGGTCGGAACCGCGAGGTTCCGGCCCCTTTTCTCTCTTAGCCCTCTCCCGCTTTCGCGGGTGCATCGGGTCGGTCATGCCCCCGGCGTGACCTGAACAGCGCGGGGCGCTGTTCACCCGATGCAGGTTGGGTGAGGGTCTTCTTCTTTCTTCACTTCGCTCGGGGCGACCCGCGAGGAAGAAGAAGACCCTCACCCTCCCACGCTTCGCGTGGCCCCCTCCCTCTCCCGCGAAAGCGGGAGAGGTGTGAATGGCTACCCCCCGAACAACTCGTCGAGCGGACTCTTCGGCAGGAACCAGAACACCGCGACCAGCGCCGCACAGGCGAGGCCCAGCAGTGGCGACACCAGGGTCAGCGGAATGCCCACCGCATAGACCGCCGACGCGGCGAAGCCCTTGCGCATCGTCCGGCGGTGATAGTCCTGCGCGGCCTCGTCCTGCGCACCGGTGCGGCGGATGACGGTCTGGAGCGTCACATAGGCGAACGCGGGCAGCATCATCGTGCCCATGTAGAGCAGGGTCGCGTCGCGGCTGAAATGATGCTCGCCGAGATAGGCAGTGGCGAAGGGCACCAGCGACAGCGCGAACAGCAAGGCGATGTTCGCCCAGAGCAGCCCGTTGGTCACATGCGTCGCATGGTGGAACATGCGGTGATGGTTGACCCAGTAGATCGCGACATAGGCGTAGCTGAGCGCATAGGCCGTGAAGATCGGCCACAGCGCCAGCAGGTGATCGAGCCCCGCTTCCTCGGGCGCGTGCATCTCGAGCACCATGATCGTGATGATGATCGCGATCACCCCGTCGGAGAATGCCTCCACCCGCTTGGCGCCTTCGCGTCCCTCGGCTCCGTCCGCCATCGCTTGCTCCCCCTTTTGCCGGGAAGCAATTTGCAGCCTCGGCCAAGAAAATGCGAGACTGCAATCTCCTGTAAATATGCGGCGGTTAGGATGGCCCTATCAAAGGGAGGGTTACCCCATGCGACTGCTTCGTCATTTGCTTCCCAGGCCCCGCCGCTCGACCCGGCCGAGCCCGCTTTTCGCCCTGACCCCCGCTGCGCTCACCACGCTCGAGCTCGACTACGACCCGCTGGTCGCGCAATTGGCGAACCAGTGCCGCTGAAGCGCCGGGCCTAACCGGCGGGTGCGAGTTGCACCGTCGCCATGCCATCCGCCTCATCCGGATGCATGTCGATGAAGACGTCAAAACGGACGCTGCGCCCGATCAGCGGGCAGCCGCCGGCCTGTTCGTCCAGCACCTTCCACAAGGTGAATTGCCGCGCCAGCCAGGGGCCGCGGTCGTCGCGAAGCGGTGAGACGCACTCGGCGAGGCGTCCGGCCTCGCCAATCCGGCAGGTGACATTGGTATGCGCGTCGCGAAGGCCGATGCGGCCATAGTCGGGGACGTCCTGGTCGAGCGGGCGCTGGCGGACATTGATCCCCGCGCCATCCACCACCGCGTCGCAACCCGAGGTCTGCGCAAGCGCGGGGGAGGCCGAGCCCAGCGCCAGGGCGATCGCACCGCACAGCTTGTTCACGAGCGCCTCCCTTCGCGGCCGGCGCTATGATACGATGTTACATGGCGGCGATCAACCGGCGGAAAACGAAAAAGGCCGCGAGCGGCACTGCGCTCGCGGCCCTCCTGTCCCCGGGCCTTCGGGCCTCAGTTCTTTTCCTTGTCCACCAGCTTGTTGGCGCCGATCCACGGCATCATCGCGCGCAGCTCGGCGCCGACCTGCTCGATCGGATGCGCCGCGGCGGCCTTGCGGCTGGCCTTGAGCTCGGGCTGGCCGGCGCGGTTGTCGAGGACGAAATCCTTGACGAAACGGCCCGACTGGATGTCGGCAAGGACGCGCTTCATCTCGGCCTTGGTCTCGTCGGTGATGATCCGCGGGCCGGTCTTGATGTCGCCGTACTCGGCGGTGTTCGAGATCGAGTAGCGCATGTTGGCAATGCCGCCCTCATAGAGCAGGTCGACAATCAGCTTGGTCTCGTGGAGACACTCGAAATAGGCCATTTCGGGGGCGTAGCCCGCCTCGACCAGGGTCTCGAAGCCCGCCTGGATGAGGTGGGTGATGCCGCCGCACAGCACCGCCTGCTCGCCGAACAGGTCGGTCTCGCACTCTTCCTTGAAGTCGGTCGCGATGATGCCCGAACGGCCGCCGCCGACTCCCGAGGCATAAGCGAGCGCGACGTCGTGGGCGTTGCCGGTCGCATCCTGGTGGATCGCGATCAGGCAGGGGACGCCGCCGCCGCGGACATATTCGCTGCGCACGGTGTGGCCGGGGCCCTTGGGCGCGATCATGATCACGTCGATGTCGGCGGGGGGCTCGATCAGCCCGAAATGGACGTTGAGCCCGTGCGCGAAGGCGAGCGCGGCGCCGGGCTTCATCTTGCCCTTGATGTCGCTTTCCCAGATCCCGGCCTGATGCTCGTCGGGGGCGAGGATCATCAATATGTCGGCCCAGCCCGCGGCCTCCGAATTGGTCATCACGGTGAAGCCGGCGCCTTCGGCCTTCTTCGCAGTCGCCGACCCGGCGCGGAGCGCGATCGCGATGTCCTTGACGCCCGAATCGCGGAGGTTCTGGGCATGGGCATGGCCCTGCGAGCCGTAGCCGATGATGGCGATCTTCTTGTTCGAGATCAGGTTCAGATCGGCGTCGCGATCGTAATAGACACGCATGATATTCTCTTCCTGGATAGCTGGGATGCTTGGATGAACTGGCGGCCGGAGCCGCTAGAATCTGGTCACGGCCGGAGGCTTGCCGTCCGACACGAACGAAAATTCATAGACCTCGCCCGGCCGCGATGCCTTGCAATCGACATGGCTGGGGCCGGCATAGGGATTGGTGTAGCGGCACTCGCCCACGGCATCGAGCGTATCGGTCTTGTTGCTGCCGAGCCGGGTGATGATGATCTTGCGGACGACGAGGACCGCACTGTCGCCCACCGCCGCCTGATCGTCGCCGTAGAAGCCGAGGAGGAGGATGTCGCCCATCGCCACCCGGAAGCTCGACCGGTTGTCGCGATAGGCGATGTTGAGAAGCTTGCCGGTGCAGCGCGAAGTCTGATCGCCGCCGCCGGGCACGACCAGCCTGGTGCAGCTGCCCTGCATCGTGGCGATGCTGGCGACCCGGCTCAAATCCTGTCCGCCGGGTGCGGGCGCGACCGACAAGGCGATCGGCAGCAGAACCAGCGGGAGGAGCGCGCCCATCACGCCGCCTCTTTCCCGCGCGAGATCGCCACCACGCCGGTGCGCGCGACTTCGACCAGGCCGACTTCGCGCATCAGCTCGACGAACTTGTCGATCTTCTCGGTGCTGCCGGTGACTTCGAACACGAAGCTGCCGATCGTCGCGTCGACGACATGCGCGCGATAGACCTCGGCGAGGCGCAGCGCCTCGATCCGGTGATCGCCGGTGCCCGCGACCTTGACCAACGCCAGCTCGCGCTCGACATGCGGGCCCGCCGCGGTCAGGTCGGTGACCTTGTGGACCGGCACCAGCCGCTCGAGCTGGGCGATGATCTGCTCCATCACATGCGCCGACGCCGAGGTGACGATGGTGATCCGGCTGACCGCGCGGTCGTCGGTGATCTCGCTCACCGTCAGGCTCTCGATATTATAGCCGCGCGCAGTGAACAGGCCGGCGATCCGGGCGAGGATGCCCGGCTCGTTGTCGACGATCACGGCGAGCGTGTGCCGCTCGCTGGTTTCCTGCTTGATGTGCATGGGATCAGACCAGTGCCTTCGCTTCGTCGTCCATCTCGCCCGAGACCTCGTTGCCTTCGAGGATCATCTCGGTGTGCGCCGCTCCGCTCGGGATCATCGGGAAGCAGTTTGCGAGCTTGGCGACCATGCAGTCGACCATCACCGGCCCGTCATGGCCAAGCATCGCGGCGATGCCGGCGTCGAGATCGGCGGGATCCTCTATTCTGATGCCCTTCCAGCCATAGGCCTCGGCGAGCTTGACGAAATCGGGGAGCGCGTCGCTGTAGCTCGAGGAATAGCGGCCCTGATAGGTCAGCTCCTGCCATTGGCGGACCATGCCCATATATTCGTTGTTGAGGATGAAGACCTTGACCGGCAGGCGATACTGAGTCGCGGTCGCCAGCTCCTGGATGTTCATCTGGATCGACGCCTCGCCGGCGATGTCGATCACCAAGGCCGCGGGATTGCCGAGCTGCGCGCCGATCGCGGCGGGCAGGCCATAGCCCATCGTGCCGAGGCCGCCGCTGGTCAGCCACTTGTTGGGACCCTCGAAGTGGAAATGCTGCGCGGCCCACATCTGGTGCTGGCCGACTTCGGTGGTGACGATCGGGTCGCGGTGCTTCGTCGCCTCGTAGAGCGCGCGGATCGCCCGCTGGGGCATGATCGCATCGGGCTTGTCGGTGAAATCGAGGCAGCGGCGCGCGCGCCAGCCTTCGAGGCGGCGCCACCATTCGGAGAGATCGGGTTTCGGATGCTCGCGCGTCTTCCACGCCGCGATCATGTCCGCCATCGCCGAGCCGACATCGGCGATGATCGGCAGGTCGACCCGGACATTCTTGTTGATCGACGAACGGTCGATATCGATGTGGACCTTGCGGCTGTTCGGGCTGAACGCGTCGAGGCGGCCCGTCACGCGATCGTCGAAGCGCGCGCCGAGGCAGATGATCAGGTCGGCGCGGTTCATCGCCATGTTCGCTTCGTAGGTGCCGTGCATGCCGAGCATGCCGAGCCACTGGTCCGATGCGGCGGGGAAGGCGCCGAGTCCCATCAGCGTCGAGGTGACCGGCGCGCCGGTGAGCGCGGCGAGCTCGCGCAGCAGCCGCGAGGCCTCGGGACCCGAATTGATGATCCCGCCGCCGGTGTAGAAGATCGGCCGCTCGGCCGCGGCGAGCATGTCGACCGCTTCCTCGATCTTCGCCGCATCGGCCTTGGTCTGGGGGCGGTAGGTGGTGTGCTGGATCGGTCCGGGCTTGCGTGGCCGCGCAGTCGCGACCTGGACGTCCTTGGGGATGTCGACCACGACCGGGCCGGGGCGGCCGGTGGTGGCGATGTGGAACGCCTCGAACACCACGTCGGCGAGCCGCGCGGGGTCCTTGACGAGGTAATTATGCTTCGAGCAGTGCCGGGTGATGCCGACGGTATCGGCCTCCTGGAACGCGTCGGTGCCGATCAGCGCGGTGGGGACCTGGCCGGTGAGCACCACCATCGGGATCGAATCCATCAGCGCATCGGTGATCCCGGTGACGGCGTTGGTCGCGCCCGGGCCCGAGGTGACGAGGACGACCCCGGGCTTGCCGGTCGAGCGGGCATAGCCCTCGGCGGCATGGGTCGCGGCCTGCTCGTGGCGGACGAGGATGTGCTTGATGCGGTCCTGCTTGAACAGCGCATCGTAGATCGGGAGGACGGCGCCGCCGGGATAGCCGAACACGACCTCCACTCCGAGATCGCACAGCGTCTCGATCAGGATGTCTGCTCCGCTCTTCTCGGTCACGATTCCCTCCCACCGGAGCCCGCTGGCGGGCTCCAAACATTCGACTATCGCATTGCGGACGCAATGCGAGTGGTGCAGCGCAATAGCATCGCTGGAAGCGCGCTGCTAATCGCACGAATATGTTGCGTCAAGCGCTATTGAGACAATTTTCTTTCAAATTCGTCAAGTAAAGTGTTTGTTTCTGTCTGTTCGGTCCGGCTCCATGCCTCGGGAGGCTGACGGCGGAACCAGGTGTATTGGCGCTTGGCATATTGGCGGGTGGCGGCCTGGGCGCGCGACACCGCTTCCTTGCGGTCGATCGTGCCGGCCAGCCATTCGGCGATCTCGCGTACCCCGATCGCGCGGCGGACCGGGGCATTCTCGCCGAGATCGGTGCGGCCTTCGAGCGCGCGGACCTCGTCGACCGCGCCGCCGTCGAGCATCGCCTCGAACCGCGCGTCGGTGCGCGCGGTGAGCCAGGCGCGGTCTGGCAGCAGCACCGTCGCCGCCAGCGTGACCTCGTTGCCGATCCCGCCCTGGCGCTCGGTGTGCCAATAGGCGAGCGGGAAGCCGGTCGAGCGCACCACTTCGAGCGCGCGGGCGACGCGGCTGGTGTCGCTGGGATGGAGCCGGGCCGCGGCCTCGGGATCGAGCCGGGCGAGATGGCCGTGCGCCGCGGCGACGGGCATCGCACGGATTTCCTCGCGGATCTCGGGCTCGATCTCGGGGATCGGGGCGATGCCGTCGAGCAGGGTGAGCAGGTAGAGGCCGGTGCCGCCGACCAGGATCGGGAGGCGGCCCTCGGCATGGGCTTCATGGATCGCGGCGCGGGCCTCGGCGGCCCAGCGCGCGGCCGAGTAGAGGTCGCCGCCGTCGATATGGCCGAACAGGCGGTGCGGGACGCGGGCCTCGTCCGCGTCGCTCGGGCGCGCGGTGAGGATGCGGAGATCGGCATAGACCTGCGCGGAATCGGCGTTGATCACGGTGCCGCGGTGCTTTTCCGCCAAGCGACAAGCCAGCGCGGACTTGCCGCTGGCGGTCGGCCCTGCGATGAGCGCGACGCCTGGGCGCTGTGGGGAAGCCATGTTCATCGCGACACTTATAGCAGAACGCCTCGAAGCGGGGGACCTTTCCGCGGCAGGCGATAGGCTGGCGGCGGCGGGCTGCGCGCCGGGGGGGTGGCGCTGGCTCGACGAAGGGCGGGCGGCGGACCTCGACTTCGGCCACGCGCCCGACCTGGCGCGGGGAGCGCTGGAGGGGGCGTTTGCGGCGACCGACGTGATCGTCCAGCCCGTAGCGGGGCGCGCGAAGAAGCTGCTCGTCGCCGACATGGATTCGACGATGATCACGGTCGAATGCATCGACGAGCTGGCTGATTATGCCGGGATCAAGCCGCGGATCGCCGAAGTCACCGAGCGGGCGATGCGCGGCGAGCTCGATTTCGCCGAGGCGCTCGACGCGCGGGTGGCGTTGCTTGCGGGGCTCGCGGAAAGCGCGATCGACCGCTGCCTTGCCGAGCGGGTGCGGCTGATGCCGGGGGCGGAGGCGCTGGTGAAGACGATGCGCGCGCGGGGGAGCCTGACGGTCCTCGTCTCGGGCGGCTTCACGCGCTTTGCCGAGCCGGTGGGCGCGATGCTGGGCTTCGAGCGCGTGATCGCCAACCGGCTGCTGATCGCGGATGCCGCGCTGACCGGCAAGGTCGCCAGGCCGATCGTCGACAGCACGACCAAGGAGACCACGCTGCTGGAGGCGATGGCCGAGCGCGGCCTGCAGGCGGGCGAGACGCTGGCGGTGGGCGACGGCGCCAACGACCTCGCGATGATCCGGCGGGCGGGGCTGGGAGTCGCGTACCACGCCAAGCCGATCGTCGCGGCGGCGGCGGGGGCGCGGGTGGATCATGGGGATTTGACCGCGCTGCTCTATGCGCAGGGCATTGCGCGGGCCGAGTGGGCGGCCGCCTAGCGCCGGCCGAAGATATAGCTGAGCCCGAGGCCGCCCGAGAGCTGGTCGCGCTTGCCGGCGGTGCGGATGAACGGCGATCGCGCCGCGTCGCCGACCAGCCGATCGTATCGGGCGTAGCCGACCAGTCCCCAGCGCCCGCCGAGCGAATAATGCATGCCGCTGACCGCTCCGACCGAATGCACGCCGGGTCCGGGGCGATAGGGCGACAAGCCCGTCGCGGCCGCTTCCCGCGCGTTCACGCCGAAATAGGCCTCTTGGTACGTACGGTCGGACAGCCGGACCCGCGGACCGACCGAGAAATCATAGCGATCGCCGTCGCGGATCACATAGTCCGCGCCGGCCGATCCGACCCAGCCGCGATGGCCGCCGATGCCCTTGCGGACTTCGGTCCGCACGCGAAGGGCGGGGGCCAGCCAAAGCTGGGCGAAGCCGCCGGCTTCGACGGTGAAGCCGACCTCGTCCATCGCCACCCCGGTTTCCTTGCGCCGGCGGCTGCCTTCGAAGCTGGCCGCCGGACCGAATTCGAAGCCCGAGGCGCGCAGGAGCGGGAAGCCGAAGCTTTCGTCCGCGGCTTCGAATTCGAACGGCTTCGATCCCCGCGTGACTGCGAAATCCCAATAGGGACTGAGCTGGGTTTCGGCCGAGCCGAGGAAGGTCGGAACGATCCTGGCGCCAAGGCCCACCCGCACGCGCCGGGGCTCCTTCGCGGCCGGTTCGTCCGGGGACTGCGCATAGGCGGCGACGGGCAGGAGGGTGGAGAGCAGCGCGGCGCAGGCCAGGGTCTTGATCATGGCCTTCGAACGAAGCGGAGGGGCATTCGTTGCGGAGGCATCGTCACGGTCCGACCGGGACACAGGGCTTGACCGCGCCGCACGCGCCCGAAGCTTCGCCGCGGTTGGCGAAGGGGCCGACCAGCACGCGGGTAAGGCTGCCCTGCCTGACATAATAGACCTGCCGGCCGGGGAAGCTTCTGCCGACCTGGCTCCACAGCTTGCGGGCGTTGTTCGGATCGCCGAACGCGCCGAGCTGGACGCGCCAGCCGCCGTCGCGGACGACCGGCGGCCTGGCTACCGGCGGCTGGGCGACGGCGACCTGGGCCGGCGGCGTGGTCACCGTCGGGCGCGGGGTGGGTGTCGGGCGCGGGCGGGGCGGCTGGCGCACCGGCTGCGTGGCCGCGACCTGGGTCTGCGGCGGGATGTTGCTGGCGTAATCGGTGTTGCGCGGGCGGTTCGCGGCCTCTTCATACTGGCGCGCGAGCGTCAGGCCCTGCTGGCGGTCGCCGAGCGAGATATATTTGTCCATCTGCGCCAGCGCGCTCGACGCCTGCGGCAGCCCCGACTGCGACGACCGGACGATCAGCGCATAGGCGCGCACCCAGTCGCGCTCGACCCCGTCGCCGTTGAAGTACATCGTGCCGAGCACGAACTGCGTGCGCGGCTCGCCGCGGCTCGACGAGCGCTGGAGCCATTCGACCGCCTGCGCGCGCTTGCCGTTCTGGAACAGCGCGAGGCCGTAATTGTCCTGCGCCTGCGGATGGCCCTGCACCGCCGCCTTGCGGTACCATTCCTCGGCCTGGATCAGGTCGGCAGTGACCCCGCGGCCGAGCTTGTAGGCCTGGCCCAGATTGAACTGCGCATCGGGATTGCCCTGCACCGCGGGCACCCGCCAGCGCTCGACCGCGGCCTTGTACTCGCCGCGTTCCCAGGCTTCGACGCCCGCCTTGACCGGATCTTCCGGGGCTTTCTGGGCGACCGCGGGGGCCACCAGCAGCGCGGCGCCTGCAGCCGCGGCCATCCAAACAGACTTCATCTCAGCGAAACTCCCGCGCCCCCGCAACAATGGATAAATGCCAGTTAACCATCGAATGGCAAAGAAATCCTTACGTCCGGGTTCGGGGTCCGCCGTCCCGGTGCGGCACGCGTTAACCTCTTCTTATTCCTCGGCATGGCATTTCGGGTCTCGGATTACCGGGAGGTTTAAGGGGTATATGCGCGTCCTGGCGATGGCATCGCAGAAAGGCGGGTCCGGCAAGACCACGCTGTCCGGGCACCTTGCGGTGCAGGCACAGCGGGCTGGCTGCGGCCCCGTCGTATTGATCGACATCGATCCGCAAGGCTCGCTGTCGGACTGGTGGAACGAGCGCGACACCGATTATCCGGCGTTCGCGCAGACCACGGTCGCGCGCCTCGCCGCCGATCTCGAGGTGCTGCGCCAGCAGGGCTTCCGCATGGCGGTGATCGACACCCCGCCCGCAATCACCATGGCGATCCAGAGCGTGATCCAGGTCGCCGAGCTGATCGTCATCCCGACCCGGCCTTCGCCGCACGACCTGCGCGCCGTCGGCGCCACCGTCGACTTGTGCGACCGCGCGGGCAAGCCGCTGATCTTCGTCGTCAACGCCGCGACTCCCAAGGCGCGGATCACCTCCGAAGCCGCGGTCGCGCTGTCGCAGCACGGCACCGTCGCGCCGATCACCATTCACCACCGCACCGATTTCGCTTCGTCGATGATCGACGGACGCACCGTGATGGAAGTTGATCCCAATTGCCGCTCGGCGGGCGAAGTGGTCGCGCTGTGGACCTATATCTCCGACCGGCTCGAGAAGAATTTCCGCCGCACCGTGTTTTCGGCGCCGGCGGCGGTGAGCAGCAATTTCGGCGCGGCGCGCCCGGCAGGTGGCGGCTTCGGCCGCCGGGTGGTGAGCTGATGGCGATGTTCGGCACGCCGAAGCCCACCGCTTCGCTGTCCTCGGGCCTGCTCGCGCGCAAGGGCCATGCCCGGCCGGCGATGCGCCCGCAGGGCTTCGTCTCGCTTACCCCGCATTCGTCCGAGGATCTCGGCTGGAACGACATGGGCGAGGACAGCTTCCATCCCGCGCCCCAGCCGGTTCCGGCCCCGGTCGCCATTGCGGTGCCTCCGGCGCCGCCGCCCGTGCTCCAGCAGCGCGAGATGCTCGAGGAGCAGCTTGCGCCCGAAGCGCCGGCCCCTGCGCCGCTGCCGCCCCGCGCCGTCGCTCGCGTCGTCCGCGAAGTGAAGGCCGCGACCACCAACAATTCCAAGGCCGCGTTCACGCTGCGCCTCGATACCGACCGCCATTTGCGCCTGCGCCTGGCATCTGCGGTCCATAACCGTTCGGCGCAGCAGCTGGTGACCGAGGCGCTCGACGCCTTTCTCGAATCGCTGACCGATGTGGATGCGCTGGCAACCCAGCTCTCCCAGCGGAAAAGCCGTGGGTGAAGGACTGACCATGAAGACCCGTACCATGCTCTCGATCGGACTTTCGGCCTTTGTGCTGACGGGCACGGCCGCCGGAGTCGCGTCGCTGGGAATGTCCGCTTTCGCGGCGTCGGCCGAGAACCCCAAGCGCGCGGCGTCCGAAGCCGATGCGGCGCGCAAGTTCATGGCGAAGCGCAAGGCCGACAAGGCCGTGCAGCACGCCGAGGCCGCAGTCGCCTATGACCCGCGCAACCCCGAATACCGCGCCTTGCTCGGCCAGGCCTATCTCCTCGCGGGGCGCTTCGCCTCGGCCAAGCAGGCGCTGGGCGATTCGCTGAGCCTCGATCCCTCGAACGGGCGCGTCGCGCTCAACTATGCGCTCGCGCAGATCGCCCAGGGCGACTGGGCCGGGGCGCGCAGCACGCTCGACACCAACGAAGCGACGATCGCCGCGAGCGACCGCGGGCTCGCCTATGCGCTGGCCGGCGATCCGGTGAAGGCAGTCGCGATCCTCGAGCCCGCCTCGCGCGCGGCCGATGCGAGCGCCAAGACCCGCCAGAATTTCGCGCTGAGCCTCGCGCTTGCCGGGCGCTGGCAGGAAGCCAAGACCGTCGCGGCGATGGACGTCTCGCCCGACCAGCTCGACGCGCGGATCATGGAATGGGCGAGCTTCTCGCGCCCGACCAACGCCTATGACCAGGTCGCCTCGCTGCTCGGCGTGCGCCCGATCGCGGACTCGGGCCAGCCGGCGCAGCTCGCGCTGGTGCAGGTCCCGAATGTCGGCGTCGCCGCCGTCCAGCCGCCCGCGGCCAATCCGCTCGACGCCTATATGCCCGCCACCCCGGCCAATGCCGAGGACGTCGCGAGCCAGGTCAGCGCCGAGACCGGCGTCGATGTCCAGGTCGCCGCCGCGGACCCCGCGCCGGTGCTCCAGCAGGTCGCCGGAACCGGCCCGCAGGTCGTGTTCGGCCCGCGCGAAGAAGTCGTCCAGGCAGTCGCCACCCCGGTCCGCCAGGCGGCACCGGTCCGCGCGCCCGCGCCGGTTCGCGTCGCATCGCCTGTCGCCAAGCCCGCGCCGGTGCGCGTGGCCTATGCCAAGGGCAATTATTTCGTCCAGCTCGGCGCGTACGACAATGCCGGGGTCGCGCGCGATGCGTGGCGCCGCACGGCCTCGCGGGTTCCCGCGCTCGGCCGCCACACGCCCCAGGGCGCCAAGGTCAGCACCAAGGGGGGCAATTTCTACCGCCTCTCGGTCGGCGGCTTCGCGCGCGCCGATGCCGACTCGCTGTGCCGCTCGGTGCGATCGACCGGCGGCAACTGCTTCGTGCGGGTGCAGGCGGGCGACCAGCTCGCCAGCTGGGTCCGGCCGAACGGGACGCAGGTCGCCTCGCGCTAACCTTCGATCTCGGTCCCGCCCTTCCACATGCGGATGACCTTGCCCTGGACGGGCAGGCCCTCGAACGGGGTGTTGGCGGCCTTGGCGACCATGCGGTCGCCGACGATCTGCCATGACAGGTTCGAGTCGATCAGAATGAGGTCGGCGGGCATGTCGGCCTCGAGCGTCCCCGCCTGAAGCCCGAGCACGCGCGCCGGGTTGGCGGCGAGCAGATCGAACAGCCGGGCGATCGCTATCGTGCCGTTGTGCACCAGCGTCATCCCGAGCGCGAACAGCGTCTCCGCGCCCGACATGCCGGGCTCCGAATCGGCGAAGGGCAGGCGCTTCTCCTCGGGGCCGCGCGGGTCGTGGCCCGAGGCGAGCACGTCGATCGTGCCGTCGGCGAGCGCCGCGAGCGCGGCCTGGCGGTCGGCTTCGCTGCGCAAGGGCGGCGAGAGATGCGCGAAGGTGCGGAAATCCGAGGTCGCGATGTCCGACAGCAGCAGGTGCGCCGGGGTGATGCCGCAGGTCACCGGCAGCCCGCGCTGCTTGGCGCGGCGGATCAGGTCGTAGCCCGCGGCGGTGGTCACCTGGCGGAAATGGAGGCGCGCGCCGGTGTCTTCGGCGAGCGCGATGTCGCGGGCGATCGCCAGCGCCTCGGCGATGGCGGGGGCGGAGGGCAGGCCGAGCCGCATCGCGGTCTCGCCGTCGGTCGCGACCGCGCCGGCAGTGAGGCCGCCATCCTCGGCATGCGCGATCACGGTCAGGCCGCAGTCGCGCGCATAGGCGAGGACCTTGCGCATCACCCCCGAGTCCGAAATCCAGCGGCGTCCGGTGGAGACTGCTCTCGCGCCCGCGGCGGCGTTGATCGCCATCTCGGCGAGGTCGGCGCCCGCAAGGCCGCGGGTCGCCGCGGCGATCGGGTGGACCCAGATGTCGGGCTTGCCCATCAGCGCGGCGCGGCGGACGATGCCGGGATCGTCGAGCACCGGCGACTGATCGGGCATCAGCCCGACCCGGACGATCCCCCCCGCGCGGCACGCCTTGCGGTCGACTGCGAACA
This sequence comes from Pseudomonadota bacterium, assembly GCA_040388355.1. Taxonomy (GTDB): domain Bacteria; phylum Pseudomonadota; class Alphaproteobacteria; order Sphingomonadales; family Sphingomonadaceae; genus Sphingomonas. Next base: position 29,900 of record JAZKCD010000061.1, on the reverse strand, counting down.
CGCCGAGATCGATGATCCCGGGGGCGAGGATGCGGCGGCTGCAGTCGATGGTCTCGGCGGCGCCGGTCGCATCGCCCGCGACGATGGTGTCGCCGTCGGTGACGAGGGTGATCGGACCGCTGGCGCCGGGCAGGCTCGCGTTTGTGAAGGCGCGGATCATGCCCAGCCCTCGATGCCGCGCGCGCGGCGGGTCAGCACGTCGAGGCACGCCATCCGCACCGCGACGCCCATCTCGACCTGCTCGGTGATCGCCGAACGCTCGGGATGGTCGGCGACCGACGACGTGATCTCGACGCCGCGGTTCATCGGGCCGGGGTGCATGACCAGCGCGTCGGGCCTGGCCTTGTCGAGCCGCTCGGGGGTCAGGCCGTAGAGCAAGTGATATTCGCGGGTCGAAGGGATGAAGGCGCCCGACATCCGCTCGTTCTGGAGGCGGAGCATCATCACCACGTCGGCGCCGTCGAGCGCGGCGTCGAAATCGGTGAAGGGAGTCACGCCCATCCGCTCGATCGCGGCGGGCATCAGCGTCGAGGGACCGACGACGCGGACCTCGGCGGCGAGCGCGGTCAGCGCCAGCATGTTCGAGCGGGCAACGCGGCTGTGGAGGATGTCGCCGCAGATCACCACGCGCTGGCCGGCGATGCTGCCGCGGCGGCGGCGGATGGTGAGCGCGTCGAGCAGCGCCTGGGTGGGGTGCTCGTGCCAGCCGTCGCCGGCGTTGAGCACCGGGCAATCGACCTTGCCCGAGATCAGCTGGACCGCGCCCGAGCTGCCGTGGCGGATGACGATGACGTCGGCGCGCATCGCGTTGAGCGTCACCGCGGTGTCGATGAGGGTCTCGCCCTTCTTCACCGAGGATTGGGCGGCGTGCATGTTGACGACGTCGGCGCCGAGGCGCTTGCCGGCGATCTCGAACGACAGGAGCGTGCGAGTCGAGGCTTCGAAAAAGGCATTGATCTGCGTGATGCCGGCGAGGCGCTTGTCGGGCCGGGCGCGGTCGCGATTGGCCTCGACCCATTGCTCGGCCTCGTCGAGCAGGAACAATATCTGATGCGGCTCCAGCCCCGCGATGCCGGTCAGGTGCCGGTGCGGGAAAGCGGCGCTGCCGGGAAGCTGGGCAGCGGGGCGGTGATCGGAGGCTGGCATTAAAGGGGTCGGTTAGCGGGGGCGGGGCGGGGAGGCAAGCGGACTCCGTCATCGGAGCTGAAGCCGGAATCTCGTGCGGCTAAAGTTCGATAAGCTGGATTGAACCAGGCTTTTCCCCGGCGAAGGCCGGGGCCCAGTTGCGAGCGGGTCCGGATGGCGGGATGCCGCCGATGGTCCGCCGATACTGGGCCCCGGCCTTCGCCGGGGAAAGATTGAAACAGGCCCGCGATGACGAACGCCCTACTGGATCGTCCGCACCTCGATGACCTTGAGATAGCCCATCACTTCGTCCCACTTGGGCAGCATCTGGAACTGCGACCAGCGGCCGGGATAATATTGGCAGCTCTCGGTATCGACCTGCGGGCCGACCGGGCCGATCAGCACGGGCAGCATCTGGGTGACTTCATAAGTGACGACCCGGTCGATCTCGGGCTTGAAGAGGTGGATCACCGCAAGGAATTCGCGGACGTCCTGGACGTCGGCGATATAGTCGAACGTGCCCCAGGCGCCCGGGCTCTCCTTTTTCTGCCCCGGCTTCAGCGCCATCTGGAAGCGGGTGCCGACGGGGAGCAGGGTGAGCGGCGGCGTGGCGGTTCCGAGCCCGGGCGCCGGCTGGTACCAGGTCGGCCAGGGCGACGTGCCCTTCCCGTTGTTGACCAGCGCCTGATAGGCGGCGATCGCCTCGGCATCGGTCTGGTAGCGCCAATGCTCCTGCGCCCACCACGCCTTGCCCGGGGGCGAATCGATCGAAGTGGCGTCGCAGGGCTGGACCGTGGCGGCGGGGACCACCGCGGGACCGCCGGGGGTGGGCACCGCGGTCTGGCGAGTCGGGCGGGGAAGCGGCGCGGTCTGCGCAGTCGCGGCCGAAGGTGCAGTCAAGGCCAGCGCGAGGCCCGCCCGCAATAGCCACGTCATGGTGCTGCGCATGAATTCCCCCCGGATCCAGTAACGTTCAAGAAATTGTCGCCGCGCGGCGCCGGTTTGTCCAGCCTTATGCTCAGGCGGCGGCGAGCGCGTCGATCGCGCCCTGGAGGATATAGGCGGCGGCCATTTTGTCGATCAGCTCGGCGCGTCTGGCGCGGCTGGCATCCTGTTCGATCAGCGTGCGCTCGACCGCGACGGTCGACCAGCGCTCGTCCCACAGCAGGATCGGGAAGCCCATGTCGTCAAGGTTGCGGGCGAAGGCGCGAGTCGACTGGGTGCGGGGGCTGTCGGTGCCGTCGAGGTTGAGGGGCAGGCCGACGACGAGGCCCTTCACTTGCTGCTGCCGGGCGAGGTCGGCGAGCGCGGCCTTGTCCTTGGTGAACTTGCTGCGGCGGATGAGGAGCGCGGGCGAGGCGAAGCTCCACTCGGCGTCGCACAAGGCCGTGCCGATCGTCTTGGTGCCGACGTCGAGCCCGAGCAGCCGGCCACCCTCGGGGAGCGCGGCGCGGAACTCGGCGGCGGCGAGCGTGATCACCTGGCTGGGTTCTTTTGGTCGAACGCCGCCAGCCGCCGCCCGGCGTCCTCGCGGATGTTCGCCCAGAACAGGCTGTAGTCGAACACGTGATAATTGTTGCCGGGCAGGACATAGGGGCCGAGGTCGGGCGGATTCGGGCCGATCATCAGGAAGCCGCGCCCGTCGCAGCGGGCGGGAACGGCCTCCTTGACCAAAGTAGCGGACTTGAGGTCCTTCGACGGGATCAGCGCGCCGACATTCACGACGAGTTCGGTGAGCGTGTTATCGCCCGGCTTGCCGGTGAGCGGATTGGTGCAGACCAGAGGCGTGCCCGCGCGGGGCAGCCCGGTGAAGCCGGTGCTGGCATCGAACGTGTCGGTGACCATGCTGGTGTCGGCGGGCTCGCCGAAGCTCTGCCATGACAGGATGCAGCCCGCCTGGTCGGGGGCGGAGCACGCGGGGAGGCCCATCTTCGGCAAATCGGCGGTGATCGAGACCGGCCAGCCGACGACATAGGCGGCGACGATGCGCTTCGCCAGCGGGGTGCCGGCGATGCGTTCGACGAGCAGGCGCGAAAGGTGGAACGAGCCCTGGCTGTGGCCGGCGAGGATGATCGGGCGGTCGCCGGCCTGTTTGAGGAATTCGTCGAACGCGGCCAGCACGTCGCGATAGGCGAAGTCGAGCGCCTGCTGCGCCTCGGCCTTGCCGGTCAGGAACGCGCCGAAGGTCGCCTGGCGATAGCGTGGCGCCCAGATCGCGCCGACGCCGTTGAACGCGCTCGCCTGGCCGCGCAGGAACAGCTCGGCGCGGGCATTGGCCTCGGCATTGTCGAGCGGGGCGTTCCAGCGGCTGCGGTCGAGGAACGAGGTCGGGTGGAGGAAGAACACCGCGGCCTTCGGGTCGCCGCCGAGCGCGGCATAGGTATAGCCGTCGGGGATCCACATCGCCGGGTTGCCGGGCTTGTCGGGCCGGGCGATCCACATGTCGGCGCGCGCATAGCTGCCCGGCGGGGGCAGCGCGACGACCTTCGCGGTCGGCACCATCGCCTGGCGCAGCAGCTGGATGCCCCAGAATCGATAGGCAAAGGTGGCGGCAGCGGCGAGCACGATCAGGACAATTACCGCATAGAGGAACTTACGGGCCAAACCGACCACTCCATTGTGCAATGCAACATAGCCGCTGCGGGGGCAACCGCGTTCCCGTGAGCCATGGTTGCGGCGGATGCAACCGCCAAGGGTGCACCGGTTCTGCACAGGCCCTGCACGGTGATTCCGCTTTACCCCCGGCGCCGCATGGCGGACGTTGCCGAGAACAAGGCAGGGGAGGGACCGCCATGACCGAATCACCAGAGGCCGACGCCTGGGAAACCGCTGAGCCCGCCGAGGGACCCGCGACCTGGCCGATTCGCCCGCTGCTGCTCGCGGTGCTCGGGCTCGCGACCGGGCTGGGCGCGCACTTCCTGCTCGGGAACGAGCCGTTCTACCGGCACCAGCCGAGCGCGGCGATGCTTGCCGAGCTGGCGGTGATCACCGTCACCGCGGGGCTGATCGGGTTCACGATCGAGCGGCGGCTGTGGTGGGCTTCGATCGCCTTTTCGGTCGCGTTCGGCGTGCTGGCCGGGGCGGTGACCTGGTGGAACGGCGATCCCGAGGCGTGGAGCGGCGGCGACGGGTGGCGGATGGGGTGCCTGTTCCTCGCGATCGCGATCGCGGCGCCCTTGTTCCAGGCGGCGCGCGACGCCGGGGCGGTGCGGTTCCGCTATGCCGCGGTCCACGATCATGCCTGGACCAACATCGTGCTGTGGGGGGCGTGCTGGATCTTCGTCGGCATCGTCTTTGCGCTGGCCTGGCTGCTCGCCGGGCTGTTCGACCTGATCAAGATCCATTTCCTGCGCGACCTGCTGCAGGAGAACTGGTTCGGGCGCGCGCTGGTCGGCGCTGCGTTCGGCGCGGCGCTGGGGCTGCTGCGCGAGCATGGCGTGGTGGTGCGGCTGCTCCAGCGGGTGGTCGCGACCGTGCTCGCGGTGCTGGCGCCGGTGCTCGCGGTCGGGCTGGTGCTGTTCGTGCTGGCCTTGCCCTTCACCGGGCTCGGCGCGCTGTGGGAGGCGACAAGCGCCACGACGCCGGTGCTGCTGTGCTGCATCGTCGGCGCGCTGATCCTCGCCAATTCGGTGATCGGCGAGCTTCCCGAGCATGAACGCACCTTTCCGCTGCTCAGGATGGGCGCGATGGGGCTGGGGCTGGTGATGCTGCCGCTCGCGGTGATCGCGGCGATCGCGGTGGGGCTGCGGATCGGGCAGTACGGCTTTACCCCCGAGCGGCTGTGGGCGCTGACCTTCGTGATCCTCGCCTGCGCCTTCGGGCTCGCCTATCTGGTCTCGCTGGTACGCGGGCGGATGAACTGGGCGGAGAAGGTGCGCCCGGCCAACCTGGTGCTGGCGTTCGCGGTGTGCGGGATCGCGCTGCTGCTCGCGACGCCGCTGGTGAGCTTCAACGCGATCTCGACCCGCGACCAGGTCGCGCGGCTCGAATCGGGCCGGATCGCGCCGGAGAAGTTCGACTGGCGCGCGCTGGCGTTCGACTTCGGCCAGCAGGGGCGCGATGCGCTCGGGAAGCTGGCGGCGTCGGGCAATGCCGCGATCCGCGCGCAGGCGCTGGCGGCGAGCAAGACCGAAAATCGCTACGACGTGTCGAACGGCGACGAGGCGCGGCGTGCCGCGGACCTCGCCACCACGCTGCGCATCCTGCCGCAGGGCACCGCGCTGCCCGGCGACCTGCGCGCGGCGGTCGTCGGCAGCTATCCGTGCGGACGGGGGGGCAACAAGTGTACCCTGACGTTCCTGCCAGGCGGCACGGAGGCGCTGCTGCTCGACGACAGCTGCTTCGTTGCGCCGGTGCCCGCGCCGACTCCGGCTGCGTCCCCCGGGGAGGCGACGATGGTGATCGAATCGAGCGGCGGCTGCATCGGGCGCAGCCAGGATCGCTTCGCGCTGGTCAATGGCAAATGGGCGGAGGCGCAGACGGGCGGCGCCGCGAAGTCCGACGCCGACAAGGCGAAGGCCGCTGCCGGCTACAAGGCGGGCCAGATCGAGATCCGGACGGTCGAACGGCGGCAGGCGTTCGTCGGCGGCGTGCCGGTGGGCGACGCTTTCGAGTGAGTGGTGCTTGATGCGAGGGGCGCGCGCCTGCTAGGCGCGCGCTCATGTCCGTAGACACTGCAACCGTGAAGAAGGTCGCGAGCCTTGCCCGCATCGCGATCAGCGAGGCCGATGCCGAGAGGCTGGCGCCCGAGCTCAACAACATCCTCGGCTGGATCGAGCAGCTCGGCGAGGTCGACACCTCGTCGGTCGAGCCGATGACCGCGGTGATCCCCAACACGCTGCGCCTCCGTGAAGACGTCGTCACCGAGGGCGGCCAGCGCGACGCCATCCTGGCGAACGCCCCGCAGGGCGAGCATGGCTTCTTCACCGTGCCGAAGGTGGTCGAATGACCCCCCCCAATAGCTCTGACGTCACCGAACTCGGCGTCGCCGCGCTGCGCGACGGCATCCGCGCCGGCAGCTTCTCGGCGCGCGAGGTGGCGGACGCGTTCATCGTCAAGGTGAGCCGCGCCAAGGTGCTCAACGCCTTCATCGTCGAGACCCCCGACCATGCGATCGCCGCCGCCAAGGAGGCCGATGCCGCGCGCGCGGCGGGCGAGGCGCTCAAGCCGCTCGCGGGCGTGCCGATCGGGATGAAGGATTTGTTCTGCACCAAGGGCGTGCAGACCACCGCGGCGAGCCACATCCTCGAGGGCTTCAAGCCGCAGTATGAGTCGACGGTCTCGCAGAAGCTCTGGGACGCCGGCGCGGGGATGCTCGGCAAGCTCAACATGGACCAGTTCGCGATGGGCTCGTCCAACGAGACCAGCCATTTCGGCAACGTGATCTCGCCGTGGCGGCGCAGCGCCAATGGAGTCGGGGGGGGCGGCAACGCGCCGCTCGCGCCGGGCGGCTCGTCGGGGGGCAGCGCCTCGGCGATCGCGGCGCGGCTCGTGCCCGGCGCGACCGGCACCGATACCGGCGGCTCGATCCGCCAGCCCGCGGCGTTCGTCGGCATTTCGGGCATCAAGCCGACCTATGGCCGCTGCTCGCGCTGGGGGATCGTCAGCTTCGCCTCGTCGCTCGACCAGGCCGGACCGATGGCGCGCGACGTCAAGGATTGCGCGATCCTGCTCGAGGCGATGAGCGGGTTCGACGTCAAGGATTCGACCTCGCTGCAGATGCCGGTGCCCAAATGGGAGGACAATCTCTCGGGCGACCTGCGCGGCAAGCGGATCGGGATTCCCGAGGAATATCTGGTCGACGGCATGCCGCCCGAGATCGCGGCGCTGTGGCAGCAGGGCATCGACTGGGTGAAGGACGCCGGCGCCGAAGTCGTCGAGGTCTCGCTGCCGCACACCAAATACGCGCTGCCCGCCTATTACATCATCGCGCCGGCCGAGGCTTCGTCGAACCTCGCGCGCTATGACGGCGTCCGCTATGGCCTGCGCGAGCTTCCCGAGCATGCCAATCTGCAGGAAATGTACGCCGCCACCCGCGCCGCGGGCTTCGGCGACGAGGTCAAGCGCCGCATCCTGATCGGCACCTATGTGCTCTCGGCGGGCTTCTACGACGCCTATTACACCCAGGCGCAGAAGGTGCGGACGCTGATCGCGCGCGATTTCGAGCAGGCGTGGGACTATTGCGATTACCTGCTCACCCCGACCGCGCCGAGCGCGGCGTTCGCGCTGGGCGAGAAGCTGGCCGACCCGCTGGCGATGTATCTGAACGACGTCTTCACGGTGCCGTCGAGCCTCGCCGGGCTGCCGGCGATGTCGGTGCCGGGCGGGCTCGACAAGGCCGGGCTGCCGCTCGGGCTGCAGATCATCGGCAAGCCGTTCGACGAGCAGGGCGTGCTCAACGCAGGCCTCGCGATCGAGGAGCGGGCGGGCTTCAAGGCGCGGCCGGAGGCGTGGTGGTAGTGGAGGGCAGTGATGACCGACAAACCTGAGGTCGAGGAAAACGAACTTCAAATTTTCGTCACCAGCACGCTGATCGCCATCATGAAGGGCGTTGCTGATGCGCAATCCGATGCTCGCGCGTCATCGGCGCATGGGACAGGCGAGTTCGGATTTAATCCTCCGGAAAACGTTACTTTTGACGTTGCAGTGACGGCGAAGCACACTGGAACCGCGCGAGGGGGATTTAAGATTCAAGTATTCTCAATCGGTGCGAACGCTGGTGGCGATACGTCGTCTGAAGCTTCCACCGTCAGCAGAATCCAATTCAATATTCCGAGTAAGTACAAGAGCGACCGTAACAGGCATGATCGATGACTGAATCAAGCTACCGTCTCCATGGCGAAGCCGGCGGGTGGGAAGTCGTGATCGGCCTCGACGTCCACGCACGAGGGCCGTCCAAAGCCGGGCTTTCGACTGTAAAGCGCGTTGGCTTCAAGGCGCGGCCGGAGGCGTGGTGGTGAACCCGGCGCCGCACAATCCGCTCGGCGAGACGCCGCTGAAGCTCAAGCCGCTGCCGTTGCTGATCTTCAGCTCGCGCTGGCTGCAGCTGCCGCTCTATGTCGGGCTGATCTTCGCGCAGTGCGTGTACGTGTTCCTGTTCCTCAAGGAGTTGCGTCACCTGGTGATGCACGCCTGGGAGTTCACCGAGCAGCAGATCATGCTGGTCGTGCTCGGGCTGATCGACGTGGTGATGATCTCCAACCTGCTCGTGATGGTGATCGTCGGCGGCTATGAGACCTTCGTGTCGCGGCTGGGGCTGAAGGGGCATCCCGACCAGCCCGAATGGCTGAGCCACGTCAACGCCGGGGTGCTCAAGGTCAAGCTGGCGATGGCGATCATCGGCATCTCGTCGATCCACCTGCTGCGGACCTTCATCGAAGCGGGCGCGCTGGGACAGGCGAACGGCCGGATCACCGAATCGGCGATCATGTGGCAGACGATCATCCATATGGCGTTCATTGCCTCGGCGATCGGCATCGCCTGGGTGGACCGCATGACCCAGCAGAAGAATTGACGATGGGCGGCGCTCGCATCGAGGCGGAGTGGTAGATGGGCGAGATAATCGGGCGCCTGTTCTTCCAGCTGATCGGTGAAAGCGCCATCGCACTTTTCCAACGCGTTTTCAGCAGGCCGGCGCGGGGGTTCGTTCCCCCCAGGCCGAAGCGCAAGCCAAGACCCAAACGGCACAGGCAGGGCCGAGACAAATGACTGAATCAAGCTACCGCATCCATGGCGAAACCGGCGAGTGGGAGGTCGTGATCGGCCTCGAGGTCCATGCGCAGGTGACGTCGAATGCCAAGCTCTTCTCGGGCGCCTCGACCGAGTTCGGCGCCGAGCCCAACAGCCAGGTGTCGCTGATCGACGCGGCGATGCCGGGGATGCTGCCGACGCCCAACCGCGAGTGCATCCGCCAGGCCGTGCGCACCGGCATGGCGCTGGGCGCGGTGATCAACAAATGGTCGCGGTTCGACCGCAAGAATTATTTCTACGCCGATTTGCCGCAGGGCTATCAGATCAGCCAGCTCTACCACCCGCTGGTCGGCGAGGGGCAGCTCGAGATCAGCCTCGACGAGAAGGACCCGCAGGCGGCGACCAAGTCGATCGGGATCGAGCGCATCCATGTCGAGCAGGATGCCGGCAAGCTGATGCACGACCAGCATCCGACGCGCTCGTATGTCGATCTCAACCGTGCGGGCGTGGCGCTGATGGAGATCGTCAGCCGGCCCGACATGCGCTCGCCCGCCGAGGCCGGGGCGTACGTCAAGAAGCTGCGCTCGATGCTGCGCTATGTCGGCTCGTGCGACGGCAACATGGAAGAGGGATCGATGCGCGCCGACGTCAATGTCAGCGTGCGCAAGCCGGGCGGAGAGCTCGGCACGCGGACCGAGACCAAGAACGTCAATTCGGTGCGCTTCGTGATGCAGACTGTCGAGATCGAGGCCAAGCGTCAGGTCGAGGTGCTCGAGGCGGGCGGGCGGATCGTCCAGGAGACGCGGCTGTTCGATCCCGATCGCGGCGAGACCCGCTCGATGCGCTCGAAGGAGGACGCGCACGATTATCGTTATTTCCCCGATCCCGACCTGCTGCCGCTCGAGCTCGACGAGGCGTTCCTCGCCGATTGCCGCGCGAGCCTGCCCGAGCTGCCCGACGCCAAGCGCGGGCGCTACGAGAGCGAGCTGGGGCTGAGCGCGTACAACGCCGCGGTGCTGACCGCCGAGGCGGAGACCGCGCGCTGGTTCGAGGCCTTGCTCGCCGAGAGCGCGCGGGTGCAGGACAAGGGCGGGCAGGAAGTCGCACGCGCGGCGGCGAACTGGCTGATCTCGGACCTGTTCGGCGCGCTCAACAAGCTCGGCAAGAACCTAGAGGACAGCCCGGTCAGCCCGACCCAGGGCGCCGAGCTGCTTGCGCTGGTCGCGGACGGGACGATCTCGGGACCGCTCGCCAAGCAGGTGTTCGAGATCATGCTCGAGACCGGCGAGGCGGCGGCCGCGATCGTCGAGGCGCGCGGGCTCAAGCAGACCAGCGACACCGGCGCGATCGAGCAAGTCATCGCCGGGGTGCTGGCGGCCAATCCGAACCAGCTCGAACAGTATCGCGGCGGCAAGGAGGCCTTGTTCGGCTTCTTCGTCGGCCAGACGATGAAGGCGATGGGCGGCAAGGCCAACCCCGCGGTGGTCAACGAGCTGCTGAAGAAGGCGCTGGGCTAGGCGTCGGCGCCTTCGGCGCGACCGAAGGCGGTGGCGCGTTGTTGTCCCCGATCGCGTCGGGCCATTTCGCTGCGATGCGCCGGCGCAGCGCAGCGAACGGCGCCTGCCAGCCATCGCCGCCGAACGGCTGCTCCACACGCACCGACCATTGGTCCTGGCCGCCGACGGTGTCGAAGGGCGCCGCCTTGATCAGCGTGCGCGCAGTGCAGAGCTCGAGCCCTTCGCGTCCGTTCGGATCGCGCAGGAGCGACCACCCGTTCTCGCGCCCGAAGGCCTCGATTTCGGTGCGCGCCCGCGGCCATTCCGCCTTGGGCAGGGTGAGGTAGAAGCTTTCGACCGAATAAGAGGACAGTGATCCGCGGATCGCCGGGTTGTGGCAGCTATGGTCGAAGCCGAACTGGAACAGGGCCAGGCCTGCGCCGGCCAGCAGTGCTGCGCTCGATCCGATCCGGGCCCGCGAATTCCGCGGCGTGCCGGCGCTGCGCTCGAGCAGCAGCAGGAAGGCGAGCCCCATGACGGCGCCGAGAAGGGCGAAGAGGGCCATCACCCGCGCGCCCTCGACCGCCCCGCCAAACGGCACGAACAGCAAGGCGGGAAAGGCGACTCCCGTGACCGCCCCGGCCGCGGCGGCGGTCCAGCCGTTCACCCGGCCCTTCGCGCGGACGATGAAATAGAGCGGCATGCCGATCAAGACGACGGCGATGAATATGAAGAGGAAGGCGATGATGAGGATCGGCCACGCCTGCAGCGCGGCGGCGATGATCGCCGCGGCGAGGAGCACCGACAGGACGAAGGCGCTCAGCGGCCGGTCCGTGGGTTGATCCTCCATCTGCCCTCTCCCTCCGCGCCGAAGCTAGCGCGCTTTGCATGAGCGGCGAAGCCCCGTTAGCTTCGCGCCGAACCCTTCGGCCGGGAGAGAAGCACGCATGATTCGGACAATGATGGCGCTCCTGCTTTCGCTGCTGGCGCTGCCCGCCTTCGCCCAGACCGTCCCGGCGCCCGGCCCCGCGCTCCCGCGGGTCGTGCTCGAGACCAGCCAGGGGCGAATCGTGATCGAGCTGGAGACCGGCAAGGCGCCGGTCACCGCGGGCAATTTCCTGCGCTATGTCGACCAGAAGCGGCTCGACAACACGATCTTCTACCGCACGGTGAAGGTCGCGGACCATTTCGGGTTCGTCCAGTTCGGGGTGCATGGCGTGGGGACCAAGATACTGCCGCCGATCAAGCACGAGCCGACCAGCCAGACCGGGCTCAAGCATCTCGACGGGACGCTGTCGATCGCGCGGCTGGCGCCGGGGAGCGCGCGCGGCGAGTTCACGATCAGCGTCGGCGACCAGCCTTCGTTCGATGCCGATCCGGCGCGGCCCGGGGACAATCTCGGCTATGCCGCGTTCGGGCGCGTGATCGAGGGGATGGACGTGCTGCTCAAGATATTCGACGCGCCGGTCTCGCCCACCGCTTCCGACCGCGGCCAGTTCAAGGGCGAGATCCCGGTGACCGCGGTGCGGATCCTGACCGCGCGTCGCGTGAAATAGGCACGGGCTCAGGCCAGCCAGGGCTGGGTGAGCACTGCCGCGGGAATCGAGACCGCAGTGATCGCGGCCAGCACCAGCGCATTGCGGAGCGGCGCGCGCGGGGCGGTCGCCACGAGGAAGAAGGCGAGCCCGCCCGCCGCGCCGGCATAGCCATAGGCGGCGACCATCACCCAGGCCTGCGGCGTGCCGTGCGAAAGCGCGCCGATCAGCGGAAGCGCCGCGCCGGCCACGATGCCGGCGGCGATGGCGGCGGGGGCGTTGGTCCGGCGGAAACGGACGGCAAGCCCGTACAGCGGCAAGCCGATCGTCGCGGCGACGACTGTCGTGACGGCGAAGACCGGCACGTAGAGCCCGGCCGAACCGCCGCCCATCGGCGGGAATGTCGCCAGCGTCAGCAGCAGCGCGGCGAGCGCGGTCGCGACGAACGCCGCGAGGCAGCCATATTGGGCGGGCGGGGCAGCGGAATCGTCCATGGCGGTATTGCTCATGCCGGCCGCAGTGCGTCGAAGCGGCCGGGCGAGGTTTCAGGGGTCCGCACGTCCCACGCCAGCCCGGCGCGTTCGAGCAGGCGGATGAAGTCGAAGCCCAGGTCCCACTGCCCGGGATAGAGCCCGATCCGCGCCGATCCGGGAAAGGCGTGGTGGTTGTTGTGCCAGGCCTCGCCCATCGTCACGAAGCCCGCCCAGGGCACGTCGTGCGCCTGGACCCCGGCGCCCTCGACGATCCAGTGTTGCGGCCCGCGATTGTGCGCGAGATGGCCGACCAGCCAATGGCCGTGGACGCAGGCGGTCACGCGCGCGGCGACGCCCCAGACCACGAAGCCCCAGCCGCCCGCCGCGTAGAGCAGCAGCGCGATCGGCAATTGCTGCGCCATCCACGTCGCCTCGAGGAAACGGTAGAAGCGATCGCGGCCCGCGCGCCCGAGGTCGAAGCCAGGCGGGTTGGCCAGCTCGAGGCGGCAATGGAGCTGCCACCGTGCATCCTTCGCCATCGGCATGCCGTGGCTCAGATAGGGGTGGCAATCGGCGCGGCGCTGCGCCCAGTCGCGCAGGTCGTGGGTGCGGATGATCCAGTGCGGGCCGCTCATCCCCACCGACGTGCCGAACCAGACGAGAGTGCGCTCGAGCCAGAGGGGGCATTCGAAGCTGCGATGGATCAGGCGGCGGTGGAAGCCGACCGAATGGCCGAGCAGCAGCGACGCGCCGGTGGTGAGGATGAAGACCGTCAGCGCGGGGAACGAAAAGGTGAGGGGCCCGAACCCGAGCGCGGCCAGCGCCATGCCGCCGTTCCACAGCGAATGGGCGGGGTCCCAGCGGACGCGGCCGGTCACCGGGTCGGCACCCGGGGTCTCGATCAGGCTGTTCACCGCATGGGCATCGTGCATCGGCCGACTCGCAGGTAATTAAGCAATTACCTAAATACCATCGGCGCACTGGAAAGCAATGAAGCAATTGCTTACGTATCGGGGATGCAGCGTGTCTTCGAAGCCCTTTCCTCGACCGTGCGGCGCAAGATCCTCGCCTATCTGGCGCATGCCGAGCTGACCGCGGGCGAGATCGCGGCGCGCTTCGAGATCTCGAAGCCGGCGGTCTCGCAGCATCTCGGCATCCTCGAGAATGCCGGGCTGGTGAGCAGCGAGAAGCGCGGCCAATATGTCCATTACCGGCTGGTCGAGGACCACCTCGCCAACACGCTCAACGGCTATCTGCAGGAAGTCTGCCCGGTCTCGGGGCCGTTGAAGGCGGAGAGTGCGGAGATTGCGGAGCGGCGAAAGGGCGAGTGACGGCAGTATTTCTTTCCCCGGAAAAGCTATTTCAAATGCTCCCCCTTGGGAAATTATCAAGGCACCGACTGGACGTGGACGAGCCCGTCGGCCCAGATCAGGACGTCTTCCGAGCTGCTCGTGTTCCGCGCGATCAGCGGGCCGTAGAAGCCGGCGGCGAAGGCCTTTTCGCGCTTCTTGCCCATGAGCGCATCGATGTCGCGCTGGCCGAGGCCGAGCGCGTAGGGGATAAGCTGCTCGAACTGGCCGAACGCCGCGGTCAGGCCGGCTTTGGCAAGCTTGCCGTTCTCGGCGCTCCACAGCGCGACATTCTCGCGCGGCTCGTAGGAGCGGGTGCGCAGCTGCACCACGCTGAGGATGCGCTGGCGGTAGAGCGTCTCGGGCACCCCGGCCGGCCGCCCGGCGTTGCGCGGCATCAGCGTGATCTCGCCGATCACGCGGATCTGCGAGAAATCGGGCGACAATTCGTAGCGGTAGCGCACGTACGCGAACTGCGACGCGTCGCTCGACGCCAGCAGCAGCGCCCGGCCGCGCGCCCAGGGCTCCTTGCTGCCGATCACCTCGCGCGCCTGGAACCAGTCGGGCTTCGCCACCCCCGCCCGCGTCGCCGCGAGCGCGACGGCGTCGACGTCGAAATCCCGGAGCGCCAGCCGCAAGGGCTCGGCGAGCGCCTGCGCCTTCGCGCGCAGCGTCTGGCTCATCGTGTCGCGATTGTCGTCATCGATCGTGTCGATGAGGATCATGCCGATCACGCCGCCGCCATAGCCCGCGGTGGCCACCCGGCCCAGCTCGATCGTCGTCGCGATCTCGGTCTGCTGGAGCGTCACCTGCACCGCGCGTCCTTCGGCGACGTGGCGGTCCTGCTCGGCGACGACGGCAGTCGCCTTGTCGATCTTTTGCGCCTGCGCGCCGCTGGCGATGAGGGCCAGGCCCAGGCTAAAGCCGATCAGGGTCTTCAAATTGGCCTCCCGGGCGATATCGGAGCCCCCGTCCGATGGACGGGGGCTCTTGGGTTCTTATCGGGTCTTGGCGGGCGCGATGGTCTTGGCGAACTCGACGAAGTTCTTGGTGAAGGCGTCGCGCAGGTCCTGCTCGGCGGCTTCGGTTTCGTCGGTGGTCTTGGGCGGGAAGTGCGAGAGGCCGTTGCCGCCGCGTCCCTTGATCAGCTTGGCGTTGGTCTTGCCGCCGCGGAAATCCTTGAAGATGAAGCGGTTGTTGAGCGAGCGGCCATAGATCGCGCGCTTGATGTAGAAATTCTGGGTGATCAGCAGCTCGGCATAGCAAGGCGCGGTCGACGAGGTGAGGCGCGTGGTCGCCTTGGTCGAGATCTTGCGGTCGGCGATCGGGGTTTCCCAGATGATCCGCGACGGCGGCAGCTTGAGCTCGGCGACGATGTCGATCGCCGACAGCGCCTGGACCTGGAGCCGCGGCCCCAGCGCTTCCTTGAGATACTCGGCCTCGCTGACGTTGCGGTCCTTGTTCGCCGCGGCGTCGGCAACCGCGCCGATCACGCCGAACCCCGACAGCCAGCCGGTGGTCTGGGCCTGGCCTTCGAGCGTCGGGAAGACGTGGAGCTCGCAGGCCGGCTCGGCGGCGGCGGCGTCCTGCGCGGCGGCGGGGCTCGCGACGAGCAGGGTGGCGGCCAGGGTCGTCGCCGCAGCGAGCGTAGAGCGCAACTTCATGGAAATTCTCCTGTTTTCGGATGAGTCAGTTGGGTGTGGATTGCCGGGTTTCGGCGGTGGCGGCGGGTTCGGTGTCCGGCAGGACCACGATGGTCGGGAAGGTGATATCCTCGCCGGTGCGCGCCTTGAGCTCGCGGCCCTGCGGGATGACCGCCGACTTGCCCTTGACCGCGACCGCGAAGATTCCGACCGCGAACATCGTCGCGGCGGCGGCGCCGTCGTTGCTGCGGCCCTCCTCGCGATAGCGGCCGTCGAGCGCGACCATGCGGCCGTTCAGGTCGAGATAGCGCAGCGCGATGCCGAGGATGCCCTGCTTGCCGAAGCCGCCCTTGCGCGTGGCGAAGGTCACTTCGCCGTAACCGGCGGTCCCCTTGGGGATGATCACCACGTCCTGCTCGACGACGTCGTTGACGACGGTGACGTTGAAGCGATCACCGACCTGCGCGGTCATGGTCGACAGGTCGGCGTCCATCGCGACCATGACGACCGTGCCCGCGAGCAGGGTCAGCGGCGCCGCCGCCGGCGCAGCGGGCGACTCGGAAGCGAGCTGGAGCTGGGCGTCCTGCGCCAGCGCAGGCGACGCGAGCAGGCAGGCGGCGAGTGCCGTCAAGCTTAGGCAATTGCGGTACAATTCTGCGCCCCCCGACGCGTGAAAGATGCCCCGACGATAGTCGGACAAATAGCGTTCGGCAATTGCGATGTGCGGGGGGTCAGCCGATGGTCAGCGGGGCACGCGTTCCAGATAGAGATAGTTTGAATCGAAGTCCGCGACTCGCTCGAGCGCAGCCAGGTCGAGGATCGTCACCCGGCCGCTGCGAAACTCCATCAGCCCGCGCTCGCGCAATTCCTTGAGCACGCGGTTCACATGGACCGCGGTCAGGCCGAGGCATTCGGCGAGCTCGATCTGGGTCAGCTCGAGCGGATAGGAATCGCCCTGGGTCAGCCCGACGATGCACAGCCGGATGCGCAGCTCGCAGAACAGATGCGCGGTGCGCTGGATCGCGGTGCGGCGCCCGAGCGAGACCTCGCCCTCGCGCGCGATGCAGGCGTCGAGATTGGTCGAGAACCACAGCACGCGGGTCAAGTGCGGGAACTGCTCGGTGATCCGCTGGAGATTGGCGTGCGGGACGATCGCGGCCTTGCAGCGAGTGAGCGTCAGGATCGCATGGTCGAGCTTCTTCAGCGTGAAGCTGTGGAGATCGACGAAATCGCCGGGCACGTGGAGCTCGGTGATCTGGCGCTGGCCCTCGCTCAAATCCTTGTAGCGGGCCATCATCCCTTCGATCAGCAGCGTCGAGGTCGAAAGCAGACGATTGGGCTCGATGATGGTCTTGTCGGCGGGATAGTCGACGACATCGGACACCGCGTCGCGAATCGCGCGTTCCTCTTCGGCGCCGATCTCGTCGCGCGCGCGCAGCTTGAGCAGATGCTTCTCGATCATCGCGGGCCTATTTGCCGGTCCGGATGGTCACGGTCTCGCCAAACGGCACGATCTCGACAATGTCGCCGCTCGTGTCGGCGATCTCGATCGCGCCGCGCAGGTCGATCGCGCCGCCCATCAGCTCCTCGCTGAGGATCGAACGCGCGCCGATCACTGCCTTTTCGCGCGCGGCGGCGAGGTCGGCGAAGTCCTCGCCTTCCTCGTCGCGGACGTAGATCTCGTTGCGCTGGTGGAGGAAATACTGGGTCATGTTCCTCACGCCATCGGCTGGCCGGGCGCGATGTCGGGGGCGGTGCCGGGCGAGGGCACGTCGATATCGGGCGCGTTCGGGGACACTTCGGGCGGCGGCGCAAGCGGCTGGCCGGGCTGCGAAGGCTCGGGACTTTCGGGCGGCGGGACGGTCGGCTGGATCGGCGGTTCGACGGGCATGACGGTGGCTCCTTCGCCGGTGTAACGCCTTGCCATCACGCAAGTTGCTTGGCACCCTTGCCCCCGCACCCCTGACTGCTATAGAGCCCGCCGACCGGCGGTGCCCCTGCGGGCGTGGCGGAACTGGTAGACGCGGCAGGTTTAGGTCCTGTTATCGAAAGATGTGGGGGTTCGAGTCCCTTCGCCCGCACCAGCACCGCCGCTCCACACCAGCGCTTGGCACCGCGAACCCGATCCCTATTTGGAAGCCTGAATAATGCAGACTGTCGAGACGTTGAACGAGGGCCTCAAGCGCGCCTACACGCTGAAGATCACCGCGAAGGATATCGACGCGAAGGTCGATGCCGAAGTGAAGCGCGTCGCGCCGCAGGTGCGGATGCCCGGCTTCCGCCCCGGCAAGGTGCCCGCGAACCTGGTGCGCAAGATGCACGGCGAGGCGATTGCCGCCGACGCGCTGAACAATTCGATCCAGGAAGGCGTCCAGTCGCTGATCGCCAAGCACAAGCTGCGCCCGGCGATGTCGCCGTCGGTCAGCCTCGAGGGCGATTATGCCGCGGGCAAGGATGCCGAGGTCAAGGTCGAGCTTGAAGTGCTCCCCGACGTGCCGGTGCCTTCGATCGAAGGCATCAAGCTCGAGCGGCTGATCGTCCCCGTCGAGCAGGCGCAGGTCGACGAGCAGCTCAAGCAGCTCGCGGGCCAGCAAAAGGCCTGGGTCGATGCGCCGGCCAAGCACAAGGCCGCGACCGGCGACCAGGTCGTCATGGATTTCGTCGGCAAGACCGCCGATGACGGCGTCGCCTTCGAGGGCGGCACCGGCGAGGGCATGGCGGTCGAGATCGGCTCGGGCAGCCTGATCCCCGGCTTCGAGGACCAGATCGTCGGGGTGAAGACCGGCGACGAGAAGCAGATCAAGGTGACCTTCCCGGCCGACTACGGCGCGCCGAACCTGGCGGGCAAGGACGCGACCTTCGACCTCAAGATCACCGCAGTGAAGACCGCGGGCGAGACCGTGCTCGACGACGGTTTCGCCAAGACGCTGGGGCTGCAGAGCCTCGAGCAGCTCACCGGCCTGCTCAAGGGCCAGCTCGAGCAGCAGAATGGCGGCCTGACCCGCACCCATATGAAGCGCAAGCTGCTCGACCACCTCGCGGCGGGGCATGATTTCCCGGTGCCGCCGTCGATGGTCGATGCCGAGTTCCAGCAGATCTGGGGCCAGCTCCAGCACGAAGCCGAGCATGAGGAAGACCCGCAAGCGGCGCGCGCCGAGCTCGAGGCCGAGCGCGGCGACTATGTCGCGATCGCCGAGCGCCGCGTGCGCCTCGGCCTGCTGCTCTCCGAGATCGGCACCGCCAACGGCGTCGAGGTCAGCCAGCAGGAGATGAACCAGCTGATCGCCCAGGCCGCGCAGCAGTACAGTGCGAGCGACCGCGAGAAGTTCATCAATTACATCCGCCAGGAGCCGATGGCCGCCGCGCAGCTGCGCGCGCCGTTGTTCGAGGACAAGGTCGTCGACTATCTGTTCGACAAGGCCGAAGTGACCGAGCGCAACGTCACCCGCGAGGAGCTGGAAGCCGCGATCGAGTCCGAGGAAGGCGCGGTTCCGCACGTCCATGGCCCGGGCTGCGGCCACGACCATGCCCCCAAGCCGAAGAAAGCCAAGGCCAAGAAGGAAGAGCCTGCTGCCGAGGCCGCTGCCGAAAAGCCTGCCAAGAAGGCCAAGGCGGTCGAAGCCGCCGATGTCGAGCCCGCCGCCCCCGGCGACGATCTCGTCGAAGCCGAGCCGGTGAAGAAGGCCGCAACCAAGAAGGCCCCGGCCGCCAAGGCCGAGCCTGCGGACGAGGCCAAGGCGGCGCCTGCCAAGAAGCCGGCTGCGAAGAAGAAGTAAGGCCGCTGGCCGCCCCCCGGTTCCTTGGCGTTCACGCTTTGGGAACGGGGGCCGGCTATTCTCGGCCCGATCTGGGGTGGGGTAAGGCACGATGACGACCGGCACGCCGCGGATCGCGGTGCTTCTGCCCTGCTACAACGAGGAAGCCGCGATCGCGCAGACCGTGATCCGGTTCCGCGCGGCGCTGCCCGATGCGACCGTCTACGTCTACGACAACAACAGCAGCGACCGCACGATCGAAGTCGCGCGCGCGGCCGGCGCGGTGGTGCGCAGCGAGCGGATGCAGGGCAAGGGCAATGTCGTCCGCCGGATGTTCGCCGATGTCGAGGCCGACATCTATGTGATGGCCGATGGCGACGCGACCTATGACGCGACCGCCGCTCCGGCGATGGTCGGCAAGCTGGTCGAGGACGGGCTCGACATGGTCGTCGGCACCCGCGTCCATGAGGCTGCCGAGGCGTATCGGCGCGGACATGTGCTGGGCAACCGGGTGATGACCGGGTTCCTCGCCGGGCTGTTCGGGCGGACCTTCACCGACATCTTCTCAGGGTATCGCATCTTCTCGCGCCGCTTCGTCAAGAGCTTCCCGGTGCTGTCCGCGGGGTTCGAGATCGAGACCGAGATCAGCGTCCACGCGCTCGAACTCAAGATGCCGGTGGGCGAAGTCGAGACGACCTATTTCGCGCGGCTCGAGGGATCGGTGTCGAAGCTCAGCACCTATCGCGACGGCTTCCGCATCCTGAGGACGATCGTCACGCTCTACCGGATCGAGCGGCCCGTCCTCTTCTTCGGCTGGATCGCCGCCTTGTTCGCGACGCTGGCGATGGTGCTCGCGGTGCCGCTGGTGCTGACCTATATCGACACCGGGCTGGTGCCGCGCTTCCCGACCGCGATCCTCGCGACCGGGCTGATGATCCTGGCGTTCCTCAATGTCTTTACCGGGCTGATCCTCGACACCGTCGTCCGCGGCCGGCGCGAGATGCGGCGGCTGGCCTATCTGGCGTATCCGGGGGTGCTTCGGGGTTGATTTTATGTACGTCTTAGCGTACATATCTTCGCATGCGTGTCGCTTCCTTCTCCGAAACCCGCAAGAATCTGGCGGCGATGATCGATCAGGTGAATGACGATCATACCCCGCTCTATATCACGCGTGGCGGCGGCAAGTCGGCCGCGGTGCTCGTCTCCGCCGAGGATTTCGCGTCGTGGCAGGAGACTGATTACCTCACACGCAGCCCTGCCAATTTGAAGGAGTTGCGCGAGGCGCTTGCGGAAATCGAGGCAGGCAAGGCGGTCGAGCGAAAGCTCATCGATTGAGACGCGTGGCATTCGCGCCGCGAGCGTGGAACCACTATCTTCATTGGCAGGAAACGGATCGCAAGCTCCTTCGCCGGCTGAACAAACTCATTCTTGAATGTGCGCGGACGCCGTTTGACGGAACCGGCAAGCCCGAACCGCTGAAAGGCGAGTTTTCGGGCTGGTGGTCGCGGAGAATCGATGAAGAACATCGCCTGGTCTATCGTGTCGACGACGACGATCTGATCATCCTGCAATGCCGCTACCATTACTCCGGACCGGCTTAGACCAGTCCCAGCGCCTGCAAGCTCTCCCCCGACGCGACGATCGCTTCCTCGTTCGATCGCGGCGACCAACCCAGCGCCCTGGCCTTGGCGTTGCTCGCCTGGCCCTTGATCCCGAGCCGCGGCACTGCCTCGCGCGCCATCGGGTTGAACAGCGCGAGGGTGCGGACCAGCCAGCTCGGCAGGCGGCGCGGCACGGGGGTTCCGAGCCGGTCGTGGAGGATCACCGCCATCTGATGCATCGACAGCGATTCGCCCGCCACCGCGAGCAGGCGCTCGCCCCGCGCACCCGGATCGGTCATGGCGAGCACCTGGAGGCTGGCGACGTCGCGGACGTCGATCACCCCGAAATAGAGGTCGGGAGTGCCGGGGATCTTGCCGGTCATCATCTGGCGGACCAGCTCGATCGACGTCGACAGGTCGTTGCCGAGCGCGGGGCCGAAGATGCCGACCGGATTTACCACCGCCAGCTCGAGCCCGCCACCCTCGCGCGCGACGAAGTCCCAGGCGGCGCGCTCGGCCAGCGTCTTGGACTTCATATAGGGCTGGACCGCGGGGCCATCGACATCGGTCCAGTCGGCCTCGGTATAGGCGGCCTTGCGCCGGCCATGGCCATAGCCGACCGCGGCGAAGGACGAAGTCAGTACGACGCGCTTCACCCCGGCGTCGCGCGCGGCGCGCAGCACCCGGAGCGTGCCTTCGACCGCGGGGCGGATCAGCTCCTGCTCGTCCTTGGGCTGGTTGAGCGGGAAGGGCGAGGCGACATGCTGGACATAATCGCAGCCCCCCACCGCCTCGGCCCAGCCGGCGTCGCTCTCGAGATCGGCGGCGAAGAAGCGCAACCGGTCCCCCGGATCGGCGCCGTTCGCGGCGAGCAGCGCGCGCACCTCGGGCTCTCGCGTCAGCTTGCGGACGGTGGTGCGGACATTGTGGCCCGCCGCCAGCAGCTGGAGGATGACATGGCTGCCGACAAAGCCGGACCCGCCGGTGACCAGGATCGTATGAGTCGCCATCGTAACGATGTGGGCCCACCGCGAAGGATCGGCAAGGGAGCGGCGTTAAGCGCCCCCGTTCACCGCGTTCCCCCCTTGCGCCCCGCAATCCGAGCGCCGATGTAGGCCCCGGGCAAAACAGAGATAACGAGATTTTCGCAAATGCATCCGCTCTACAATGAGGTCACGGACGGCCTGGTTCCTACCGTCTACGAGCAATCGAGCCGCGGCGAGAAGCCGTGGGATCTCTTCTCGCGGCTCATGAAGGAGCGCATCATCTTCGTGACGGGCGGGGTCGAGGATCATATGGCCTCGCTGATCACCGCGCAGCTGCTCTTCCTCGAGTCCGAGAACCCGAAGAAGGACATCTGGATGTACATCAATTCGCCGGGCGGCGTGGTCACCGCCGGCATGGCGATCCACGACACCATGCAGTATATCCGGCCCAAGGTCGGGACGGTCTGCATCGGCCAGGCCGCGTCGATGGGCAGCTTCCTGCTCGCCAGCGGCGAGCCGGGGATGCGCGTCGCGCTCGAAAATGCCCGGATCATGCTCCACCAGCCTTCGGGCGGGGCACAGGGCATGGCCTCGGACATCGAGATCCAGGCGAAGGAAATCCTGCGCATCCGCGCGCGGATGAACGCGCTTTACGCCAAATATACCGGCCAGCCGCTCGAGAAGATCGAGACGACGATGGACCGCGACACCTTCTTCGAGGCCGAGGAAGCCAAGGCATATGGCGTGGTCGACGAAGTCTATGGCAAGCGCCCGTCGCCGGAAGACGCGTCAGCAGCTGCTTAAGGAAGTTGCGCTAGACCGGTGCCTTAGCCCCTCGAATTGGGGCAAAGCAGGGTAGCGGTAGCCCGATTAAGGATTGCCGGATAAAAGTCCGCGTGTAGGATGGCGGGCGGCGGTACGCGTCCGGCGCGTAAAGGATTGGATTGAATGACCAAGCTCAGCGGCGGCGACTCGAAGAGCACGCTCTATTGCTCGTTCTGCGGCAAATCGCAGCACGAGGTGCGCAAGCTCATCGCAGGCCCCACTGTGTTCATCTGCGACGAGTGCGTCGAGCTCTGCAACGACATCATCCGCGAGGAGACCAAATCCTCGTTGGTGTCGAAGAAGGACGGCGGCGTGCCCACGCCGCAGGAAATCTGCAACGTGCTCGACGATTACGTGATCGGCCAGAAGCAGGCCAAGCGCGTGCTCTCTGTCGCGGTGCACAACCATTACAAGCGGCTCAACCACGGCGCCAAGGGCGCCGATGTCGAGCTCGCCAAGTCGAACATCCTGCTCGTCGGCCCCACCGGCTGCGGCAAGACGCTGCTGGCGCAGACGCTGGCGCGCATCCTCGACGTGCCCTTCACCATGGCCGACGCGACGACGCTGACCGAGGCGGGCTATGTCGGCGAGGATGTCGAGAACATCATCCTCAAGCTGCTCCAGGCTTCCGACTATAATGTCGAGCGGGCGCAGCGCGGGATCGTCTATATCGACGAGATCGACAAGATTTCGCGCAAGGCCGAGAATCCCTCGATCACCCGCGACGTGTCGGGCGAAGGCGTCCAGCAGGCTTTGCTCAAGCTGATGGAAGGCACCACTGCGAGCGTTCCGCCGCAGGGCGGGCGCAAGCATCCGCAGCAGGAATTCCTCCAGGTCGACACGACAAACATCCTGTTCATCTGCGGCGGCGCGTTCAGCGGGCTCGAGCGGATCATCGGCGACCGCCTCGAAGGCAAGTCGATCGGCTTCGGCGCGCATGTCGCCGCGCCCGACGAGCGCCGCACCGGCGAGCTGCTGCGCCAGACCGAGCCCGAGGACTTGCTCAAGTTCGGGCTGATTCCCGAGTTCGTCGGCCGCCTGCCGGTGATCGCGACGCTCGAGGACCTCGACATCGAGGCGCTGATGAAGATCCTCACCGAGCCGAAGAATGCGCTGGTGAAGCAGTATCAGAAGCTGTTCGACATGGAGCAGGTCAAGCTCGGCTTCAACGACGACGCGCTGGTCGCGATCTCGAAGCGGGCGATCGAGCGCAAGACCGGCGCGCGTGGCCTCCGCTCGATCCTCGAGGCGATCCTGCTCGACACGATGTTCGACCTGCCCGGCATGGAGGAAGTCGACGAAGTGATGATCGACAAGGACGTGGTCGCGGGCACCAAGGAGCCGGTGCGCGTCTACACCAAGAAGGAAAAGGCAGGCTGATTGCCTGCCGCCCGGCCTGATCCCGCGTGACCGGCGTTATCGCTGAGCACTCGGGAGAAGGCGCGGGCGAGGCCCCTGCGCCGCCTCACCGCAAGCCGCTGTTCGCGCCCTATCGCGGGGTGCGGTTCGCGCTGTCGCTCAAATATCTGCTCGCCGGCGTGCTGCTCTACGCCTTGCTGCTGCTGGTGATGATCCCCGCCAATCCGCGCGAGGCGAGCTGGCCGATCGTCGGGCCGAGCCTGTATCTGACGCCGATGTTCGGGCTGCCGCTGGTGCTGCGGCTGGTCCACCGGCCAGGCCGGCTGCGGCGGCTGGTCTATTTCCTGCTGCTGCTGCCGCTCGCGCACATCGCCGCCAATTATCTCGCCTGGTCCTATGCGGTCGGCAATTTTTATCAGCCCGATCCGCAGGAAGTGCTGCTGCGCAATCTCGCCGCGGGCGCGTGGGGCGGGATCGCGGGTGCGGCCTTCGCTTTCACCCTGCTGTACCTGACCGGGCTCACCGCGCGCCGCCGCGCCGAGCTGTTCACGATGGTCGCGGCCGCGGTCGCGCTGACGATCATCGGCGCGCTCGGCATGGCGCAGGGGCTGATCCTGTCGGGTGGGTCGATCGACACGCACGAGCCCGAAGCGCTGATCCTGTGGTTCGAATGCGTCCATCTGCCGTGGCAGGCGGTGTTCGCGCTGGCGCTCGCCTGGCTGATGCGACCGCCCAGGCCGGTCAAGCGGTCCGCGGCCGGAGTTTGATTCAACCGCTCTGAAGCAGCTACTTTCCCCGGCAAAGGCCGGGGCCTAGTTGCGAGCCGATTCGGATGCGGGATGCTGCCTTGGGTTCGCCGATACTGGGGCCCCGGCCTTCGCCGGGGAAAGAGATGAACGCCGCATTGCGACTCTAGGCCTCCGCCGCCCGCCTGGGTTTCATCAGCGCCGAATAGATCACCAGCGCCAGCACCAGCCCGACGAACCACGCCCACATATAGATGCCGGTCCACGGCGCGCCGATCCAGCCGAAGCTGGCGGGCGCGGCGGTGTGGAGGAAGCCGGGGAGGTTGGGGAGCACGCCGCCGGCGAAGGCGATCAGCGCCGCCGGGTTCCAGCCGCTGCGATAGGTGTAGCGGCCGTCGGGCCGGTAAAGGTCCTCGACTTCGATACGGGTGCGGCGGATCAGCCAGTAATCGGCGATCATGATCCCGGCGATCGGCCCGAGCAGCGCGCTGTAGCCCGCCAGCCAGGTGAAGATATAGCCGTGGGTGGTCTCGAGCAGCTTCCACGGCATGATCAGCACGCCGATGACGGCGGTGATCATCCCCCCGGTGCGGTACGAGATCCGCTTCGGTGCCAGCGACGAGAAGTCATAGGCGGAGGAGACCAGGTTGGCGGCGATGTTGCACGAGATGGTGTCGATGCTGATCACGATCAGCCCGAGCAGCACGAACGGCCCGGCGAGCTTGCCCGACAGCGCGACCGGGTCCCAGATCGCGCTGCCATAGATCACCACGGTCGCCGAGGTGGTGATGACGCTGGCGAGCGCGATGAGCCCCATCATCGGCGGCAGGCCGATCGCCTGGCCGATAACCTGGTCGCGCTGGCTGCGCGCGAAGCGCGTGAAGTCGGGGATGTTGAGCGCGAGCGTCGCCCAATAGCCGATCATCGCGGTCAGCGCGGGCCAGAACACGCTCCAATATTGCCCCTCCTTCGCGCCGCCGGGGACGAAGGCGGAGGGCGCCGAGAAGATCGGGCCGAACCCGCCCGCGGCATCGACTGCCCACCACACCAGAGCCGCGCAGACCAGCAGCTTGACCGGTGCGGTCCAGGTCTCGAGCCGGCGGATGGTCGTGAGCCCCTTGCGCACGAAGAACAGCTGGAGGCTCCAGAACACCGCGAAAGCGAGCAGCTGGCCGATCCCGATCCCGAGAAAGGGCAGGGGCGCGCCCCGCAGGTCGGCGCCGACGAAGATACCGAGCAGCGTCAGCAGCGCCTCGCCGCCGATCCAGGTCTGGATGCCGTACCAGCCGCACGCGACCAGCGCGCGGGCGAGCGCGGGCAGCCGCGCGCCGATCGTGCCGAACGAGGCGCGGACGAGGACCGCATAGGGAATGCCGTGGCGCGCGCCGGCATGGCCGATCAGGAGCAGCGGCACGAGGACGATCAGGTTGCCGAGCAGCACGGTGAACGCCGCCTGGCCCGCCGACATGCCCTGCTCGACCAGCCCCGCCGCGAGCATCCAGCCCGGCACCGCGACGATCATGCCCACCCACAGCGCGGCATAATGATACCAGGCCCAGGTCCGCTGGCCCGGCCCGGTCGGCGCGAGATCGGGGTTCCACAAATTGCTGTCGTCGGCCATTGCGCGCTCCCCCGAACCGATATCGGTGCGAGTTTCCCCTGTTCCGCGCGCCGCTGCAAGGGCAGCGACCCGGTTGACGGAAACGCGGCGCAGGCGCACCATGCCGGCAATAATCGGATAGAGGGCCGATAATCGGATAGAGGGGATGTCTCGTGTCTGATGAAGTTGCTGCAAATGACGAAGATGATGGCGAATTCCATTCGCCGTTCGATCTTGGATTCGGCCATGGCGCACTTGAGACGTTCAAGTGGCTGATTGTCGGCCATCTGTTGTATGTCGTCGGCCTGATTGTCGCGATGGCGCTCGAGATCGACCGGGGCAACATCTGGGTCACTCCGTTGTTCGGCCTCCCGTTGCTCTGGGCCGAGCGCAAGCACCGTCCCTGGCTCAGGGCGCTGGTGTTCGTCGTCGGCTTCACCGCGGCGCACTGGCTGGCGGTCAGGTTCGCGGTCGAGAGCGCCGGAGGCGATGCGATGATGACGCCGGGGCTGGTCGGCGGCGCGGTGGGCGCGGCGATATCGCTGGTGGCCTGCGCGGTGCTCGGGCTGTTTCGCCCGGGAGTTCCGACCTTGGTGCTCGCGGCGTGCGGCATCGTGCTGCTCGCGGCGACGGGCAGCTTCGGGGTCTATATGTATCTGAACTCGAGCGGCGGGACCGGCGGCTTCACCAGCGAGATCCTGCGGATGCTGTGGATCTACACCCTGTGGCAGGTGGTGTTCGCCTATGTGCTGGCGAAGACGCTGAGGCCGGTCCGCGCCTGAGGCATCTCAATTCTTTCCCCGGCCTTCGCCGGGGAAAAGCAGAACCTCACCCGCCCCGCATCATCCGCCGCTGGAACGCATCGATCGCGGTGTTGCGCTTGAGCAGCCGTGACGCCGGGTCGACCACGACATGCGCGCCCGCGGGGATTTCGATCGTCGCGCTGCCCCCGGTCATCGGCACCAGCCGCACCGCGCCGTCGACCGAGACCTCGACCGGCAACGGGAACGGCTTGCCCTTCGGTGCCTTCCAGCGGAGCGTGAGCTTGCCGCCCTCTTTTGTCTCGATCAGCTCGGGCAGCGCCGCCTCGCGCAGATAGACGTCGAAGAACCAGCCATAATCCTTGCCGGTCACTTGCTTGACGATGCTCACATATTCGGCGGTCGAGCTGAACCGCGGCGAGAAATTGCCGGGCTTGGGATCGGGGCGGCCATAGACCATCCGCCGCGTCACTTCCCAGAAAGCCGCGTCGCCGATCGTGTTGCGCAGCGTGTGGAGCATCCATGCGCCCTTGACGTAGATGTCCTGGCCGGGGCCGCCATTTTCGGCCTCATAAACCTCTTCCTCGGTCATGATCCGGCCCGAGACGAGCGGCGCGCGGTTCTGGATCTGGCGGCGGAAATCCTCCATCATCGACGCATAGCGCGCCTCGCCCTCGCGCCAGCGGCCGTAGAGCGGCTGCATGTACTGGGCATAGCCCTCGTGCATCCAGTAATCGTCCCAGTTGGCGGCGGACATCTGGTTGCCGAACCATTCATGGCCGAGCTCGTGCTGGAAGATCTCGTCGAAGCCGCTCGGGGTCTTCTCGTAATTGTTGCCATAGGCGTTGATCGTCTGGTGCTCCATGCCGAGATGCGGAGTCTCGACCACGCCGACCTTCTCGTCATACCAGGGATAGGGGCCGACCAGCGCCTCGTAGAAATCCATCGTCGGCGCGAATTCGGCGAACAGGTCCTGCGCCTGCGCCTCGCGCCCGGCGAGGTACCAGTAATGCATCGGGATGCTCGGCCCGAACCGGCTCTGATAGACTGCGTTGCGCTCCTTGTAGGGCCCGATCTGGAGCGCGACCGAATAGGGATTGGGGCTGCGCGCCTGCCAGTTCCACGTCGTTCGCCCGTCGGGCAGCTTGTCGACGCCCTTGAGCGTGCCGTTGGCGGGGGCCTGGAGCCCCGCGGGGACGGTGATGTGGAGATCGACCTTGTCGGGCTCGCCGGTCGGGAAATCGAGGCACGGCCAGAACAGGTCGCAGCCATAGCCCTCGGCGGTGGTCGCGATCCACGGCTTGCGGTCGCGGGTGCGCGCCCAGACCATGCCGTCGTCCCACGGCGCGCGCACCGCCACGTGCGGCGTGCCGCCATAGGCGATGCGGACCAGCATTTTGCCGCCCGCCTTGAGCCGCTTGGGCAGCGTGATCGTCAGCCGCCCCTCGGGATTGGCCCAGGCCGAGGGGGCCAGCGCCTTGCCGTCGATGCTGACCGCGCTGACCGGCAAATTGCGGTCGAGATCGATCAGCAGCTGCTTCTGCGGCGCCGAGGTGCTGAGCGTCAGCGTCGCGACGCCCTGGAGCTTCTGGGTGTCGGGCAGCACTTCGATCGCGAGGTCGACATGCTCGAGGTGCAGCGCCGCGCGCTCGGGGGCGATCATTCCGCCCGATGCCTTGGTGGTCTCGGTGATCGGCGGCTTGCCCGGCGTCTGGGCCAGCGCGGGGGAAGCGGCGGCCAGCGCGAAGGCGGAGGCGGCGAGGAGCAGGGGAGTACGGATAGAGGCCTCCATTCAGACGACTTTGACCGAGAAACTACGAGCCCCTCAGACTGCAGGCTTGGAGAGAAGTGGCGCGGCCCGTTATTTCACGGTGGCGATTTTTCCGTCCTTCATTGTTACTTCGGCGAAAAATTCGCGCGGCGTTCGTCCATTGGGATCAGAGGGGTCGCGCTTGGCTCCTTGCGGCAGCGAAGGGCGGTTCGAGACGACGAACGTCCCGTCATCTGTGTACTCAGGGCCGAATATTGAAGTTTCAACATAGCGGAGCGGCTCACCGATGCATTGGGCGAGTTGCTTTTTCGACTGATACGGCGCGATCATCATCTGAGTTCTCCCTTGCTTAACGCTCACACCTGAATTTCCCAATGCAGCGCCACTACCGGAAACGCCAGCACGCGCGCCAGGACCGCCCGCCGGCCGATTGCGGATAACCCGTGATTGATGCCGCCGCCGAACTCACCATATAGTGGTGGTATCAAGCCCGGCTCGGGCCGCCCCGGAGTTACCATGAAGCCTTCCTATCCCGTCCTGCCGCTTCGCGACATCGTCGTCTTCCCGCACATGATCGTGCCGCTGTTCGTCGGCCGCGACAAGTCGGTCGCGGCGCTCGAGGCCGCGATGGCCGACGACAAGGAGATTTTCCTCGTCGCCCAGCTCGATCCGTCGGAGGACGATCCCGGCCGCGAGGACCTGTACGACACCGGCGTCACTGCCGAAGTGCTGCAATTGCTCAAGCTCCCCGACGGCACCGTCCGCGTGCTGGTGGCGGGCAAGGAGCGCGGCCAGCTCGACACGCTTGCCGAGGAAGGCGCCTTCCTGACCGCGGCGATCCTGCCGGTCGCGGAAGACGATACCAGCCTCGAGGACGCCAGCGCCGAGTTGAAGGCGCTGATGCGCTCGGTGATCGACCAGTTCGAGAATTACGCCAAGCTCAACCGCAAGCTCCCCGCCGAGACTGCGGTCCAGCTCGCCGAGCTCGACGAGGCCTCGCGCCTCGCCGACGCGGTCGCCGCCAACATCGCGGTCAAGGTCGCCGACAAGCAGGCGCTGCTGGTCGAGAAGAGCGCGCAGAAGCGGCTCGAGATGGTGTTCGCCTTCATGGAGGG
The DNA here is from genome assembly GCA_040388355.1 of Pseudomonadota bacterium. Taxonomy (GTDB): domain Bacteria; phylum Pseudomonadota; class Alphaproteobacteria; order Sphingomonadales; family Sphingomonadaceae; genus Sphingomonas. The sequence goes on along the minus strand of JAZKCD010000061.1, from coordinate 71 downwards.
CGAGCTCGGCGTGCTCCAGGTCGAGAAGAAGATCCGCTCGCGCGTCAAGCGCCAGATGGAGAAGACCCAGC
>JAZKCD010000060.1:0-30611 GCA_040388355.1 Pseudomonadota bacterium | reverse complement strand
CCCGGCCACCCATAGGCTACTAAAGTAAGGGTGGCCGGGAGGGGGAGCGGGCCGGCACCGCAAGTCCAGCGCAGCGCAAACAAAATGGCACGATCCTTGCTGACTTGATCCTACCAAGGGCAATCCGGATTCAGGATCGATGGGCGTTTCTTCGGTCGCCAACAGCGCCAATATCCAGTCGGCGATCGCTGTCGCGAGCCGGCGGACCGGCATCGACTTCAACTATCTGCTCGGCCAGGCGCAGGTCGAGAGCGGGCTGCGCGCCAATGCGCGCGCCGGCACCTCGAGCGCCTCGGGGCTCTATCAGTTCATCGACCAGAGCTGGCTCGGCGTGGTCAAGGCGCATGGCGGCGAGCACGGCATGGGCTGGGCCGCCGACAGCATCAAGCAGACCTCGAGCGGGCGCTATGTCGTGAGCGACCCCGCCACGCGCCGCGCGATCCTCGACTTGCGCAACGATCCCACCGCCGCCTCGCTGATGGCGGCCGAGCATGCCTCCGACAACAAGGATGCGCTCGAGACTTCGCTCAACCGCCCGGCCACCGGCACCGACCTCTATATGGCGCACTTCCTCGGGCTGGGCGGCGCGCGATCGTTCCTCGGCGCGATGGACGCGAACCCCAATCGCAGCGGCGCGAGCATGTTCCCCGCCGCAGCGCGCGCCAACCGCAACATCTTCTACAATGCCGGCGGCCAGCCGCGCACGCTCAGCGACATCTACAGCCGCTTCTCCGACCGGCTCGACCAGGGCGCGCAATCGGTCGGCGCGACCGGATCGGCCTCGGGCGCGCCCGAAAGCTTCTCGGCGGCGCAGGCGCAGTGGAGCAGCCAGGCGCTGGAGGGCGGCGGCGAAGTCGTGCTCGGCACCAACGCCACCGACGGTGACCGCGCCTGGATCGATACCACGCTCGCCAATCTCAACACGCTCAGGGAACCGATGAATCCGATGCGCCCAACCCCGCAGAACGCCCGGCTCGCCTATCTGATGCTCGCGAGACTGGGGGCGTAACGCGTGACTGCATTGACGATGTCGCCCGGCCGGTTCGGGCCGATGGCCAGGAGCTTTGCACTGCCGGGGGCGATCCTGCTCCTCGTCGCGCTGATGGTCGTGCCGATCCCGGCGTTCATGCTCGACATCTTCTTCGTGATGAACATCGGCATCAGCCTCGCGGTGCTGATGGTCGCGTTGAACGCGCAGAAGCCGCTCGATTTCTCGGCCTTCCCGACCGTCCTGCTGTTCGCCACGCTGTTCCGCCTCGGGCTCAACGTCGCCTCGACCCGCGTGGTGCTGGTCCATGGGCATGAGGGCGAAGCCGCGGCCGGCCATGTCATCGAAGCGTTCGGCACCTTCCTGATCGGCGGCGACTATGTCGTCGGCATCTTCGTCTTCGCGATCCTGATCATCATCAACATGATCGTCGTCACCAAGGGCGCGGGCCGCGTCTCCGAAGTCGCGGCGCGCTTCACCCTCGACGCCTTGCCGGGCAAGCAGATGGCGATCGACGCCGATTTGAACGCCGGGCTGATCACCCCCGACGACGCCCGCGCGCGCCGCATCGAAGTCGCCACCGAAGCCGATTTCTACGGCGCGATGGACGGTTCGTCGAAGTTCGTGAAGGGCGACGCGATTGCCGGCCTGCTGATCCTCGGCATCAACATCGTCGGCGGGCTGATCCTCGGCGTCGTCAGCCACAAGATGGCGGTCGGCGAGGCCGCGCAGACCTATATCCTGCTCGCGATCGGCGACGCGCTGGTCGCGCAGCTGCCGTCGCTGATGCTGTCGATCGCCGCCGCCGCGATCGTCACCCGCGTCGCCTCGAAGCACGATCTCGCCGGCCAGATCGGCAGCCAGTTCGGCAGCCACAAGACCTGGACCCCGGTCGCGGGCATCCTCTTCCTGCTCGGCGTGCTGCCGGGGATGCCGCATTTCGTGCTGCTCCCCGCCGCCGCGATCGCCGGTTTCCTGTCGTACCGGCTCCACAAGCAGGCCAACCTTCCGCCGCCGGCCGAGGCCGCGCCCGAGCCGGTCGACCTGTCCAAGATCGGCTGGGACGAAGTCACCGACAATCTCCAGGTCATGCTCGACATCGGCTATGGGCTGGTGCCCTTGGTCGACGAGCGCCGCGGCGGGCCGCTGATGAGCCGCATAACCGGGGTGCGGCGCCAGCTCTCGAAGGAGCTCGGCTTCGTCGTCCCGCAGGTTCGCGTGCGCGACGACATCAATTTGCCGCCCTTCACGTATCGCATCGTCATCGGCGGCGTCGTCGTCGGCGAGGATGCCGTGTCGCCCGACGAAGTGCTCGCGCTCGACACCGGCCAGGCCTCGGGCGATCTCCCCGGCAACATCGTCAAGGACCCGACCTTCGGGCTCGACGCGGTGTGGATCAACGCCGCCGACGCCGATGCGGCGACCGGCGCGGGCTTCCTCGTGGTCGATCCGGGCACCGTGGTCGCGACGCATCTCAACCAGGTGCTGATCCAGAACGCCGCCGACCTGCTCGGCCCCGACGAAGTCCAGGCGCTGCTCGAAGGCTTGCGCGAACGCGCGGCGCAGCTGGTGGCGGCGCTCTCGCCCAATCCGGTGCCGCTCACCACGCTGACGCAGGTGCTGCGCGGGCTGCTCGCCGAGAATATCGCGCTGCGCGAGTTCCGCCGGATCGCCGCGGCGATCGCAGTCGCCGCCCAGCGCACGCTTGACCCCGACGAGATCCTCGAGCTGATCCGCCCCGAGCTCGGGCCGCTGATCATCCAGAAGCTGTGCGGGGTCCGCGAGCCGCTGCGCGTCATGACGCTCGAAGGCCAGTTGGAGGCGCTGCTCGGCCAGGCGGTCCGTTCGGACCCGTCGAAGCGCCACACGATCGAGCCCGATCTCGGCCGCCGCATCGCGGACGCGCTCCAGCGCGCCGCGGGGCCGCTGGTCGCCGAGTCCAAGCCGTTCGCGCTCGTCGTCCAGCCCTCGATCCGCATCGCGATCCGCAAGCTGGTCAAGAACGTCCTGCCCGACACGCCGGTGATGAGCTTCTTCGAGGTCCCCGAAGACAAGGCCGTCGAAGTCGTCGCGGTGATCGGCGCGCCGGAGGCGCTCGCCGCATGAACGCATTCACCCCAGGGAAACTCACCGACATGGCATCCCTAGCCCAGTCTCCGCTTACCTATGCGCCCACCCCGTCGCCGAAGCGCGACGCCGAGCAGCTGGTGCGAAAGCATCTGCCGCTGGTGCGCCGCATCGCCTGGCACATCCACGGCTCGATGAGCACGATCGTCGATGTCGAGGATCTGATCCAGATCGGCATGGTCGCGCTGATCGAGGCCGTCAGCGGCTTCGAGGATCGCGGGGCCGTGACCTTCGAGCAGTACCTCGTCACGCGGCTGCGCGGATCGATGATCGACGAATTGCGGCGCCAGGCGACGCTGACCCGCGGCGCGATGAAGCGGCGGCGCGTCTATGCCGAGACGGTCGCGGCACTGAGCGTCGAGCTCGGGCGCAAGCCGAGCGACGCCGAAGTCGCCGAGAAGCTCGAGATCACCCCTGAGAAATTGCGCACCGACTATGCCAGCGCCGAGGCGGTCCGTTTCGATTCGATCGACGACAGCTATTCGGACGAGAGCCCGTGGTTCATGTCCGACGAGCCCAACGCCTTCGACCAGCTCGCCGACGCCGGCCAGCGCGAGGCGCTGATCGAGGCGATCGCCGAGCTGCCGGAACGCGAGCAGCAGGTGGTGCAGCTCTATTATGTCGAGGAACTCAACCTCGAGGAAATCGGCCAGGTGCTCGGCGTCGGCGCCGCGCGGGTCTGCCAGATCAAGAAATCGGCGCACGACCGGCTGAAAAGGTCGCTGCAACGCAGATTGGGATGAGCCCGGCGCCGGGGGGCGGCGGACTCATCCCGTAAAGGGGTTGGGGCGGGACATGCCGGGGGGCATTTCCCGCCCTTTCTCTCAGGCGAGCTCTTCGGCTTCCTCGGGACTAGAGAAGCGCGAGCGTTGTGTGCCGTAAGATGGGAGTTTTCGGTTTTTCCCCGAGCGAAGGCGCAATTCGCGTACCCCTTTCCCGACCGTGCCATCGACACGCAGCAAATAGGGCATGGCATCGACGAGACTGGGCAAGGCGGTAATGCGACGCTCCTCCAAATGCCGAAGCGCCATTTCCCTCGCCCGGCCGCGGGACCAGGCGACGGTACCGGCCGCCGCAGAAAAATTCTTCTCGGCGACGATATCGTTGATCCATAACCACGGATCGACTCGTTCGACTACGTCACCAGCTACGTGCCACATAGGAAGATAGTCCCGCGCGAAAATGACTTCCGACCCATCGCGGAGTGTCCAAACGCCGTAGGGAAGCCAAAGGCGCGAAGGGATGAAATCCGGCAGTGCTTCGCGAGGCGTCACTGCTTCGAAGTCGCCGCAAATACCGGGACCGGTGTCGTAAAGGACGTAAGTAGGTCGACCGACTGCCTGAAGGTAGGCGTACCTTGTCGTACCGTGCGCTTTAACTTTGACGATCGTTCCCGGTTTTCCCCCCGCGGGTGGGCCAAAAACATGCTCGCGCCAAATTGCCGTGCGTAGAGATTGGTGCTGCTGGGATGACCAGCGCTCCTCCTGCCACAGTCGTGCGCGCGATATGGAGAACTGCACGTCGCCATCCAACAGCTTGAGATCGGCGGCAAGCGAGAGGATTACCCGTTTCGCTTCGTCGGGCTCAAACGCAATCGGCGCCGAAGGAGGCCCGCCAGCACTCGCAATCAGATCGTGCCATTCTCGATAGCGAAGTGCGCGGGCGAGCGCTTCTTGCGCTCTCGATAACGTTACCTCAGGCGACAGGTGGGAGAGAAATTTCGCGACCGCTTTGGGACGCGACAAGTCAGAGATATGAAGGCGCATTGAACCACTCCCGACGGTGCGATGAGAGGCGTGTCCACTAGGCCCGCGAGCACCTGGAAAGATTCAGATGGCTAGTTCAGTCTCCTGCCCTCGGGCTGCGCCATTGTGGACGGCATGGCCGGATCAGCCGCCGACTAGTCTAGGCCATTTCGATTGCGGTGCAAGGGGGCGGGGACGCACCGACTTCATTGTGCCTATCGGGGCAGCAGCGCGCTGCCGGTGATCTCGAACGCGGTCTCGACACCCGGCGCCGTGGGCAGATTGGGAAGCGCGACCGGCTGGCCGCCGCCGACCGACAGCACCACCCGGCCGGGGACGATGCGCCGCACACCCTGCGAGTCGACGATGCTCAGCGCGCGGTCGTCGAGGGTGAAGCGGACCGTGCGGGTCTCGCCCTGCTTCAGGTGGACGCGTTCGAACCCCTGCAGCGCACGCAGCGGTGCGCCTTGGGCGCCCGGGTGGCTGATGTAGAGCTGGACGACTTCGTCGCCGTCCATCGCACCGGTGTTGGTGACGTCGACCGACACTGTCAGTTTCGTGCCCGGGGCGACCTTGGCTGTGCTCAGCTTGGGCTGCGCATAGGCGAAGCGCGTGTAGCTGAGGCCGTGCCCGAACGGGTAGAGCACCGGGCCGGTGAAATAGCGGTAGGTGCGGTTGGCCATCGCATAGTCGCCGAACGGCGGCAGGTCGCCGGCCGATTTGTAGAAGGTCACCGGCAGCCGCCCGGCGGGGCTGAAATCGCCGGCGATCAGCGATGCGACCGCGGCGCCGCCCTGGCCGCCGGGATACCAGGCCTCGACGATCGCGGGGACATGCGCGTCGGCCCAGTTCACGCTGAGCGCGCTGCCGCTCATCAGGACCAGCACGACCGGCTTGCCGGTGGCGTGGACGCGTTCGAGCAATTTCTGCTGCGGGGCGGGCAAGTCGAGGCTGGTGCGGTCGCCGCCGGCGAAACCGTCGGCCTTGAGCTTCATCTCCTCGCCTTCGATCCGCGCCGAGAGCCCGCCGACGAAGATCACGACATCGGCTTCGCGCGCCACCGCGACGGCGTCGTCGCCATTCTGGCTCGGCGGGCTCCACACCAGCCGCTGCTGGCCCTTGGCGCCGCGCTGGAACGCCTCGACCTTGAGCGGATAGCGCCTGCCCTTTTCGAGGGTGACTGCGCCCGACAGGATCGAAGGCGAATCGCCGACGCCCCATTCGTCGACGACGAGGGTGTCGCCGACCCACACGCGGTAACCATTCTCGCTGGCGAAGCGGAAGCGGAATTCGCCGGTCTCGGGGGCGGTGATCGTGCCGGTCCAGCGCGCCGAGCTGGCCTTGTCGCCGCTCCAGCCGATGCGGGCGTTGCGCTCGACACGCGATTCGGTGGGCGCGCCTTGGAGGTCGACGCCGGCGAAATATTCGACCGTGAGCCCCGGCACGGTGCACGCGGCGTCGGCGCACAGCGCCTCGTCGGGGACCGGCGGCTCGGCGGGGCCGACCAGCCCGGTGCCCTCGGCATAGACGATCTTCGAATTGGGGAAGCGCGCGCGCAGCCCGGCGAGCACGGTCACCGGTTGCGACGGCGTGCCGTAATAATTGCCGACCAGCGCATCCATCGAATCGGCGTTGGGGCCGATCACGGCGATCGTCTTCGGCGCGGCCTTGAGCGGGAGCAGCCCGCCTTCGTTGCGGAGCAGCACCATCGACGCCCGCGCCATCGCCTCGCTGGTCGCGCGATGCCCGGGGGTGTCGTAATCCTTCGCAGTGATGCCCGACCACGGATTCGTGGGATCGAACAGCCCCAGCCGGATCCGCGCCGAGAACAGCCGGACCAGCGCGCGGTCGACCACCGCCTGCGGCAGCTGCCCGGCCTTGACCGCGCCGACGATCGCATCGGCGTCGGTGGTCATATGGTTGCGATAGTCGCCGCAGATCACGTCCATCCCCGCCTTGAATCCGGCGGCGACGCCTGCTTCGGGCGTGTCGGTGTAATGGAGGCTGTCGGGGCGGTAGATATTGGCGGCGGCGCCGCAATCCGAGACGATATAGCCGGTGAAGCCCCAGCTATCGCGCAGATACATCTGCATCAACCGGTCGTTGGCGCAGCCGGGGACGCCGTCGATGGCGTTGTAGACGCACATCAGCGACTCGACCCTGCCCTCGGTCACCGTCGCGCGGAACGCGGGGAGATAGGTGTCCTCGAGATCGTGGAGCGAGGGATGGACGTCCTCGCGGTGGCGGTTCGATTCGGGGCCCGAATGGACCGCGAAATGCTTCGAGGTGGCGATGGTCTTGCGGTGCCGCGGATCGTCGCCCTGCAGCCCGGTGATGAAGGCAATGCCGATGCGGCCGGTGAGATGGGGGTCCTCGCCATAGGTCTCCTGGCCGCGGCCCCAGCGCGGATCGCGGAAGATGTTGATGTTGGGCGACCACACGGTCAGCCCGCGATAGAAGTCGCTGCCGCCGTCCGCGTGGCGCCGCTCGACGAACTTGGCGCGGAATTCGGTGCTGATCGTGTCGGCGACCTTGTGCATCAGCGGCGCGTCCCATGACGCCGCCATGCCGATCGCCTGCGGGAAGACCGTGGCGATGCCGGCGCGGGCGACGCCGTGGAGCCCTTCGTTCCACCAGTTATACGCCGGGATGCCGAGCCGCGGGATCGCCGGGGCGGTGTGGCCGAGCTGCGCGGCCTTCTCCTCGAGCGACATCTGCGCGACCATCGCGGCGGCGCGCTGCTCGGGCGTCGATGCGGTCTGGGCCGCGGCGCCGGACGTCACCAGCATTCCGAGCGCGATCAGCATGGTCGGTCTCACGGTGCACCCCCTCTCTTGTTTCAGGGAAGCTATCGCGAAAATGATAGCGCTACCAGCGGTGATATCGCGCCTGCCACTTCGGCAGCTTCACCCGGGCGATGACGAGCCACAGCGCCAGCGCGACGGCGTCGCGGCGACGCTGGGGATGAGCCGCCAGACGCTGTTCCGCCGGCTCAAGGCCGAAGGCACGAGCTTCGAGAAGCTGCTCGACGCGCTGCGCCACCGGCTGGCGCTCGGCTATCTGCGCGGCGACAAGGTCTCGGTGAACGAGACCGCCTATCTGGTCGGCTTCTCCGATCCCGCCGCCTTCTCGCGCGCGTTCAGGCGCTGGACGGGAAGCAGCCCGCGCGAGATGCGCCGGCGCTAGCCGTGCGCGGCGCGACTGTCGGCCGGGGCTTCGTCGCGCGCGGCCATGCCATAGTCGCGCGTCACTGCGGCGATGCGCAGCCGGTAATCGGCGAACACCCCGTTCCGCCCCGACGCCTGCGCGGCGCGGTGGTGCGGCTGGTTGCGCCATTCGGCTACCGCCGCCTCATCGCGGAAGAAGGAGAGCGACAGCAGCTTGCCCGGATCGGTCAGGCTCTGGAAACGCTCGACCGAGACGAAGCCGTCGATGGCTGCGAGATCGTCGCGCAGCGCCGCGGCGAACTCGAGATAGGCGGTCTCGCGGCCGGGCGCCGGCCGGACCTCGAAGATCACTGCGATCATTTGACATGCCGCAGGAAGATCCGGTCCTCGCGCCGGATGAAGCGCTCCTTCGTGGCGAAGGCGAAATTCTCCTGGCCCAGCGGATCCTCGCGCAGCCGCGCGCGATAGGCCTGGTAGGCGGCGAGGTCGGCGATCGAGTAAAGGCCATAGGCGGTCGTCGCCGATCCCTCGTGCGGCGCGAAATAGCCGATCATCTCGGCGCCGCAGCGCGGGATCGCTTCGTTCCAGGCGCGGGCATACTGCTCGAAAGCGTCGGTGCGGTACGGATCGATCTCGTAGCGGATGAAGCAGGTGATCATAGCGAGGCTCCTTTATCGGGGGCCCTGCTAGCCGATTGCGGCGCGCCGATGCTTCGGTTAAGCCCGAACTATGAGGGACGGTCCTGTCATTTCCGGAATCGCCGCGCTGATCGGCGACCCGGCGCGCGCGAACATGCTGGTCGCGCTGATGGACGGCCGCGCGCTGACCGTCAGCGAGCTGGCCGACTGCGCCGGCGTCGCGCTGCCCACCGCCTCGGGGCATCTCGCGCGGCTGAGCGATGCGGGGATGGTGCTGCCGGCGCGGCAGGGACGGCACCGCTATTTCCGCCTGGCCGACGCCGATGTCGCCGCGGCGATCGAGCTGCTGATGGGCATCGCCGAGCGCACCGGCGCGGTGCCCAGGCGCACCGGGCCGCGCGACGCGGCGATGCGCGAGGCGCGGCTCTGTTATGATCACCTCGCCGGCGAACGCGCGGTTCGGCTGGCCGAGCAACTGATGACCGACGGCTGCATCGGCGCGGGCGAGACCCCGGACGTGACCGCCGCCGGCCGCATGCGCTTCGCCGCGCTCGGGATCGAATTGGCCGAGGGCGGCCGCCGGCCGCTGTGCCGGACCTGCCTCGACTGGAGCGAGCGCCGCAACCATCTCGCCGGCACGCTCGGCGCGGCGATCCTGCGGCATGTCCTCGAGTCGGGCTGGGCCAAGCGCGGGGAGGGGCGTGTGATCGCGTTCAGTCCGGCGGGCGCCATCGCTTTCGACCGTGCGTTCGGCCTGGCGTGAAGCGGCACCTGTATCTGATCGCGGGGTTCGTCTCGATCGCGCTCGCGGTGATCGGCGCGATCCTGCCGCTGATGCCGACCACGGTGTTCGTGATCCTCGCCGCCTATTGCTTCGCGCGGAGCAGCCCGCGGCTCGAGCAGAGGCTGCTCGACCATCCGACCTTCGGGCCGCATATCGTGCGCTGGCGCGAAAGCGGCGCGATCAGCCGCAAGGGCAAGCGCGCCGCGGCGCTGGCGTTCGCCTTCAGCATCGCCGTCGCGCTGATCTTCGTCCATTTCCCCTGGTCGCTGGCGCCGGTCGCCGCCGCCGTCCTGATCGGTGGCTGGATCTGGACGAGACCGGAAAGTTGAAGCCGTAACCCAAAAAACAGGAAAAACCCCGGTGATCCGAAGACCACCGGGGTTCCCCATGCGCCCTCTCCCGAAGGAGAAGTGACCGGCCGCGGTGCCTGTCAGGGGGGTAACACCCCGACCGGCCCGCGCTTAACGAAGCAGCGTCAGAACCGACTGCTGGCTCTGGTTGGCCTGCGCCAGCATCGCGGTCGACGCCTGGCTCAGGATCTGCGCCTTGGCGAGCGCCGTGGTCTCGGACGAGAAGTCCGCGTCCTCGATGCGGCTGCGCGCGTCGGTCAGGCTGGTGACGTTGGTGGTCAGGTTGTTGACGACCGACTCGAGCCGGTTCTGCGTGGCACCGAGGCCGGCGCGGACCGTGTTGACGCTCTTGAGGAAGTTGTCGACCAGCGTCAGCGACGCCGTGGCGTTGGCAGCGCTGGAGACCGAGAGGCCGGCGCTGGCCGCAACCGCGGCAACCGCGGCAACCGCCGGAGTCGCGGCCTGGGCCGCCACCGCCGCGACCGCAGTCGTGGTCACGTCATCCTGCTCGAGCCAGATGGTATCGCCGGCGGCGAGCGTATGCACCGCGCCTGCGACCGCATCGGCCCCGCCGAGCTGCGCCGTATTGTCCTCGTCGTCCTGCGTCGCGGTGTAGGAGGTGCCGATATAATCGTCGCCCGCCTTGATCGTGTACAGGCCGTCGGCCGACATCTTCTCTTCCGCAACCGCGGCGACCGCGGCAACGGCCGGCTGGGCCGCAACGGCGGCGACAGCGGCGACGGCGGCGACGGTGTCGAAGGTCGACGTGTCGAGATTGCCGATCGAGAGGGCAACGGTGTTGGTCGCTTCCGAGCCGACCTGGATCGTCTTGGAGATGCCCGGGCCGCCCTTGGTCGTGTCGAACAGCGCGACGCTGTTGAACTTGGTGTCGGTCAGGGTCGACTTGATCTGCGCGGTGAGCTGCGTGACTTCCGCCTGCAGGTTGGTGCGGTCGCTGTCGGAATAGGTGCCCGACGCCGACTGGACCGAGAGCTCGCGGATGCGCTGCAGCATGTTGCTGACTTCGTTGAGCGAGCCTTCCGCGGTCTGCGCCATCGAGATGCCGTCATTGGCGTTGCGCACGGCCTGGTTCATGCCGCGGATCGACGAGGTCATGTTCGAGGCAATGGCGAGGCCGGCGGCGTCGTCCTTCGAGCTGTTGATGCGCTTGCCGGTCGACAGGCGCTCCATCGCCGTGCGCAGCTGAGCCGACGCGGCGTTCGACGCGTTCGCAGCGCGAAGCGACGAGATGTTGGTGCCGATAACAGTCATGGTATTAACTCCATTCAAGCCTGGCGCTCCCAGCGTACCCCCCAGACGGGAGCTCCGAGCCGCCAAGCCAAGGAACGGCAGGGCCATCGCGACATTAAGCAAAAAACTTGGAGCGGCCGGTTCCTCGCGCGCGCGCATACGTGCCCCCAGAGCGCGCCCGGATCGTCAGGAGACTAGGTAGTCGCACGGACCCCCAAATCTTTACCCGAGATTAACCAACAATGCCGCATTGGGGGGATGTCAAAGGGGGAAGTTTCCAATGCGATCGATCGTTCCGTCGGCAGCGGTGCTGCGGCAGAAATACGCCCTGGTCTCCGCATTGCGGGCACAAGGCTTCGCGATCGGATCGTGCGAGGACGGCAAGCCCGCCGCGGGGGACCTCTTCCTGGTCGCCGAGGGCGAAGTCCCGCCCGCTCCCGCGCGCACGCTGATCCTTGGCACCGGCGCCCCCCAAGCGACTCCCTTCGCCGACGGCAATCCCGCGCGCCTGTCCTATGACAGCGATGACACGGCGATCGGCGGCGGTTTCGCCAGCGCGATCCTGCGCGGGCCGACCGCGCCCGTCGCCGCCGACCCCGAGAGCCTCGCGCTGCTCGCCCTCTCCGAGCGCGTCGCCGCTTCCGACATCACCGTGCTGATCAACGGCCCGACCGGCACCGGCAAGGAAGTCCTGGCCCGCGCGATCCATCTCGGATCGACTCGCAAGGACGGCCCGTTCATCGCGATCAATTGTGCCGCGCTCCCCGAATCGATGCTCGAGGCGATGCTGTTCGGCCACCAGAAGGGCGCCTTCACCGGTGCCTCGTCGGGCGGCCAGGGCTTTTTCCGCGCCGCGCATGGCGGCACCTTGCTGCTCGACGAGATCGCCGAGATGCCGCTCAACCTCCAGGCCAAATTGCTCCGCGTCCTCCAGGAGCGCGAAGTCGTGCCGATCGGCGGGACGATCCCCGAGAAGGTCGATGTCCGCGTCATCGCCTGCGCCAACCGCGACCTGCACGGCGAAGTCGAAGCCGGGCGGTTCCGCGCCGATCTCTACTATCGCCTGTCGGTCTTCCCGCTCGCCACCAAGCCGCTCGCCGAGCGCCCGGGCGACATCGCCGCCCTCGCCGCGGCGATGGTGCTGCGCCACGCCGGCAAGCGCACCAGCCTGCCGTGGATCTCGACCGATGCAGTCGAGGCGCTGCAGGACCATGACTGGCCGGGCAATGTCCGCGAGCTCGAGAATGTCATCCAGCGCGCGCTGCTGCTGTGCGCGGGCGACACGATCGAGACCAGCCACCTGATCTTCGACCGCGCGCCCTCGGCGCGCAGCGAGGCGCCGGGCACGCTCAGCAACATCGTCCAGATGCACGAGTTCCAGGCGATCCGCGAGACCCTCGCCGAATGCAACGGCAGCCGGATCGAGACCGCGCGCCGCCTCGGCATCTCCGAGCGGACCTTGCGCTACCGCCTCGCCAAGGCGCGCGAGCAGGGTGAGGCGATCGCGCCGATGCAGGTGTCGGCATGAGCGGGGTCGGCGGCGTCGGTGGCGGCATGAGCATCGACCGGGTGATGCAGCTGCGCGCCCAGATTCTCGAGCGCAACGAGGCGCTGAGCCGCGCCAACCAGGTTCCGGCCGCGGGCGGCGTGACCGAAGCCAAGCCGGCGACCTTCGCGGCGACGCTTGAGAGCGCGCTCAAGGACGTCAACCAGAGCCAGCAGGTCGCGGGCGACCTCTCCGCTGCGTACGAGCGCGGCGAGACCGTCGACATCGCCAAGGTGATGATGGCGCGCCAGCAGGCCTCGGTCGGTTTCGAAGCCACGCTTCAGGTCCGCAACAAGCTTTTGTCCGCGTACCAGAACATCATGAACATGCCGGTGTAATCAGATGAGCAACGCCCTTACCGAAACCGTATCCGGCCCGCTTGCCAATCCGCTTCGGCAGATGAGCGGCCTGATGAGCCAGCCCGCCGTCCGGCGGGCGATGCCGTTCCTGTTCCTCGTCGGACTGGTCGTCGCCGGCTGGCTCGCCTGGTCGATGGTCGCGACTTCGCCCCAGCGCATCCTGTTCGCCAATCTCAACGATTCGGACAAATCCTCGGTCACCGCCGCGCTCGACACTGCGGGCATCCACAGCGCCGTCGACAATTCGGGCTCGCTGACCGTTTCCGAGGACAATTACCACAAGGCGCGGATGCTGCTCGCCAGCCAGGACCTGCCCAAGGCCCAGCCCGGCGGCTATGCGATCCTCGACCAGCTGCCGATGGGCGTCAGCCGCGCGGTCGAAGGCGAGCGCCTCCGCCAGGCGCGCGAGACCGAGCTGGCCCGCTCGATCCAGGAGATCGACGCGGTTGCCGAAGCCCGCGTCCATCTCGCCACGCCCGAGGCTTCGGTGTTCGTGCGCGACCACGCCACGCCTTCCGCCAGCGTGATCGTCAAGCTCCAGGCCGGGCGCAGCCTTGGCGACGCGCAGATCCGCGCGATCGTCAATCTCGTCGCCTCGTCGGTGCCGGGAATGACGCCCGACAGCGTGACGATCGTCGACCAGATGGGCGCGCTGCTCAGCAAGTCGGGCGGCGCCAGCGCCGCCGGCGCGGCGGGCGATGCCCGCATCGATTTCCAGCGCCGCATCGAGGACAAGTATCGCGAGCAGCTAACCCAGCTGCTGACGCCGTTGGTCGGCGCGGGCAATTTCACTGCCGAGGTCCAGGCCGATGTCGACCTGAACGAAAGCCAGGCGACGCGCGAAAGCTATGACAAGGACGGCTCGGTCGTCCGTGCCGAGCAGGGCAACTGGACCGGCAACAACAAGGACGGCTCGGCCGCGCCCGGCGGCATTCCCGGCGCGCTCTCCAACACGCCGCCGCCCGCGAGCACGATGAGCGCACCCAACGCGCAGGCCCAACCCGGCGCGCCCGCCGCGGCGCCTGCCACCGGCACCCCCGCGCCGCCCGCGCAGAAGCAGACCGACAGCTTCACTCGCACCTATGACCTCGGCAAGGAAGTCTCGGTCACCCGCGCCGCGCCCGGCAACATCAAGCGGCTTTCGGTCGCGGTGCTGCTGCGCGAGGAGCCGGGCAAGCCGCGCGGCCAGGTCGAGATCGGCCAGATCACTCAGCTCGTCCGCGCCACCGTCGGCTTCGACCAGAACCGCGCCGACAATGTCACTGTGATCAGCCGCAAATTCACTGCCGCGGCCGGTGCCGAAGTCAGCGGCCCGGCCTGGTACGATGCCGGCTGGGTGCCGCTGCTCGCGCGCAACCTGACCGCGCTGGTGATCGCGCTGCTGGTGCTGTTCCTCGGGGTCCGCCCGCTCGCCAAGGCGCTGCTCAAGAAGCGCGACGATGCCGGCTCGCACCGGCCTGCGCTCGCCGGCACCGGCTATGCCCCGCAACCGCAGGGCGCGCCGCAGCCTGCGGTGAGCATCGACATGCTCGAGAAGAACGGCAAGAGCTATGACGACCGGGTCGGCCTCGTCCGCGGCTTCACCCGCGACAATCCGGCGCGCGCGGCGCTGGCGGTTCGCGACATGATCAAGGCGGACGGCGCATGAACATGCTGCGCAGCTTCAACGGCGTCGAGCGCGCCGCGGTGCTGATGATGCTGGTCGGCGAGGAAGAAGCCGCGTCGATCCTGCAGAAGCTCGATCCCGAGGAAGTGCGCCAGCTCGGCAAGGCGATGTTCGCCGTCGCCGACGTCAGCGAGGCCGAGGTCGAGCAGGTGCTCGACGACTTCACCTACAAGGCGCGCGAGCGGACCGGGATCACCTTCGATCCCGGCCCCAAGATCGAGAATATGATGAACAAGGCGCTCGGCAAGGAGCGCGCCGAGAGCGTGCTCGCGCGGATCATGCCGGCGCAGGCGTCGGCGAGCATCGAGCTGCTCGAATGGTTCGAGCCCGCCGAGATCGCCGGGATGATCGAGGCCGAGCATCCGCAGATCGCCGCGGTGCTGCTCGCCAATCTCGATCCCGACATCGCCGCCAAGGTCTTCGAGCATCTGCCCGAGGCCGTCCAGCCGCAGATCTTGCGCCGCATCGCCAAGCTCGGCCCGGTGCCGCCCGAGGCGATCGAGACGCTCAAGGCCATGCTCCAGACCCGCGTCGGCACTGCGACCAAGAAGCCCAATGCGGGCCTCCAGCTCGGTGGCACGCGCGAGGCGGCGAAGATCCTCGCCGGCGCGCGCAAGTCGGTCGAGATCAAGGTCATGCCCAAGCTGGCCAAGATCGACCGCGAAGTCGCCAAGGCGATCGAGGAGGCGATGTTCGTCTTCGACAACCTGCTCGAGCTCGACGACAAGAACCTGTCGACGCTGATCCGCAGCATCGACGGCGACGTACTGGTTCGCGCGATGAAGGGCGTCGAGGAGGATGTCCGCAACCGCTTCCTCGGCTGCATGTCGAGCCGCGCCGCCGACGGCATCCGCGACGAGATGGAAGCACGCGGGCCGATGAAGCTCGCCGAAGTGCTCGATGCGCAGAAGATGATGATCAGCATCGCGCGCGGGCTGATCAAGGACGGCACGCTTCAGATGCCCGGCAAGGGTGGCGAGGACGACTATGTCTGAGTTCGCAGGCTCCGGCTTCTCCCCGGGTTTCGCCGGCCGCCACCGCGCCGCGGCGCATGTCCTCCAGCGCGCCTTTGCCGAGCCGGTCGGCTTCGCGCCGGCCGACGTCACGCGGATGGGCATGCGCACCTTCTCCGAAGAGCCGGCGAGCCCGAAGCATTTCAGCCCGGCCGACCCCTCGACCAATCCGACCGAGGGCTGGGACCCGTTTGCCGCCGACGCGGCGAAGAACGGCAATGGCCCGTTCAGCGATCCGATCGCCGCGGCGCACGCCGCGGGCTTCGCCGAGGGCCAGGCCGCCGCGACCGCCGAGGCCGAGGACGCCCGCGCGCGCGAAGCCGCGCTGCTCGAGCAGGTCTCGTCGGCGCTCGCCGCCGGCGCGCACTTCGATCGCGAGCGGATGGCGGGCCAGCTCCGCCAGACCGTGCTCCACCTCGTCGCCAAGCTGGTCGGCGAAGTCGGAGTCGCCCCCGACGTGCTCGCCGGCCGGATCACCGCGGCGGTCGACCTGCTCGCCGACAGCGCCGAATCGGCGCTGCTGCGGCTCCATCCCGACGATGTGCCTTTGGTCCAGGGCAAGCTGCCCGCGACGATCTTCCCGGTCGGCGATCCGCATGTCGCGCGCGGCGGCTTCGTGATCGAAAGCGCCTCGACGATCGTCGAGGACGGTCCCGATCTGTGGCTCGAGCAGCTCGCCCAGGCGATCGACCGCGTGCCGATTCCGCCCCCATGCTGAACCGCTTCACGGCCGACTATCTCGACGGCCTCGGCTGCCGTGATTTCGCGCCCAGGCCCAAGGTCTCGGGGCGCCTCGCTTCGTTCGACGGGCTGCTGATGGAGGCGGTCGGCCTCTCGCTGCCGGTCGGCACCGTCTGCGCGGTCGGCACCGGCGCGGGCCGGATCGAAGCCGAAGTAATCGGCTTTCGCGGCGGCCGCACGCTGATGATGAACCTCGGCGGCCCCGCGCCGCTGCTCCCCAATGCGCCGGTGCGGCCGATCGGCCCGCCGGGCGAGGCCGAGGTCGGCGCGGCGATGCTCGGCCGCGTGGTCGACGGATCGGGCAAGCCGATCGACGGGCTCGGCCCGATCCGGGGGGCAGGCAAATGGCCGCTCGCCGGCAAGCTCCAGTCGCCGCTCGACCGCGGCCGGGTGCGCGAGCCGATGGATGTCGGCGTGCGCGCGATCAACGGGCTGCTGACCATCGGCCAGGGCCAGCGCGTCGGGATCATGGCGGGGTCGGGGGTCGGCAAGTCGGTGCTGCTCGGAATGATCGTGCGAGCGGCCCAGGCGGATGTCGTCGTCGTCGGGCTGATCGGCGAGCGCAGCCGCGAAGTCGCCGATTTCATGGAGACCAAGGTGTTCGGCGAGGCGCGCGCGCGCGCGGTCGTCGTCGCGGTCCCCGCCAATCACTCGCCGGTGCTGCGCATCCGCGGCGCGCTCCGCGCCACTGCCATCGCCGAAGCCTTTCGCGCCGAGGGCAAGAAGGTGCTGCTGATCATGGATTCGCTCACCCGCGTCGCCCATGCCGGCCGCGAGATCGGGCTGGCGCTGGGCGAACCCGCCTCGGCGCGCGGCTATCCGCCTTCCGCCATCGCGATGCTGCCGAGCCTGATCGAGCGCGCCGGGACCTGCGTCTCAAGCGGGGGCTCGATCACGGCGATCTATACCGTGCTCGCCGATGGCGACGACGGCAACGATCCGGTCGTCGACAGCGCGCGATCGATCCTCGACGGCCATATCGTCCTCAGCCGCCAGCTCGCCGAGCGCGGAGTCTATCCCGCGATCGATCTCGGGCCTTCGGTCAGCCGGGTGATGACCGACATCGTCGGCAAGGAGCATGTCCACGCCGCGCGCGTGCTCAGGCGCCACCTCGCCACCTATGAAGAGAATCGCGATCTGGTGCTGATGGGCGCCTATCGCCCCGGCGCCGATCCCGAGATCGACGCCGCGATCGCCTGCCACCCGGCGGTGATGGAATATATCAAGCAGGGCCAGGACGAAATCGTCTCGCTTGGCGACGCCGTCGCCGAGCTGACCGGCGTGTTCGGGGATGCGTGATTTGTTGAGGGCGGCACCAGCCCGCTCCCCCACCCGGCCACCCAACTTTAATAGCCTATGGGTGGCCGGGTGGGGGAGCGGGCCGGCACCGCAGAAGCATGCCTAGGAACGCGAAGCGGTTCGACCGGGTGCTCCGCGTGCGGACGCTCCAGCTCGGCCAGGTCCGCGCCGAGGAAGGCCGCGCCCGCGCCCGCGTCGCGCACGAAGAGGCGCTGCGCGAGCGCATCGCCCAGCTCTCGGCCAATGTCGCGCCGTCGCAGGCGCAGTCCGACGCCACCAGCCTGATCGCCGCCGCGCATTACCGCGAGCGGCTCCACCAGTCGGCGCACGCCGCCGCGCAGCGCGTCGCGATCGCCGAGCAGGGGCTGAGCGCCGCCACCGAGGCGACTCGCGAAGCCAAGCGCGACCAGAGCGCGATCGAGAAGCTGATCGCGCGCGGCGAGGCCGAGGCGGCGATCAAGGCGCTCCGCGCGCTCGAGGCGCTGCCGCCGACGGGCAAAAACCGGCACGATCTTTGCTGATTGATCCCCGACGAGTCACCGGGGTTACACACTTGATCCAGATTTCGCCTTCCGTTTCCGCTTCCAAACCGATTTTGGCGCGACCCGCACTGCTTGCGTCCGGGGGGACGCAGGCCTTTGCGCTCGCGCTGAAGACCGCGCTCGTCCCGGGCGCGGCGGCGGAAGCGGAAGGCGAAACATCCTTGCTGGCGCTTGCCGTGCGGCAAAAAACTGCCGGAGACGGCAAGGAATTGCCGGAATTCAGTGAGGACGCGCCCGAGGACGCGAACGACTGCGAGGCCGAGCCGTCCTTCGCCTGGTTCGCCGTCGCGCTGCCGGTCGCCGAGCCGCCGCCCGCGCCGCTGCGGCTCCCCGCCTTTGCCAACGCCATCCAGATTCCCGAGGGTGAAACCCCCGGCCAGCCCGCCACGGCGTTGCTCGCAGCGGAGCCTGCCGCCGGTGACGCGCCGGTCGAAGCCGTCTCGATCGATGCAGCGGGAACGGCCGTGGCCGGAGAAGCGCAGGACGCCGGTACGGTCGATTTCAAGCTCCCGATGCCCGGCCCGGCGGCGACCGCGCCGGTCGAAGCCGCCGCCGACGCGTCCGCGCCGATCCGAGTCGAGCTGCCGCCCGCCAAGGAGACAGCGACGCCGGTCCGGCCGCCCGCGCTCGCCACGGTCCAGCCGCCGCGCGCCGAGACGGTCCAGCCGCTCGCCGCGCCTTTGATCGCCGCCGCGCTCGAAGCCCCCGCGCCGCGCCGCGCCGCGCCGCGCGAGATCACGATTGCCGCCCTCGCGACCAGCAGCGCCACTGCCGAAGCACCGCGTCCGCACCTCGTCCTCGCCACGCCCGATGCCCAGCAACCGGCGCTCGACATGAACCGCCACGACTGGATGACTTCGATGGTCGAGCGGATCGAGGCGCTGCGCGATACGCCCGGCACGCGCGAGACCAGCATCCGGCTGTCGCCCGACGCGCTTGGCACGGTCGACATCTCGATCCGCCACGAAGGCGACCGCGTCCATGTCCGCTTCAGCGCCGACACGCCTGCCGCCCGCGCCGCGCTCGCCGAGGCACAGCCGCGGCTGGCCGAGCTCGCCGAATCGCGCGGGCTCAAGCTCGGCCAGACCAGCGTCGATGGCGGCGGCCCCGGCCAGGGCAGCCAGCGTCATGACGCCGCGCCGCGTCCCGCCTTCACCGCCGCCCCGACGAGCGCGCTCGGCGGCGACTCCGAATCCACTGACCAACGCATCGCCTGAGATCCACGGAGACGACCATGAACGATATCGACGACACCATCCCGGCGCCGCCCAAGAAGAAGAAAAAGGGCAAGAAGCTGCTCCTGTTCGTGTTCCTGCCGCTGCTGCTTGCCGGGATCGGCGGCGGCGTCTTCTATGCGATGAAGAGCGGCCTGCTGAACGTCGCCGGCGCCTCCGCGGCCGAAGCGCACGGGCCGCAGCTGGTCCCCAAGGACCAGGAGAAGCGCGCCAGCCTGAAGGGCGGCGAGGGCGGGCATGGCGAGGAGAGCGGCTCGAGCGAGTCGCATGGCGGCCAGCCGACTCCGGCGGGTTCGGGCGGCGACAAATACGCCTCGAGCTATTACCCGCTCGAGAAGGAGTTCACTTCGAACCTCCAGGACAGCGTCCATTTCATCCAGGTCGGGATCGCGATCTCGACGCCGTATGACGAAACCGTCCTCGAGAACATCAAGACGCATGAGATCGCGATTCGCTCGTCGGTGCTGATGGCGCTCGGCGAGACCAGCGAGGAGCAGGTGTTCACCGCCGAGGGCAAGACCCAGATCCAGAAGCGCCTCGTCGACGCGATCAACGCTGTTTTGAAGGAAAAGAGCGGTTTTGGGGGCGTTGGTAACGTCTACTTTACCAATTTCATCGTTCAGTGAACGGGCATGGTTAACAGCCCTTCAGAAACTGCGGCGCCCGAACGGCGCGAACGCCCCCGGACCGGCGCGGACCACGCGCCGGCGCTGGGGACGGCGAGCCTGAATCCGTTCGGCGACCTCGTCACGCTGCAGCATCTGTCGGCGCGGCTGGCCAAGTCGCTCAAGGGCGTTTTCGAAGGGCTGATGCGCCGCGAGCTTCGTGCCTGGGCCGAGCCGCTCTCGGTCCAGCGCTTCGCCGACTACAAGGCCGAGCGCGGGCCCGCGCTCGCCGCGTGGCAGCCGCTGGCGATGGGCAATGCCAAGGGCCGCGCCCAGCTCGTGCTCGACGGCAAGTTCGTGCTCGAGATGCTCGACTGTTTCTTCGGCGGCGACGGCGAAGCGCCGCATCCGATGCCCGCCGAATTCACCCCCGCCGCCGAGGCGCTGATCGCCCGGCTCGGCCAGACGATCGTCGCGCCGCTCGATGCGGCGTGGGAGCCGCTCGCGCGGATCGCGTTCCGCGCGGTGACCGATGCCAACATCATGGCGCCAGCCGATTTCGGCGCCGACGAGCCTGTCGTTGTCACGCGCTTCGGCCTCGCCGAAGGCGACCACAAGCCGGTGTTCGTCGATCTTCTCTATCCGGTCTCGGCGCTCAAGCCGCACACCGTGTCGCTGACCGCCAAGGTCCATGACAAGCCCCTCGACGTCGAGCCCGAGTGGCGCAGCGGGCTCACCCGCGCGGTGATGGGGGTCAAGCTCCAGGTCCGCTCGGTGCTCGCCGAGCCGATGATCCCGCTGAGCCGCCTGCTCGAGCTCAAGGCCGGCGACGTCATCGCCATCGATCTCGCGTCCGAAGTCCCGGTGATGGTCGCCGCGCGGCGGCTCGGCACCGGGCTCGTCGGCACCTCCAACGGCCGCGCCGCGGTGCGCCTCACCTCTTTCGAACCGATCAGTGCAGAGGATTTCCGATGAACGACATGACCGCCAATTTCGCGGCGGACGCCGCGGTGGGCGCCAATTTCCACTTGCTCCAGGGCGTCGACGTCAAGCTGACGGTGGAGATCGGATCGACCCAGCTGACGCTGCGCGAGCTGCTCGCGCTCGGCGAAACGAGCGTGATCGAGCTCGACCGCGAGGCCAATGAGCTGCTCGACGTGTTCGTCAACGGCACGCTGATCGGCCGCGGCGAGGTCGTCACCGTCGGCGACAAGTTCGGCGTGCGGATGACCGAGCTGGTCGCGCCCGAGAAGCGCGCGGCCAAGTAACATGATGTGGGCGTATATCCTCAAGCTGGTGATCCTGCTCCCGCTGGTCTGCGGGCTGCTCATCGGCTGCCTCTATGCCTGGCGCAAGCTCGAGGCGCGGCTGCCCAAGAACCAGGGCGAGCGGATGGTGCAGGTCAAGGAGACGATGATGCTCTCCCCGGGCCTGCGCCTCGCGGTGGTCGAGTTCGAGGGGCGCAAGCTGCTCGTCTCGGTCAGCCGCACCGGGGTCACGCTGGTGGACAAGGTCGAAGCCTGATGCGCGCCGTGGTTCCCGTCCAGCGCCGGATATTGACCGGCCGCGCGCTCGTTCTGCTCGGGCTGTTGTGCTTCGCGATCCTGTTCGCGGTGCCTGCCTTCGCGCAGGGGGTTCCGGCGCCGGCGCCGACGCCCGGCATGGGTGACGCAGTCGACCGCGCGCTCGGCGATCTCGGCGGCGGCAATGCCCCGCTCAGCCTGTCGCTGCAGGTGCTCATCATCATGGGCCTGCTCACGGTGCTGCCGGGCATCCTGCTGATGATGACCAGCTTCACTCGGATCATCATCGTCCTCGCGGTGCTCCGCCAGGCGCTCGGGCTCCAGCAGACCCCGCCCAACCAGGTGCTGATCGGCCTGTCGATGTTCCTGACCTTCTTCATCATGGCGCCGACGATCAACCAGATGAACACGACGGCGATCCAGCCCTACGCCGAGGGCAAGATCACCGCGTCGAAGATGATCGAAGGCGCCGGCGCGGCGCTCCACGGCTTCATGATCAAGCAAACCCGCAACAAGGACGTGAAGATGTTCGCCGACATGGCGCACAGCGGCCCCTATGCGAGCCCGAACGACGTGCCCTACGCGGTGCTGCTGCCGGCCTTCGTCACCAGCGAATTGAAGACCGCGTTCCAGATCGGCTTCCTGATCTTCCTGCCCTTCATCGTCATCGATCTCGTCGTGGCCACCGTCCTCATGTCGCTTGGCATGATGATGATGTCGCCGACGATCATCTCGCTGCCCTTCAAGCTGCTGCTCTTCGTCCTGGTCGACGGCTGGGCGCTGACGATGGGTTCGCTCGCCTCCAGCTTTGTGACCTGACGCCATGGAATCGGACTATTTCCTCACCGTCGCGCGCGAGGCGATCTGGGTGCTGGCGCTCGCCAGCGCGCCGATCCTGATCCCGGCGCTGCTTTCGGGCCTGATCCTCGGCATGGTGCAGGCGGCGACGTCGATCCAGGAGCAGACGCTCACTTTCGTCCCCAAGCTGATCGTCGTGGCGGTGAGCCTGGTGATCTTCGGGAGCATGATCCTCGGGCTGCTCGGCGACTTCACCACCAGCATCTTCGAGCGCATCCCCGATCTGGTGAGATAACCCAATGATGGGCTTCGGCCTCTCGATCGAGCCGCAGCTGTGGAGCCTGCTCTACGCGATGGTGCGGATCGGCGCGGCGTTCATCGCGGCGCCGGTGTTCAGCGCGGTGTCGGTGCCGCTGCCCGCGCGGATCGCGCTGTCGGGGGCGATCGGGGTGCTGGTGATGAACGTCACGCACATCCAGCCGCCGACCGAGATATTCTCGCTGGTCAGCTTCGTCTCGATCGCGTCGGAAGCGCTGATCGGGCTCGCGCTGGGCTTCGTGCTCCAGATCGCCTTCGCCGCGCCGATGGTCGCGAGCGAAGTGATCGGCATGTCGATGGGGCTCGGCTTCGCCGCCGCGGTCGATCCGCAGAACGGCCATTCGACTCCCGCGCTCGGCCAGTTCCTGTCGATCCTGCTGACCCTCTTGTTCCTGTCGGTCGACGGCCATCTCGTGCTCGTCGACCTGGTGGTGCGCAGCTATGAAGTGATGCCCCCTGGTGCCTGGATGCAGCCCGAGCGGCTGCTTAACATTGCGCTGTTCGGCGGCTATGCCTTTCTCGCCGGGCTGCTGCTCGCGCTGCCGGTCGGCTTCCTCCTGCTCTGCCTCAACATCATCGTCGGCATGCTCAGCCGCGCCGCGCCCGCGCTCAACCTGTTCGCGGTCGGGCTGCCCGCATCGCTCGCGGTCGGGGTGGTCGCGATCCTGCTCGCGATGCCGGTGATGGGCGATTACCTGCTTGTCATCATCCACGAGGCGTTAGAGGCCGCGCCGCAGCTGGTGCTCGGCTGATGGCGGACGAATTCGGCGAAAAGACAGAGGCACCGACACCCAAGCGCAAGCGCAAGGCAGTCGAGGACGGCCAGCTCCTCAAGTCGCGCGATTTCGCGACCGCGCTGGTGGTGATCGTCGGCTGCGGCTGGATGGCGCTGCTGGGGCCGTCGCTGATCGCCGCGTGCAAGCAGGTGATGACAGCGAGCTTCTCGTTCGGGCGCGGCGACATCGAGGATTTCGAGCCGTTCCGGCCGATCGTCGAGGCCGGGTGGCGGCTCGCCCCGTCGATGGGGGCGCTGCTCGCGCTCTCGTTCGGCGCCGCCGTGCTCAGCCAGGCGGGCCTCGGCGCGCTCACCTGGAACAACAAATTGTTCGCCCCCAAGGCGTCGCGGGTCAATCCCGCTTCGGGGCTCAAGCGGATGTTCGGCGCCAATGGCTGGATCGAGCTCGGCAAGTCGTTGCTCAAGGTGGTGCTGCTCGGCGCGATCGGCTGGTGGATGCTGAGCGGCATGACGCGGCCGATGATGGGGCTGGTTTCGTCCGACCTGGGCGGCGCGGTCGGCGAGATGGGGGGACAGTTCGTCACGCTCATCTTCGCGATGGCGGGCGGGCTGCTGCTGATCGCGGGGATCGACTTGCCGATCCAGCTGGTCCGGCATTTGCGCCAGATGCGGATGAGCAAGCAGGAGATCAAGGACGAGCATAAGGAGAGCGAAGGCTCGCCCGAGCAGAAGGGGGCGATCCGCCAGCGCCAGCGCGAGATCCTCAAGGGCGGCTTCCGCAAGTCGGTGGCGACCGCGCATGTCGTGCTGACCAACCCGACTCATTTCGCGGTGGCGCTGCGCTACGACCGGTCGAGCGACCAGGTGCCGGTGGTGGTCGCCAAGGGCCGCGGCCAGACCGCGCTGGCGATCCGCGAGCTGGCGGGCGAGTTCGCGGTGCCGGTGCTCGAATATCCCCAGCTCGCGCGTGCGGTCTATTATACCAGCCGCGAGGGGCAGGAGGTCCGCGACGACCTCTACATGGCGATCGCCGCGGTGCTGGCGTTCGTGTTCGGGGTCAACAGCCAGGCCGGCGGCAGCCCGCCGCCGATCGCCGTGCCCGGAACCGCCTTGTTCGACGAAAACGGCAAGAAACAGGAGCCGAAACGCTAAAGCGCGGTCGCGCGCTGCCGCTTATCGGGACAGGGGGAAACCATGGCCATCGAGTCGATTGCAAAGACGCTGGGAAGCGGGTCGGGGATCGACATCACCGCGCTCGTCACCCAGCTCGTCGACGCGCAATATGCCGCGAAGACCAATGCCTTCACCAAGCGCGACGAGACGCTCAAGGCGCAGGTCTCCGCGGCTGCCGGCCTCAAGAGCGGCATGACCAGCTTCGACTCCGCGCTCAAGACGCTGATCAAGACCGGCACGCTCGCCACCCAGCCGGTCAGCTCGAACCCCGCCTTGGTCAAGGTCTCGACGCTGGCGGGCGGCTCGGCCGCCAAGCTCGCCGCGACGATCGAGGTCCGCCAGCTCGCCGCCGCGCAGGTGGCCAGTACGGCGCCGATCCTCGACAAGACCGCCGCGATCGGCACCGGCAAGCTGACGCTGACCTTCGGCGCCGCCACGGTGGTCGACGGCGACATGACCGGCTTCACCGCGGGCGCGACCACACCGGTCGACATCGCCATCACCGCGGCCAATTCGAGCCTCGAGGGTATCCGCGACGCGATCAACGCCAAGAATGCCGGCGTCACGGCCTCGATCCTGAGCGATGCCGGCGGATCGCGGCTGGTGGTCAAGAGCAGCACCGGCGCGACCCAGGCCTTCACGCTGGCCGCGACCGAAGATTCGGGGGCCGAAGGCCTCGCCGCGCTCAACATCGGCGTCGGCGCCACTGCGACGTCGGTCGATGTCGCGGCGCAGGACGCAGTGGTCGCGGTCGACGGCGTCGCGCTGCGCCGCGCGAGCAATTCGCTGCTCGACCTCGTGCCCGGGGTGAAGCTCGAACTGGTCGGCGCGTCGGTCGGCACCCGAGTGACGCTGAGCGCCGAGGCGCCGACCGCGGCGCTCGAGCAGGCCGTCAACGACGTCGTCGATACCTTCAACGAGCTGCTCGGCACGCTCAAGACCGCCACCGATCCGGTGACCGGCCCGCTGAGGAGCGATCCCGCCGCGCGGGCGATGCTGCGCTCGCTCGCCGGGCTCACCACTGCCACCTTGGTCGCCAATGCTGCCGCCGGCACCCCGGCGACGCTCGGCAGCATCGGCGTCGCCACCAACCGCGACGGCACGCTGAGCGTCGATGCGACTCAGCTGACCAACGCGCTGCTCAATTACGGCAGCTCGGTCGAGGCGATGTTCAAGGGCAGCGCAGGGCTTTCCGCCGCGCTCGCGACGATCGCCGATGCCGCGACCAACAAGACCTATGGTCTCGGCGCCAGCGAGGCGCGCTACACCAAGGCGCAGACCAGCCTTGCCGGCGACCAGGAGAAGGCGACCGCCGCCGCCGAGTCGCTGCGGACGCGGATGACGCGGCAGTTCGCCGGCATGGATTCGGCGGTCGCGGCGTACAAGTCGACTCAGACCTTCCTCACCAACCAGGTCGCCGCCTGGAACGCCAAGGATTCGTGATGCCGCGCTACGCCACTGCGCTCGCGGGGAATCCTGCCGCCATCTACCGCCAGGTCGACATGGCCGGGCGGACCGGCGAGGCCGACCCGCACGCGCTGGTCGGGCTGCTGTACGAGGAAGGCATCTCGGCGCTGCGATCGGCGGCGTGGGCGGCGGAGAAGCGCAAATTCGACGTCAAGGGCGAGCGGGTAGCACGGGCGACCGCGGTGCTGTTCGCGCTCGAGGCCGGGCTGGATTTCGAGCGCGGCGGCGATGTCTCGCGGGCGCTCGGGACCTTCTACCATGGCCTGCGCCAGCAGATATTGCAGGCGAGCCTCGGCCTCGATCCCGCGCCGTTCCGCGACGCCGCCGACAGCCTCGAGGAAATCGCCGGGGCCTGGTCGAGCCTCCGCGCCTCCTAGCCCCAGCGCGTCAGCACCTCCTCGACCGTCTCGGTCCGCGGCGGCACCGCGGCGCCGGGCGACAGCGAGAAGCGCGGCGCCGGCATCGGCTGCATCGTCCCGTCGACCGACGCGAAGGTCTCGCGCGCGCGATTGTGCGGGTGGAGCGGCGCCTCGGCGAGCGACAGCACCGGCGTCACGCAGGCATCCTTGCCTTCGAAAATCTCGACCCATTCGTCGCGCCCGCGGGTGGCGAAGGCCTCGGAAAACGCCTCCCCCATCTCGGCCCAGCAGGCGCGGTCATATTGCTGGAAGCGCCCGGCCAGCCCGAGCCCGGCGCACAAGGCCTCGAAATAGGGCGGCTCGAGCGCGCCGACCGCGACGTGGCGGCCATCGGCGCAGGCATAGCAGCGATAGAAGGGCGCGCCGCCGTCGATCAGGTTCGACACGCGGGTATCGGCCCAGCGCCCGGCGCCGTGGAGCGCGTAATAGAGCGTCATCATCGACGCCACCCCGTCGACCTGCGCCGCGTCGATCACCTGCCCCTCGCCGGTCGCCTGCGCGCGCAGGATGCCCGCGACCATGCCGAGCGCGAGGAACAGCGCGCCGCCGGCATATTCGCCGAGCAGGTTGAGCGGCGGGATCGGCCCCGATGCCGGGCCGATCGCGTGGAGCGCGCCGGCGAGCGCGAGATGGTTGATGTCGTTGCCCGCCGCGCCCGACAACGGCCCGTCGAGCCCCCAGCCGCTGACCCGGCCATAGACCAGCCGCGGATTGGCGGCGAGACAGCGCGCCGCGTCGAGCCCGAGCTGCTCGACCAGCCCGCGGCGGAACCCCTCGATCACGCCGTCGGCCCCGGCGACCAGCATCAGCACGCGCTCGCGGTCGGCGACATTGGTGATGTCGAGCGCGACTTCGGTGCGGCCGCGATAGAGGATCGGCGCAATCGCGCTGCCGTCGGGCGTCGCGCGGCGCACCCGCACCACGTCGCAGCCGAGATCGGCGAGCAGCATCCCCGCCAGCGGCACCGGCCCCGCCGTGTCGAACTCCACGATCCGCACCCCGGCAAGCGGGCCATGTCCCCCATCAACCACGCAGCTTCCCCGATTCCCTGTCGACCCAAGCTGGCATCGCCCGGCGCTTTCCGCTAGCGAAACCCGCATGGCCCAGCCGCATATCGTCGCCCTTGGCGGAACCCTCCGCGCCGAATCGGCCACCGGCCGGCTGCTCGCCGCCGCGCTCGCGATTGCCGAGGCGCGCGGCGCGCGCACCACCTTGCTCACCGGCAGCGCGATCGCCTTCCCGCATTACGAGCCCGGCGCCGCCGAGGGGCACCCCGAGATCGCTCGCTATCTCGAGGCGCTGCGCAGCGCCGACGCGGTGATCGTCGGGTCGCCGGGCTATCACGGCACGCTGTCGGGACTGGTCAAGACCGCGCTCGATTATGTCGAGCAGTTGAGCAAGGACGAGCGGCCCTATCTTGACGGGTTGCCGGTCGGGCTGATCGCGACCGCGGCGGGCTGGCAGGCGGCGGTCTCGACGCTGCAGGCGCTCAGGACCATCACCCATTCGCTGCGCGGCTGGCCGACGCCGATGGGGCTGGCGATCAACACGGTCGAATCGAAGGATTGCGTCGGCGATTCGCACGCGCAGATGAGCGTGATGGTCGATCAGATCCTTGAGTTCGTCGCGCGGAAACAGGCTTAGCTTCACAGTTTTGACGCGAATCGTGAATGAAGATTTCCCACATTTGAAACAATCGTTCGCCTTGCGGAGGCGGTTGCGGGTTTCAGGCCGGTCGGTCATCGCATCAGGCTGGCACGGCAAATCCAATTAGGAAATGCGCGGGGCTTGCGGCATGCTGCGGCGATGGACGAGGATCCGTTCGAGACCGTCGCGATCGCCTGGAGCCAGCCCCAGGCAGGCGTGATCCTGTCGCTGTTCGGCTGGAACGCGATCCCCGCCTACGGGATGAACCTCGAGACGATCCGGGTGAATTGCCCGCTGACGCTGGCGCTGGGCGGGATTCCGATTCGCGTGCATCGCGCCTTTGCCGACGAGGCGCGGGCGATGCTGGCCGAGGCGGCCGACCAGCCCGACGAATCGCTCCCCGAACCGGTCGCCGAGCGGGTGACCAAGGTCGTGTTCTGCGGGGTGCTGGGGATGACTCCGCCGCCCAGGATGAGCGCGGAGATCGTCCGGGGGCGGTAGGTTGAGAACCCAAGCGATTGTTTTACGGAACACGTTTGCCTCGAGCCGTCATCCCCGCGAAAGCGGGGACCCATCTCCGAAGCTATCCACGATCGCGCCGGTGCATTCTGCTGCTGGTTCGGGAGATGGGTCCCCGCTTTCGCGGGGATGACGAAGGGGGAATATTGAGTCCTCAACCTAGAGTCCGATCCAGCTGGATTGAATGGGCTTTTCCCCGGCGAAGGCCGGGGCCCAGTCACGAGCTGACTCAGAGGGCGGAGTGCCGCCTGAAATTCGTCGATACTGGGCCCCGGCCTTCGCCGGGGAAAAGTGATTTCAAATGAGCCGAGTCCCGTGCGCCGCGCCCTACTCCGCCGCCACCGCTTCCACGCTGTCGTCGAGCGGCTGGGGCAGGCGGGTGAGCATTTCCTTGGGCACGACCTGCCAGAAATGTCCCATCGCGCGCTCCCATTCGTCGAGCAGCCCTTGCGACCATTTGCTGTCGGTGGTCTCGAAATGCGCCTCGACCAGGCAGCGCAGCACGCTTTCCCAATGCGCCGAGGCCAGGCGCTGCCAGACGATGCTCTCGGGATTGGCGCGGCGCGCGAAGCTGCCGTCCGCGTCATAGACGAACGCCATGCCGCCGGTCATGCCCGCGCCGAAGTTCATGCCGACCGCGCCGAGCACCACCGCGATGCCGCCGGTCATATACTCGCAGCCATTGGCGCCGCAGCCCTCGACCACGACCTGCGCGCCCGAATTGCGCACCGCGAAACGCTCGCCCGCCTGCCCCGCGGCGAACAGCCGGCCCGAGGTCGCGCCGTAGAGCACGGTGTTGCCGATGATCGTGTTGCGCCATGATTCCAGCGGCGAGCTGACCATCGGGCGGACGATGATCGTGCCGCCGGACAGTCCCTTGCCGACATAGTCGTTGGCGTCGCCGAACACTTCGAGCGTGATGCCCTTGCACAGGAACGCCCCCAGCGACTGACCGGCCGAGCCGCGCAGACGGACATGGACATGCCCATCGGCCAGCTTCGACATGCCGAACTTGCGCGTGATCTCGCTCGACAGCCGCGTGCCGACCGCGCGGTGCGTATTGCGCACCGAATAGGTCAGCTGCATCTTCTCGCCGCGCGAGAACACCGCCGCCGCATCCTTGATCATCTGCGCATCGAGGCTGTCCGGCACTTCGTTGCGCCACGCCGACAGGCTGAAACGCCGTTCGGCATCGTCGGCATCGACCTTGGCGAGGATCGGGTTGAGATCGAGATCGTCGAGATGCTCGGCGCCGCGGCTGACCTGGCGGAGCAGCTCGGTGCGGCCGATCACCTCGTCGAGGCTCTTGAAGCCCAGCCGCGCGAGGATTTCGCGGACTTCCTCGGCGATGAAGGTCATCAGGTTGATGACCTTTTCCGGGTTGCCGGTGAACTTGTCGCGCAGGCGCTGGTCCTGGGTGCAGACGCCGACCGGGCAGGTGTTCGAATGGCACTGGCGCACCATGATGCAGCCCATCGCGACCAGCGAAAGCGTGCCGATGCCGAATTCCTCGGCGCCGAGGATCGCGGCGATGACGATGTCGCGCCCGGTCTTGAGCCCGCCATCGGTGCGCAGCTTCACCCGGCCGCGCAGGCCGTTGAGCGTCAGCGTCTGGTTGACTTCGCTCAGTCCCATTTCCCACGGCGTGCCGGCGTATTTGACCGAGGTGACCGGCGACGCGCCGGTGCCGCCGACATGGCCGGCGATCAGGATGACGTCGGCATGGGCTTTCGCGACCCCCGCCGCGACCGTGCCGATCCCCGCCGAGCTGACCAATTTGACGCACACCCGCGCGCGCGGGTTGATCATCTTCAAGTCGTAGATGAGCTGGGCGAGGTCCTCGATCGAATAGATGTCGTGGTGCGGCGGCGGGCTGATCAGCGTCACCCCCGGCGTCGCGTGGCGCAGCTTGGCGATGAACTCGGTGACCTTGAAGCCGGGCAGCTGGCCGCCCT